>NZ_CP114606.1:615217-1230435 GCF_033558715.1 Acinetobacter sp. YWS30-1 | reverse complement strand
TCATTTAATTGATCCAGGCACGGCTTTTCTGGAAATCGGTCAACTGGCTGCCTATCAGGTTTATCAGGATGATGTTCCTGCAGCAGGTGTAGTCGCTGGTGTGGGCCAGGTGAATGGTGTGACCTGCATGATTGTGGCCAATGATGCCACAGTCAAAGGCGGTACTTATTATCCCCTTACAGTGAAAAAGCATTTACGTGCCCAGGAAATTGCTGAGCAGAATCATTTGCCATGTATTTATCTGGTCGATTCTGGCGGTGCTTATTTGCCTTTACAGGATGAAGTATTCCCGGATCGTGATCACTTCGGCCGTATCTTTTACAATCAGGCACGTATGTCGAGTATAGGTATTGCACAGATTGCAGTGGTGATGGGTAGTTGTACTGCAGGTGGTGCTTATGTGCCAGCGATGTCAGATGAAACCATTATTGTGCGTAATCAGGGTACTATTTTCCTCGGTGGCCCTCCTCTGGTGAAAGCAGCTACTGGTGAAGTGGTTTCTAGTGAAGATCTCGGTGGCGGTGATGTACATACTCGTTTATCTGGGGTTGCCGATCATCTGGCAGAAAATGATGAACACGCAATTGCCATTGCCCGCAACATTGTGGCGAACCTGAACAAAAAGCCAAATAAAACTGCAGATGAAATCGAAGCACCGCGTTTTGACAGCTCAGAGCTGTATGGCATTGTGCCGAGTGATGCGCGCAAGCCTTTTGATATCCGCGAAGTGATTGCGCGTATTGTCGACGGTTCACGCTTTGACGAATTCAAGGCACGCTTTGGGACTACCCTGGTCACTGGCTTTGCCAAGCTCTATGGAATGCCAGTTGGAATTATTGCCAACAATGGAATTTTATTCTCTGAGTCTGCACAAAAAGGCGCGCATTTTATTGAACTATGTACCCAGCGCAATATTCCGCTGATCTTCCTGCAAAACATCACCGGCTTTATGGTGGGTCGTCAGTATGAGAATGAAGGTATTGCCAAAAATGGTGCCAAGCTGGTGATGGCCGTCGCGACAGCCAATGTGCCTAAACTGACTCTGGTGATTGGCGGTTCTTTTGGTGCCGGTAACTATGGCATGTGTGGCCGTGCTTACTCGCCACGCTTTATGTGGACCTGGCCAAACTCGCGTATTTCAGTGATGGGCGGTGAACAGGCCTCTAGCGTATTGTCGACTTTGAAACGCGATCAGATTGAGCAAAAAGGTGGAACCTGGTCAGCTGAAGAAGAAGACCAGTTTAAACAGCCAATTCGTGACCAATATGAACGCCAAGGCCATCCTTATTATGCTTCTGCGCGTTTATGGGATGACGGTGTCATTGATCCAGCGCAATCGCGTGAAGTCCTGGCCCTAAGTCTGGCTGCAGCGATGAATGCACCAATCCAGCCAACCAAATTCGGCGTGTTCCGCATGTAAGAGGTGACAAAAATGGACTATCAATTTTTACAGCTCGAACAGCAGAATCAGGTGGCAACGGTCTGGATTAACCGGGCTCAACTGCATAATGCGTTTAATACCCAGGTCATTGAAGAGCTACATGCCTGTTTCCAGTCTTTAAATCAGCGTGATGACGTACGCGTGGTGATTCTGGCAGGCCGAGGCAAAAGCTTCTCTGCGGGTGCAGATCTGAACTGGATGAAACAGGCCGGTCAGGCCTCACAGGCAGACAATGAAGCCGATGCTCTCAAACTGGCAAAAATGTTGCAAAGTCTGGCGACATTAAAACAACCGACGATTGCCCGTGTCCATGGAATTGCTTTTGGCGGCGGTATGGGACTGGCATCCGCTTGTGATATCTGTATCGCCAGCACTGATGCCAAGTTTGCAACGTCTGAAGTACGTTTAGGATTAGCCCCTTCGACCATTAGTCCGTATGTGATTCGTGCGATTGGCGCCCGTCAGGCGTCACGTTATTTCCTGACTGCTGAGCGAATCTCAGCTGAACAGGCGAAAACCATTGGTCTGGCACATGAAGTGACTGCACCAGAACAGCTCGACAGCAAAATTGATGAGATTGTGGAAGCGCTCTTACTCGGTGGACCAGCAGCGCAAAACGCCTCAAAACAGCTGATTCAACTGGTCGATCAACAGGTCCTGACTGAAGATCTGCTGTTTAAAACCGCACAGCATATTGCCCATGTTCGCCAGGGAGATGAGGCGAAAAATGGACTGAATGCATTTTTAAACAAACAAAGCCCGGCCTGGATTAAGACCACGGCATAACAACAAGAAGGATCGTAGGATGTTTGAAAAGATTTTAATTGCCAATCGTGGTGAAATTGCCTGCCGTGTGATTCGTACAGCGAAAAAGTTAGGGATTGCCACCGTTGCCGTATATTCCGATGCCGATGCACAGGCACAGCATGTCAAACTGGCAGATGAAGCCATCCATATTGGTGAATCGCCTGCTGCACAAAGTTATTTACAGATTGAACGTATTATTCAGGCAGCAAAAACTACCGGTGCTCAGGCCATTCATCCAGGTTATGGTTTCCTGTCTGAAAATGACCAGTTTGCCCTGGCCTGTCAGGATAACAACATTGTCTTTATTGGTCCGCCAGTGGATGCGATCTTAGCAATGGGTCTGAAAGCGACCTCTAAAGCCTTAATGGAAAAAGCTGGTGTACCTTTAACCCCCGGCTATCATGGTACCAATCAGGATGCCGATTTCTTGAAACAACAAGCTGACAGTATTGGCTATCCAGTACTGATCAAGGCTAGTGCTGGCGGTGGCGGTAAAGGCATGCGACTGGTCGAGCGTAGTGAAGATTTCCTGAGTTCACTCGCTTCCTGTAAAAGCGAAGCACGTTCCAGCTTCGGCAATGAAGATGTGCTGATTGAACGCTATGTCGTGCAGCCACGCCATATTGAAGTTCAGGTCTTTGGTGATACACATGGCAATTATGTGCATCTGTTTGAACGTGATTGCTCCGTGCAGCGTCGTCACCAGAAAGTTCTGGAAGAAGCACCTGCACCTAAAATGCCAGAAGACAAACTTGAGGCGATGCGCCAAGCCGCAATTGATGCTGCACGTGCTGTAAATTATGTCGGTGCCGGTACAGTCGAGTTCATCGTTGAGCAAGACGGTACTGCTTACTTCATGGAAATGAACACCCGTCTGCAGGTTGAGCATCCAGTCACTGAAATGATCACCGGTCAGGATCTGGTGGAATGGCAGTTACGTGTAGCGTTCGGTGAACCTTTACCGAAACAGCAGCATGAATTACAGATACACGGTCATGCACTGGAAGCCCGTGTTTATGCCGAAGAACCAGAAAAAGGTTTTATTCCTGCCATCGGTCAGATCAGCTATTTGCACTATCCAGAACAAAATGACAGCGTGCGTGTGGATAGTGGCATTGTCGAAGGTGATGAAATCAGCACCTATTATGATCCGATGATTGCCAAACTGATTGTTTGGGGCAAAAACCGTGAAGCTGCTTTAACCCAGATGCATCATGCCTTGGGTCAGTTTCATGTCGATGGTCTTGGCAATAACATCGCTTTTCTTGATCGCTTAGTATTATGTGATTCATTTAAAAATGCCCATCTCGATACTGGCCTGATTCAATGTGAAGAAGAGTTCCTACTCAAACCATCTGCTGATATCAGTGCAGAATTAGTGGTCACTGCAGCCTTGGTTGAACTGTTATCGCGTCTGGCTCAAAACCCGACTAGCAATAATCCCGTCTGGCAGCAAAAGGCATTTTGGCGTCTGAATCAGCAAAATAGCTACACAATTAAATTACAATGTAATGACGTTTTACGTGTGGTGAGCTTTAAAGCGCTAGAAAATAGTTTCCTGGCAAATTATGAAGGCCAGACACTTACCATCCAGGGTGAGCTGCTTGATCAACACCTACTCCAGTTAAATCTTGCGGGTCAGCAGCAGAAACTGGCATTTAGCCAGACTGAGCATGGCATTACCCTGTTCCAGAATGGTCAAAGCTACAAGTTCAATTATTTGAAAAATGACTTTAATAACCAGGATGAACAAGGGACTGAAAATAACTTGACTGCGCCAATGCCTGGCGTGATTACTCAGGTTCTGGTCGCGGCAAATGACAAAGTGAAAAAAGACGATGTACTGCTGACCTTGGAAGCAATGAAGATCGAATATACCATTCGCGCTCCGCATGATGGCATTATCGCAAACTCATACTTCCAGAAAGGTGATCAGGTTAAAGCCGGTGATGAACTGGTTGAGTTTCAGCCTCTAGCGGAGGAAGTTGCATGACAGATTTCGTTAAAATCGTAGAAGTCGGGCCACGCGATGGCCTGCAAAATGAAAAAACACCTTTAACACTAGATGACCGTAAAAATCTGATTCTGGACCTGATGAAAACAGGTTTGCAGGCGATTGAGGTCGGCTCCTGTGTTTCAGCCAAATGGGTTCCACAGATGGCAGATAGCGATACGCTATTTGCCAGCTTGCCTAAAGATCCGAATATCCAGTTCAGTTTGCTGACGCCAAACATGAAAGGTTTTGAATCAGCGCTGGCTGTGGATTGTAAAGAAGTTGCGGTATTTACCGCAGCTTCTGAAAGCTTTACCCACAAGAATATCAACTGCTCGATTGATGAAAGCTTTGAGAAGTTTGCAGATGTGATGGCCGCTGCCAAAGCTAATGATGTCAAGGTTCGTGGCTATGTCTCCTGCATGGTGGACTGCCCTTATGAAGGTGCAATTGATCCGAAGCAGGTCGTAAAAGTTACGCAGCGCTTACTAGATATGGGCTGCTATGAAGTATCACTGGGTGAAACCATTGGTACGGCAACTCCAGATCGCGTGAAGAACGTCTGGGATGCCTGTCTTTCAGAAATTGATAGTAAAGTGCTGGCTGGCCATTTTCATAATACCTATGGCATGGCCATCGCTAATATTTACCAGTCACTATTACAAGGTATTCGGGTATTTGACTCCTCTATTGCCGGCCTCGGTGGCTGTCCTTATGCCAAAGGTGCTTCCGGCAATGTTTCAACTGAAGACCTGTATTACCTGCTCTCCAAGATGGGCTTTGAAACCGGTATTCAACTGGATACTCTGATGCAGACCAGCCGTAATATCAGTGAGGTTCTACAACGCAATAATCCCTCCAATTATGCCAATGCCTATTGGCAAAAAGCCTGTGCTTAAAAACTTGAAATAGCCGGACACTCTATAAGTCCTCATGGATAGAAATCAGCAGATCTTTAGATAAAAGAGATCTGTAAGAGAAGAATAAATCGAGGTAAAAATGTCAAATAAAGTGTATGACAGTGCAAAAGCCGCTTTAGACGGCATCATCCAGGATGGACATACCCTGGCGGTAGGCGGTTTTGGTCTATGTGGTATCCCAGAAGCCCTGATTGCAGCTTTAAAAGAAACCGGTGCCAAAAATCTGACCTGTATTTCTAATAATGCCGGTGTCGATGGCTTTGGCTTGGGGCTATTGCTGGAAACCAAACAGATTAAAAAGATGATCTCTTCCTATGTGGGCGAGAATAAGGAATTTGAACGCCAATACTTAAGCGGCGAACTCGAAGTTGAACTGACTCCACAAGGCACGTTGGCAGAAAAATTACGTGCCGGTGGTGCAGGTATTCCCGCTTTCTATACCGCGACCGGTGTTGGAACCGTCATTGCTGAAGGTAAAGATGTCCGCGAATTCAATGGCAAGTCTTATATTCTGGAAGAATCCTTAACTGCTGATGTAGCTTTGGTGAAAGCCTATAAGGCCGATAAAGCCGGCAACCTGATTTTCCGTAAAACTGCCCAGAACTTCAATCCGGTCTGTGCCATGGCTGGTAAAGTGACCATTGCTGAAGTTGAAGAAATTGTCGAGATCGGTGCCCTTGATCCAGATGAAATTCATCTTCCCGGCATTTATGTGAACCGGATTGTACTGAATACCCAACCGGAAAAACGCATTGAACAGATGACTTTAAAGGCGGAGGCTTGATCATGGCTTGGACACGTAATCAAATGGCGCAGCGCGCCGCACAGGAACTTGAAGATGGTTTCTATGTGAATCTGGGTATTGGTCTGCCAACCTTAGTCGCAAATTATATTCCAGAGAATATGAATGTCTGGCTTCAGTCTGAGAATGGTCTGCTGGGGATTGGAGAATTTCCAACGGCCGATACTGTGGATGCAGACCTGATCAATGCTGGCAAACAGACGGTAACTGCCCGCAAAGGTGCATCTTTCTTTTCCAGTGCCGACTCCTTTGCCATGATCCGTGGCGGTCATGTCAATATCGCCATTCTGGGGGCTATGGAAGTCTCAGAAAATGGTGATCTAGCCAACTGGATGATTCCAGGCAAGAAAGTCAAAGGCATGGGTGGTGCCATGGATCTGGTCGCAGGTGTGCAAAAAGTTGTGGTGCTGATGGAACACTGCGCCAAAGATGGTACGCCTAAAATTGTCTCACAATGTAGTCTTCCGCTTACTGGTCAGGCCGTAGTGAACCGGATTATTACTGACTTAGGTGTATTGGATGTCACACCTGAAGGTATTCAACTTGTAGAACTGGCACCCGATGTCAGTTTTGATGAAATTCAGAAAGTCACCGGCGTACCTTTACTCCGTAAAGCAGCCTGATTTTTTCCAGCCCTTAAAATGAAAATTTTTAAGGGTTTCTTTTTGGCTGAAGAAAGCCACTTCTTAATAACAAATGCAGAATAAATGGATTTTAATCATGCAAACTCAACAAAATATCTTGCAGCGCTTTGCCATGCGCGTCAGCGACTGGTCTGAAAAATGGTTTCCGGACTCTTATATCTTTGCCCTACTCGGTGTCATCATCGTTGCGATTGCCGCGATTGGCATTGGTGCGCCGGCACAAGACGTCGCGATTTCATTTGGTGACGGATTCTGGAGTCTGATTCCCTTTACCTTACAGATGTGTATGCTGATCGTGGTGGGTTATGTAGTTTCGGTTTCCAAACCGATGCAATTACTGATTCAAAAAATGGCGCGCATTCCTCATTCTGGACGTGGAGCCATCGTTCTCGTCGCCACTGTTAGTCTACTGATTTCCCTGATTAACTGGGCGATGAGTACGGTTCTAACCGCACTTCTGGTGATTGCGCTAGCGCAGCGTAAAGAACTGAATATGGATTACCGTGCGGCTGCCGCAGCAGCGATTATCGGGATGGGCGCAACCTGGGCACTGGGTATCAGCTCTTCAGCAGCGCAATTACAAGCCAACAAATCCAGTCTACCAGAACCACTTTATAATCTGACTGGTGTGATTCCATTTACTGAAACGATTTTCCTGCCGCAATCCATGATCATGACAGCAGTCTTGATTATTGCTTCGATTGCCATTGCCTACTGGTCTGCGCCCAAAGGCAATCATATTAAAACTATTGATCACTTCCCGATCCAGATTGAAGAAGAAAAGACTGAAACCGTGACCCATAAACGGCCGGGTGACTGGCTGGAAAACTCGCCAATCTTAAGTATTCTGATTGTGGTTCTGGGTCTGGTCTGGATGTTTAACGAGTTTTCCAAAAGTAATCCTATTCTGGCAATCTCCAGCTTAAACACCTATAACTTTATCTTTCTGATTTTGGGTGTAGCTTTACATGGTACACCACGTAATTTTCTCAATGCTGTGTCCAAAGCTGTGCCGGCCATTTCAGGGGTGCTGATCCAGTTTCCGCTTTATGGCAGCATCGCCTTTATGATGACCAATGCCCTGAATTCTGCTGACCTGTCCCTATCGCACTATATAGCCGAGTTCTTCGTTTCGATTGCCTCGCAGGAAACCTTTGCAGTGGTGATGGGAATTTATTCAGCGATTCTAGGCTTCTTCATTCCTTCTGGTGGAGGAAAATGGATTATTGAAGCGCCTTATGTGATGCAGGCTGCACATGACCTGAAAGTGCATCTGGGCTGGTCTGTCCAGATTTACAATGCGGCCGAAGCCTTGCCCAATCTGATCAATCCTTTCTTTATGCTCCCTATGCTGGGTATCTTAAAATTAAAAGCCAAAGATGTGATTGGTTTTACAGTGACCCAACTGGTCTTTCATCTTCCATTGGTACTATTCTTGCTCTGGTTCCTAGGAAGAACCCTGACTTATACCCCACCTGTCTTCTCTTAATTCATAACAAATAAAAAAGGACGAATCATTCGTCCTTTTTTTATGATGAAAGAATTATTTAGCTGGCTTTCTTTTCAACTACGCCTTCATTATCCACAGTATGGACACGACCGTCTTCGGTACTCATAACTTCAAAAGTTACACGGCGGTTTTGATACTGCCCGTTCGAGGTTGCATTCGGTTGAGCTGGCTGACTCGCCGCCATACCGACAGGTTGTAATTGTGCCGGATTCACCCCTTTCTGTACCAGATAATTCACAATGGCTTGAGCACGTTTTAAAGATAGCTCCTGATTTTGAGTGCTGCTGCCTTCTGTATCAGTATGGCCTATCACGGTTAGACGTACATCTTTGGCATATTGCAATAAAGCTGCAGTCTGATCCAGCAAGCTTTTATTCACTTCAGGAATTTCAGTAGAACCTGTCGCAAAATGAATAAGTTGCAGGTTTAAGGCAGTAGCAACATCCAATGCCTCAATATTTTCCATCTGAAGTTCATCTAAAGCTTTTTTAGCCTCGGTATTGGCTGTATTGATTGCCTCATCCATATCAACTGGTTTTTGAGTCACGACTTCTACATTTTTAGCCAGACCACGAATCTGACCCGCCAAACGTTGTGCATCTGCACTGTTCGCTGCCTGTACAGATACCTGATTACCCGCCCAAGTCAAAGTCACATTTGACATACCTTGCAGCAGTTTCAGTACTGAAGGAATCGTATCCTGATCAATGAATTCGGAATGGTAATTTTCATTCGCTACTGCACCACAGCCGATACTGTAGTTAAATATCTGTTTAATTTCATTTTGCAGAATCTGCATATATTTCGGATCATTCATCTGTACCTGACAGTTGACGATTTCACCCTGACTACCGGTGCTGATTTTGAGAATTGCAGGGTTCGTTGCAGCAGCTTCACTCACTGCTTGGGCATTTCGCAATTCATCCGGATCATCATCACGCAGGCATCCGCGGAAGAAGAATAAGATAATCGCCGCAATAATCACGAGGAGAATAAAAGGCCAGAACACCACTGCCTTTTTCTCTTCAGTCAGTACTGGTTCTGCTTCCGGTTCGGAAGCCAGACCCGGTGCGCGGTTCAGATTTTGTCCCGCCAGCGGAGATACGCCTAGAGATGCCAGTATAGGGCCAGCCCAGACTGGTAATGCCCGTTGAATCGAGTCTGCATGGGTATCTAGCAAATGGCCTACTGCTTCAGCAGTGGGTGCACCCGCTTCTGCTTGCAAGAAGTTCATGGTTGGAACAATTGCCCGGTTCAGGGTCTGTTCAATTTCATCTTGAGGTGCAGTTGAATCTAACTGAGCCAGGAATTGTTGTTTTAGGGTCGGATTATTATTAAATAATTCATCAATCTTGGGATTAAGTTGCTGACCCAGACTTTCAATCCAGGCCGGTCTTGCACGAAGAATACTTAACAATACAGGATAGAATTGGGCTAAGGCCTGATCCTTGGCAAATAGATGTTCTGTTTCACCTTGCAGCACAATGGCGGTCACATCACTCTTTAAACGTTCAATTAAATCTGTATTCATCAAGATCACCATTATTCTGATTTATAATGTTTAATATTTAATCAGTGTAGCGATCCCCCCTCTTTGGAATGTTAATAATTGTACTGATATCATAAAGTTTCACTGTTTATATAGGGCTAACTTTTCTACTATTTTAATTAAGATATAAAAAAGTCAGCCGAAGCTGACTTTTGTAAACGCGAAATGTAAGTGTTATGCAGCAATAAAAGTTTGCAGCACTTTACCTTTCACTTTTTGATTGAGCAGTGGTGTATTTTTACCTTGAGAAACGATCGTTTCTTTGCTTAATGTCCACTCCTGTTCTGGATCAACCAGTACCCAGCCTGCTTCCGCTTTCCAACGCTCAAACATACTGGCGACTTTCGCAGGAGCAACTGTGACTTTCTCCACCCATTCCAACGGCGTAAAGAAGCCTTCATTCACTAGTTGGATACCGAACGGTACGTAGGTATCAAACGCGGTAAAGCCAGGCTGTGTTTCCGCAAAGGGTGCCATTTTGGCAGAGCTGCTCAGGGGTTCATGATGGGTACAGATCGCATCAATCACACCAGATTTCACACCTTGACGCAGTAATTCTTTGTCAGATTCAGAACGTAATGGTGGACGTACGTGTGCAAGAGAGTTAAAGCCATCAATCAGATGGTCAGTCAGATGCAATTGGTGCATTGCAACATCACAAGTTACTGGCAAGCCTTTTTCTTTAGCAATACGGATCAGTTCTACTGATGCACCACAAGATAACAAGCCAAAATGAGCGCGTACTTTAGTCGCTTCAATCATGAGCAGGTATTTGGCAATTGCTACAGTTTCAGCTAGTGCCGGAATCATTGGCAAGCCCTGACGTGAAGCAATAAAGCCTTCATGCACACAACCATCTTTGGCAATTTGCGGCTCTTCTGCATAGAACACTACAGTCAGATCCAAACCCGCTGCATATTCAAGTGTACGTAATACCACATCATCATTGGCAAACGGCGCACTGGCATTAGAAACCGCAGTACAACCGCCTTTTTTTAAACCAGCCATATTGGCCGGTTGCTGACCTTGCAAACCTTGGGTTTGCGCACCGATCACCTGTAAATAAATACCGCCATCCAGCATGGCTTTTTCAACCAGACCATGAATCAGCGCACCATTATCCTGCACAATCGGTTTGGAATCTGGCGGGGTAAAGACATGCAGAATACCGTTTTCACGTGCAGCCTTACCTTCAGACTTTAAAGTTCCGTGTTGCTGCTGGCCCGGTTCACGTAAACGTGCGCATAGATCCACCATAGTGGGCATCAGCCATTTGCCCTGTCCATCAATGGTTTCAGATACGTTGGCAGTTTCTGCAACACGTTTACCATTTTCGAGATAAACCGTTTCGACTGAATCAGTGTTTTGGATTGGGTCAAGAACACGGACATTTTCAATTTTTACAATAGACATGACTTATTCCTTATACCGCAATCGCTTCAATCAAACCCTGTTCCTGTAACTGACCCTGCATCGCAAGAGCCAGTACCGCCATACGTACTGCAATCCCGTTAGTAACCTGTTTCAGAATCACGGATTGCGGACCGTCTGCAATACTGGAATCAATTTCCACACCACGGTTCATTGGTCCTGGATGCATCACGATACAATCCGGCTTGGCCATGGCGAGACGTTCTTTATTCAGGCCATACATTTTGTAGAATTCAGCCTGAGAAGACAGCGCTGGCGAATCAATACGCTCGTTTTGAATACGCAAGGTAATGATCACATCACAGTCTTTGATGCCATCTTCCATATTATTGAACAGGCGTACATCTTCACTGTAGTCATCAAAACCGTATGGCAATAACGTATTCGGTGCAATCACGCGAATATCTTTGCAGCCTAAGGTTTGCAGTGCCGCCACATCTGAACGTGCTACACGCGAATGCTTGATATCGCCAATGATCGCAATCGACATATCTTCGAATTTTTTATTGGTTTCACGGCGAATGGTCAGCATATCCAGCATCGCTTGAGTTGGATGGGCATGACGGCCATCGCCTGCATTAATGATGGCGACATTTGGACAGACATCTTTGGCAATAAAGTGCGCTGCACCTGAAGATGAATGACGTACCACGAAAATATCTGCCGCCATGGCTTCAAGATTCCACAAGGTATCACGTAAAGTTTCACCTTTAGAGGTGCTTGAACGGGCAATATCGATATTCAGCACGTTGGCAGACAGACGTTTGGCCGCTGCCTCAAAAGTAGTACGCGTTCGGGTAGAATTTTCAAAAAATAGGTTCATCACCGTTTTGCCTTCGAGCAAATTATTGGTGATCAGCTGATTTTGGTCATTAAAAAAGGACAACGCAGTGTCCAGTATTTTTGTAAGAGTTTCTTTAGAAAGACCTTCGATGGTCAGGAAATGTTTAAGATTACCTGCTTTGTTGAGTTGAATCTGGCTCGGTGTATGCAATGCCGCCAAGTGCATGAGAGATTCCTTATACGTTAAGTCAACGTATTATACAGAGATTAGCGAATCTTTATAGTTGATAAAGAGCTCGGTTGTACAAAAACCATCTCGGTAATAAGAATGGAAATTAAAATTCCCATGTATTTTTTCAATAAGATAATTTAACCTGTCTATCTATATGCTTGTTTTTTCATTTAAACATGAGTGCTTCAGTCTGGAGCATCCACACTCAATCCCCCAATTAGCGCAATGCGCCAATATAATGATGTGAAACCTGTGCGCGATAGATATCTTCTTCACTTGGTTCCACAGAAATCAGTTCCTTTTCCGCCTGTTCTTCAGCCTGCAGTTCTGAAAATGACGATAAATCCAGAGTGGTTTTTAAACGATTGACCAGATGTAATAACTCAGGATCTTCAGTCTGCTCTGCCAGCCCAATCACATGCTTTGCATAGTGGATATTTTCTGCAAGATACATGGCATCAATTACTCGCCCAGTCACTCGTCTTAAACGTGCATAGATCAAGGTAGCGATTGAAAATGCCTCATTCCTGCGTAATTGAAGATCCAACATCTAAGCCCCTCCGAAATAATAATTAAGAATAAAGATGAAGCTGTAATGATTCCCCTCAGCATTACAGCTTCATTGATATTAGATAGAGCAATAAACGTACCAAAATTAATAAATAAGTTATGTGAGTTATAAATTGATATGAATGAAAATTGTTCTACCTCGAGCAATCGTAGATCAGTGTCTTTTTTGTTTTAGATTCACTCCTCGTCTGGCTAATCAATTCTTAGTCTCGATCACTTGACATGAGTGACCAAATTTTAGCTTTTACTTTTAGAGTAATGTTGATGCCATGAGGTGTATATAAACGATCCGGCATCAGATCCATCACATCAATAACCCGATTATTTATTTTTTAAATCACACATACAACATGGCTGCAATTGAAGATCTAGATTGCGAATTAGTTTAATAATCATCACATACCCATCTGTAAAATAAAAAGATTTACTCAATAAATTTGCCTTACTGTCACTGTTTAGTTCTACATATCTCGTAAATTTTCAGTTTGCTTTTTAAGTCAACATTTAGCGCTTTTTATGATGAGTAAAACTAGGCTGCATGTGCTCGAATTTAAAAAATTTCCAAAGCTTTAACAGGCAAAATACGCTAAACTGAGCGCAGTTTTTATTTATTCTTTTCCGGTCTCTCTATTTTATGAATACCTCTTCACGTTTAAGCAATTATTGGGTCACCTGTGCCGATGGTCTGGAAACCTTATTAGAAGAAGAAATCAAAGGTTTAGGTGTTCAGGATATTGAACGTTTCCCAGGTCGTCTGACCTTCAAAGGCACGCTTGAAAATGCTTACCGCATCTGTATGTGGTCTCGTCTGGCTTCTCGTGTCCTGATGCCAATTCACACGCATGAAATCGAATTCTCCCACGATGCGCGTGATGTTGCAGAAGAGCTTTATGAAGGTGCGATGAGCTTCGACTGGTCACTGATTTTTGCACCACAAAGCACCTTCGCAATTCGTCTGCACGTTGAACGTGATATTAAGGTCAACACCCAGTTTGCAACTCTACGTGCCAAAGATGGTGTTGTCGATTCCTTTATGGAAGCTGTGGGCAAACGTCCAAGTATTGATACCAAACAGCCAGAAATCACCATGTATATTCTGGCAGGTAAAAAAGAACATACTTATTGTTTAGACTTATCCGGTGATTCCCTGCATAAACGTGGCTATCGCCGCTTTATGACTGAAGCACCAATCAAGGAAAATCTGGCGGCTGCGATCCTGCAAAAAGGTGGCCTGAAAGACATCAACCCGGATATTGTGGTTGATCCAATGTGTGGTTCAGGGACGTTTATTATTGAATCCCTGATGATTCTGACGGATCGCGCCCCAGGTCTGGTGCGTCGTTTCGGATTTAATGGCTGGAATGGTCATGACCATGAATTATGGATGGGGATTAAAGCTGAAGCGGCTGAACGTCATAAAGCTGCGCTAGAAAACCCATTACCCAAATTCTATGCCTTTGATGCCGACTGGGAAGCGGTGAAAGCCACTAAACAGAACATTATTGCGGCAGGTTTTGAATCAGCCCTCGATCAGATCAAGATCGAAGAGCGTACTTTAAATGACTGGCCAGATTTCCAGGCGGAAGGCAAAAAAGTCTTCTTCGTCACCAACCCGCCGTACGGTGAGCGTCTGGGCGATAAGGCATCTAACCGTGCCTTGTATCTGGGTTTGTCTAATCTGCTGCAAAAGAATTTCCCGAATCAAAAAGCCGCAGTCATTGCTGCTCAGGTGGAACAGGCCGATGTCTTGGCGTTCAATGATCCACAAATTCTGCGTTTGATGAACGGTAAACTGCCGATCTATATCCGTTTCGGTACGGTAAAACCGGCAGCAGTCACACGTCCTTTCCTGGAAAGCTGGCAGCCGCAACAATTCGAGCCGATTGAAGGTGCGATGGAATTTGCTAACCGTCTGACCAAGAATATGCAAACCCTGAAAAAATGGGCGGTAAAAGAAAATATTCACTGCCTGCGTTTGTATGATGCCGACCTGCCGGACTTTAATGTAGCAGTTGATCTATACGGCGAACGTCTGCATGTTCAGGAATATGCACCACCGAAAAAAATCGATCCTGAAAAAGCAAAAAAACGTTTTAACCTGGCTCTACAGGCAATTCGTGCCGTGACCGGTTTGGGCCGTGATGCGATCTTTATCAAGACGCGTGCCCGTCAGGAAGGTAAAAACCAGTACACCAAACAAAGTACAGCGTCTAAACGTTTTATCGTCCAGGAAGGCCAAGCCAAGATTCTGGTCAACCTGACCGACTATCTGGATACCGGTTTGTTCCTGGATCACCGTCAGATGCGTTTGCGTATTGCCAAAGAAGCCAAAGGCAAGCACTTCCTGAATCTGTACAGCTATACCTCTACCGCGAGCTTACATGCAGCTTTAGGCGGTGCAGCGAGTACCACCAGTGTCGATTTGTCTAATACTTATTTGAACTGGTCAAAAGAGAACTTTGTTCTAAACGGCCTGACTGTAGACCATGCCGATCAGCAACATCAATTCTTTGCATCTGACTGTTTTGAATGGCTGAAAGAAGGTCATGAACAATATGACCTGATCTTTATCGATCCACCGACATTCTCTAACTCGAAAAAATTCTACGGGACTTTCGACGTTCAGCGTGACCACGTCTCTTTATTGAAACGTGCCATGAACCGTTTAACCACTGACGGTACGTTGTATTTCTCGAACAACTACCGTGGTTTCGAAATGGATGAAATGATTGAAGGTTTATATGACTTGGAAGAAATCACGCATGAAACCATTGGTCCAGACTTCAAGCGTAACCAGAAAATTCACCGTGCCTGGAAAATTACTCATCCAAAAATGTAAGGTGTGAATATAAGATAAAGAAAAACCCAGCCTAGGCTGGGTTTTTTTGTTGCGAGGAGAACTTCTATTAGCTGAGTTTCATTTTTTCAAAGACCAGCTCGCCACTTTCACCACGAACGACGATGGTATCACCAGGGCCAAACTCACCTGCCAGGATGCTTTGTGCCAAACCATTTTCAATACGTTGCTGGATCGCACGTTTTAATGGACGCGCACCATACAACGGATCGAAACCAGCTTCGATTAACTGATCGAAAGCACTGTCATCCACAGACAGACGCATATCGCGTTCTGCCAGACGTTGACGCAAGCGGTTCAACTGGATATCGGCAATACCACGGATCTGGTCTTTTTCTAGCGCATGGAACACCACCAGCTCGTCAATACGGTTGATAAATTCTGGACGGAAATGTTCCGATACCGCGTTCATCACCACTGTACGGACTTCTTCACGAGTTGCTTTATCGCCCAGTTCACGGACATCCTGTGAACCCAGGTTCGAAGTCATCACAATCACGGTATTTTTAAAGTCCACCACACGACCTTGCGAGTCAGTCAAACGACCATCATCTAGCACTTGCAGCAGAATGTTAAATACATCCGGATGCGCTTTTTCGACCTCATCGAATAACACCACGCTATATGGTTTACGGCGCACCGCTTCAGTCAGCACACCACCTTCTTCATAACCGACATAGCCCGGAGGTGCACCGACCAAGCGGCTCACCGAATGTTTTTCCATAAATTCGGACATGTCGATTCGGATCATGGCATCGTCACTGTCGAACAGGAAGTTCGCCAAGGCTTTGGTCAATTCTGTTTTACCTACACCTGTTGGGCCCAAGAACAGGAATGAACCGCTTGGACGATTTGGATCTGACAAGCCAGCACGTGAACGGCGCACAGCGTTAGACACAGCCACTACGGCTTCTTCCTGCCCAACAACACGGTTATGCAGGAAGTCTTCCATATGCAGCAGTTTGTCACGCTCACCTTGCAGCATTTTCGCTACAGGAATACCGGTCGCAGCACTGACTACTTCAGCGATCTCGTTGTCAGTGACTTTGTCACGTAGCAGTTTTGGTGCTTCACTTTCTTCAGCCGCTTCAATACGTTCCAACTGTTTTTGCAGTTCCGGAATCACACCATACTGATAACGTGCTGCTTCAGCCAGATCACCTTCACGCTGTGCTTTTTCTAAGGCAATACGAGCCTGATCCAGTTTCACCTGAATATCTTTGTTGCCTGCTACCAGCGCTTTATCGGCACGCCAGATTTCTTCCAGTTCGCTGTACTCTTTCTCTACAGTGGCAATCTGCTCTTCCAGATGTTTCACTTCGCCCTGTGCACCAGAGTCTGCATCTTTTTTCACCGCTTCAAGCTGCATCTTCAGCTGAATCAGACGACGTTCGAGTTTATCCAGCGCTTCAGGTTTAGAATCCAGCTCCATTTTGATACGAGATGCTGCTTCATCAATCAGGTCAATGGCTTTATCCGGCAATTGACGATCTGTGATGTAACGGTGCGACATTTTCGCCGCAGCAATAATTGCTGAGTCCAGAATCTGCACACCATGGTGAGTTGCATAACGATCTTTCAGACCACGCAGAATCGCAATGGTATCTTCCACGCTTGGTTCATCCACCAGCACTTTCTGGAAACGACGCTCTAAAGCTGCATCTTTTTCAATGTACTGACGATATTCATCCAGAGTCGTTGCACCGACACAGCGTAGTTCACCGCGCGCTAATGCAGGTTTCAGCATGTTACCCGCATCCATGGCGCCATCGCCTTTACCGGCACCGACCAATGTATGCAGCTCGTCAATGAACAGGATGATTTCGCCTTCATGTTTAGCCAGATCTTTCAGAACGGCTTTCAGACGTTCTTCGAACTCACCACGATATTTGGCACCTGCCAGCAATGAACCTAAGTCCAGAGATAAGACACGTTTGCCTTTCAAGCCTTCAGGAACTTCACCGTTAACAATACGTTGTGCCAGACCTTCGACAATCGCAGTTTTACCGACACCTGGCTCACCGATCAGTACCGGGTTGTTTTTGGTACGGCGTGACAGCACCTGAATTGTACGACGGATTTCATCATCACGACCAATCACCGGGTCCAGTTTGCCAGCCATGGCACGTTCAGTTAAATCAATCGTATATTTATTCAGTGAGTCCCGTTGATCTTCATGATTATTGCTCATGACTTTTTCATCGCCTCGAATTTGATTAATGACCTGTCGTAAAGTTTCAGTTTTTACGCCAACACTATTTAATAAGGTTTTGGTGGCACCCGTTTCTGCAAGTGCCAGTAATACCCAGTCAGTGGACAGGAACTCATCTCCTGCTTTTTGTGCATAACTGTCCGCTAGATGCAGGGCTTTGGCTGCTTCCTGACTGATATTGATATCGGCAGAGGGATTACCGAGCGTAGCTACATTGTTCAGCGCAGTTTGTACTTTGCTTTGCAGGTCACGCAGGTTCGCTCCTGCCTGTTGCAGCAAGCTCACATTCGATGCTTCTTCCATCAAGGTGGACAAGATGTGAATCCCTTCAATGGCAGCATGATCCTTGCTCATTGCCAGAGATTGCGCATCGGAAAGGGTTTGCTGTAAGCGATTGGTAAATTTCTCAAAACGCATTCTTGTTATTCCTCACAACAAATTTTCTACTTGATGGATATATGGGTGCTGGAAATAAAATTTCAAATAATTTTTTATATATTTTTCAAAAATTTAATTAAATAAAAGACAGAGTTATCAGTATTAATATTGGTATTCAATGAAAATATTTCAAGTGAGCGAAAGTAGAATTTTTAAAGTGAAGATCAATAATGAATATCTGATTTAATTTACTCTGCTATTTTTCGGATGGGTAGAAAATAGAGAAAGACCTTTAGTGCGGTTGCAAGCGTCCTAGTAATCGCAATACTGCACTCAAACCATATTCTGTTTGCATCAAGGATCTTGGCGTTTGCTCATCCAAAAGCTTGTTAGGCGAATTGATAAACTGGCGCATCCAGCTCAAATCCCCACCATTCAAGCTAAATAACGCTTGATAGATATTGATTAAAGTTATTGCTCTTTTACCTGCGCTAGTATCTGGTTCTAATTCTTTTTGATTTATGATTGACGATAATTCTGCTTTAGATAGATCCAGAACTAATGCAAGCTCGGATTCTTGCAATTGCAACTGTTCAGCTAAGTTGAATATAGCTTTGGCTAATACTTGGGATTTAGAAATATCCGTTTCATTATTCATTTTTATTAAATCCTATTGATGAATCTTGTTTTGATTATGCTGCCTTTATCCTTTTCTCGCTATGTTGTTTATCATTAAATTTGATCCTTTATTGAAACAAAAATGCCCTCACTTGAAGGGCATTTAAAGAGAACACTTGAACAATTATGGTGCCGGATTGGGTTGCTGACGGTGAATGGCTTCAATGCCCTGCAAGACTTCTTCAGACAGATTCACGTCAAACGCCTGAATGTTTTCTTTGAGCTGATCCAGATTGGTCGCACCGATAATGGTACTGGTCACGAAGAACTGCTGTTTAATGAAAGCCAGTGACAACTGGGTTAAGGTCAGGCCATGCTGCTCAGCCAGTTGTGCATATTGCTCGACGGCCCACTCGCTTTCCGGATTGCTATAACGGCTAAAACGTGAAAATAAAGTCACACGTGCATTGGCTGGACGTGCACCATTTCGGAATTTACCAGTCAGATAACCGAATGCCAGTGGAGAATAAGCCAGCAAACCTATACCTTCGTATTTGGCAATTTCCGACATACCAATTTCATAAGTCCGATTCAGCAAGCTATACGGATTTTGCACGCTAACAAATTTAGAAAGTCCCAATTTCTCTGCCAGATGCAGGAACTTCATGGTGCCCCAAGGGGTTTCATTGGACAAGCCAATATAACGGATACGACCTTTCTTAATTTCGTCATGCAAAGCAGTCAGGGTTTCTTCCAGATTCGTTACGGCACGATCATCTGCAGCTTCTGCATTGCCATAACCCAGCTTGCCAAAGAAATTGGTTGCGCGCTGAGGCCAGTGCAATTGGTACAGGTCGATATAATCAGTTTGCAAACGTGACAATGAATTATCAATTGCTGATGCAATCTCATCTGCCACAAACCGGGTCTGACCATCACGGATATGGCTCCCACCTTGTGACGGACCCGCAATTTTCGAAGCTAAAAATAGTTTGTCACGACCACCACGTGAAGCAATCCAGTTACCAATAATGCGTTCAGTTGCCCCTTGCGTTTCAGGCTTGGGTGGCACCGGATACATTTCTGCGGTATCCCAGAAATATAAACCTTGCTCCAAGGCATAGTCTAATTGCTGAAAAGCCTCTTCCTGAGTATTTTGCTCACCAAAAGTCATGGTGCCCAAACAGATTTCTGGCAATAAGATTCCCGTATCCGCCAATGGTCTGAATTGCATAAAAATGTCCTTTAAGTTTATCTGTTATTTATCAAGAGCAAGTGTGCTATAGCCTATCGGAATTATAAGACGGACTTAAATCATCTTTTCTAACAAGCTTGTGCCAATTTGTTATGTTCTGAATCAGGCTGAAATTTTTAAACAGGAATAAAAAAAGCAAATCCGAAGATTTGCTTTTTATCGTGCTTTTGGCTTATTCGTCTTCGAACTCGCCAGCACCCACTGCTTCAGGTTCTTCCAGCGATGCATCAAAAATCAGAATCGCCTTACCATCGGTTTCAATCATGCCCTGTTCTTCTAGAGTTTTTAGAACACGACCGACCATTTCACGTGAACACCCAACAATACGGCCAATTTCCTGACGGGTAATACGGATCTGACGACCATTTGGCAAGATCATCGCTTCTGGCTGAGATGACAAGTCAATCAGACAACGTGCGATACGACCAGATACATCAATAAATGCCAGGTCAGTCACTTTACGTGTGGTATTTTTCAGACGGCGAACCAGCTGGGCAAAAACTGCATAGCTAAGGTCTGGATATTGTTTGCTAATTTCATGAAAGTTTTCATAGGTAATTTCAGCAATTTCACAGACATCACGAGTACGCACTTCTGCAGTACGCTGTGGATTTGCTTCGAAAAGACCCATTTCCCCAAAGAAGTCTCCCGCATTTAAATAAGCTACCACAATCTCACGTTCATCATCTTCACGAAGAATGATAGACACAGACCCCTTCAGAATTAAATACAGCGATTTAGATTCTGATCCTGCATCCACGATCGTGGTACGTTTTGGATAGCGATTGATATATGCACGTTTTAATAACGCCTTCACTGATTCAGGTAGTTGCCCCGGCGAAAGTGCGTCTGTGCTTAATTGTGAAAAGTTTGAAGTCATGCTTACAGTTCCGAATATGGATAATTTATAGATCGCACAAGACCTAATGTGAACTTGTCACACAGTGGGATTGAAATTCCTTATCAACCCAATTTATGTTAGTGTACAGTTACTTCGTAAATTTATAGCTTTTTTTAGGTAGTTGCAATGCAAACGAGTGTTCATTGGCTAGAGAATGTTGCTTTTGAAGCAAAAACTCAAAGTGGTCACAGTATCATCATGGATGGTTCACCTGAATATGGCGGTGAAAACCGTGGTCCTCGCCCAATGGAACTGATTTTAACCGGTCTGGGCGGTTGTGCTTCTTTTGACATTGTGACAATTTTAAAGAAAGCACGTCAGGAGATTACTGATGTTCGCTGTGAATTAAAAGCAGAACGTGCCGATACAATTCCTGCGGTATTTACCAAAATCCATCTACACTTTGTGGTCAGCGGTAAAGGCATCAAAGAGAAACAGGTCGCTAAAGCCGTAGAACTTTCTGCTGAGAAATACTGTTCTGCCAGTAAAATGCTATCTGACGGTGGGGTCGAAATTACTCACGATTTTGAAATTGTAGAAGTGGAATAATCCGCTAATTTCAATAAAAAAGCAGTCTTCGTGGCTGCTTTTTTTACGTCATTTTTTGAGTGAAATACTGCTGGCCATCTTCAAAAATCACCAGATTTTCAGGCCATCTTAAAGCCCCGAGATGATGGGCAAACTCAGCCTGTTGCTGACGATCGCGATAACGCCTGCCCACTGAATAGTCGACACAAAATACATTCTGCTGCTGACCAAACCATTGCAAGGCATCAATATGCTTAAACAGACCGGATTTTTCTTCGGTGGTTTTAAAGTTTCTCCAATAATGGCCAATCACCACAGGTATCTTATCTGTATAACGCTCCCACCATGGCAAACGGTCAATCATACGCCAGCGCCCCCCTGCATAGACTGGACGTTGTGCAATTTTTTCTGCGCCTGAGCTTAAGGTACGAATCGGATTTTGCATCTGGTCGCGTAACTCTTTTTCAGCGATATATTTTAATAAGGGAATACTGGCTGCTGGATCCTTGAATTGTCCCTGATATTGCTGCTGTTCACTCTGGATATATTCATCAAAGCCTAAAGTCTGTAACTCAAGCTCATTTTTCAGGACAAAATGATCATAAGCCTGTCTGATTGAATTAAAAGGAACAGATTTCAATTGTTGAATTGCCTGTGTATCCCAGCAAGCATGCACAATTCTTAAATGGGGTGCATCTAGAGCCAAAGGCAGGCTGTTTAGAAATTCTAGAATCCATGCACGATCCTGAATTGAAGCCTGAACTGAATCAAAAGTTTTGAGATCATCCTGATGCGGTGAACCAAAAAACCAGCCATTGCCTTCCCGTAGCGTATCGGTTAACAAGTTGATTTCATGATTACCCAGAATGCATTGCGCATTGCCATTTTCTATTAAGGTTTTAACCTGTCTGATGACAGCGATACTGTCTGGTCCACGATCACACAGATCCCCGACAAAAATCAGTTTACGCTGTTCAGGATGACGACCTTGCAGATCGTAGCCCAATACTTCTAACAATTGTTGTAGCGCATCAATCTCACCATGAATATCGCCAACAATATCCACCGGACCATCAAAAGTCTGCTGTATGAATATCTGATTACTCATGGCTCTACCCTACCCAGGTCAATAAAACCTTTTTTTTAATATAGCGCTTATACTTTAAATCAATATAACAATTTCAGAATTATTTTTTAATCATTTCGATTATTCAATCAAATAACGATAGATCAGAAACTTAACTGAAATCTCATTTCTTCATTTCTTATCTAAATGTATATCTAAAAACAATAAAAAACCGGCGCCTAAGCACCGGTTTTATTCACTTTACGAGCTTTAAAGCTAGTACAGCCTGATTAAGCGTTTAGTGATTCAATGATTTGGTTCAATGTAGCACTTGGACGCATTACAGCATTTACTTTTGCAGGATCAACTGCATAGTAACCACCGATATCTACAGATTGGCCTTGAACTGCATTCAATTCGCTCACGATCTTCTCTTCATTTTCAGCAAGAGATTGAGCGATCGGTGCAAATTTCGCTTTCAATTCTGCATCTTCGTCTTGCGCTACAAGTTCTTCAGCCCAGAATTTAGCCAGGTAGAAGTGGCTGCCACGGTTGTCTAGCTCGCCAGTACGACGTGATGGAGACTTGTCATTGTCAAGCAATTTACCAGTCGCAGCATCCAGTGTTTTCGCAAGCAGTTTCGCACGTGCATTGTTTTCTTTAATGCCCATTTCTTCCAGAGAAACAGCCAATGCCAAGAACTCACCTAGAGAATCCCAACGTAAGTGGTTTTCTTCTACCAATTGTTGTACGTGTTTAGGCGCAGAACCACCAGCACCAGTTTCGTACATACCGCCACCTGCCATTAGAGGCACGATAGACAGCATTTTCGCAGAAGTACCAAGCTCCATGATTGGGAACAGGTCAGTCAGGTAGTCACGCAGGATGTTACCTGTTACTGAAATGGTATCTAGGCCACGAGCAACACGTTCAAGTGTATAACGCATCGCACGTACTTGAGACATGATTTGGATGTCCAAGCCTTCTGTATCGTGGTCTTTCAGGTATGTTTGAACTTTTTTGATCAGTTCGTTTTCGTGTGGACGGTACGGGTCAAGCCAGAAGATTGCTGGCATGCCAGAGTTACGTGCACGAGTTACAGCCAGTTTCACCCAGTCGCGGATCGGTGCGTCTTTCACCTGGCACATACGCCAGATATCACCTTCTTCCACGTTTTGAGACATCAACACTTCACCAGTTTCAAGGTCAGTGATGTTCGCAACACCCGCTTCTGGAATTTCGAAAGTCTTGTCGTGAGAACCGTATTCTTCAGCTTTTTGAGCCATCAGACCAACGTTAGGAACTGTACCCATAGTACGTGGGTCGAAGTTACCATTCCATTTACAGAAGTTGATCATTTCCTGATAAATACGTGCGAATGTAGATTCAGGCATAACTGCTTTACAGTCGTAAGGTTTACCGTCAGCACCCCACATTTTACCGCCAGTACGGATCATTGCAGGCATAGAAGCATCTACAATCACGTCGTTTGGAGAATGGAAGTTGGTAATACCTTTTGCAGAATCAACCATCGCAAGTGCTGGACGGTGTTCTTGACATGCATGAAGATCTTCAATGATTTCTTCACGTAAAGAAGTCGGTAAAGATTCGATTTTTTCGTAAAGACCAGCCATACCGTTGTTTACGTTAATGCCGAGCTCGTCGAATAATTTACCGTGTTTCTCAAACGCATCTTTGTAGTAAATACGCACACAGTGACCGAATACGATCGGGTGTGATACTTTCATCATGGTCGCTTTAACGTGTAAAGAGAACAGGATGCCAGCTTCTTTACAATCTTCTAATTCTTTTTCATAGAAGTCGCAAAGGGCTTTTTTGCTCATGAACATTGAGTCGATGATTTCGCCGTCTTGAAGCGCAACTTTTGGCTTAAGAACGATAGTTTCACCAGACTTGGTGATCAGTTCCATTTTCACATTACGTGCACGGTCTAAAGTCATAGACTTTTCGCCATGGTAGAAGTCGCCTTCTTGCATGTGAGAAACGTGAGTTTGTGACCAAGGTTTCCATTCACCCATAGAATGTGGGTGTTTTTTCGCGTAGTTTTTCACTGCTGTCGGCGCACGACGGTCAGAGTTACCTTCACGAAGTACTGGGTTCACTGCTGAACCTAGGCACTTGCTATAACGCGCTTTAATTGCTTTTTCTTCTTCAGTAGTCGGGTTTTCCGGATAATCAGGCAGTGCATAGCCCTTAGACTGAAGTTCTTTAATGCATGACGTCAACTGAGCAACAGACGCACTAATATTAGGGAGTTTAATGATATTAGTATCTGGGTCCTGAGTAAGACGACCTAATTCTGCCAGGTTATCTGAAACTTTCTGCTCATCGCTTAGATAGTCTGCGAATTCTGCAAGTACGCGTGCGGCTACAGAGATGTCTGTCTTAACAATCTCAACGCCCGCCGGCTTAGTAAAGGTCTCAATGATCGGCAGTAGAGAGTAAGTCGCCAATAATGGCGCCTCGTCGGTCAGTGTGTAAATGATTGTTGACTTTCCACCAGCCATATATAGCCCCTTGCTTTGGATTGAGTTTCTGATCATCAGGCTTTTGGCCTAATTTCAGCGAACCGGTTACTTAAATAAACTTTGAAAGTAGTGGTGCTGGTTGCACCTCAGTCAAAGGAATATCAATACATATTCAACTTTGCCTGAAAAATTCGTAAAAATTGTCAGCGTGATTCACCGACAGCAGTATTCTACGTGAAAATGAACCTTTTTTCGAATCGGCACATTGCCAAACCATGCGATTTGTGCATTAGAAGGTTAATTTGCAGATTTTGCTTAATTTTACCAAAAATCATAATTTAATCATTATAATTCAATTACTTAAATTAAAAATCAGACAAATTCACCTATAAACTTAATGTGTGCTTAATTCGGTTTTTTGCCATCAATTTTTATCTACATGTTGGGTATCATGAAAATAAATTATCAATGGCCGTAATTTCCATAAGTATGGGTTAAAAAGCGAATTGAAACAGATCTGCTCCTTCCTATCGAAATTTATGATCTGCACCTGATAAATTGAAAGTTGATCCTGAAGACTTAAGACAACTTAAACAATAGTCATTTTTCTACTCTTTCTTCAGTTTAAATTATGTGCATTTTTTTAATCGAACTAATAAGGTGCAAGAAGAGACTTGAGGTAATTTAAACCTTGGATGGCTTAAATAGCCTATAAACAATGTAAATTATTTTTTAATTCAAAATAGTTTCAGGATGACTCATAAAGAATCATCCTAGAACAATTTACTCTACTCAAATTTAAAAATGAAAATATTTAAGAGTTTTGAGTCATTTAAAATGAAAAAGGATATTCAATAATAACCCGAAGCTCATCAATATCATTATATCGATAGCCTTTAGTCGCTCGGTGAGTAGCTTGTCGCAATTTAATATCCATACCTTTAGCAAAACCCGAAGCAACCTTATAAGCTAATTGAATGTTACGTTCCCAATGCTTATTGTCTTTGCTAGGGTCGTAAATAAATCTTCGAGTATAAAAAGTATTGTCACTATTACTATTGTCTACATCCCAACCATAAATATACCGCCCCATTAGGCTTAGGCCGGGCAATCCATAAGTGCTCAGATCTGTTTCATATTTAAGCTGGAGTGATTTTTCATTTGCTTCAGAAAAACTAGCAAACTGCGCTGCATTTAAAATTGAAATATTACCGCCAATTGTGGAGTATCCTACCCAGTCAAAAGGTTCATCACCAAATACCTGTTGATATCCTAGAGAAATAGTATGTTGATCTAGCTGATATCCCACTAAACCAGACACAATATTTGCTTCGATATTACCTGCAACTTTTTTGCCCGTATCTTTATTACTATATCCGGCAAAGGCTGCTTTAAATTTATGGTTATTCTCAAGAGCATGCTGGAAATTTGCACCTAGAAAGAATTGTTTCCAAACATCTTCTAATTCAGAAGCATAAGCAGTTACGGATGTGTTTGGTAATTTATAGGTTCCACCAGCAAAACTAACACTATCAGCTTTAATACCAGCAGCTGAGCCATAATCTGTAGTAAAAAAGTTTAAATCCTTTGTGGAATCTACCGGATTCATACTATAAAAATAACCGGCATTTAATTCTAAATGATCTATAGATGTATTCTGTAAAGTTACACCTGTACTCACAGATGGGAGTAATCGAGATGTATTGGTCGCTAATACTGGTACATTGGGAAATTGATTACCATAGGTCAATACAGTGTCTTTATATTTGACTTTTAAGGCACCTCCAACTTCTCCATTGAAGCTTTTAGTCTTACCAGTTACAGGATCAAATTCTATTAAATTCGTACCAGTCTTAACTTCATCACTGTATAGTTTTATAGCTGCCATGCCATACGTATCAAATCCTATTTGCAAGGCGGTATCAGTATAACCAGACGTATACTTTGCCATGACACCATGCGCCCATTCACTACGATAGCCTTCTCTATCTTCTTCTGCTAACTGTGTGTTTGCGCCCGAAGGATTTGAAGCTCCATTTCTAAAATCACGATAAAAATAAAAATTGCGGTTGACTACATCAAATTGACCGTCTTCAAATAGTTCATTTGCCAATAACTCAGGTGATAAAGGCATAAGTGTCCCTACCACTAGTGAAAATTTCACAAGAGTATTCATTACATTCATCCTTAAATGTTTCTTAATTTATTATTGAGATTATGGTTATCTAGGCTAAGCAGATAAATTCATACTTAACTCATTGCGAGCATTTAGTAGTCTGTATAGACCTCTATGTTTTTTTAGAAGTGGGCAACCTAGTTAAATAGAGTTCCCCGCCTTCTGGCTATATATGTCTTCTCTTTTAGATACGATCCCGGGTCATTTCACCATTGACCAGTCTTAACAGATTTAGTGGATTCTCATCTCTCAATGCCTCCGGCAACAGATTTTGTGGATAGTTCTGGTAGCAGACCGGACGAAGATAACGATCAATGGCCAGGGTACCTACAGAAGTGCCACGTGAATCGGAAGTGGCCGGATAAGGGCCACCATGTACCATGGCATCACAAACTTCTACCCCGGTCGGATAGCCATTCAACAACAAACGGCCAGCCTTTTCTTCTAATACCGGTACTACTTCCGCGAATTCTTCCAGATCCTGATCTTCTGCAATCAGTGAGGCTGTTAACTGTCCATTCATACTGCTGAGTGCCTGAAGTAACTGTGCCTTGTCTTCCACTTCAATTACGATGGTGGTTGGGCCAAAGATTTCTTCCTGCAGTAACTGATTTCCTGCAAGTAGTAGCTCCACATCCGCTTTAAACAACTGAGGTAATGCCTGATCTCCTTGCTGATCCTGACCTGCCAGATGCTGAATCCCTGCATGCTCGGCTAAATGAGACAGACCTGATGTATAGCTTTTTAAAGTACCTGCATTGAGCATGGTCTGAGGTGGCTTGTTTGCCATGATTTCACTGAGCTGTTCGATCAGTTGGGTATATTCAGGCGATTTAATTCCGAGAATCAATCCAGGATTGGTACAGAACTGACCACAACCGAGGACTACTGAATCCGCCAGCTCCTGGGCGATCTGATCACCACGGTTTTTTAAGGCTTCTGGTAACATCAGCATTGGATTGATACTACTCATTTCTGCAAAGACTGGAATAGGCTGCGGACGGGCTGCTGCCATATCGCATAGTGCACGGCCACCTTTCAGAGAACCGGTAAATCCTACAGCCTGAATCAGGGGATGTTTGACCAGTAAGGTACCGACTGCATTGCCATAGATCATATTAAATACACCCTTAGGCATGCCAGTCTTTTCAACGGCACGTTCAATGGCTTGAGCCACATAGTCTGCTGTGGCCATATGACCGCTATGCGCTTTAACTACTACTGAACAACCTGCTGCTAATGCAGAAGCGGTATCACCTCCGGCAGTGGAGAAAGCTAAAGGAAAGTTACTTGCCCCAAAAACGGCAACTGGCCCTACACCGATTTTAATCTGACGTAAGTCTGGTCGTGGTAAAGGTTGACGGTCTGGTAGTGCGGTATCAATTCGTGCACCCAGGAAATCACCGCGACGTAATACTTTCGCGAACAGGCGCATTTGCCCGCTGGTACGGCCGCGTTCACCTTGCAGACGAGCAATAGGTAAAGCCGTTTCTTGAGAAATCGTATTGAGGAAGTCTTCACCCAAAGCATCGAGTTCATCTGCGATGGATTCTAAGAATAGAGCCCGCTGTTCAGGAGAAGTATGGCGATAGGTTTTAAATGCAGCATGGGCAGCTTCTACTGCACGGTTGACTTCCTGTTCGGTGGCCTGATGGAAATCGAAATCCAGTGCCTCACCTGTGGTGGCATTCAGGCTTTTAAGGATTTTATCGCCTTCAGCACTACGACTACCTGCTATAAAGTTGTGTCCAAAATTCATATCTAAGATCCTTAAAGAGTTATAACTGAGCCAATTGGTAATTCAGGTTGAGTTGGTGCCAATCTATTAACTAAGGGTTGTCCAAACTCTTTCATTTCAATTTCAAATTCATCACCAATTTCAGCTTTCATACCGTCTGCAAAAGACAGTGTGGCTGTTCCGAAATAATGAATATGCACATCCCCTGGTTTGAGGAACTGTTGGTATTTGAAATGGTGATATTCAAGATTACTCAGGCTATGACACATATTGTTTTCACCTGAAAGAAACTCTTTTTCCCAAATCACTTCCCCATTACGTTTTAAACGACTTTTACCTACCAGGTGCTTAGGCAGATCGCCTGTTCTTATATCCTCTACCGTACCATTATTTAACCTCATGATTTTAAATAATTTATTTAACAAAAATAATTTAGTGATACACATAGTGATACAAGAAAATAAGTGCTTTTTATTGTAATTTTTTGTAAAAAATAATCTTTGGCTTGTTTAAGTCTGGTGAATTAGTCTAATCCTATATGTATATATTATTTTAGACAGAAAAAATTATGAAATAACATCAATGATTAGAAATATGAATTCCCTAGAAATGTAGTTAAAATTCTTCGACTATATCTCTAGGGCTATAGAAAATCTTTAACTCTTTAATTGTATAGCTTGCTTTATTAGTTCAATTGATTGATTCATTTCATTAGCAAAACCTATTTTTTTCGCAAATGCTTTACATTTGGAATTTGCTGCTTCAAAAATAATTTTTTCATAATTATATTTTTCAGCTATCCTTATCAATCTAGATATCAGAGCCGTTCCATATCCTCTTTTTTGTTTTTCAAAACCAATTCTAGCGACAACGATAACTTTTCCACTATATTCACAATATTTCCCAAACCTAATATAAAGATCATCTTCTCCTTTATGGAAAAGAGCATGAAAAATATCAATTCTTGCATCTACAGCAGGTTGAAATTCTAACTCATTCAAATCATAACCTAAAACAGATACTACATAATTATTCATCATGTCCAAGACAGCTTTTGGCTCTTCATCGGCAAATAATTGCATTATATTTTCTCCAAAAATTAGAAACTAACAAAAAAGTAAAATACATTCAACCGCTTGTTTTAATTGAAAATATATATACGAAAGATTATTTATTGATATAATTATTTTTATTGTACTTTGATAAGACAAAGCTTCTTCGTAAAAGAAGATCCAACATCTATATAATGGCAATTATCAATTTGAATATGCTCTTTTACAATAGTGTGACCTAAATAAATTTCATCAATATTACTAACAACATCATATGCATCTGAATAACTCCTAATACGCCCTCTCCCCCATAACGCATTATTATAAGCAGAAGTTACACCTGATATTTTATAGTCACCTTGCATAATATCTACCTTAAAAACATTCCAATCATGAATATCAATATCCGCATGTACCACACCAATCTTTTTATTTTTTAATTGAACTTCTATAACCAATGGTAATTGTTGAAAACGGGAGCTAATTTCGGATTGCTTTCTTGAGCTGAGTTGATAAAACCATTCGCCACCATTGCGTGCATGAATATCTTTTATTTTGTGATCATATTGACCTCTAATACACATTTCTTCATGATTTCCACGTACTGTACAAAACCATGGTTGTTCTAATAACCTAACACACTCTAAATTTTCAGTACCACGGTCTATGAGATCACCTGTACAAATAAGTAAATCATTTGAAAAATCAAAATTAATTTTTTTAAGTTCTTGCATCAACAAGCTATAGCAACCATGTAAGTCCCCCACAATATAGACAGCGGAGAATTGTTGTCCATCAATGTATTTAACTATTTCTACCATAGCCCATATACCTTACCCGTGAAGGATTTTAAGCAATCTGCAATCTTCTAATGAATAAAGCCTGATAATAAAATAAAAGTAAATGCGACTTTTAAGCTCATTATTGTTTATAGTTCTACCATTTTTTAATTAGTTAATGAGAAAAAACTTTCTCGCTTATATCATCATTATCAAATTACGAACTAGAATTACTTTAACATTTAATAAAATCAATAACTTGAAATCTAAAAATAAATTTTAAACAGTGGCTTCAAAATCAAATAAAAGTAAAAATCTTTCTCGCTTGTATATCGTCTGTATCAAGATACAAACCCAAAAAACCATTTTATTTGAATTAAATCAATAACTTAAAATCATTTAACTAGAAGTAAAAATAGTAGTTTCAGTCTCAACTAAAAAAGAAAAAATCTTTCTCGCTTTGCTACTAGCTAAACACTACCAATCTAAGACTTCTGAGCTTTTATTATTATCCGTATTGGCATTACCCGATGCTCGTTTACGAGTTTTACCTCGTAACTTCAAAAGTTGGATTGGTGATAATGGTTGCTCTGGTAAAAATAAATTTAACTGATCAACCAAATCTAGAGCCTGTAAAATCGCTACTAAATCCGCTAGGCGAACATCCCCTTTCTCAGCTTTCAATACTGCCCGTCTCGAAATCCATGCCAACTGAGCAACTTCATGCTGAGTTAAATTCTTATTGAGGCGTGCACGTTTTAGCCGATCTCCTAAGGCTTCAGCAATCGATGTCGGAAAGTCATTACGGTGAAATTGCATATTTTGTTGATATTAATGATCCTAATACGAAGATATGTCATTTCCTTTTAACAATGCAAATTTAGCATGGCTAATGATTAAGTACACAAAATTGTACTTAATCGTCAAAAAATAGCTTTAAGTGCAAAATATTGCATTTAGCATACTAAGTACACACTAAATATTTTTTGAATGATCTATGAATTTATCTGGTTTGGATTTAAATATTCTACTCTGTTATTAATGACAAATATGCCGTAGCCTTATGTGATATCGCATAACCATAAGTTCTATTTCATATTTTCTTAATATTTTTTTTCAACTTCCAATATCCTATTTTCTATCCATAACGGTTTTTTAGCTTTTATCAACCTCTGATAGTCATTTTCACCCAATGTTTTTTTTAACTGCTTAATCATAACTCCATTAACAATTTGTGGACCTAAAAAATATAATGCGGAAATTGCCAATCCAACTGGCTTATAAGCATACTGGAATACATCTAAACAACGAGTACGGATGAAACGTACAGTTTGCCCGTAAAGTTTAATATCTCTAGATCTTCCCGTTGTATAAAAAACATGAATAAGAGGCACTTGAGTACTTAGTCCTAGCCGATTAGCAGCGACTCCACCATGCACCTGAAATTTGAGCGCCGTGGCTCTCGACAGAGTTTCCAGTACATCAGTGATATCAGGACTCAACGGTTTATTTTTAAATTGGCTGAGTTTATTCATTTCAACTTTATAATAAACTTTAGACAAGATGACCTGCACCTCACCTGACTGAATAAATTGATATAAAATCCGTTTTAGTTCTTTATCGCTTATTTCTATACCAAAATCGAAGCGACAGAACACCCCCCCTTGCTTAAATTTTAAAAATTGATCAATTACAATTTTTTCTTTAGTAGCCATATCGCCGATTGCATCCTAATCCCTTTTTCACAAAGGTATAGGTTTTCCGTTTCATAATGCAAATCCAGTACGGCTGATGATTAAGTATAGAAAATTGTACTTAATCATCAAAAAAGAGGCTTTCAGTACCAAACTTTGTACTTAATAGGTAACCTTCACATTAAATTATTTTGAAATTTTCTGGCTCATCCAAGTTAAACGGTACTACTCGAAGCTTTGCACCACTTGTACGCCTAAAGTCAAAATCATCTAGAGGTTGGTCAAATTTCCCTGCTCGGTATGGATACACCAAGATCACTTCACTCTCATGTTTCAAGTAATAGTGACTGTACGCAAACATCTGCTGAATATCACTGTCCTTTAAGCCATATCGTCCACTACGCTCATTTTGATCAATCAGCTTCCACTTAGTATCCAGCACAATGTTCGGCATTTTAGCTTTGGAGCGATCAATAAAAATATCAGGCTTTAACTTAAATATCTTACTCATTTGATGTTCACAAATATGCTCTGTCGCATGCTGTGTTTTAACCTGATATTCAGGTAATCCACGGCGCAAATGATAAGCCACAAAGTATTCAAAGAGCTTTTCCATCGGGAATAATAGACTCATGCCCCGCCATTCACCTTGTGTAGATACAGGCATGTACTCACCTAAAATCAATTCTGTCCAAGGTTTGATCTCAGCATATAGCGCAAGTAAGCGACCTGACTGCCATTGTCTAAAATCCTGCTGAATCTTTTGGCTTCGTGGTATTTCACTGGTCATCAACCTGAGTTCTTGGGCAAGTTTCCAATTGTTCGCATCTTTGGTCTTTTTACAAATGACTTCCAACGCTGTACGAATCAGACGGTTCTCAGGTCGATTGACCTCATAAACATCATGCTCAATCGGGAATATATGTTTCTTTGCAGGTGGCTGTCGCATATATTTCACATGCTGTAATTGCCCACGTAGAAACTTTTGTTCTTCTTGCACACGGTTATAGTCAAATCGTAAACCACGTTGCAATAAACGCTCAAATGACGCGAGGAACTGAGTAATAATCCATTCATGCAGAGGTTGTTTAAAACGATTTAGATTTGCACTCCCTGCCTCTCTATAAGGTAAGTGTAAAGATACACTCAACATTTTTTGTAGGAGTTTACGCTCTGCTAAAATAAGCTCTTGATCACTTGTTCCATTCAGCTCTACATGCTTCGGTAATATCTCTATACGTGTACCACACGGCGTTTCAATTACACCAACATACTGGTCTAGCTTTATCTTTCTACGTCCTGCAAGTTCAAAGACTCTTGCGCCATGCTTGGAAAAAGAAGCAGAGAGATCACACAGATGCTCAAATGCTTTTTCAGGAATATAAGCATGGTCTAAGCTTGAGGTAGGACAACCTTCATAAGCAACGCTGATGAAGGCATATTCTCTCACGGTAAAATCATGCATATAAATCCCCGATTAATGCTTGATGATTTTGCTAAAGCTTGTGATCGAATCAAAAGCCGTATCTACCAATTGCCACGTTTTCTGTTCTTCGAAGAACCTTTCTGGCTCACTATCTACATTTGGAAATAATACCGAGCGCTCAACAGCTTTAGGCTTCAACATGCCATTGGCATTTAACACCATATTGATTTTTGACCAATCATCAAAGAAGTACTCCTGAAGTTGAGGAATTATTTTTTGTTTGAAGATTAATGTTAAATTCTCAAGTGTTGGCTGTTTCTTCAAATTCATAAAGTTGGCATGACCAATACAGTGATCTCGATCTAATAACACCTCAATACGCTGATTGATGACTTCTAATAGCTTGCCAATATTCACCCCTTCCACCTCAATATCATTCAATAACTCTGGCTTCGGTGGCATTTCAACAAAGGTAAAGCGACGGCGCAAAGCAATGTCTAAGCCTGTTAAAGAACGGTCTGACGAGTTCATTGTGCCAATAATGTAGACATTACTTGGAACACAGAATTCTTCTTTTGAGTATGGCAGCGTTACAGATAATTCTTCTTCAGCACCTTGACGTTTAGAGTCTTCAATTAAGGTAATGAGCTCACCAAAGATACGAGAAATGTTACCTCGATTAATTTCATCAACAATCAATACATAAGGTTTTATTTGTTTGTCTATGTCTTCAAATTGGATTTCCGAACTCAATGAATTGGCAATTGCCCATTCATAAGCCCTATTATCTACAATATTTTTAGATTGAAATTTAAGGTAATTTTTAATATGTCTTAATGATAAAGATATACTTGTATCTTTAGATGTTTGTGCAAATAAAGTACCAGATGCATTACTTGTTACTTTAAATTCAACATTCCGCTTTGTATAAAATGTTTGCTCCTCCAACTTAGCTTTTTGAATAAGACTCTCAATTACCTGATTTATGCTTGCTTCCGTAGGAACTAAAGTTTTTGAACTCTTTACTTCGCTTTCAAGCTCAGCATCTTCACAGATTTCTTTGAAAACTCCAGATTTTACATTATAAGTTAAACTTCCATGTTCATCCGTTTCAGCCCGAATCCCTTCTACAAAGTCTTCATAGCTAAAGCTTTGGTGGAAAGTGACAAACTTAATTTGACCTTGTTCTTTATATTGATCAAAACGTGTTTTTAGCACCGTGCGATCTTCTTGCTCTAAAACATCTAAAGGCTTATTTTCAATGATGGATAAGGCATGATTAATGCAATGAAAGGTTTTACCCGTCCCTGCTGCACCAAATAAAATACGGTTTAAAGGTTGTTGAATCATAACTTCTTCCATTAATTCTTTAGTTTGCTGTTTCTTCTGTTTGTTATCTAAATAGCCTTTTTTGACCTTCGCAAATAGTTTTTCCACATATGGGAAAAACTCTAGATCTCCCTGATCTGCCAGTAAAATAGGCAAAAACTCTAGTACTGGCGTTTTTACATAGGATTCATAGCCAATCCTTTTTATGTTAGTTTCCCCTACTATGGGAATCACACAAGGATTGCTAAAGTCCTGATACAAAAACGCAATCATCCATTTCAGTCCTTTAGTAAACTGAATATCGGCAATTGCATTTAAATCACGGCGCTGAGCTGCATCTACAATCTCTAGTATTTCCTGTTTGATCTTCTGAAAGGCCTGTTCAGCATTATCTCCAAGTCTTTTATTCCATGAATATGGTCTTTCATTATGATATTTATCATGGTCACCTAAGCTGACTGGCTCCCAAAGATCAAAATAGCAAGCAAAGGTAGGATCGCCTTGTGTTGGATCAAAACTGTCAATCTGAGCAATGAAGCAATCTTTGTTTCTAGCTTGATGATATTCTTCAACGGTTAAATTTTTCAGGCGTTCAGCAGGCCATAATTCTAAGAATGCATTAATTTTACGTTCCAGCGCCGTAGTCTGGTCATGGCTTTGCTCATACCAATTACAAAATTTCTCTAATTCTTCTGCAGAGCTAATTTCAATGTAATAAATTTTATTACCTAACCACAAATTTTTACTTTGTGATTTTAATCCACTGTGGCGTCCATCAGATTCAGTGTATTTACCTGATGCTACATTTTGCGTAGATTTAAACTGAAATTGAAAATCCTGAGTATCAGATGGATCAATCTCGATAAAGAAACTCGCTTTAGAACCTGTTAAAACCAATGCAATTTCACGACCATTTTCATTCGTGACCACTGTCATTTTCTGCCGACTTATATATTGATCTGGATATTTTGCATTTAAAATTTCATCTGCTTCAGCGGGTGTCAAATGTCCTTGTTTCGGATGCGCATCAATATATTCTTGCACTAAGTCATTACTGTACTGCAGTAATGATCTATCACCCTGTTGACGAATTAGATATTGAACCGTCCTGGTTTTATCGGAGACAGGTTTGCTTGAGTCAGGCAGCATAGCCTGACGGAATTAATGAACAATAGTAGATATTTTCCGCATCAACAGGCGATACATATCCATTGGTAGAATGCAATCGTTCATGGTTGTACCAGTGTACCCAATCAAGGGTTGCTAGCGCAACATCATTTACGCCATCCCATTCCTGTTTCAAATAATCAATCACCTCCGCTTTATATAGCCCATTCACACTTTCAGCTAGGGCATTATCATAAGAGTCACCTGTCGTGCCGACTGATGCGGCAAGCCCCGATTGTTTAAGCCGTTCACCGTACTTAATCGATAGATACTGACTACCTTTATCAGAATGATGAATTACTCCGCTTGGTCTGCCTCTAGCGTCTAATGCTTGATTTAGGGCATCTAGAACTAGCTGAGTGTCCATATGATTCGATACTTTCCAACCCACAATAACTCGCTTGAATACGTCGGTGACAAAGGCGGTATAGACCCAGCCTGTTTTGGTCTTGATATAGGTAAAGTCAGCCACCCACAGCTTGTTTGGGCTATCTGCAGTAAAGTTGCGTTTGACCAAATCATCGGGACTTTGTTGTCCTGGTCGCTGTTTGGTGGTGATTTTGCCTTTGCCTCGCCATACGCCTTGAATACCTAGCTGTTTCATAAGGCGTAACGGTACAGCGACCAAGCTTTGGCATGCCATCTTGCTTAAGCTTGTGCCAGACTTTACGAATGCCGTAACGACAGCCACTGTCTTGCCAAATCTGTTTGATTTGTGCCATGAGGTGTTTGTCGCTTTGTTTGCGTCGACTTTGCTTCTCTGGGTTTTCCTGTTCAGCTTTGACGCGATAGTAGCTAGATGGGGCAATTGGCAGTATTCTACAAATCGGCTCGACCCCATATTTTTCTTTTTCATCATCAATGAATTTGACCATCACTTGTGTGGGCGGCCGAGCTCCGCCTGGGCGAAAAAAGCGGCTGCCTTTCGAATAATTTCGTTCGCTTGTTTGAGTTCTCTGATTTCTCGCTCAAGCTCAGCGATACGAGCCGCTTGGCTTTCAGTGCTAACGGTCACAGGATTTTGCTTAGCTAGGTGCTTTTGATGCCATGAGCGTAGGGTTTCGGGTGTGCAGCCAAATTTGGGGGCGATGGCTTGGATAGCCGCCCATAATGAGGGATAATCTTTTTGTGATTCAATCAGTAATTCGACGGCTCTTTTCTTAACTTCTGTTGGGTATTGTTTGCTTTTCATAAGGGTATTGTCTCAGAGTTTTAGGTCTCCGACAATCCCGGGACGGTTCATAATTAGATGTCCTTTTTTAGGAGGGCTTAGTTTTTTGTACCCAGTTTAAGAATACCTTTATCATGTGATTCTAAAGTATCCAGAGAATATCTGTATGCTTTGTATACCTATGGTTATGCATAAAAATCCCAGTGATAAAAGTATTTATCACTGGGATTTTTATGCCCTTTTGGGTTTTTGAATGGAGGAAAATCACATGAAAATTATTAATATTGGAGTTTTAGCTCATGTTGATGCAGGAAAAACTACCTTAACAGAAAGCTTATTATATAACAGTGGAGCGATTACAGAATTAGGAAGCGTGGACAAAGGTACAACGAGGACGGATAATACGCTTTTAGAACGTCAGAGAGGAATTACAATTCAGACAGGAATAACCTCTTTTCAGTGGGAAAATACGAAGGTGAACATCATAGACACGCCAGGACATATGGATTTCTTAGCAGAAGTATATCGTTCATTATCAGTTTTAGATGGGGCAATTCTACTGATTTCTGCAAAAGATGGCGTACAAGCACAAACTCGTATATTATTTCATGCACTTAGGAAAATGGGGATTCCCACAATCTTTTTTATCAATAAGATTGACCAAAATGGAATTGATTTATCAACGGTTTATCAGGATATTAAAGAGAAACTTTCTGCCGAAATTGTAATCAAACAGAAGGTAGAACTGTATCCTAATATGTGTGTGACGAACTTTACCGAATCTGAACAATGGGATACGGTAATAGAGGGAAACGATGACCTTTTAGAGAAATATATGTCCGGTAAATCATTAGAAGCATTGGAACTCGAACAAGAGGAAAGCATAAGATTTCATAATTGTTCCCTGTTCCCTGTTTATCACGGAAGTGCAAAAAACAATATAGGGATTGATAACCTTATAGAAGTGATTACGAATAAATTTTATTCATCAACACATCGAGGTCCGTCTGAACTTTGCGGAAATGTTTTCAAAATTGAATATACAAAAAAAAGACAACGTCTTGCATATATACGCCTTTATAGTGGAGTACTACATTTACGAGATTCGGTTAGAGTATCAGAAAAAGAAAAAATAAAAGTTACAGAAATGTATACTTCAATAAATGGTGAATTATGTAAGATTGATAGAGCTTATTCTGGAGAAATTGTTATTTTGCAAAATGAGTTTTTGAAGTTAAATAGTGTTCTTGGAGATACAAAACTATTGCCACAGAGAAAAAAGATTGAAAATCCGCACCCTCTACTACAAACAACTGTTGAACCGAGTAAACCTGAACAGAGAGAAATGTTGCTTGATGCCCTTTTGGAAATCTCAGATAGTGATCCGCTTCTACGATATTACGTGGATTCTACGACACATGAAATTATACTTTCTTTCTTAGGGAAAGTACAAATGGAAGTGATTAGTGCACTGTTGCAAGAAAAGTATCATGTGGAGATAGAACTAAAAGAGCCTACAGTCATTTATATGGAGAGACCGTTAAAAAATGCAGAATATACCATTCACATCGAAGTGCCGCCAAATCCTTTCTGGGCTTCCATTGGTTTATCTGTATCACCGCTTCCGTTGGGAAGTGGAATGCAGTATGAGAGCTCGGTTTCTCTTGGATACTTAAATCAATCATTTCAAAATGCAGTTATGGAAGGGATACGCTATGGTTGCGAACAAGGATTATATGGTTGGAATGTGACGGATTGTAAAATCTGTTTTAAGTATGGCTTATACTATAGCCCTGTTAGTACCCCAGCAGATTTTCGGATGCTTGCTCCTATTGTATTGGAACAAGTCTTAAAAAAAGCTGGAACAGAATTGTTAGAGCCATATCTTAGTTTTAAAATTTATGCGCCACAGGAATATCTTTCACGAGCATACAACGATGCTCCTAAATATTGTGCGAACATCGTAGACACTCAATTGAAAAATAATGAGGTCATTCTTAGTGGAGAAATCCCTGCTCGGTGTATTCAAGAATATCGTAGTGATTTAACTTTCTTTACAAATGGACGTAGTGTTTGTTTAACAGAGTTAAAAGGGTACCATGTTACTACCGGTGAACCTGTTTGCCAGCCCCGTCGTCCAAATAGTCGGATAGATAAAGTACGATATATGTTCAATAAAATAACTTAGTGAACCGTACCGGGTTTGTCGGAGACTTTTTTATTTAAGTTAGGCCACCTGACCTAACGGGTTAATCTTATCATAGTACATTGCTTCAAACTCAAAAGGCGATACATAACCCAGTGCACTGTGTACACGCTTTTTATTGAACCAATCTACCCAGTTTAGTGTCGCAAGTTGTACATCTGCTAAACCTTGCCAATCTGCTTTTAGATATTCAATTACCTCTGTTTTGTATAAGCCATTCACCGTTTCAGCCAAAGCATTATCGTATGAATCACCAGTCGTACCGACTGATGCTCGTAAATTTGCTGCTTCTAAACGATTGGTATAGCGAATGGAAAGATATTGCACACCTCTGTCGGAATGATGAATCACATTCTTTGGCATGCCGCGATCATGCAATGCTTGCTCCAATGCATCGAGCACCATATCTGTATTCATCCGTGTAGATACTTTCCATCCAACAATTGCTCGTGAAAACACATCAATAATAAAGGCGGTATAGACCCAGCCTGAATGAGTTTGAATATACGTAAAGTCACCGACCCATAGTTGGTTTGGATGATCAGCACTAAAATTACGTTTCACTAAATCATCTGCCCGTTTTTGGTCATCCCGGCTACGGGTAGTTTGTTTATTCTTACCGCGCCAAACACCTTGTATACCTAGCTTCTGCATCAATCGAGCAACTGTACAACGTGCAATCACATAGCCTTCACGTTTCAGTTGTTGCCAGACCTTACGCACACCGTATCGACCTGAACTTTCTTTCCAAATTCGTTTAATCTCCTCAGCATGATGCAAGTCATGTAAATCTCGCTTTGCTCGATGTTCTGGATTTTCGCAGAGATCTAGAGTCCGGTAATAGGTTGAAGGTGCGATCGGTAAAATTCTACAAATCGCCTCGACTCCGTACAGCTCTTTATTATTATGGATAAAATCCACCATTATTTGTGTGGGCGGTCGAGCTCCGCCTGGGCGAAAAAAGCGGCTGCTTTACGTAGAATTTCATTGGCGCGTTGCAGTTCTTTATTTTCGCGTTCGAGTTGTTTGATACGTTCTTGGTCTGAAAGCTGCTGTACTTTAACTGGATTTTGTTTATCTAAATATTTTTGATACCAAACACGTAGTGTTTCAGGAGTACAACCTATCTTGGGAGCAATAGCGGTGATCGCAGCCCAATTCGATGGATAATCTTTTTCAGATTCAATCAATAATTGAACCGCTCTTTCTCTGATTTCAGGGGTATATTTTAATTTTGTCATCGGGATAGTCTCTCAGAATATTGACTCTCCGACAAACCCGGTACGGTTCATATTGATAAGTCTGAGCATAATTTAACTTTTTATCCTTTGTCAGAAAGTCCAGCATCGTCTTTGAAAAAATAGAGATGATTTTCGGCTGTGTCTGATTTTGATATAAAAAGGCTATTTTCCATTTCACTACAGGTGAAAAATCCAAAGCATCAATAGCTTCTAAATTCCCTGTTTGTGCATTTTCAATTGTTTCAATTATTCGTCTTTTAATTTCTGCAAATGCTTGTTCTTTGGTCGCACCATATTTTTCTAACCAAGCATATCCATCTTGATATATCTTGCCTTTTCCATCGAGTTTTTCTTCCGTAGCACTGCGGTGAAATATACCGAACTTAAATGCTGAGCCACCTAAAATATTTGCTATTGGTTTGGTTTCCCGTTCTAGGCAATATGTAAAATTTTCTTTATCTCCAGCCTGGGAGTATTCCTCGATGGTCATATTTCTCAGTCGCCCAAGTGGCCAAGCCTCTAAGAACTGATTCCATAATAATTGTTGGTGTTGCTCTACTGACACTCTTTACCCCAATCTTTCAAAATCTACTGTTTTAAATCTTAATAGCTACTTACTTTTGGTTTCTCTTACGCCATGCTCTAGCCAATGCTACCCAAGCTTTACTTTCTTTTAACCATATACGTCTACAAAACTCTGTCAGGTCATAAAATTGCTGGTCTGTTTCTTTTGACACCCCATGAGCCCAATGTCCTTCGTATATACGACCAGCTAGCTCTAAAATTCTAATTGCTAAATCTTGATGCGCTTGGATAAATTGCTGTACCGCTATGTCTTGATATGCAAAATCACGTATATATCGTTCAGACTGTTCCAACACTTCCTCTGTTTCCCATACCCAAGGTTTAAAGCAACGGTCTCCACTTAAACAATCAATCAGCTGTTTAAAGTCATTTAGTTTTTTAGTGAATGTGATATTGGCTTTTACCGTATTGTGAAACGATTGTGGAAGTCCTTCAGTGTCGTAAATATCAATCTGTAAGTTGTATAAATAATCTTTCAAAGCTCTATTGTTTTGCGCCGTGTTTAACACTTAACTCCCCTCATTTTTTTGTATATACGACAAAAATACACTTACTATATTTAACACATTTCAGTTTTAAGCTTTCTAGATCTTCAAGAACTTTTAATCAATATCCGCATTAGATTCTTTATATTATGGCAATATTACTCATTAAAATTGTTCTCTACATATACATAAAAATCATTTCCCACACGATCATATTTAAAGACCATGGTGTTACGACTCATCCATCGCTTTAAAAGTTTTTCATAAACATTGGCTTTTTTAGTTGAAGTGGCACTAAAAGACCAATAATGAATCCTATGCTTATAAATAAGTTCTTCAACTCTCTGACTAATCGCATTAAAAACTTTCAAGGCTGGTAACTTCAAGTTGAGATCTTCATATATGGGGTCATCTCTAAATAAGGCTAATTCTGGATGTCTACGATAATTGATTTGGACTTTGGCGCGTGGTGGGTTATTCAATGAGAAGGAAAAACTATAATGATCAAACTTTAATACGTAGTGTAATCCATCAATCATCAAGTCTTCTTTCAAAATCATGCGATATCCTTCGTAAAATGATGACTAAGAACATTATTGTAGACATCCATCAAAACATCTTGATCCGCTAAGGTTTGAAATGAACTGCCGAAAAAATCACGATCAGTCGTATTAAATAATTGGATAAAGTGTTTTGGAGAAGGTCTTAATTTTTTACGCTTACAGTAAGCAAAATATTCACTAGCATCTTCAAATAAAATCCACCATTCCTGGGGTCTATCAATTTGGTTCCCTCCTAGCGGATGCAATTGATCAAATAGTGCATTAAGTAAATATTGAAAATTAAATCGCATACTTCCATATTCAAACTCTGGATATTCAGTATCCAGATCTAAAGCTTTTACATGCTGATGAATTGCATAAGCCTCTTTTAGTATTTCTTGGACCTTTTGATATTGTTTATAGCGTATCAAATCTTTGGCAGATATTTTTGGGAGTCGAGATAAATCCATATTGTCGCTCAAATCAGCGAGCTTAACTTCACAAGCAATCGGATTTTTAACAGTACGCTGTACCGCTTGGAAGCGATTTTCACCATTTACTTTAGTCACGGCAATAATCGCATCTATTATCTTTTGCTCAAATCCCAAGACTTTGAGCTCATCTATTGTCGTTGGTGTATCTTCTAAAATATCGTGGAGAACAGCGCAGATCTTGGCATGTGGCTGTTGAACATTTTCCATAACGCGCAATGGATGTTGAATATAATCCTGTCCTGCCTTATCTACTTGCCCTGCATGGCGTTCACATGCCAATTTTAATGCCTGATCTAGATTTGAAATACGTTTACCCTCTTATTATATTTACTCTCTTTTCTTTTAAATATTAATCAATTACCTAATATTTATCTACAATCATAAGCACATTAGCGACATTATATGTCGCACAAAAAATAAATCTATGCTCTTTATTAGGGTGTGTTGACACTTTTAGCTTAAAAAAATAGCGAAGTAGTAAAATCAAATCGCCAAACCCAATTTTACTATTCGCTATGCCTCGTACCATGCTGACAGATCAACATTGGCAAAAGTTGAAAGTTATTCTGCGTAATTTATCCATTCACCACAACTCAAATTTACGCAATTTTATTGAAGCTATTCTCTATAGAATTAGGACAGGTTGTCCGTGGCGAGATATTCCTTCTTGTTTTGGTCATTCAAACTCTATTTTCAAACGTTTTAATCGTTGGTCAAGCAGCGGTAAGTTACTTAGATTATTCAAATTACTAGCCTCATGCCCCGATATGGAGTGGATTTTTATTGATGGCTCTCATGTACGTGCTCATCAACATTCTGCCGGCATAGCGAATCAATCTATTTCTAAAAGTGCAGGAGGAAACTCCTCAAAAATACATTTGATTGTTGATGCACATGGCAATCCTATTGATTTCATGATTACCGATGGAACCACACATGATGTTAAAGTTGCACCTGATTTAATATCAACATTAGATTTAAAAGAGACAAAAGTGGTATGTGCAGATAAAGGCTATGATTCAGAACCACTGCGTGAACAGATCAGGAAAACAGGGACTAAAGCGAATATACCAAAGAAAACGAATAGCCAATCGAACAATGACCATATGGACTGGTATTTATATAAAATCAGGCATTTAGTTGAAAATATGTTTTGTAGATTAAAGCAATTTAGAGGAATAGCTACTCGATATGACAAGCTCAAAAGAAATTATCAAAGTTCTGTTGCCTTAGCCTGTATATTTTTATGGCTACCGTTATAGGGTTAATTATGAACAGTAAGTGTCAACAGATCCTAATATTTCTATCTCTAATTTTACTTTATCCACCTCCTCTTCAAGTCGAGTGCAGTCCTGATACAACTGCTCTTGAATAGAAAATGAAGCAGCCTCATTTGATAAATAATCAAGTAAATCACAACTTCTATACGCTTGAATAGCCACCGATTTTGTAGACACTCTTTAGTTAGAAATCATAAAGCCGTGGTCCTCAAAACTTTCCTTTTAAGTTTCAAAGACAGAGTTAATTCTCTAACCAATGCGTCATTTTGTCGCATAAATTCCCTTCTAAAAATGATCGATTTTGATATGAACGCACCCTGCTTTTACAAATTAACAAACAGCCATGCGATTAAAATTTAATCAAAAATATACAATCCTAATCACCTCCAACCTAAAGTCACCCAGAAAAAACCTTAGATTTCATTATTTTTTATACATTCCTACCGTTACACTATAAAAAGAGGTGCGTTACACTATAAAAAAAGGTGCGTTACACTATAATTTGACTGTACGTTACACTATAAAAATCCCATTTTTTGGGGTGCGTTACACTATAAAAATCCCATTTTTTGGGGTGCGTTACACTATAAAATAGGTGCATTACACTATATTTGGCATTTCATTACACTATAAAAATCAGGCTCAAAAAATTAATTATTTAAAACAAATTCTCTATTTCCACTGTGCAATTTTGGCAGTGAATTACCACAAAATGGTTATGCATTTCCACCCTATTGGCAGTAAAAAATACCCGCTTGGATCTGTCAGAACACCCTATAACACCAAAGTAACAAAGAATGTAAGAGAAATAACATCAAGTACCTGTCTATTCCACTTAATGGATAGGTTTTGCTATGAATTGTCTGTTAGAACCACTTATTGGTATTTAAGTGTAAATAACTGACAATAAAATCCAAATCCTGGCAATTTAATCAAACCTAATGGCATAGTTAAAGCAACCCACCAGTAAAACTGCGAGGAAACGGCAACAGCTTTCACGATTGATTAAATAGTTCTGGCTGGAATCTGGCGGAGTCTAAGCCTATCGCAAGGAAAGGAATAAGTGAGAACAATCGGCTAAAGATCGTATGTTGGCGACTGAAAAAATGTTGGATGATATTAAACTTAAGATTAATGCATTGAAACGAGAATCACGCCAAGCCAATGATATTGAACAAGAGTGAAATATCTAAGAGTAAATCAAAAAGGCTGAAAAAGAAAAACGCCGTATGCGACAACAATTTTTTGATGTTGAAGATGAGATTACTGAAAAGCGAGATACTTTGATTGAGGCTTTGGAAAAGAGATTACACAGGAAGAGTAAAACAGATCATTTATTTACGATTTTCTGGAAAATTATGTATAAAATATAATCATTTATGTGAATCTTTAGTGTTATCTTAGAGTGGGTTTAAGGCAGAGTATATTAAAATCTAATTATTAACTGCTTTTACGCACCCAGCATATATGTTGTAAATTTTCAAAAATTCAACCACAACATATTGTGGTGAAAGTACCAAAAAATACACTTACTGCGTAACATCAGTTATTAATATTGGATCAATTCTTAGTAGTGATAGAGGTAGTATGCTATTCAAAATTCGCTCCACTTTAGCCAATTTTTTTGGCACAATTGCTGGAATTTCTTGGATATTATTAATTTTATGCTTCCTTATGCTGGATTATGTAGGGGTTAAAATCCAGTATGTATTAGTTCCCATAGCACTTGTATCAACATCTCTATGGTAGTTCGTTCATCCTGATAAGAAAAATGCTTTAAATGATGAATAACCGTTTAATTTCTCCATCTAAAGATCAATGGGATAAATTACGCCAGCCTTTAGAGGCTGGTGAAATTCAATTTATTGAATACTTAGATCAGTATTTACCGCAAGGTTGGGAGATTTATATTCAACCTCATTTGAATGGTTTATGTCCTGATATCGTCATTTTGCATCCTAAGATTGGCATTGGTGTTTTTGAAGTTAAAAATTGGGATTTCAAAGCCATGCAATATGGCATTGAAGAGTTTAGTAACGGGAAAAAACACCTTTATGCAGTAAACTCCCAAGGCGAAAAAATTTCGTATGTTAAGAAAAACCCTGTTGATCAATTATTACTATATCGAAAAGAAATTTTAGACCTTTATTGTCCTATTCTAAGTCGCCGTGAATACGGAGTGGTGGTGTCTTGCGGACTTGTTTTGCCATCGGCATCTGAAAAGGAGATTGAACAATTATTCTATCCAATATTCCAAAGTCGGAATCGTAAGATATTTAAACCGACTGAAGATGATAAACATAATAGTTACGTTGTTTTTGGAAGAGATAATTTTCAAAAAGGATTAATTGAAAATTTTCCAACGGGTATTGCCCGAATATCATCTAAGTATATGAATAACATCATTGCTGAGCAATTGAGAGTATGGCTTCGAGAACCAGAATCAAGTAAAGAGCAACGAGAACCATTAAATTATAATCCCCAACAACTTAAATTTATTAAAGAAAGAACTGATTCAGGCTTTAGGCGTTTGAAAGGTCCAGCGGGATCAGGTAAGTCTGTGGTTGTTGCAGGGCGAGCTGCAACACTTCTGAAAGAGCAAAAGTCGGTTTTGATTGTCACTTTTAATATCACACTACTAAATTACCTTCAGGATTTAGCAGTACGTGAATATCCACATATACGTAAAGCGGCGACTTGGATTAATTTTCATTATTTATGTCGACGATTGTGTTATGACGCTGGATTAGAGCGTGAGTATGCTGAGGTTTTCATAAATGCAAAAAAAACTGCGGAAGAAGCATTAAAAAAAGATCCAAATGCTAAAGTCTCTGATTTCCCATCGTCAGCTGCATTGTGCAGTATAGTACAAAATGCTTTAGATATAAGTGAACCAGAAAAATATGATGCAATCTTGGTGGATGAAGGGCAAGACTTTAATCCTCAGTGGTGGGATATTCTTAAGAAATTATTAGCCGATGGCGGTGAAATGTTGTTATGTGCTGATACAACACAGGATATCTATGCATCTGCTGATTTGTGGACAGATGATGTCATGAAAAATGCTGGTTTTCGTGGAGCCTGGGCAGAACTAAAACAGACGTATCGTTTACCTGATAATTTGATTCCCTTAGCCAACCGATATGCAGAGCTCTTCTTACCAATAGAAAAAGTGATTAAGTCAGAGTCTAAAAATGAGCTACAAGGTGCTTTAGATTTTGGTGTCATCGAAGAGGCTACATTAGTATGGCGCAATTTACCTGAAATCACAGAAACTGCGTTTCTAGATGAATTTAAGAGTTTTAAGAATGAAGTCATTCAGTTAGAGTTAAGTCATTCGGATATGACCATTCTTGTACAGACACATGATATTGGATTGTTGGTCTGCAAAGTATTAGAGTGTCTGGGTTTAAAATATATTGATATTTTTTCTAAAGATCCGATTGAATCTCGCCAAAAAAAGATGTGGTTTTTTAAAGGCGATACCCGTATTAAAGTCTGTACGGTACACAGTTTTAAAGGTTGGGAAGCTAAGGCGCTATTGGTGGTTTGGGATAAAATCTATCAACTCAAAGACCATGCCTTGTTCTATACCGCAATTACACGTCTTAAAACAGGGAAGAGCAGTATTTTGTATGTGGCAAATGCAGAACCGTCTTTGGCAGATTATGGGAAAGAATGGAATTAGTAGTTTGAACTATCAAAATATTATTTTCGTGATATAGCTAAACTCTAAAAAGATCAGCACATAAAAATACCTGTAAAATGCGTCGGTAACCTTTTCAGCACATCACTGAGATAGGCATACGGATCCAGCCCTTTCAGCTTTGCTGACTGGCTTAATATGAACAGGATTCTACATACACCATCATGATGAATGTTCATGATTCAACGACTGACGAGGTTGCCATTAAGACTATGCTTCAGTGCAACCGAGGCATGAGGATCTTTGCAGGAATTTACAATGCTGAGTTTGAATTCTTTGCTGTATATTCTACGTTTTTTTAGCAACCATATGTCTTGTAAAATATATATCCATACTCATGGACTAAGTCCCCACTTGTTTTTTAAGTGGGAACCAAATTAAGACTTATAAGATCGGTTGGTAATATGAGTTAGCCTGATGCTCACGTTACTTTTGCAAAGACAAGATAAATTTCTGAATCATCTCTTTCTCCAACTCAGGTAACTCTTGAATTGATTTAGCAATAGGATCGTTACCTACATCTGAACAACGTTCTGTACGCCCTAGTAGATAGTCAGCAGACACATTTAAGACAACCACGAGCTTATAAAAATTTTCTAAAGAGGGCTTACGAGAGCCAGCTTCAATATGGGAAATCGACGTAGATGGAATACCAGACTTTTCAGCAAGTTCTTGCTGAGTCAATTTTCTTTGTTTTCTTATTTCTTTGAGCCGAGCACAAAACAACTCAGAATCCATTTCAGCCAGCATAAAACACCATAAATCGACAATAAAACTTGACTATATAGACAATTTTAAATATATATATTGTCAGTATTTTATTGTCTATTTCGACAAAAAGACATCATCAAAAGAAATTAAAAGAGGAAATTTAATATGAAGAATAGTGTATGTGCATGAGTGCCTTATCTCGACAATAAAGCACTCATGCTTTTCATCTCAAATCACTGAAATGAAAAGAATGTAAAATTTCGACATTTTACCTTTGCATTCTTTCATAACAGACCATTTAAGTAAAATTATCTTGGAATCTATTATGAGCAGTTCACCGAGTCATATCCCTTTTTCGATCCACTCAGTAATTCGAAATTTAAATGTCCGTCAAATTTCTAAAATTATTGCGACAAAAATCATTGAAGCTACGGCGCTACAACTTCAGTTCAATCCGATATTTTGCAACAAGTTAGATGTAGCACAACACCTCAATACTTTTGAAGCAGTTGCTTACTTTACAGACAACCAGTACTTTGAAAAATATGGCTTTAACAAGCAAGGGATTATCAATTACCAAGAACTCTCTAATGAGTTATTATCAATTTTTTATATGGTTATACAGTCTGAATAAATCATATTTTTAGAATAGAGAGCACCCCTAAGAATGCTTATCTGCAATTTGGGTGCTCCTCAAGAGATAAAACTGCATACCCAATTTTACCGATACCAAACGATTCATACTCACACCACGATCCGCATCTTCAGACAATCAATAATTGTTTATTTTTTAAATAACTGAAATAGAACCACCCGAAGGTGGTTCATAATTTCATCATGTATTAACTTGCTTGAATTGTTGCTAAGAAATCTAACTCTTGAGGTGATAAGGGTTTATCGCCAAACAAGTGACCATATTGGTCTCCAACACTATCTTCATTCAAAGTCTCATAAACTTCAGCCATGGTCATACCTAAATAAAAAATTCCATCACAACCTGCTTGCATCCAAAATCCACCCTTTTGGTCGTATCTCTCTTTACTGACATAATCTTCATTTTCCTCCCCATATAAATCTTATTCATCACAAAGGCGGTCATATTCTTGTTGATATGCTCCTGTCAAAAAATAAATATCAGACTTTTTAAAAACTTCACATCCAGATTCTTTAGCATGATTCACAAGAGTGATGAGTGCTTTGAATTTTTTCATTTTTTACCTACGCTTCTTTCAATATTATTGACGTGTACCTTTTATCGATGCAAATACATCTCTTACACTAACAAGGATTAAATTTTCATGATTGTTTTCATGTAATATTTCCAATCTTTAGCAGTATTTCATCGTCTGTAGCTCGTATTGTTCGTCGTCAATTAATGCTTTTTTGCCGTATAACTGTTTTACGATTTCATCCATTCCGACGTATTTAAGATGCATGTACATACACAACGCCGTATAGCCACAAAATAGATACGTCCCCTTCTTATCCTCAATCCAGAAGCCCTCTTGTAATATGACTGGCTTTTTATTCTTATTCTCTAATATGTCATCAATATCAATTTGATTAACGGTCATATTGATATATGGCTGATACATTTTGGTGACTACAGCGTATTGTTTACTTATCTGATATTTACCATTTTTTTTGGCCACTTCTAGAATCCTCTCTAACTTCTTAAATTTTCTCATTTTGACCTCGGCATCTTTCTTTAAACCTTTGATACCAGACTTTGAACCGTACCGGGTTTGTCGGAGAGTCAATATTCTGAGAGACTATCCCGATGACAAAATTAAAATATACCCCTGAAATCAGAGAAAGAGCGGTTCAATTATTGATTGAATCTGAAAAAGATTATCCATCGAATTGGGCTGCGATCACCGCTATTGCTCCCAAGATAGGTTGTACTCCTGAAACACTACGTGTTTGGTATCAAAAATATTTAGATAAACAAAATCCAGTTAAAGTACAGCAGCTTTCAGACCAAGAACGTATCAAACAACTCGAACGCGAAAATAAAGAACTGCAACGCGCCAATGAAATTCTACGTAAAGCAGCCGCTTTTTTCGCCCAGGCGGAGCTCGACCGCCCACACAAATAATGGTGGATTTTATCCATAATAATAAAGAGCTGTACGGAGTCGAGGCGATTTGTAGAATTTTACCGATCGCACCTTCAACCTATTACCGGACTCTAGATCTCTGCGAAAATCCAGAACATCGAGCAAAGCGAGATTTACATGACTTGCATCATGCTGAGGAGATTAAACGAATTTGGAAAGAAAGTTCAGGTCGATACGGTGTGCGTAAGGTCTGGCAACAACTGAAACGTGAAGGCTATGTGATTGCACGTTGTACAGTTGCTCGATTGATGCAGAAGCTAGGTATACAAGGTGTTTGGCGCGGTAAGAATAAACAAACTACCCGTAGCCGGGATGACCAAAAACGGGCAGATGATTTAGTGAAACGTAATTTTAGTGCTGATCATCCAAACCAACTATGGGTCGGTGACTTTACGTATATTCAAACTCATTCAGGCTGGGTCTATACCGCCTTTATTATTGATGTGTTTTCACGAGCAATTGTTGGATGGAAAGTATCTACACGGATGAATACAGATATGGTGCTCGATGCATTGGAGCAAGCATTGCATGATCGCGGCATGCCAAAGAATGTGATTCATCATTCCGACAGAGGTGTGCAATATCTTTCCATTCGCTATACCAATCGTTTAGAAGCAGCAAATTTACGAGCATCAGTCGGTACGACTGGTGATTCATACGATAATGCTTTGGCTGAAACGGTGAATGGCTTATACAAAACAGAGGTAATTGAATATCTAAAAGCAGATTGGCAAGGTTTAGCAGATGTACAACTTGCGACACTAAACTGGGTAGATTGGTTCAATAAAAAGCGTGTACACAGTGCACTGGGTTATGTATCGCCTTTTGAGTTTGAAGCAATGTACTATGATAAGATTAACCCGTTAGGTCAGGTGGCCTAACTTAAATAAAAAAGTCTCCGACAAACCCGGTACGGTTCACTTCAATTTCTTCCCGATCAAAATAGACAGCTGCTTGACGAGATTGCCCCATTTTCAAGGGTTCTGGGAAGCTGTCATCTTTCTTCATTAAATTTCGCAATGCGTTTCTTTCTATACCTAGAAGCTTACATACCGTGTTGTAACTCAATAAGAAAGGCTTTATCTGAACAATGCTGAATACTTCAGATTGTTCAATGTTTTCAGTTAATTCAGATTCATTTCTATTAATCACAAAACCCATTTTTAATCTCAAATAAAGACATTAAGTAGAGCGTAGCAAAGACCAAAAATTGAAAATTATTTTGAGATAAAACTGGAAAAAAAAGTCACCTTAAGGTGACTCTTAAATCTTTATATTAAGAAATCAGCTAAGTGAATACACATAGTCAGCCCACCACTGCATGAGATCGGATCTTTCTTCAAAGTGTTCTGCTTTATCATATACAGCCTTAGTTCCTTGTTTGACATGCGACAAGGCTTTTTCAATCACTTGTGATTTACTACTAAAAGCTTCGTTAAGCGCAGTAGAGGCAAGATGTCGAAAACCATGTGGATGTTGTTTATTGTCGTAACCTAAAGACTTTAAGGCTTTATTAAATGTCCCATCTGAAAGTGGTTGCATTCGTGAATTTCTTCCTGGAAACAAATAATCCGATTCTCGCTGAATTTGCTTTAGCCGATAGATAAGCTTTACCGCTTGCTCAGATAACGGCACTTTATGTATTTTTTTAGTTTTTGTAATCTCTGGAGGTTTGATCCAAATTTTCTTTTCTAAATCAAAATGTTCCCACATTGTTAACCGTAATTCGCCTGGTCGTGGGAATAAAAGCACCATCAGCTCAAGCCCTATCGCGACTGATTTAGTTGGATATGATCTTATACTTTCTAATAGTTTAGGTAATTCACCAATTTCAACAAACTTTAAATTATTACCCTTATATTTATCTAAACGTTTTTTTAAATTTTTAACTGGATTTTCTTTAAATTTATGACTTACCTCCGCCCAATCGTAAGCATCCTTAACATAGTAAAATAGTTTTTCTACTTGGCTTTTGATTCCAACATCTCGCTGCAGATTTTGAAAAAAATCAAACCATTCTTTAGCTGTGATATATCTAAAATCATGCTGACCAAAGTTGCTGTAAATATGTTTTTGAATAGATGCCTTTGCTTTTTGATAGGTATTTTTGTCCCAGTTTATGAGCTTTGTATTGAGCCAACCTTCCATTAATGTCGTCAGAGAATATGTTTGGGCTTCCTCTTCTCTATTTTTGAAAAATGTACCTTCTTCTATTTCATTTAAGAAGGTACGTGCAATTTTTCGAGCTTGGCTAGACTTCACTTTCGGATATTGACCTAGTCCTTTCCAAGTCCATATTCCAATTTCATTCTTATATCTGAACTGCCAACTTTTACTGCCATTCGCCTTTACTAAAAAATATAAATTTGGACTATCCCATAGACGATAATCTTTCATTTCTACTTCTAGTGCAGTAAGTACTGTATCTGCTAAGTAACCTTTTTTCTTTAAATCAGTGCGTTTCATTACAACTTTTAATAAAAACATGTTGATATCAGTTGATCACAGCACTCGATTCGTTCAGAGAGTTTTTCATCAAAGTTCAAGAAAAAGGTTTACTTTTTATAGAGCGATTTTAGTTAAATAGTCGGCCCACCACTGCATCAGTTCACGGCGCTCATCTAAATGCTGTGATTTATCATAGATACCCTTTACGCCCTTTTTCTTATGCGCCAGGCACACTTCTATCACTTGCTCTTTCTTACTGAATGTGTCATTCAAAATGGTACTTGCAAGATGCCTAAATCCATGAGGATCCTGCTTGCCTTGATAACCCAAACGCTTCAAAGCCAAATTAAAGGTCATATCACTAATCGTCTTATTGACCGATAAACGACTCGGAAACAGAAACTCTGATTCGGGCTGAATCGCTTTTAATTCTTTAAGTAAGGTAATAGCTTGCTTAGGTAAAGGCACTTGATGTTCCTGACGGGTCTTAGTCATTTCTGCAGGTTTGGTCCATAAAGCTTTCTTAAACTCAAAATGTTCCCATTTTGCATTTCTCAGTTCACCTGGACGAGGAAAGAGCATAATCAGTAATTCAAGACCAATACCGATTGCGCGCTTTCTATTACTACGAATTTTCTTCAACAAAGTGGGGACTTCTTCAATGCTTACAAAATCCATATTCCCTGACACATGATCATCTAGATGCTTGCTCATGCCTTCAATCGGATTTGAATCTATCTTGCCCTGAAATTTTGCCCAGTCATAACAACCACGCACATAGGATACCAGTTTCTCAGTTTGTGTATGAATGCCTAAATTACGTTGTAGACTTTGGAAAAAATCGAACCATTCTTTCGGCTTGATTTGCCTGTAATTATGTTTACCAAAAACGGGGATCAGATGTTTATAAATCGATTTCTTAGCTTTGATAAATGTCGCATCCCCCCACTTACTTGATTTTGTATCCAACCAATCATCCATTAGATTTTTAAAATAAAGACTTTCCAACTCTTTACGTTCTTCAACCAATACTTTTTTTGATTTTAAAGCTTCACCTCTAGATATGGCTAAATTAAATTCTTGTACTTTTTGACGAGCAAGTTTTGCACTCACATTAGGATATGCACCAATACCAATCCATGCCCATTTGCCTTCAGTATTTTTATAACGGTACTGCCAAGATTTTGTCCCATGTTTCTTGACTAAAAAATATAAGCCAGCGCCGTCAAGTTCACGGTAATCTTTTTCTTCAGGCTCTAAAGAAGCTAAAGTTTTTTCACTGAGTGGTCGTTTCTTTATATCTTTCCGTAGCATGCATCATACCTTGTATCACGAGTTCGATTATTAAACCGTGATACACGTGGTGATACAAATAGGGCTGTACTATATAGATCCATATAAATACATAGAATATAAAAAAAGCTCCTAAATTATTGAATTTAGGAGCTTTTAGTGACCATATATGTACATATAAATACATCTATAATCGAATTATGGTAGGTATATCCAGACTCGAACTGGAGACCTCTACGATGTCAACGTAGCGCTCTAACCAACTGAGCTATACACCTAGAATGCTTGGCATATTATAAATTTTTCGATCTCAAAACAAGTCTTTTCATTTAATTTTCAATATATACGTACAAGTTTTAAGCAAATCTTTGAATTGTTTCAGATCTTGGTCTGAGAATTCCCTGCCTGAATAAATTGATTTTTCAAATAGTCTAATTGCTTCAAAAAATACAGTCTGATCTTTGTCCTGAACTTGCTGAGATAGCCTTAACATCCACTGATGAAAAGTTTCCACAGGCTGTTTTCTTAAATCTTTTTTTAAAGACTGATTAAACTGCTGAATGGAGTAATCAAAAGGCGATTTTAACTGACGGTTTTTAAGATAGATTTTTAAAATATAAAGCAATATGAGTATGCCAATCCCGGATATGAGAATGATCACACTGGAATAAACTGAACTTAGACCTAGCTTCGCTAACCAGCCTTGTTGAGATTCAGCATTATAGCCCACGACCTTACTTTGCCATTGATAACTTGCATAATCACTCCAGACTCTTAATTTAGTCAGCCATGCATTACGATGTGATGTCCAACCAGAATTACTTGCCCATACTCGCTCATCTTGTGAGATTAAATTTTGCATCCCATCATCAATACGTCGCGGGGCTACCATTGCGGTAGGATCAAAACGCTGCCATCTTTGGTCAATCCAGACTTCTGTCCAGGCATGAGCATCCAACTGACGAACTTCCCAACTTTTCCCATCGGGCGCCAATTGTCCGCCTTGATAACCTGTGACCACACGTGCCGGAATTCCCACATATCGCATCAGCATCACAAAACTGGAAGCATAGTGCTCACAAAAACCCTGCCGGGATTTAAACAGAAATTCATCAATCCGGTTTTTGCCGAGTACACCTGGTTTCAGGGTATATACAAAATGATTTTGCTGGTACCAGTTCAAGACTGTTCGGATATAACGTCGCGGATCCTCCCCACTTTGTAGATATAAACGCTGTGCCAGCTGTTGTGCCTGAGTATCCAAATGGACTTGAGTCTGGGTATTCAGTCGCTGAACAAATTGTTCTGGTAGAGCACTTTCAGCATTGTGATTACCCAGCCATTGCAAATGGATCGGTTCTACTCGTTGGGTTAAACGCCTTGGTACGATACTCCAGTCCTGACGATTATAATAACGGCGTTCCAAAGGCATCGACTTTTCCAGGCCCATCACCCAGAACACAGAAGGATCAGCAGCCAGATATTGGTAATTCCACCCTGATGTGGATACTGGAACAACTTCTCCAGGCTGACGGATTAAAGGCTGCTGATTAATAAAGCTACTGGTCCAGCGCTGTCCATCATATTCATCTAGCACCAATGCCCGCCAATACAACTCTGAACGTGGCGGCAGTTTACTCACATCACCAATAATCCTGAAAGCTAGAGCATTAGATTGAGATAATTCAGCAATATCGCCCGGTGACATACTGTCACCGATTCCGGTTATACCTTTATTTTCTGGAATTGGGATATGCCAAAGCGGTGGCAAACGCGGAAAGAAAATGAATAACAAAATAAAAAACGGCAAAGCATAAAGCACAAATCTGCCGACATATTTGGCATCTTGCTGTAAGGCTATACGTGGTGATTGCTGACTCTGCTGAAACTCACTGGTCTGAATCCGGTATAAGCCAATTAGACAGCTTAATAAGCATAGAATAATCACAACAGCCATGCCAAAAGATTGGCTATATAGAAATGAACTGGCCGCAACAAAAAGCGCAAAATTAAACAGAATAATCAGATCCCGCCGGTTTTTCGTTTCCAGTGATTTGGCAAATAAAAAAGTGGAAAGAACTGCAACACCTGCCTCCACTCCAATAAAACTTTGGTGGCTAAGATAAATACTACCTAATGCTAAGGTCGTGAGAAGAAAAGTTCCTATTTTAGGAAATGGCTTTTGCCGTTTAAGAAAAATCCAGATACACAGTAAGCTAATGACAAAGATAATGCTGAGCAGCACCGGGATGAAAGCTACTTGGGCAAGGATGATCAAGCCTAGGGTCAAGACGATCGAAATTCGGATTTTTCCATCAATCATAGATTCACCCGTTATGCCTGAGCCAATAATTGTTTGGCCTTACGTAACTGTTCTTCACCTGCTCCCTGCGGCAATTCTGCCTGAGGTAAATGCAGTGCATATGCACATTGCTGCTGCTCACATTGCTCAATCAGTCCCATCATCAAGCCCAGTTTCTCCTCATGCGACTGGCTAGGCATGTGTTCATAATGAATCTCAAAGCTATGTTCATCCTGATACTGTTCAAAGACTTTGACATACAAGCCTTGCCCACGTGCAAACTGTTTCCAGGAAACCGCCTGCAATGAGTCTCCAGATTGATAATTTCGTAATTCACGGAACTCATCCATATCCGGTTCAAAGCTATTCTGATAAATCTTGTTTTCCGAAGTATTGTTTTGAGCTTTAGGTGCCACCCAGGCAAACTGATGATGATAAAGATAGGTCCAGGCTCGTACCAGGCCAAAGGGATAAACCGAATAGATCTGAATCACCGGATACTCAAATTTACCGCGACGTTCAGCATAAAATGGCAGCACCCAATGCTGTTTCTGTTCACTCAGATAAACTTTCTCCAGCTGATTACCGGCCTTAATATACAGATAACGCGGTCGGGCTGTGGCTTGCTGAAAATAAAAATGCAGGTTAAGTGCATGACCCACCTGCCCGACGTCTTCAGCAACCATTTCGATATTCAGATCATGCAACTGTTTAAAGGTCAGATAGAAGCTGACACATAGCACTGCACTAATCAGAAAGCAGAAACCTAAAATCAGGTTATTGGCATAATTCACGCCAGCAATAAAGGTGATAAAAATCAGAACCAAAAACAGATAACCCTGCTGATAAATAAAGACCAGTACATCCTTTTGAGAAAGCTGTTTTTGCTGTGAAAATTGAAAGCGTTTCGCCAGCCAGTTTTGCCAGGTTTTATCCAAGAGCGGACTCCTTTAACTAACTGCGACCTGTTGCATCACATTTAATGTTTCTGCATCGCTCAGCCCCAGACGATGGGCGGCGACTGCCACAAAAACGGCTTGTACATCGTCCGGAGTTACGAAGCTACGTTGCTGAATAATGGCATTCGCCTGTGCTGCACGTTTAAGCGCCAGCAAACCTCGTGTTGATAAGCCTTGGCGTTTCTTACGGGTTTCTTCCGCAAGATCCAGCATATATTCCTGAACCGCTTCACTAATGAAAATCTGCTGGGTCAACTGCTGTAATTCCAGCACCTCATTTTCGCTAAACACATGTGCTAGGCTTGCGATCAAGGCAAAACGGGATTCTTGCTGTAATAACAGTTTTTCAGCATGACGGGATGGGTAACCCAAAGACAGGCGCATTAAAAAACGGTCAAGTTGGGATTCAGGCAAGGCATAAGTGCCACTTTGAAATAAGGGGTTCTGGGTCGCAATTACCCAGAATGGCTTAGGCAATGCATAACGTATCCCATCGACAGTGGCATAGCCTTCTTCCATCGCCTCCAGCAAGGCACTCTGAGTTTTGGGACTGGAACGGTTAATTTCATCTGCCAGCAAAATCTGGGTAAAAATAGGCCCCTGCTTAAACTCGAATTGATGTTCTTTCTGGTTAAACATATTGATACCGATCACATCACTGGCCAGCATGTCATTGGTAAACTGAATCCGCTGAAATTTCAGTCCTGCGAGATGGGCTAGGCTGCTTGCCAATGTTGTCTTGCCCAAACCGGGTAAATCTTCAAACAAGACATGCCCGCCTGCAATCAGACAGCATAGTGCTAATCTGGTCTGTGCATGTTTATCCAGAACAATGGCATTAATTTCTTGGAAAAATTTTTGAATCTTGGGTGCATAATCAGCCAGCTTCTGTTCAAGCTCATCATTGTTGTGCGCAATATCCAGCTTTTCTTTTTGTTTCATGCCCCAGATCACAATATTTTCCCTAATAAAACATGCTGTAGGATTAACATACACTGTTTTTTAAAATTCCCCAAAGATCAGTCATCTGCCGACTTTATTTCTGCAGAATAAATTAGGAATTTTAGAAATTTTATATGATTAAATTTCCTATAAGAGCCAATTGAAGCTTTAAGATTAAAGTTTAGAAAAATTACATTTTGATTGGCATATTTATTAGAGAAAACAGGTTATTAAAAACCTTTGAGATCTGAACTTATACCTAAAAGGTAAAGACTTTTAAAAATTTAAATTCCCAATGTCAAAATAGATCATAATTTTGTTTTATCTTGTTTGAATCCTAAAATTTGCCCGTAAAAAAGCGCCCCGAAAGGCGCTCATTTTATTCATCCATTAGCATGGACACTTCTTCATATCTCCACCGGCAGATGGATAACGCGAATCTACACAGTGACGATAAAATGTTTTAGGGTCCATCGCTTCCAGATCAGGATGGTGCTTTTTCATATGCGCCAGATAGGTCTGATAATCCGGCACACCCACCATCAGGCGGAAACTCTGCTGTAAACGCTGCCACAACGTCGCAATCCGTGACCAGTTTTTCGGGTTCAGGATTAAGTCTTTTTGTGACATCACGGTCATCTTGATGATTTTATAGATAACCGCTTTTCCACCTTTAGCAAACTTCAAGTTCATGCGCTGCTCCTTAATGTCCTTTTGCAGGCTGAATTTCTTCAGGATCGCGATATACTGCTTCTGCTTCATTTACGGTTGGTACCGGGCTCGCCAGGGCACGACGGATCACGCCAATCGCAGCAAATAGCATTACAAACGCTACGATCATGAAGAAGCCACAAAGTGCTGCGTTGATCTGGTTCGACATTGCGACAGTCTGCATTTCAGCCAGGGTTTTCGCTGGTGCCAGAATTTCATTATTCGCAATTGCCGTATTGAAACGCTCTGCCTGTGCCAGGAAACCGATCTTTGGATTTTCATGGAAAATCTTCTGCCAGCCTGCCGTCATTGAAGTAATAAACAGGAATACGGTTGGAACAATGGTTACCCACACATATTTCTCTTTCTTCATCTTGAACAGAATCACAGTACCCAAAATCAATGCCATTGCAGCCAGAATCTGGTTACCAATACCGAACAATGGCCACAAGCTGTTAATACCGCCTAATGGATCAACAACGCCCTGATAAACGAAGAAACCCCAGCCAGCAACAGCAATGGCTGTACCCAGCATATTACCGAAGAAGTTATGAGATTGTTTTACTGCAGGAATCACGATACCAACTGTATCCTGAACCATGAAGCGACATGCACGCGTACCCGCATCTACTGCGGTCAGAATGAATAAAGCTTCAAACAGAATTGCAAAGTGATACCAGAAGGCCATCATTTCACGACTGTTAAAGATTTCGGTAATGATATGCGCCATACCAATCGCGAAAGTTGGTGCACCACCCGTACGTGACAGAATCGAGTTCTCACCTACTTCCTGAGCCAAGAGAGTCAGCGCTTCAGGCGTTACCACAAAACCAAGATTACGTACTGCTTCAGCCGCAGTATCTACGGTTGTACCTAGTAGTGCTGCTGGTGAGTTAATCGCGAAGTACACACCTGGATCAAGAATCGCGGCACAGATCAAAGCCATGATCGCTACAAAGGATTCCATCAACATACCGCCATAACCGATTATCCGGATATCACGTTCGTTGTTGACCAGTTTCGGTGTCGTCCCTGAAGAAACCAGTGCGTGGAAACCAGAAATCGCACCGCAAGCAATGGTAATAAACAGAAATGGGAACATTGAACCCGCAAATACTGGGCCTGTACCATCGACAAATTTAGTAATCGCTGGCAATTTCATTTCCGGCATCGCGAACAGAATGCCAATCGCCAGACCGGCAATCACACCAATTTTCAGAAAGGTAGATAAATAGTCACGCGGTGCAAGCAATAACCAGACGGGCAAAACCGATGCAATGAAACCGTAAATGATCAGTGCCCAAGTCAGTTCAGTACCTGTTAAGGTAAATAGCTGTCCCCAGTATGGATGCTGTGCAACATTTTCACCATAGATAATGCCAAGCATCATCAATACGAAACCAATGATCGAAACTTCTGCAATTTTACCCGGACGGATAAATCGCATGTAGATTCCCATGAAGATGGCGATCGGAATCGTAGCGGCAATACTGAATACACCCCATGGACTGTTGGTCAGCGCTTTAACAACCACTAGCGCCAATACTGCAAGGATGATGATCATTACACCCAGCGCACCAAGCATCACGATAATACCAGCAAAGGTACCCAGTTCCTGTTTTGCCATTTCACCCAGTGAACGGCCGTCACGACGGGTAGAAATAAACAGTACCAGGAAGTCCTGTACCGCACCTGCCAGTACCACACCGACCAGTAGCCAGATCGTGCCTGGCAGATAACCCATCTGCGCTGCAAGGATAGGACCGACTAAAGGACCCGCACCGGCAATCGCGGCAAAATGGTGACCGAATAACACGCTTTTATTGGTCGGCACATAATCCAGACCATCACCCAGACGATGTGCGGGTGTTAAACGGCGTGCGTTCAGTTCAAAAACTTTATTGGCAATAAATAAACTGTAGAAACGGTAAGCGATGCTGTACACACAGGCTGCGGCCAGTACCAGCCAGACTGCATTCACATGCTCACCACGACTGAGTGCAAGTATCCCGAAGGAGACTGCCCCGACTATGGCTACCAGGAGCCAGATGATTTTCGAAGTCATGGTTGACTTCTGTTGTAAAGTTTCCATTCAATCCCTCATTTTGTGAAGCATATAAATCAGCGTGATTTTTTTATTCGAGGTACTGCTGTTTTCCCTTGCGACTTTACGCTTGTTCCTTTCGAATTCCTCTAAGACTTTGGCATAAAAAAAGGGATGATTTTAGTCATCCCCTTTGATAATAGTCTATTTTCCGACCATTATGCACGTTCTAAATAGTCACCAGTACGAGTGTCTACACGAACGCTTTCTTCTTGCTGAACGAATAATGGAACACGTACTACTGCACCTGTTTCAAGTTTCGCTGGTTTACCGCCACCGCCAGAAGTATCGCCACGAACACCTGGATCAGTTTCAACAATTTTTAATACTACAAAGTTTGGTGGGCTTACTGTTAAAGGTACGCCATTCCACAACATGATAGTACATTTTTCATTTGAATCGTCTTTTAACCATTTTGCAGCATCGCCCATTGCTGTTTTATCAGCAGCGATCTGTTCAAAGGTTACAGGATCCATGAAGTTCCACATTTCGCCATCGTTGTACAAATATTCCATTTCTACTTCTACGATGTCTGCAGCTTCTAGAGAATCACCAGATTTAAAAGTTTTTTCCAAAACTTTACCACTGCGAAGGTTACGTAATTTAACGCGGTTGAACGCCTGGCCTTTACCTGGTTTAACGTATTCGTTTTCCATGATTGAACATGGGTTACCATCAAGCATAACCTTCAGGCCAGACTTGAAATCGTTCGTAGAATAATAGGCCATGATTGGCTCACTCCAAACTTACTAACTTTAAGCTATTGATGCTATGGGCTGTTGCAATGTCATTTAGCAAGTCTGACACGAACATGAGTTGCCACATGCACATTCATTTAATGTTGCGTATTCTAAATGAGCAATACACCAAGTCGCAACGAAAAAATCGGTTTTAACTTGCTGACACTGCTTAACTTAGCATCAGCTATTCCAATACTGATGCACAACCAGTCTTCCAAACACATAAAAGTCTCTATGCTTTTGCATACCATAGCAAACTGATCGTGTTTAGAGAAATTTTAGCCAGCTTTCACATTCCCATCTGTAGACAAACTGCTAAACTGCGCACTTCTGGCTATCGCCTTCATCTTTTTTTGATCTTCCGGCATGACACAGTATTTATATCAAGAAGCAAATTGGCAATCGCAACTGAGCGACCTGATCACCGATCCACAGGAATTACTGCAAATTCTACAGCTTTCTCCAGATCAGCTGTTATCTGGTGTTCTGCTGGCCTCTCAAGCCTTTAAACTACGTGTGCCGCGAGCTTTTGTTTCCAGAATGCAGCCAGGCAATCCTTTAGATCCACTTTTATTACAAGTGTTACCGCATCATCTGGAACTGGAAGACCATCCGGGATTTGTCACCGATCCCCTAGGTGAAGAACAGGCCAACCAGCAGCCTGGTGTTCTACATAAATATAAGTCACGTTTTCTACTGACCTTGACCGGTGCCTGTGCAGTCCACTGTCGTTACTGTTTCCGACGCCATTTCCCCTATCAGGAAAACCTGCCTAAAAATGAGGACTGGATCAATATCAAACAATATCTGGAAAGCCAGCCAGATATTAATGAAGTAATTCTAAGCGGCGGCGATCCACTGACCTTATCTAACCGAAAATTAAAAACCTGGATTGAACGACTAGAATCGGTACCACATCTCAAATTTTTAAGAATACATTCACGAGTTCCTATTGTGATCCCAAACCGGATCGACGAAGAGCTACTAAGCATGTTAAAAAACAGTAGGCTACGTATTATTCTAGTGGTACACTCGAACCATGCATCAGAGCTGGATGACCTGACCTGTAAGCAGCTTAATCAGCTGGTTCAGCATCAGATCACGGTACTCAATCAAGCAGTTTTATTAAAAGGGGTTAATGATTCTGCTCAAGTTTTGATTGATTTAAGCTATCGCTTGTTTGATGCTGGCGTGATGCCCTATTATTTACATGTACTTGATAAAGTAAAAGGTGCGCATCATTTTGATTTACCTGCTGAGCACATCAATGAGATTTATACAGAAGTTTTAGCGAACCTACCGGGGTATCTGGTTCCTAAACTAGTTCGAGAAATAGCGGGCGAGAAGAATAAGACACCGCTTTTTGGGGTTTCAACATTTTTGAGTTAAATAATAAAGATGAGTAAGCATACTGCAGACATTTTTCAGACAACGGCTGAACTCACCATAGAACAGCTAAGTTTTTGTCCCACAAATGCCAAAGCATTGCAGGAATGGGTCGCAGGAATTTCAATCCTGCAATTGGGGAATTCATCCAAGTCTCTGTTCAGTGCTTTACTGGAAATTTCCGAACTGAAATGTGCGGAAACCTTGCGTTTTGACCTGATTCAGGTATTGCACCCTACCCTTGAAAATGTTTTGGCCAGTCTTGAGAAACATTTCGTCAATCAGGGTCTGATCACGACAGATCGCAATGACCAGATTATTGAGCTGGCTATGCTGTTACGCAGCTATTTTGCCAAAATCTATATAGATATTGCCAAACGCTGTAATCATCAGCTGAATCATCAAAAGTTTTCACTATTTTCCTTGGGCAAAAAGAAAAGCCTGCAAAGTGCCCGGATGGTGTCCATCTACTATGGCCTGCAACAGTTAAGCCTGCTGCTCTATCAACAGCATATGCTGTATAGCACACCTGGTGCCGGTCAGTGGTTGGCAGCACATCAGTTGCTGGAATGTGCGATGGAAAATAATTTCTATCAGACCAACATCAATCAGGTTCTTGGCACCCAGCACGAAATCCAGAATATTGCCCAAGCCTATGCACGACTGATTTTGCTGGATATTTTCAATACCCATCAGATCCGTCCAGCTGAAATTCAGGGTTTATATTTATGCAGTGCGGACTGGGCAAAACTGGTTCAGATTCTGCCAAAAGAAACCACACTGTCACGTTATGTGGTCGATGCCAGCAAAGATCATCCGCCTTTACTGAATTCTCATCAGGGTCAGCATTTCCAGCCGAGCTTCTATATTTCGACACAAAACCTGATGGAACACCTGACCGGTACGCAAAGCAAAAATGCCCAGTATCTGTCACGTAATGAAAAACTGTTCCTGACACCTGCCCTGCATTTTCATATCTATAACCTGCTTTCGAATAATGTCGAACGCCGTCATGAACGTTATGAATATTCCGCACAGATCAATATCTGCTTTGGCTTAACGGTGGCGCATTTTTATCTGTCTAAGGGTAAAAACTTTAATGAAACGCTGGAACTGGAAGGTAATTATGGTTTCCAGAGCGAAAGCAGTTTTGTCAGCTCAATGCATAATGCCGTTCCAAGCGGATTCAGCAGTATCAAGGCGCTCGATCGCGAAGCCAAACAGATTCATACCGCTGAAGTTCTCGATATCAGTGTCAATGGTTACCGGATTAAATGGTCAGGTATCACGCCTGCCAATCTGAAAACTGGTGAATTTATTCTGGTTCAGGAAAAATCTCAAAGCCAGTGGCGTGGCGGAGTCATTCGCTGGATCAAACAGTCAGCAGATAAAAGTCTGGAAATTGGTCTGGAAATTCTCGCACAGGAACTGTTCCCTTGCGCAGTCTATGCCCGTACCGACAAACATAGTATCAATTATCAGCCAGCTATTCTGGTACAGATGACCCAACTCGATCAGGTCTCAACCAGTATTATTGTCTCTGGCTCACAAATGTTTAGGGAAAAACAGACCATTCATTTACGTCTTGGCCAAAAAGAACTCAGAATCTACCTGACCAAGGCACAGCTCATTACACAAAGTTTTATCCGTTTTGACTATGAATTATTAAATGATCAAGAAGAAGATGTCATCGAAAACTTTATACATAAGCAATTGAATGAAACTAGAAATCACGATTTATGGGAAGCATTGAAGTGAGAAATCCATTATTGTCTAAAAAGTTAAAACGTACTGAAACACGTTTACTGATCATTGATGATAATCAAATTAGATATAACCAAATCCGTGATCTCTTAACCAGTAATGAATATCAGGTCGACGCCGTTCTGCTTGATGATCTGCAATCTTTTGAAAAACAGTTAAACTTTAACTGGGACCTGATTATTTTTGGTCGTGCGTATGATCTGAAATATGAACAGGCCTTAAGTCTGGTTCAACTTTCGCAGCAACCTGACCTTCCTATTCTTTTGTTAAAACCAGAAGATTATCAGGCTGAACAATATGCCCAATATATCCGTAAAGGCATTTTTGACATTCTGAATCTGGATTATCCAGACCGCTTCTTCCTGAATCTGGTGCGTGCCCTTTCCTTTAGCCGTACCATGCAAGCCCAGCGCCATTTAATGGAAGAACTGGAAACTGCACAAAGCCAGGCACAATCACTGGTAGAAGATAGTAACCGTGCAGTCGCAACCATTCAGGAAGGCATCCATATTCAGGCCAATGCCGATTATCTCAAATTGTTTGGACTCAAAAGCGAGGACGATATTATCGGTCTGCCACTTTTAGACCTATTACAGCCGCAAGATTTAAATGATTTTAAATCCCGCTTTAAAAAGATTTCTCAGGGTCAGTTTGATTTAGGCCGTTTTGATATTACTTCTTCGAATCCAAATGTGGCTGCTGCCAACCCGCTAAAACTGGAATTTCTGGCATCTAGCGCTGAAGAAGATGCACTTCAAATCACGATTGATACAGCGACTAATCAGGCGAGTGCCTCTTCTGAAAAAGTTGCAAACAAGCCAAATACCTTACAGTCACTTAAGCGTGAACTCAATCGTGAACCGGCCAAAGCCAATGCATTGATCACGTTCTCCTTTGCTGCGTATGAGCCGCAAGTCCTGAATGGTGATTGGGCGACCTACATAGGTTATTTCCATGAAGTTAAGAAATTTCTAAAAGAGCAGGTTCGTATTCCACTCTTTAAACTGGAACATGATGTTCTGGTGGGGATCATTCAGGCAGATGCGCAAGACATTCTGGAATCCAAACTTGTTGGGTTAGGTTCATTGACCAAACCACAGCTTATTACAGTGAATCAGCAAACTTATCCGCTCAATCTACGCATCGGTTATACCCTGCTTGACGGTGAGTTGCGTGATGAAAGCCATTGTAATGAATTAGTCGGTCGGGCCTTCTCTACTCCTTTACCACAAGCACAAAAAACGTCTGAATTTGTTCTGGATATTACTGCAACGACTCAGGAATCGATTTCAATGCCGAGCATTGACTTCACGGTTTCAGAACCCGTTATTCCAGCGTCTGAGTCCATACCGGTCAGTCCGGCAGTCAGCACTGTACCACTCACAACCTCTCCAGTATTAAAAGCACTGCGTGAATGTCTGGAACGTGGTGAAATTCATCTGAAATATCAACAGCTCTATGATAAAGAAGATACCAACCTCTATATGTATGAGGTGACTAGTGGCTTTATCTTTGAAAATAAATGGCAGGATATTTCTTCCTTGATGGAACTTAATGAAGATGATGAATTGTCTATTAAACTGGATCGTTGGATTCTGGTTGAATCAAGCAAGCAGTTGCACAACTTTATTACCCAGTATCCGGATGCCCGTTTAATCGTGAACCTGAACCGTGCGGTGCTATTTAAAGACCGTACTTTCCCTGAATTTATTTCCAAACTGATTACCATTATTCGCAGTAAAGTCGAGCATCCTTTAACTTTACAGTTCTCTGAAGAGGATATCCTGATGAACCAGCAGGATGCGCAGAAATATCTACGTACTTTACGTGAACATGGCGCGCGGATTGCGATTCGTAACTTTGGTCACTCTATGTATAGTGAAACCCTGCTACGTGAGTTCGATATTAATGGTCTGAGCCTGGATAGCAAACTGACCAAGATGCTGAACAATGATGCTGAAATTGAACAGTTACAGGAAAAAATCACCACGTACAATGAAATCAAACCAGTGAATATCATGATTCGTGAACTGAATGACATGACCTTATTTGCGAATGCCTGGAACGTCGATGCCCGCTTTATTCAGGGTGATTATTTCCAGAAAAAACTGGATCATCTGATTGATGTACAAGACCACTAAGGTCTTGTACTCGCCTTTCAATCTAGAAACGTGAAATGATTTTCTAAATTGCAGGCACAAAAAAACGGGCATAAAGCCCGTTTTTTCATTTTGGGTATTAACGTTTAACAGAACGTGACATACCAGCAAAACGTTGTTTGAACTTGTCGATACGGCCGCCAGTGTCAACGTTCTTTTGCTTACCAGTGTAGAATGGGTGGCAAGCTGAGCATACGTCTAGGTAAAGAGTTTCTTTACCAACAGCTGAACGAGTTTCGATTACGTTACCACATGAACAAGTAGCAACTAGTTTTTCGTATTTTGGGTGAATATCGGCGCGCATCGTCGATTACTCCATTAAGATGAAAGAAGGTTTTGCTGTCATCGCAATTGATCACTCTCAAATATTGAGGAAGGGCCAGAAACAGGATTCAGGCAGATCAACACCACAACAGACCATTCTTTTGGCCCACCGAGACGGATACCGTCAGAGCTAAGCACAACAAGTTGGGCAGTATTATACGGCAAACAAAAGCAATAAGCGAATTATTCTTCTGTATGTACCGCCTGTTTGGCCCAGAGATTCGCAATCACACCGCAGGCCATAAGCTGGATTTGATGGAAAATTATAATCGGTAAAACTATCATACCAAGTGGCTGACCAATAAACAGAATCTGTGCCATCGGTACACCACTGGCCAGCGTTTTTTTAGAACCACAGAAGAACACCGTTTTTTGGTCGGCACGATTAAAGCCTAACCAGCGTGGAATAAATAGCGACAATAGCATTACGATGGTCAATAAAACCGAACATGCCAGCAGCAGCAAGAGCAAAGTACTTAAGCTGACTTCACGCCAAAGTCCAGCCACCACCGCACTGCTAAATGCCCCATAAACCACCATCAGAATTGAGCCCTGATCGAATACCTTGACGATCTTCGGCATTTTTTGCATTTTTGGGAAGATCCAGGGACGTAGTAACTGACCTAAAATAAAAGGCACCAATAACAGCAGTGTAATCTGCAGGATCGATACCGTCGGATCGAAACCGTGCTGGGATTGTCCAAGAATAAAGAATGCCACCAGCATCGGGGTAATGAACATCCCGATAATATTGGAAAATGAAGCACTACAGATCGCACCAGCAATATTTCCTTGAGCCACTGAGGTAAAGGCGATCGAAGACTGTACGGTTGATGGCAAGAAGCACATAAACAGGAATCCCCAATATAATTCCTGCCCCAGCATTGGCAATAATATTGGCTTTGCCAGCAAACCTAGAATTGGAAAGAGTGCAAAGGTCAACGCAAAGACCAAAGTGTGTAATTTCCAGTGCATCAAGCCTTCAATTACGGCTTCACGCGAAAGCTTGGCACCATGTAGGAAAAACAGGATCGCGATGGCTGCTGTGGTGATCCAGCTAAAGACTTCAGCTGCCTGCCCTGACACTGGCAATACACTGGCCAGTAACACCATAACAAAGAGCAAGATCGTAAAGCGGTCCAATGCCAGCAGTTTAAGCATCTGATGTCCTTCCCTCAAAATTTTATTATTCGATAAAAAATACCCGGCTATCTTAACAGATGCCGGGTCCATGTTATGCATTCAGATTGATGTAATATTTTCATCCATACATGAATACATTTCACATATATCGCTTTATAACACTTAGTTATTACGTGCGTTGTTGTCTTGCTGGATTAGCTCGATTTTATAGCCGTCTGGATCTTCCACAAATGCAATGACAGTGACACCGCCTTTCATTGGGCCAGCTTCACGAACGACATTGCCACCACGTGCTTTGATTTCTTCACAAGCTTTATAAGCATCATCTACCGCAATCGCAATATGACCGTAGCCATTGCCTAGGTCATAGCTTTCTGTATCCCAGTTATGGGTCAGTTCAAGCACAGTGTGATTTTCCTCATCGCCATAACCCACAAAAGCCAAGGTAAAACGACCTTCTTCATAATCACGCTTACGAAGTAAAGTCATACCAAGAACTTCAGTATAGAACTTGAGTGATTGTTCCAGATTGCCTACACGTAACATGGTATGCAGCATGCGCATATTAATCATCCTTATTTACAGATTGTTTTTGGTGTTCACCGAGCAATTTTGCCACCCAAACGACCAGAATCAGGATTGGAATCCCGATTAAAGTGGTCATCAGGAAGAAATTCGGATAACCGATATTGGTCACTATAGTACCCGAATATCCACCTAAAATCTTAGGAGTCAAGGTCATGAGTGAGCTAAAAATAGCATACTGAACAGCGGTAAAGGACACACTGGTCAGACTGGACAGGAAGGCAATAAAAGCAGCGCCTGCGAGACCTGCGGCCAGATTATCGACAATAATTGCAAAATATAGCCACCATGAACTATACGGTTTAATCACTTTACCTTGAATTTCAACATTCTCGCCTGTTCCAATTGTAATCGGCTGAATATCAATATCCATCGGATTGGCCTGAGTCTGCGACAAGTCCACAGCATATGAATGCTGCTGGGTCACTATTGGCTGCTCCTGCTGCATTAAGCTTGCATTGATTCGCTTCACAGGTGCAGTAATCAGTTTCTCGGCAGGAATAGCAGCACTAAAGACACGCTCTTCATCCAGCTTGGCATCGAATTTATCGCCATTCAGCTCTAATACAATTTTTTGCTCTGCAGTTAAATCCGGCCCTAGATACTGACCGCGAACCACGATGCTATTCTCCTGCTCATTGGCACTGATCAGGTTATCTGTGGTAACAGGCAGAAGCTGTAATTGTGCTGCTTGCGAAGCATTCTGTTGCAGATAAGGCAGGTTGACTTGTACTGCATCTGCCGGATGATTCAGATAATGTGCACGAACCTGAATCTGTTCGGCCTCTTTAAAAGCAGTAGTGGGTACATTCAGTTTCCAGTAACCGACTTCATCTGTATCTGCTCGAAAGGTTTGCTGACCTACCTGAACTTCGACCTGCCCCAGCTTTTCACCAGACTTCACTAAGCCAATAAAAATCAGATTGGTTGAACAGGCCAGAATTGCGCCTACAAACATCAGTTTCATGATGTTCATTTTCTGGGCCAGCAAGCCACCTAAGAAACCGCCAAGCAGAGAGAAAATCACCCCATACACTTTCACGGCTTCAGCAATCTGCTCCTTGCTGAAATTCAGATCCTGATAGAACACATTGGAAATCACACCGGCAATAATATCGGAGACCCGATAGAAACCGATCAGCAATAACAGCACCAAAGCCAGCTTTAAGCCATAGCGATCAAAGAAATCTGCTACGGGATTGACCCAGGTTTCGAATGCCATTTGCTTATTCACAGCACCCATTTTGACCAGAATCGTACCCACACCGAAAGCGACAGCACCTGAACCGATAAAGCGTAAAGCCTCAAAACAGAACAAGGCAAAAGTATCTTGAATCGCCCATTGCTCAGTGAAACTCGATACCAAGTCACCGGAATAGACATAGCTCAAAACAAAGCTGATGACAGCCACAAAAAACACGCCGACCAGACGGAAATAATCGCTACGCTGATAATCTTTACGTGCCCGATCCACTTGAGGCTCACGGATGACCAGTGTGGTAATAATCCCAACCAGCATAACCGCTGCCATCGCCAGATAAGTCCATTTCCAGGCATCATAGATATAGTTGCCTTTGGCCGTACCTAAATACGCCGCCAGAAACAGAGCCCCAGCCCCAGCCACAATCATCCCGATCCGGTAACCCGCGTTATAGGTGGAAGCCAGTACGGTCTGCATCTGGGTTTCGGCCAGCTCGATACGGTAAGCATCAATGACAATATCCTGTGTTGCCGCTGAGAAGCCTAGCAGAACGGCACCTAGTGCCATCTGCTGTAAATGTGCCTGCCCCAATGCTGGATCTGAAAAAGCCATAATTGAAATCGCAGTTACAATCAGGATCTGGGCAATCAATAGCCAGGCTCTTCGTCTACCCAAAGCTTTAGTCAAAAATGGGACAGGTAATTCATCGATCAGTGGCGCCCAGACGAACTTGAATGAATAGCCAAGGGCAGCCCAGCTGAAAAAGGTCACGGCACTTTTACTGATTCCGGCTTCACCGAGCCATAAAGACAAACTGGAAAAAATCAAAAGAATCGGGACACCGGCTGAAAATCCGAGAAACAGCATGATCAGGGCACGTCGATCCAGAAATGCTGTAAATGCGGATTTCCAACCCGTCGTTTGTGTTGTCATTGCCTTGTTATTTTCCACGAAAACCAATTGCTGCTATTCAATCCTTTAATAACGTATCTTTCAACAAAATTTATATATTTCTCGCATACCCGTTTTTTATTTTGTGGCAAAACTGACATGTTGGCTTGAATTTTTCAAGTAAATCTGTATACCTTAAACCTTATCCACGTCATATTTCGTTTTGGACTTTCAACAGTGACTCAGAGACTCGATCAAATTCATTCTTCAATTTCAAGTAATACAACTATATCTCAACAAAACATCAGCTCCGACCTACTTATCTCAGCCTTTGAACAAAGCGAAATTACACCAACCCTTGAAAAGACATGCCTGAAACCGGCACAACTGACGCGTATTGCCGATCCGGATAAAATCCCGGCATCGACCAAGCGAATCAAGCCTTTAAATAATTTTCTAGGCCAGGACCGTGCCCGTGCTTCGGTTGAAGCCGGTATTGCCCTGCCATATTCAGGCTATAACATCTTTGCCGTGGGTACAGCTGGACTCGGTAAACGCACCATGGTGAAGCGTTTGCTGCAGCAACATGCCAAAACCATGCAAACGCCAAATGACTGGGTCTACGTCAATAATTTTCAGAATCCTCGTCAGCCTATCGCACTGGAATTTCCAGCCGGTCAGGGGCCCAAGTTTCAGGCGATGCTGCATCAAAGCTGGCAATCCATTCTAAAACAGCTTGAACGTCGTTTTACTGCGGAAAGCTATCACAACAGGATTGAAATGATTCGCCAGGAAACGGGTGATGAACAGCAACTCGCCTTGATCGAACTAACCCGTGAAGGTGAAGAACTCGATCTGAAACTGATTTCCCGCAATGATGAACATTGTTTTGTGCCAATTCATCTGAAAGATGACAAAGTACAGGAAATGTCTCAGGAAGATCTGAATGCTTTAAGCAATAAAGATCGTGCTGAGATTGCTTCTAACATGCGTTACATGGACAAGAAACTGGAACGCCTGGGACTTCATTTGGGTGACCTGGAAGATGATGCGCGTGACCGTGTTCAAGTATTGAACCGTGATATCGCTAAACAGGTAGTCATGCCACGCGTTGAGCAGATGCTGACTAAATTCAAGCATGTCGAAGGTCTGGAACAATATCTGAAGCAATATGCTGAAGACATTATTAATAATGTTGAAATTGTACTGGAACAGGAAGAAGACGATTTTACCCCTGCCCAGTTTAGCCGCGTACCAGCGCGCTTCCAGGCCAATGTGATTGTCACCCATAAGCCAAATAGCGGTGCACCCGTTATTTTTGAAGATTTCCCGACGCATTACAATCTATTGGGTCATGTGGAACAGTTGACCCAAAATGGTACGATTACTACAGATTTCACACTGATCCGTCCCGGCTCCTTGCATAATGCCAATGGCGGTTTCCTGATGCTTGAAGCTGAACAATTACTGGAACAGCCATATGCATGGCAAGGTCTGAAACGTGCCCTGAAATCTGGGCATCTCAAGCTTTCATCTTTAGAGCATATGCTGACTCTCACCGGTAGCATTTCCATTGAACCAGCTTCTATTCCGCTGAATATCAAAGTGGTGCTGCTGGCAGAGCCAGAAATTTATTATGAAATTCTGGAACTTGAACCAGAACTAGGCAGTATCTTTAAAATCCGTGCTGATTTTACCGATACCTTGCAACGTAATGATGAAAATGAGCAAGCCTATATGCAGCTCATTGCTGACTATGTGCAATCAGATAAATTATTACCATTTGACCGTTCTGCATTATCTGCTCTGCTGACCGACTCAAGCCGTCAGGCTGAAGATCAGAGTTCCCTGTCACTACATGCATTAACGCTGGGCGACCTGATTCGTGAAGCGCATCATCATGCATTCGAAGCGGGTGATAAGATGGTGTCAGAAAAGCATATCAATACCGCACTGGATCATCGTAAATATCGCTTAGGCTATTTACGTGAGCTATTCTGGCAAGATCTGACCCGTGGCACTCAACTGATTGAAACTCGCGGTCATCGTCTAGGCCAAATCAATGCGCTGTCTGTGATTCATTATGCAGATGTTGAATTTGGTCTACCTTCACGCTTAACTGCTTCTGTATATCAAGGTGGCGGTGATATTCTGGATATCGAACGTAGTGTAGAACTTGGCGGTTCTTTGCATGCTAAGGGCGTCCTATTGATGGCCTCTTTTCTAAAAGCCCATTTTGGTCGTGAACAGACCCTGCACTTCTCTGCCGCTTTAGCTTTCGAACAAAGCTATGGTCAGGTGGATGGTGACAGCGCGACAGTTGCTGAACTTTCAGCGCTGATTTCTGCGATTAGTCAGTTACCGATTGACCAGTCCTGGGCGATTACCGGTTCTATGAACCAGCTTGGTCAGGTACAACCGATTGGTGGAGTTAATGCGAAAATTGAAGGTTTCTTCGATGCCTGTAAGCTGCAAGGCCTGACAGGTAAGCAGGGTGTGATTATTCCACGACAAAACATGCAGCATCTGATGTTACGTAAAGATGTTATTGCTGCGGTCGAAGAAGGTCAGTTCCATATTCATGCCATTGATAATATCGCGCAGGCTTTGGAAATTCTAATGGCACGTCCGGTCGGGACTATGGACAAGAAAGGTCGTTATAGCAAAAACTCGATCTTTGCTGCTGTGATGGACCAACTCGAATACTGGCAAGCCATTGAAGATGGTGCCGAGTTTGAGGAAGAACCTAAGAAAAAGAAAGAAAAGAAGAAAAAGAAAAAAGATAAGGCGCCTATAAAGGAAGTTCAGACCGATCCAGATACCTTAGCTGAGGCCTTGGTTGCTGAATCAAAAGAACTGGAAAAATCTGAGGATCAGGCAAAAGATTAATTCTGCCCCCTGCCTCACTATTCACCCATAAAAAAAGCGCTTCTTTCGGAAGCGCTTTTTCATATCTATCAGCTTAATCCAAGGATTAAGCTTCAGGTGCTGGACTGTATTGCTCTACTAAAGGCTGTAATTCACCTTTTTGGAACATTTCTAGCATGATGTCACTACCACCGATCAATTCACCATTGATCCAAAGTTGTGGGAATGTCGGCCAGTTCGCAATTTGTGGCAGAGTTGCACGAATATCTGGGTTTTCCAGAATATTAACATAAGCAAATGGACGACCAATTTGACTGAGTGCTTCTACCGCACGTGCAGAAAAACCACATTGTGGAAATTGTGGTGTGCCTTTCATATAAAGAAGTACTGCGTGCTTGGCAATTTGGTCACGAATTAACGCTTCGGTATCGCGTGCTTGTTCAGTCATTGATAAATCCTCAACTAATCTGTCTCGCATTATACCCAAAACAGAGAAAAACAGTACGTCTAAAGTAATAAATCCATTTTTATTTACAATTACCCTTTAAATCTGACCAAGTTTTTGCTTATATAAGTTTTTCTTTCCACCTAACAGTAAAGAGTTAGTCATGAACAATATTACCCTCGCTCCGGTACAAACTGATCAACCTTCACATTTGATGCCAGTCTTTGGTCGTCAACCGATCAGCTTTGTCCGAGGACGAGGTGCATATCTTTATACCGAAGATGGTACAGAGTATTTAGATGCCTTAACTGGGATCGCCGTTTGCGGTTTGGGTCATGCTCATCCAGTGATTGCTGAAGCAATTGCGGAACAGGCTGCAACCCTGATTCATACCAGTAACCTGTTTGAAGTGCCTTGGCAAACTGCTGCAGCACAGAAACTGGCTGAAGTCGCTGGCATGGAAGAAGTTTTCTTCTCCAACAGTGGTGCAGAATCGAATGAAGGTGCGATCAAAATTGCGCGTAAATTCGGTCATATGCAAGGTATTGCGTCACCAAAAATTATTGTAGCTGACAAATCTTTTCATGGCCGTACGCTGGCAACCCTGTCTGCAACCGGTAACAAAAAAGTTCAACAAGGCTTTGGTCCATTGGTTGAAGGCTTTATTCGTGTACCTTTTGGTGATATTGAAGCCATTGAAGAAGCTGCAATTAACCATCCGGATATCGTGGCTATTCTGGTTGAACCGATTCAGGGTGAAGGTGGTGTCAACACTGCACCGCAAGGCTTTAGCTACCTAGAAGAAATCCGTCAGATCTGTAATCAGCACAACTGGTTGATGATGCTGGATGAAGTACAAACAGGTAATGGCCGTACCGGTAAATATTTTGCTTATCAGCACACCAATATTGTGCCGGATGTACTGACCACAGCTAAAGGTCTGGGCAATGGCTTCCCGATTGGTGCCGTGATGACTCAAGGTCGTGGTGTCGGTGTTTTGACTGCGGGTAACCACGGTTCGACTTATAGCGGTACTGCATTGGGTTCACGCGTGGTTTATACCATTATCGATATTATGCAAAAAGAGAATATCGTGGCCAATGCCGCTGAAAAAGGTGCATATATTGTTGAGCAGTTACGTAACCAGCTTGCAGATCATCAAGTGACTGTACGCGGTTTCGGTCTGATGATCGGGATTGAGTTGCCTAAAGACTGCGGTGAGCTGGTAGATATTGCACGCGATGAATACAAAACCATTATCAACGTGACTGCAGGTAATGTCGTTCGTCTGTTGCCTACCCTGAACATTACTCAGGAACAGGCTGATCAGCTGATCAAACGTTTAGTGAAAATGATCAAGGCTTATCTTGCTTAAGTCTATCTTGAACAACAAAAAAGCCGCTTTAAAGCGGCTTTTTTGTTTATAGGGAATTTATGATGCGACTTGTAACAAACGTCCACCAGAGATCTGGCTAAAATATTGTTTCAATGCCTCCAGACAGCGCAGGACTTTAGTCGGTTGCTGTTCTCGATTAGGCATAACTGCATAAAGGGTGACTGGCGGAAGTTTCCATTCAGGCAAGACTTCAATCAGTGAACCATTTAATAAATCTTTTTTAACATCAAGATATAAAATCTTGGCAACCCCATTGCCTTGCAGGCACATGGCTTTTGCAACCAGGCTGTTATTGGTACTAAAGCGTGAGCTCAGTTCAAATTCAACCTTTTCTGCACTATGCACATGCTGAAAACTGAAATTCTGATGATTTTTAATATGCGTTAAAGGCAAAACATCATGATGTTTCAGGTCTTCAGGACGCGAGATAATGGCGGTCTGGTTAATATAGCTTGGCGCAGCAACAAGAATCTGTTCAATCTGCATTAATGGCACAACCTGAAGGTTGTGATCATCATCGTTCTGGTCAAATCGCAGGGCAATATCAATACGCCCTTCCAACAAATCAACCTCATGATTGTTTGTTTCCAGGTGGACTGTCAGGCCACGGTGTGCGGACATCCAGTGAGAAAGTGCAGGAATCACATGATTCGCACATACTTCCGGTAAGGATACAATACGAAGTTCACCAACAAGATCATCACGTAACTCGTTAATGCGAACCTTTCCACGCTCAGCAGCAGACAACATTTCCTGGCAGCTGTGAAAAAAAGCTTGTCCCGCTTCGGTCAGACTTAATTTTCTCGTAGAACGATTTAGAAGTACAACTTCCATATCCTGTTCCAAAGAGCGAATTTGTTGACTCACGGCGCTGGTTGTAATCCCTAGCTCACGTGCAGCACCGCTAAACGAGTTCTTTTCCACAACACAAGCAAAGACACCCATTGCTCGAAGTTGATCTAACATAAATTCCCCTCTAAACTTATGAGATGCTTCATCTTTTGATAAAAGCAACTCATTGTATTATACGGTGAAATTTACGTTTTGCATTATTTATTTAATTATTTGGTAAAACTGCTGTTGGATTAATCGGTTTTCCGTCTAAGCGAACCTGAAACTCAAGCATAGTACGGGTTGTACCAGTCGCCCCCATCTCGGCAATTTTTTGACCAGCCGTTACATTTTGGCCACTTTTCACGCTTAATTTACTGTTATGCGCATAAGCGGTGATATAGCCATTAATATGTTTAACTAATACCAGATTACCATATTCCTTCAGGCCATCTGCTGCATATACCACCTGCCCATCTGCTGCAGCAAAGACCGGATCTCCGACATTACCGCCATAACGGGTACCTTTGATATTTGCAGTCAGATCATAGTTTTGTAATACCGGACCATTTGATGGCTTGACCCAACGTAATCCCGCTGCTGTCGATACTGGGGTAATCGGTGCAGAAGTAGTGGTGGCAGGTTTTGGCGTAGTCTTAACAGTCGTTGGAGCTGGAGTGGTTGGCGCTGAAATCGCAATCGTTTGACGCTGAATCGGGGCAGCTTGGGTAACAGGTTGAGTCGCTGTAGTACGGCGCGCAGTAGTGTTATTTTTCAGGCGAATCGACTGACCCACATAAATACGATACGGTGGAGCAATATCATTCATCTCTGCCACACTGATATAGCTCAGACCATAACGTGCTGCAATGCCACTCAAAGTATCCCCAGAGCGTACCGTATAGAAGTCAGGCGCTGCGGCATAGCGCGTCATATTATTGACCTGAGGTTTAGTGGCACAACCAGTAATAATCATTGTGGAAACAACCACAGTGGACAAAACCAGAGTTTTGATGAAGCTGGATGGTGAAGCATGAATGAAGTATTTCGGTGACACCAAGGACATTATCTTCCTCTCTAACATCTATACGGTTGCAAAAACCCAGTAAGATTAGCAAAGTTTTACTACAATATACTTGTAAGCTTTCATTTTTCACAAACTTATAACATTCATTAGATTTTATTTAGAATCTGGGCTTGCAAAGTGTGAAGTGTGTCATAGTTTGTGGCATCCATCTGAATTGGCGTCACGCTTACATAGCCATTGGCAATTGCAAAAAAGTCTGACTCGATTTCAGTTCCTTTATGTTTTGGCATTGCGACTGCTTCACCCGATAGCCCAATCCAGTAAACCTGACGACCACGTGGATCTACATGACTGGTAATCGGCTTGGACTGGCTACGGCGTCCCTGAAAGGTCACTTTAGTTCCTTTCAGCTCAGCCACATCAGGAATATTCACATTAAAAATATGACGCTCAGGCAAAGTCGGCAAACCTGCCGCAATAAAATCATGTACCCATTGCGCTGCAATGCGATAATCTTCTGGTAAGGTATAAGATCGAACGTTTTGCCCACATAGAGAAACTGCTAATGCAGGTTGTTTGGCCAGACGGCCTTCAAATGCAGCCCCCACCGTACCCGAGTACAGCACATCATCTCCCAGATTGGCACCACTGTTAATGCCGCTGACCACCAGATCGAATTCAACATCAAATAAGCCGTTCATGGCCAGATAGACACAGTCAGCCGGCGTGCCATTAACCGCCCATACATCGGGAGAAATCTGGATCGGTCTTAATGGTCGGTCTAAAGTCAGTGCACTGGAAAATCCGCTACGTTCACTTTCTGGAGCTACCACCACAACACGTCCTAAAGGCCTCAAGGCCTGCGCCAGTGCCTGTATACCTGGTGCAAAAACGCCATCATCATTGGAAATTAATATATTCACTGCAAAATCTCGTTGAGCTAAAAAATGACTCGCTAGGACATTTCATTGTATTAGTTCAGGAATTATATATATTTGTAGCACGATATCCATTAATACATATGGCTTAAGATGATGAAAAAATTCTCTCTTTGGGGTACTTTGGCTTTAAGTTTGGCAACTTTTGTTTCTCCTGCAGTTATTGCCAATGATTTGACAGCTGAAGAAAATGACATGATCGTGAAAGAAGATGTCGCATCTGCACAGGTAATGATTGAAGTATGCCCGGGCATTATTGGTCAGAATGCAAAATTCGATACAACGATTCAGCAGCTGATTCAATCTTATCTAAAAGAATACTCAGACAAATCGATGACCTATCAAAAACTTCAGGCAGACAGTGAATACAAGACTGTGCTTGAAGAAGCACGTCAAGGTGCAAAACAGACTGCAAAAGACGAACAAAAAACAGCGTGTGAAGACGTTTTAGCTTATCAGGAATAAGGTCTTTCTCACTGAAATGAGACGATGCCAGCATCGTCTTTTTTCTCTTACACATTTCTTCATAATTCTACAGCTTCACTACATTTCCCCTCTTTTCAATTTTGAAAATATCTTTAAGCTAACAAATTATTGTTCTACATGTAATTTTTGAGTTTTTTGATGAAACATACATTAATTAAAAGTTTAAGTTTATCTGTTGTTGCTGGTATGACACTTTGGGGAAGCTCGGTTTATGCAGCAAATGAAAATATTGAAGTCACCCCGAGTCAGGAAATCACCAAGCAAGAATTAGCTGCAATTTATGTCCTTTCTGAAATTTGCCCAAGCATGGTCAAAGACAAAGCAAAATTCAATCAGGGGTATAACCAGCTGGTGACTGAATATTTGCCCGGCCAAAAAAATCCGGTTGAGCGCCTGAACCAGATGGTAAAACAGTCAGATTTCCGTAACATTCTGGCCGAAGCACAGAGTGATGCCAAAAAGGCTGGCAAGAAAAAGAATCAGGCCATTTGCAATGAGTTGGTGAGCTACAGTAAATAATCCACTTTTTGCGTGATTGCTTACAATACTTTTGAAATAACCCCGGGTTTCCCATAGAAGTCAGCCTAGCTTTGTCCTAAAATGCTAGGCTCTTCGTGCTTACATCAAGATATTGGAACCCACTAGAAATGACCCAAAAAACTGCCCTTGCTGCATTATTATTAATTCCTAGTTTTAGCTTTGCAGCAACTGTCTTATCTGCACCACCAGAATTGAATAATAAATCTTATGTGCTAATGGACTACGAGACAGGGCAAATTCTCGCATCAAAAAATGAAAATGAAAAATTAGCCCCTGCTTCAATGACCAAGATGATGACCAGTTACATCATCGAGCAGAAGTTATTAAGTGGTGAGCTGACTGAAGATGAACAGGTTCGCATGAATGAATCTGCATGGTGCCGTGGTAGCAGTGCAGAATCATGTATGTATGTACCTTTAAATGGTACGGCGACTGCACTAGAAATGTTGCGCGGGATTATTATCCAGTCCGGTAACGATGCATCTAAGGCGATGGCTGAACATATTGCAGGGAACGAGGGTACCTTTGCACATATGATGAACCAGGAAGCGAAACGGATTGGCATGACCAATACCAGCTTCATCAACTCGACTGGTATGCCAGCTGAAGGCCATTATTCGACTGCGAAAGATATGGCAACTTTGGCTCAGCACATCATCAAAGACAGTTCAAAATACTATCCAATCTACTCTGAAAAAGAGTTTACTTTTAACGGGATTAAGCAAGGCAACCGTAATGCCCTGCTCTATACTGATCCAAGTGTAGATGGTTTGAAAACTGGTCATACTGATGAAGCCGGTTACTGCTTAACGACCTCTTCAAAACGCGGTCCGACTCGTCTGATTTCAGTGATTTTTGGTGCACCAACCATGAATGAACGTGCATCACAAACACGTGAACTTCTGGCTTGGGGTTATGCGAACTTTGAAACCAAAAATGTTCAGCCAGCTAAACAGGTTCTAGCCAAGTCTAAAGTCTGGTTTGGTAAGGAAAATGAAGTTCAGATCGGCCTTGCAGAAAACTTTAACGTGACTATGCCTAAAGGTCAGGCCAATGCCATCAAGACTCAATTGGTCGTTCAGCCTAAACTGACTGCGCCTTTACAACCAGGTCAAGTCGTAGGTAAATATGTGGCGACTTTAAACGGTAAAGTAATTGCTGAGAAACCACTTGTTGCGCTGAAAGCAGTTGAAGAAGCTGGTTTCTTTGCCCGTATGCTGGATCATATCAAACAATTCTTTAGTAACCTGTTCTAATATTTATTATCAATATTAGATCTTACTAAAGCCAAAGCACACATTCATCGAATGTGTGCTTTTTTATTTTATAATGCTTATAAACTTTCAGGATGATACTGACATGAGCCAAAACATTCGCCCTTATCTGGATACTCGCCCGCAAGTCGCTGACTCCTGTTATATCGATCCGATGGCGGTGGTCGTAGGTGATGTTGTTTTAGGCGAAAATGTATCTGTATGGCCTTTTGCCGTAATTCGTGGTGATGTGAATCATATTCGTATTGGCAAGAACTCGAATGTACAGGATCATTCCATGTTGCATGTGAGTCATAAAAAGGCGGATAAACCTGAAGGTTCACCACTGATTATTGGTGAAGATGTGACGATTGGTCATCATGTAAAATTACATGGCTGTACCATTGGTAATCGTGTTTTAGTGGGTATCGGTACAATTATTCTCGATGATGTAATCGTTGAAGATGATGTGATGATTGGAGCGGGTTCACTGGTACCACCGAATAAGGTATTAGAAAGTGGATACTTGTATGTAGGCAGTCCAGTCAAAAAAGTGCGTCCACTGACTGAAAAGGAAATAGCTTTCTTGCCTTATTCAGCACAAAACTATGTGAAAGTCTCAGGCCATTACAAATAAATCGATAAATTAAGGCTACTTTACGTAGCCTTATTTAAATCAAGGAATAACCACATAATCATTCTTAAAACTATTGGCTTCAAAGTCTCCCTCTACCAGACGCACAAATTTCTGGTCAATTCTGTTCAGTTCTAAACAATCATCCACATCAATCACGGCATCGGTATGAGGTTTAAACCAGGTCTTTTCAATGGCCAGCTTGCCTTGCGCTTTAGCTTCAGTTTTATTTTTAGCAGCAACAACCAGATATTTATGGATTTCACCAAACTGATCTGGCACATAAGCACCCAGATTGATCAGGAATAATTTTAAACCCTGTTTTACAGGTGTGTCTGTCACCTGAACCTGATAATTCAGATCCTGATAGTTGACACCATTGATCGTCATCCAGCCATCGACATGCAGGCCTTTTTGCAAACCAAACCATTGCTGCTTCAAATATGGGAAAGCTGTCTTAATATCTGAACTAATGACCGGAATTACGTCATGTACTTCTACATTGGCTTTTTCATGCTTGCCGCCCAATAAAGTAATGTAGAGCTTGAGTTCAGACATAAAAAAATCCTTTAAAAGTAAAATAGAGAGACTTTAGCCGCATAGTGTAAATGAAACTTACTCGTTCAACTTCAAGTAAATCACTTCATATTCTTAAAATTCTTAAATTCACTTAAATCAGCCTCAATACAGTGAATAAACAATCCTAATTTGATCTATTTTTAAGCAAGCTTATTTGTATTAAAATAAGGTCCAAATTCCCCTTCTCTTATAAGTGAGTCACGCCAATGAAGTAAGTCTATTTTTCTCATCAACGATTATTTTTAGATTGATGTGCAAAATAGATCGTCTGGCTTGATCTTTTCTAGAAAAAATCTCTTGTTTATTTTGTGCATCCTGTATTTATGAGGTTATTTATGACTCAACAGGCATGTGTAATATCCAATCTGACTTTAGAATTCCCTTCCAAAGTCATATTTCAGAATTTAAATTTTACCCTTCCTAAAGCTCAGGTCAGCGCTTTAATTGGCCGTAATGGACAAGGTAAGTCTTTGCTCATGCAGCTTTTGCATCAGACTCAGCATTCTACTCCACATTGCTCAGGTCAAGTTTCCTGGCAAATGCATCATGCCTATCTACCACAATTGCATCGGTTAAAGGCAGCCACAATTGCTGAAGCACTCGAAGTAAGTCAATTACATCGTGCTTTTAAAAATGTTGAACATGGTACAGCCAGTTTCGAGGATTATGAGCTACTTGAGGATAGTTGGCATTTACCGCATGAATGGCAGCAACTGTTGAGCTCAGCACAATTACCCACCGATCTGGACTTTCCTGTGCAATATTTGAGTGAGGGCCAAAAGACCAAACTTGCTTTATGTAGCTTGTTCTTAAAGCCTGAATATTATTTATTGCTGGATGAGCCAAGCAACCATCTGGATCGTGAAGCACGGACATGGTTAATAGAGTATTTAAAGTTACATCCTGCTGGTGCGTTGATCATTAGTCATGACCGGACTTTTCTAGATCAGGTTGATCATATTTATTATTTAAATGAGCATGGATTACAGCACTTTACTGGAAACTATGCGGAGTTTTTTGAACAGTATCAGAAAAATGTCACTTCACTCGAACAGTCAATTCAGCAGAGTCAGCGTGATATTAAACAGATGAAGCACAAGCAGCATGACGTTTTAATGAAAGCACAAAAGCGGGAACGTGCCGGAAACAAATTACGTGATTCGAATTCCCAAGCCAAAGTGCTTTTAGACTTTAAAAAAGAACAGGCTGGTCAAAGTATAGGTAAAGTTCAGGCACAGCACCAACGGCAAATTTCCAATGAACAATCTGAGTTAAAAGTTCAAAAGCAGCAACTTGAAAAGATAAAACCTCAGCTATTTCAATTTCCAGACCTTAAACCACAGTCTGGTGAAATTCTGCGGGTTAAAGAGTTAAAGCTTCCTTTTGGTACTCCACAGCCTGTGAATCTTGCTTTAAATGCACGTGAAAAAATCCATATTGCAGGCCGAAATGGAATTGGTAAATCCACTTTACTGAAACTGATCGCCCAACAAAAGCAGCAACCTTTGGATCAAATCTTTTTGGCACGAAGCTGTTTTTATCTGGATCAAAATTTTGGTTTTCTCAATGAGACACTAAGTGCAATTGAAAATTTAAGGCAGATAAATCCTGATTTTCCGGAGGTGGAATGGCGTAATCTGTTGGGTCAACTTAGAATTCGTGGTGATAAAGGTACTTATCCTTTGTCTCAGTTAAGTGGTGGTGAAAAGCTGAAAGTGGCGTTATTAGGTCTTAGCCAGGTCTCTCCTCAACCCGAACTTTTATTATTGGATGAGCCAGAAAATCATCTGGATATTGAGTCTAAAGCTTTGTTGGCACGTGCAATTCAATCTTATACAGGCGCTGTGATTTTAGTTTCACACGATGAACAGTTTGTGCGTGATTGCGGGATCACTGAAGTATTCAAAATGAATGAATAATCTTCATCAAACTTATATATGTAAAAGCCACCTCAATGGGTGGCTGATCAATCACAGGAAATAAGCTTATTGATTTGTAGTCACACTCTGAGAATATAAATTTAATAAGTATTTTGACAGTATGGTATTCCCTACAAATAGAGAGCCTGATTCACTTAAGTGACCATAATCCACCTGAAGCAGATCTTCTCCTTGAGCTGCACGAATCCGACATTTGTATTGCTGCTGAACATCATCTTTTTTACATAGATGATCAATGAGGGATATATAGGTAATTCCCTGAGGATATTTTAATTTTTTCATTTTCTCGTCTACCTGAACTGCTCTTAGATCCAGCCCGGCATCAAATATAAAATCTTCAGCACTATTCCAGTTTTTCGGTTTCACCATCACTTTCGGAAGCGAAGGTTTCCATTGTGAAATTGGCCCCACAATGACGATATTGGATACGCCAAGCTGAAGTAAACTTTTCCCGATATTTTCCCAATTGGTTTCGTCGTGTTTTAGGGCTTGGGTGATGACCACAATTTTGGGCTTAAGTTCTGCGATGCTCTTTAGCGCCAGTTTATTGGAATAATCACAGGCTTCTTTATAAGCTCCTTTATGATAGTTAATCTCGGTTAAAGATGCGCGGCAAATGGAAGAGGTTTTCTGATAAAAAGGGATATCATTGGATTTCAGTAATGTCCTTAGCCCTAAAGAAAGTGCCTCAGCATGAGAATCTCCCCATAAGAACACTCCGCCTTCCTTTTGTTTCGTGATACAGACCGGATCAGGATCATAACTATTATGCTCAGTCAGACTCACGTAAGTATCACATTTTAGCCAGTACGCCTCCCTTAAATTTTTGAATTTTTCATTATAATAATCTAAGAATTTTGCCTGTTCTGAGGCTGCACCTTGGCGCAGATCTGTATTAAAACCATTAAATATATTTAAAGTAACTCCTAAGCTCATGAGCACTAGAGAAAAATAAAGCGGTTTTATACGATAAATATCTTTCCACTGATGGTATGAAGGTAATTTAATCTGTTCAATATACTTATAGCTCAGAAAACCTAACACTATAGAAAGTACTATTCCGGCATACACATAATATTCAGGCAATGAGTAGATATAGATCAGAACCACCAAAGGCCAGTGCCAGAGGTAAATAGAATAAGACCAGGTCCCTAATTTTTGAAACACAATATTATTGGTAATAACGCTGTCATTTCGATGTGACTGAATCATCAGAAAAGTGCCGATAACAGGAAAAACTGCCAGATAGCCAGGCCACAAATCTTCTGCTGAAATGAAGAAATAAGACCCCAGTATAAGTGCCAATCCCGTTCCTTCCAGCAACCTTTTCTTATTTTCCTGCAAGGTCAAAGGGTAAAGATAAGCAATTCCCCCGATCATCATTTCCCAGGCTCTGGTAGGTAACAGGAAATAAGCCGGGTTTGGCCATTTATAGGTAGCGATTATTGATAGGATGAATCCTAAAATTGTTCCTGCCAGCAGCATAAATTTCATGGTCTGGATGGACATGAACTTGCGCATGGCAATGAGAACGAGCGGATAAATCATATAGAATTGCCATTCGACGGAAAGTGACCAGGTATGTAATAACCACTTTTCGTGAGTGCCTGCCTCAAAATAACCGGATTCCTTCCAGTAACTGATATTGGATAAAAAAGTCATGCTACTCGCAGCATGCTTACCCAATAACTTGTAATCAAAAGGTGTCAGATAAAACCAGCCAAAAATCATTAATACCAGACACAGCGCGGCCAAAGCCGGAATAATCCGATTCGCACGAGCCACATAAAATTTCAGAATAGAAAATTTTTCATGTTCTAAATCTTTAAATATGATTCCAGTCATTAAAAAGCCTGAAATCACAAAGAAGACATCTACTCCAACAAAACCGCCAGGCATCCAGGCCGCATTAAAATGAAATAGCATGACTGCAATCACGGCAATTGCTCTGAGGCCATTAATGTCTGTTCTGAATTTCATTGGAATCCTGTCCTATAAAGCCTGTTATTTATTTTAATTGTTATGAAATACTGCTAATTTTTATTAAATTTTATTTTAAATCAAATTCTTATATTAAAGCGTAGAATGCAAATATTACTGTTTTAGTATTTTATGTACTCATTATATTCTACGTTTTCTTTTTCGCCAAATACATTTATTGTTAATCATCTAAATTAAAATCCCGAGTATCGACATAGCCACCGCCGCCTAAATTTTGTAGAATACAGTTTTTATTCCATGGTGCTCCTTTATGACCGCTTGGACTGCTCACGTCACTGTTGCAACTGTCGTCGAAAAAAATGGAAAATTCCTGTTCGTTGAAGAACATACTGAAGGTGTCACCCATACCGTATTCAATCAGCCAGCAGGCCATGTGGAGGCAGGTGAAACCATTGTCGAAGCAGCTATTCGTGAAACCATGGAAGAAACCGGCTATCAGGTTAATGTCATTGATCTGATCGGCATCTATACCTATACCCCACCGATGTTCCCGGATCGTACCTATTTCCGTTTCTGTTTGAGAGCAGAAGCCATCAGCCATGATGAAAATGCTGAACTGGATACCGGTATTGTCGGTGCAGTCTGGATGACGCTGGATGAACTGATTGAAACCGCACGTGCTCGCAGCCCATTGGTGATTAAAGCCGTGCAGGATGCCCAAGCTGGCAAACGCTATCCTTTATCGCTCATTTACGAGCACCAAAATTCTCCCTTAATTTCAAATTTGGATGCCTAATCCTATGCAACAACGTGTCATCGTCGGTATGTCTGGTGGTGTAGATTCATCTGTGTCTGCAGCTCTCCTCCTTCAACAGGGTTATCAGGTTGAAGGTCTTTTCATGAAAAACTGGGAAGAAGATGACGGCACAGAATACTGTACGGCAATGGAAGATCTTGCCGATGCACAAGCCGTTTGCGACAAGATCGGGATTAAACTGCATACTGCCAACTTCGCGATGGAATACTGGGATCGCGTGTTCGAGCATTTCCTGGCTGAATATGCTGCTGGCCGTACGCCAAACCCGGATATTTTGTGTAATAAAGAAATTAAATTCCGTGCCTTCCTGGATCATGCGATCAATCTCGGCGCCGACTTTATTGCCACCGGTCACTACTGTCGTCGCGGCGAGACTATGACCAATTCACGTGGTGAGCAATATGCTCAATTACTGCGTGGTTATGACAATAATAAAGACCAGACTTACTTCCTGCATGCGGTTCATGGTCGTGAAATTAATAAGACCCTGTTCCCTGTCGGTGAAATTGAAAAACCACAAGTACGTAAAATTGCAGAAGAATTAGGTCTGGCAACAGCCAAGAAAAAAGATTCTACGGGTATCTGTTTTATTGGGGAACGTCGCTTCAATGACTTCTTGAAGCAATATTTACCGGCTCAACCTGGAAAAATCGTGCTGGAAGATGGCAAAGAGGTTGGTGATCATCACGGCTTAATGTACTATACGCTCGGTCAACGCGGCGGGATCGGTATTGGCGGTATGAAAGGCGCGGAAGAAGGTGCCTGGTTTGTGCTGCATAAAGATATCGAAGGCAACCGTCTGGTGGTGGGTCAAGGTCATGAACATCCACTGATGCAAAGTACCATATTGTGGTCTGAAGCGATTGACTGGGTAGCCGGTGAACAGGATATTCCTGAATCAGGTTTCCGCTGTACGGCAAAAACCCGCTACCGTCAGCCTGACCAAGCGTGTACTATTTTCAAGGATCCAGAAACACCAAATGGTGTTCGTGTTGAATTTGATGAGTCGCAACGTGCTGTGACCCCGGGTCAAAGCGTTGTATTCTACTCAGGTGAAGTTTGTTTAGGTGGTGGCGTGATTCATCATACCAATGCGCCTAAACCTGATTTTATTAAAGGATGATTTCGGCATGACGGAGTTACCGTTTCAACAAGCCACAACGTTGAATGTTCGTCAAAATCGTGCATTGGCGCTGGCAGGGGTTTTTCAGGCCACCCAGCTGACGCATATGACTGCATTGACGGGACAGCAAAGCATTGGTGAAAGCGGTAATTTCTATTTTGAGCAGTTGATTAAAGCCAGTTTAAATATCCGTCCAAGTGGCAAGTTAAATGCCCAGACCTTAGACTTCTTTAATCAGCTGGCCGATATTTCCCTCGGTTTAAAAACCCTGGAAAGCAGCATTACCCAACCTTTTAATACGTCCCCAAAATCCAGACTTCCAAAACTTTCATCGACCAAACTTCCAATGTCCTATGCCATGGCACTTCTTCAGTTAGAAAAGAAGGTCTATAGTAATCCCAAGTTTGTTGAAATCATCGAACAATCCCAGCAAAAAATCCTCAGACAGCTCTCCTTCTTCGATAACAATTACATGCATCCCAGCATCATTGCCAACCTCGCTCAGACCTATGTCGATACCGCCGGACAGATCAATCCGCGGATCATGGTGCGTGGCAATGCTGAAGCCTTTAAAGATTCCGGTCATACCAACCGCATCCGTGCTTCACTCTTTACTGGACTGCAGATGGCGCACTTATGGCGTCAGCTTGGTGGCAGTTCATGGGGCATGATTTTTGGCAAGCGCAAGCTGCTACAGGATATCCAAAATCTCGCGCGCTTACAGTTTCAGGTGATCTAAACCATGTTGTTGTACGCGCACCGTTTTTCGTTTAATTCCAAAATTTAGGGAATCGATATGAACGCTTTAACTGCACTTTCTCCATTAGATGGACGCTACGCTAGCAAATGTGATGCGCTGCGCCCTTTTCTTTCTGAGTTTGGTCTGATCCATGCTCGTGTGACTGTTGAAGTGCGTTGGTTACAAGCGCTTGCCAACCGTCCTGAAATCACTGAAGTGCCAGCTTTCTCATCTGAAACCAATGCTGCACTTGATGCGATTGTTGCAAACTTCTCTGAAGAAGATGCCAACCGCATTAAAGAGATCGAACGTACTACAAACCATGACGTGAAAGCGGTTGAGTATTTCCTGAAAGAAAAAATTGCAGGGATTGAAGAGCTGAAAAATGCAGGTGAATTCATTCACTTTGCATGTACCTCTGAAGACATCAATAACCTGTCTCATGCTTTAATGCTGAAAAATGGCCGTGATGTTTTAATCGCGTCTATGCAACAAATTATCGATTCAATCGTGGCTTTGGCTGAGACTCACGCTGAACAGCCAATGCTGTCTCGTACTCACGGTCAAACTGCCAGCCCAACCACTTTGGGTAAAGAAATGGCGAACGTGGCTTACCGTCTGGCTCGTCAAATCAAACAGTTCAAAAATGTTGAATTGCTGGGCAAAATCAATGGTGCTGTAGGTAACTACAATGCACACTACTCTGCTTACCCAGAAATCAACTGGCCTGCTCACTCACAAGCTTTCGTGGAATCTTTAGGTCTGACTTTCAACCCGTACACCACTCAGATCGAACCGCACGACTATATGGCGGAACTGTTTGATGCACTGCGTCGTTTCAATACCATCCTGATCGACTTTAACCGTGACGTTTGGGGTTATATCTCTCTTGGCTTCTTCAAACAAAAACTGAAAGAAGGCGAAGTGGGTTCTTCTACCATGCCGCATAAAGTGAACCCAATCGACTTTGAAAACTCTGAAGGTAACCTGGGTATTGCAAATGCCGTATTGGCTCACCTAGGCGAAAAACTGCCTGTATCTCGCTGGCAGCGTGACCTGACTGATTCTACTGTTCTGCGTAACATGGGTGTTGGTTTTGCACAAAGCTTGATCGCATTTGAAGCTTGCTTAAAAGGTATCGGTAAACTTGAACTGAATGCTGCTCGTATTCTTGAAGATCTTGACCACGCACAAGAAGTTCTGGCTGAACCAATCCAAACAGTAATGCGTCGTTATAACGTTGAAAAACCATACGAAAAACTGAAAGCACTGACTCGTGGTCAAGCGATGACTCGTGACATGATGGTGAGCTTCGTGAATGGTAATGAGCTTGAAGCAGTTCCTGCTGCAGACCGTGCACGTCTGGCTGAAATGACCCCTGCAACTTATACAGGTAATGCTGCTGACCAGGCAAAACAAATTAAAGACTTAATTTCTAAAATCTAATTTAGATAATTAAGACCAAAAGCGAGGCTCCGGCTTCGCTTTTTTTATTTATAATTATTTTCAACTTTAAAACAAAACGACAGATAACAAGATGATAGATCATCGATTGAGCGGCAAACATTTGATCAGCCTGGGGGTTTTGGTGGCTGCGATCATTGTTGCCAGCATTCAGCCTCTGGAAATGCAATCCTATTTACTGCATCAGACCGGTACCCTATTTATGATCGGTATGCTGATTTTCTGCCTGTATAAAATCGGACTCAGTTTTCTTAGTTTTAATCTGTATATTCTGTTTTTATTCATCCATATCGTTGCAGCACATTATCTATATTCTTATGTGCCTTATAATGACTGGATTCAGACACTGTTTGGCTTTGACCTAAATGCTCTCATAGGCTGGTCTCGCAACATGTTTGACCGTTTTGTGCATCTGGTTTTTGGCCTGTTGCTCTATCCTGTTTTTTATCGACTATTTCAGGTCTGGTTACCCCAGCAAAAACCATTCACCATTTTTCTTTTAGTCATTCAATTTGTGATGGCAACCAGTCTGATTTATGAATGGATTGAATGGCTGATCGCCATTGGCTTATCACCTGAACAGGCGGAAAGTTATAACGGCCAGCAAGGTGATATGTGGGATGCCCATAAAGATATATTATTAGCGACAGTTGGGGCGATGTTTACTGGTGGATTGATGTTAATTCCAGTAAATAAAAAAGCCCACTAAAGTGAGCTTTTTTATTTGCTGGAATTAAAGACTTAGATTTTATATTTTCTTATTTTAAATTATGGAAGTGGGCAATATCGCTGCCAATCATCTTTCATTTTTTGCAATTCATTACCCGTCAATATCTCGCTGTAATAAATATAATAGGTGGCATCGGGATATTGAATCTCATGTCTGTACATAATTCCACGTAGAGAAACAGGCAACTCTTCTGGGAAGTCATCCGCTAAATTCAGTTCCTCAAATTCATAGTTAACCCGAATCCTGCTTAAGCCGATGACTTCATAATTTGAATTGTTGGCTTATTTTTATGGATCAGTTGATATGCACACAAGGGCGCGTAAATCCCTCCTAGAAATCCATGAACACTACGTGCTTTGCTTGTCACTAAATTGTACTGACCTTTCAATAAACTGAATAAAGTCTCTATCTTATTGCGCTGTTTTAAGTGATATTTATCTGACTCAGAAAGTTGTATAGCCTGCATATTTTTTCGATGATAGGTAATTAAATCAATACCTTGCTCTTTCAACCTACTCTTCAGTTCTTGAATAATATAGCCACGATCTCCATACAACTTTGCTTCCATCTCTTGAACGAGTCTCTCAACCATTTTGATATCAGCCAAATGTCCATTGGATAAAGCAGAACAAGCAATTTCACCAAATTGATTCATCACAATATGTAATTTACAGCCATAAAACCAGCCCATCGAGCTTCTACCACATGATGCAATTTGGACTAATGATTTATGGCGTTGAATACGTTGATTTTTACAAACTGGCAGAGTTGTTGAATCAATCCATAAATATTGTGTACCTTGGCCTTTCATTAGCGCCACATGTAAAGCGTGTAGAGCTAATTGATGTCTATTAATCAGATGAATCATCCGTTGGTAACAGGGTAAGCTTTTAAATAAATGATTTTTTATCCTGTTTCAACCATGTGAAAAATGCTTTAAAATTAGTAAAATGAGAACATTTATACCAGATCGCGATAAAAGTGATTTCTGAGATACTCAAGTGAGCGGTTCGGACTCTGGAGAAACGACGACTTTGTTTAAGGAAATTCCAGTAGGTTGCTTCAAATTTAAGAAAGAAATCATCAATTACGCAAAATAATTCGGTACTATTAAACATCGGGACTAGAGTTTTAAGTTTTGTGTGGTAACTCAACTGATGGCTCTAGTCCTCTTATTTTTCAAGTCAATTTTTTATCCGCGATTCGGGTTAGTTAAAATAACAATTTTGGATTGCTAAAAATGCTTCAGCCACGGTCATCTTTCTGCTCTTAATGGAAATATGCTTCATTTTAGCTGATGAGCAGTAACCATGGCTGATATTTATGAAGGTTCAATCCATTTAACCAGCTTAGATTCTGCCAAATGCGGATATTTGAACTTATCTAAATATTCAAAGCAGGCTTTTTGACCTTGAGGAATTTTCTTTAGATGCTTATCAAAAAATAGATGACGATTATATTGAGCACCATCAAAGCGGATGCTGACACGCTCAAAGTAACCACCACGACGAGCATTGAATTGGTAAAATTGAATCACGCCACAGTCCTGCGAAGGAATAACAGGTGGAGCATCTGGCTTTAAAAATGCGTAAAGCAAAAAGATTGAAGTGCCCGGAAGAAAGCTGAGCCAAAATAAAATTTTCTTCGATTCGTCAGTGGTTAATTTCGCTTCAGAATAGAACATACATAGCATCGGAATAAAAATGATACTGAAGAAGCCGAATAGTAAAAGAAACGTGAGCATATAAATGAGAAACCACTATAAGTCAGTTATTTATAGCACAATTATTTGATTTTAGATCATAAAAAAGCCCACCGAAGTGAGCTCTTAGATTCATAACTGAATAATGAATTAAAGTTTAGGATCGCGCATCTGAACCAGATTTGAATTGGCTTTGGTTAGCGTATCTACCACTTTATTCATCACTGCTGGGATAAAAGAATCTGCAATTTGTGCTGCTTGCAAACCTAGTTTTTCGCCCAGCGTTGGTTTTTTACGAGTCTGAATTAAATACACATCATGCTGTGGTAAGAGGTCTAACAGATATTCATCAGAAGTTTGCAGTTTATCCACCAGATTCAGATCTAGGGCATCCTGACCATACCAGTGTTCACCCGTTGCCACTTTTTCAACATTTAACTGTGGGCGATATTTTTCCACGAAGTGTTTAAATAAGGCATGTGTCTGTTGCAATTCTTCTTCAAACTTGGCTTTGCCCTCTTCGGTATTTTCACCAAACATGGTCACCGTACGTTTATATTGACCCGCAGTATAAAGTTCAAAATCGATCTTGTTTTCTTTCAGTAGACGGTTAAAGTTTGGCACCTGTGCCACTACCCCAATTGAACCCACAATCGCAAACGGCGCAGAAATCACTTCATTTGCAATACACGCCATCATATAACCGCCACTGGCTGCAACCTTATCAACACAGATGGTCACATGAAAACCCGCTTCACGTAAGCGCACCAGCTGCGCAGCTGCAAGACCATAACCATGCACCATACCACCCGGACTTTCTAAACGTACAATGATACGGTCACGACCAGCTTTCGCTGTAGATAGAATCAGGGTAATTTCTTCACGCAGGCTTTCTACCGCAGACGCAGCCATATCGCCTTTAAAATCGAGCACATAGATTTTCTGGTTAGTTTTCTTACGCGCACGCGCTTCTTTTGACAATTGCTGGCTCAATTGCAAAAGTTCCAGTTTAGATGAAGTTGTTTGCGCTATTTTTTTTCGTTGCTCATTAATGCGCGCATTCAAATGACTAATACGGATTTCAGCGGGTAATTTGGGGGTATGAAATAACATAAAAATCGGGTCTCAATTATTTATATAGGTTTCAATTTAAGATAAGGTCAAATGATTTTTTTTCAATAGAATATTGTTGTTTAATTGCTGAAACAGAGCAGTATCCATGGGGCTCTAGTAGAGCAAAAATAATTCGCACTATAGAAAATTAATGCCATGTTGATAACCTGCCCAGATAATAACTCCTAGCAATATAGCAGAATTCGTATATAAGGCTTTTTCCTGCTTTTTGAAATAGAAATTCAAACTGAGTCCATACAGCAATCCAATCAGTGTATAAAACATGCTGCCGCCTTGTAATTGATGCCACAAACCACCAATGCCTAAACTTAATGCGATCAGCAGCATCAGAAAAACTGACATCTTTTTGAGTGTTTCCATAGCGGATGCAACCTTTTCTTAACATCTATCTTTTGACAGCTCTGCCATGTCAAAGACGGCATATTCTATAAGAATTTAGGGCACAATAGGATTCGGTTTATTTTTCCACATTTCACTGATTCAATTGATATATCTTCTATTCTTTGGTTACTTTTGGATATAAAAAAAAGAGCTTTTTAGCCACTGCTGTCCCATAGTTTGCTTTAAATAAAAAAACCTGAGTCCTAACAGTTAAAATATGAGTGCAAACAAACACTTTAACGACCAGGATTCAGGTTTTGTTACATCAGAATACCGTATTTCATGAGCTAATTAAACCTGTTGTGCGACAGGATTTTGAACAACTTGCTAAAGTACACCATGTTGGACAGAAATTTAGAGCGGCTTCCCGGTGGGATCAGTTTATTGCCATATTGATGTCTCAATTCTCTTGTAGGCAAAGTCTGAGAGATATTCAATCCAATTTGGAGTGCCAACAGGAAAAGCTAAGTCATCTCGGAGCAAAGTCTATTCCCCGAAGCACGCTGGCACGAATCAATGAGCAGCAGCCTGCTGCCTTGTATCAACAGCTATTTTACAAGTTGCTTAAATACTATGACCACTCAAAAGTCGCTCATAAATTTCGCTTTAAGAATCCCTTGTATTCCTTGGATGCCAGTCATATTGACCTGTCGCTTTCCTTATGTGAATGGGCCAAAGTTCACGACTCAAAAGCCAGCATGAAACTCAGTATAGGATTGAATCACAGCAATGATATTCCTGAGTTTGTTGCAGTTGAAAATGGCAAAGAAAATGACATGGTACAAGGCCGCAAATTCCAGTTTCCTGCTGGCAGCATTGTAGTTTTTGATAAAGGCTATGTCGATTACCAATGGTATGCAAATCTGACTGCTCAAAACATTGGATTTGTCACACGTTTTAGGCCTAAATCTGTGTATCAGGTGATCCAGCAACATCCAGTGCTTGAATCCAAAGGTATTCTAAAAGATGAAACCATTCAGCTGAATAGCGCACATGCTCTAAAAAGAAAAGCCCCAGTGTTAAGAAGAATTGAATATAGAGATCAGCAAAGTGGCAAGCACTTTAGCTTTCTCAGCAATAACTTTCATTTAGCCGCCTCCACCATTGCGGCGATTTATAAAGATCGTTGGAAAGTTGAGCTGTTCTTTAAGGCGATTAAGCAGAATCTCAAATTAAAAGCGTTTCTAGGCCGCAGCAGGAACGCAATTCAGACACAAATCTGGATTGCGATGATCGCCTATTTATTGGTGAGTTTCGCTCAACATTTAGGAAAAACAGGTTGAACAGTTCAACGTTTACTCAGAATAATTCAAGTGAATTTGTTTGAAAGAAGAACTTTAAAAGCTTTATTTTCACCCGATAAAATACCCATAAAACAAGAGGAAGCTCAAATGAGCTTCCTCTTGTGAAAAATTGTGGGACAGCAATGGCTTTTTAGCCCTTTTTTCATTAGATCAAACTTCTTAACCAAAACGCCCGGTAATATAGGCCTCAGTGAGCTGATGATCTGGCTGGGTAAAGACTTTCTCGGTCGAGTTGACTTCAATCAGATCACCTAAATGGAAATAAGCAGTCCGATCAGAGACTCGCGCTGCCTGCTGCATGGAGTGAGTCACAATAGCAATGGTGTATTGGGTTGAAAGCTCGGAGATCAGTTCTTCAACTTTGGCTGTTGCAATCGGATCGAGTGCTGAACAAGGTTCATCCATTAGAATCACTTCAGGAGAAACGGCAATCGTCCGTGCAATACATAAACGCTGCTGCTGACCACCCGACAGCCCCGTACCCGGCTGATTTAAACGGTCTTTGACTTCATCCCACAGCCCTGCCTTACGCAAACTGTTTTCTACAATTTCTTCCAGATCATATTTATCCCGTGCCAGACCATGCAATTTTGGCCCATAAGCGACATTGTCAAAAATCGACTTTGGAAAAGGGTTTGGCTTCTGGAACACCATCCCCACCTGCGCACGCAGCAATACCACATCCAGATTCGTGTCATAAATATCCTGATGATCCAGCAACACCTTACCGGTCACACGACAATGATCAATCGTGTCATTCATCCGGTTTAAAGTACGCAGGAATGTTGACTTACCACAACCTGAAGGACCGATAAAAGCAATGACTTCATTTTCATAGATGTTCAGATCAATACCTTTAATTGCTTCTGTTTCACCATAGTAAACATGTACATCTGAGGTACTGATTTTGACCTGATCTGACTTTTTCGGTGCTTTGTTTTCAGCCTGAGTATCAAACTGGGAAACAAAAGCAGTCGCCGGCTTTTGGGTCACAGAATCTTGGGTAAATTGTGTATGTTGTGGATTCACAGACGGATCCTTTTCTAAGGCATTTATAGTTGGATTTGCTGTATTCATATTCTGCTCTTCCTTACCAACGGACTTCAAATTTCTTACGTAACCAGATGGCTAAGCTGTTCAGGCTGATCATCATGGCCAGAAGTACAATAATGGCTGCTGCAGTACGTCCTTCGAAGAAGTTACGTAGCTCATTGCCTTGCCACAGGAAAATTTGCACCGGCAATGCTGTGGATTGATCAAATGGTGAAGCCGGTACACTTGCGACAAAAGCACTCATCCCGATCAATAATAGCGGGGCCGTTTCACCCAGTGCTTGTGCCACACCAATAATCGCCCCCGTCAAAATACCTGGTAGTGCAAGCGGTAAAACATGGTGAAATACGGTTTGCAAGCGTGATGCACCTAAGCCTAATGCTGCCTGACGAATGGATGGCGGTACGGCTTTAAGTGATGCACGCGTAGTAATAATCACAGTCGGTAGTGTCATCAAACTTAATACCAGACCACCCACCAACGGTGCTGACAGTGGTAAATGCATCCAGCCAATAAAAATCGCTGCACCGAGTAAACCAAAGACAATGGAAGGAACTGCTGCAAGGTTATTAATATTCACTTCTACGACATCGGTAATCCAGTTCTTTGGTGCAAATTCTTCAAGATAGATGGCCGATGCTACCCCGATCGGAATCGAGATAAAGATCACGATCAGCATCATGAACAATGAGCCCATAAATGCGCCTGCGAGACCTGAGGTAGCAGGTGAACTGCGCGAGTCCGGACTGGTAAAGATATTGGTATTAAAGCTACTTTCTATGATTCCGGCAGCTTTCATATCATCCGCAAGCTGACGGACTTCAGGACTGAGCTGTTGCTGTTCATCGGGCAGATCGCGGTCAATATTGCCAGCCAGCCAGACATCAACATTGGCATCTGCGAGAATTTTTACGTCTTTGGTTTGACCGACCAGAGCCGGATTATTCAGTACCATATCCCGCAGACGATACGCTTCTGAACTGGTATATAAATAGCCCAGTTCATCACGCTGGCTTTCCAGCTTACTGTCTTTGGCAATCATGCCATTTACAATCAAGGCATCCCAGTCAACCAGACCGACCTGCATTTGCCAATCCACCATACGCTGTTCAAATTGTGCCTGGGATTCTCCCGCAGCCTGTTTAGGTTTAGGATTAATATTGACAATGGCTGGATCAAAATGAATCGGCAAGCTCATACTGCTTTGCCAGAATGCCGGCAAACCTTTGCCCAAAATACTGCCGAAAAGAACTACCACAAAGAACAAACCAGCCAATACGGCAGAAAGCCCCATGACACGAAAGGTTTTTTCTTTGCGATGACGTCGTGCCAGAGAGCTTTGAATGGTCTTCCTGCGCTTTTCACGTTGCTCAGCAGCCACAGATGGATCAATAGGCTGATCTACAGGCGTTGTATTTGAAGTACTCATTAGTCGTATTGCTCTCGATATTTACGCACGATGTACAGTGCAACAATGTTCAGCCCCAAAGTAATGACAAACAAAGTAAGACCTAAGGCGAAAGCCACCAGCGCCTGCGGACTGGCAAAGTCAGTATCACCCGTCAACTGATTGACGATGGTAATGGTCACTGTTGAAACTGCTTCCAGTGGATTGGCATGCAGTTGCGGACTGTTTCCTGCTGCGAGTACCACAATCATGGTCTCACCAATGGCCCGCGATGCAGCCAGCAAAAAAGCGCCAATAATGCCGGGTAAAGCGGCTGGTAATACGACCTGACGAATCGTTTCAGATTTGGTCGCGCCCAGACCTAAAGAACCATCCCTCAAGGCACGTGGTACCTGGGTAATAATGTCGTCTGATAAAGAGGAAACAAATGGAATAATCATGATGCCCATGACGAAGCCAGCAGTAAGCGCACTGGTGGCATTAATATCAATACCGACCAAAGCACCTAGACTTTTAAGAAATGGCCCCAGAATCATTAAGGCGAAAACACCGTAGACAATCGTTGGAATTCCAGCCAAAACCTCAATGGTCGGCTTTGCCCAAGCTCGGAAGCGTGGTGATGCGTACTCGGCCAGATAAATCGCAATCATCAGTCCTAAGGGGACTGCAACAAGTAATGCAATCCCGCTGACCATCAATGTTCCCCACAGCAATGGCAATAATCCATAACTGCCTTCGGCATGACCCGTGGTGCTAAAACCCGGATCCCATTCGGTGCCAAAGAAGAAATCCAGTGGACTGACAAAGCTGAAGAATCGCATGGCTTCGCCAAACATCGACATCACAATGCCGAGTGTGGTCAGGATGGCTACTCCAGAACACAAGGCCAGCCCGATATTCATGATCTTTTCGACCTGATTCCGTGCACGAAAATTCTGGCTGATCCGTTTTTTTGCCCAGACCAGACCGGCCAAAGCCACAGAAATAACAACTGCCAGTTTGGCAAAAGTACCGATGGTAGAAAATTTAGCTAATTGTTCTGCTGCTGCAAGTTCATAAGCAGCTGGCTGATCACTGACACCGAAACCGGAAGCCAATGCCTGTACACGGTCTATGACCACACTCAGACTGGCTTGATCCAGATGAGTCAAAACATCATGAGGCAGGTGCTTAATTACGACCTGTTCCAGCAGGCTAGGTTCAACAATGTTCCATGCCATCAGAATCAAAAATGCAGGAAGTCCACACCACAAAGCTACCAGTGCGCCATAATATCCAGGACGTGAATGTAGCATCGCAGAATTATTGCCCTGACCTGCTAGTTTCCGGCTTTTACTTAATCCGATTTGATAGGCGATGGCAATTAAAGCCAGTAACACACCTATAAGTAGCAGATTCATGTATTCTCCATGGTTCTTTCAAGGATTTTAGCCTGTGAAAAAACTTGCTTGCTATGAAAAGCCGATGACAGGTCGACTGTCACCAGCATTTTCCTAAATCCTGTTTTATTTCACTACTACGGCTTTTGCAGCCTTAAAGTTTGCCAGCACTGCTGCACGTTCTTTGTCTGACATTGAAATCAAGCCGGCTTTTTCTAGCTTGGAACCCTTACCTGATACTTTTTTATTCAGGAAATACTCTGTGAACTGTTGCAAACCTTTGATTGATTTCAGGTGTTCGCCTTTGACATAGAAGAACAACGGGCGAGATACTGGATAAGCCCCATTTAAAATGGTCTTTTCAGAAGGAGCAACGTTGTTGACGGTTGCTACACGTAGCTTGTCGCGGTTTTGATCGTAAAAGCCCAGGCCGAATACGCCAACAGCGCTCGGTGAGGTTTTTAAGCGTGCCAAGGTTTCAGTATAGTCACCTGAAATTTCAACAACACGGCCATCTTTACGGAAGCTGGTACATGCTTTTTTCTGTGCATCTTTCGCTAGAGCCTTAATAGCAGCATACGATTCACAACCTGCATCCACCATCTTCTCCTGGAAGACTTCGCGCGTTCCATGATTCGAAGCTGGAATTACTAGCGTGATCGGCTCATTCGGTAATGATGAATCAATTTGGTTCCAGCGAGTATATGGGTTAGGTACCATTTTACCCTTAGCCGGCAACTCTGCCGCTAATGCAGCATAAACATGCTGTGGACGTAATTTGTATGCCGCTTTTTTGGCATTTGAAGCAAAGACGATGCCGTCATAACCAATCTTGATTTCGAGAACCTGGTTCACACCATTTTTCTTACATTCTGCCAATTCAGAGCTTTTGATCTGACGTGAAGCATTGGCTATATCGATGGTGTTATCCCCTACACCATTACAAAACTGTTTTAAACCACCTGAAGAACCGCCAGAACCGACAACCGGAGTTTTGAACTGCGGAAAGGTATTGCCAAACTCTTCAGCCACAATACTGGCATAAGGTAGAACGGTTGAAGACCCTGCAATCTGAATTGTATCTCGTGCAGCATTTGCTGTAGTTGCTGCAGCCCCGGTTAAAGCTAAAGCTAAGGCAATATTGGTAAAGCGCATTCTGTATCTCTCTCATTTATACAACTTGGGAGTACGCCACTTTTTATTCAGTTTTGTACTTGTTTCGATACATGCATTGTGGTTTTAGAATATGACAGACAGGTTACATCTTTATGACGTTTTAATGATAATTAAATAGACAGTTAGCACCTTATTGACATAAAAAAAGACCCTGTTCAGGGCACTGCTGTCCCATAGTTTGCTTTAAATAAAAAAACCTGAGTCCTAACAGTTAAAATATGAGTGCAAACAAACACTTTAACGACCAGGATTCAGGTTTTGTTACATCAGAATACCGTATTTCATGAGCTAATTAAACCTGTTGTGCGACAGGATTTTGAACAACTTGCTAAAGTACACCATGTTGGACAGAAATTTAGAGCGGCTTCCCGGTGGGATCAGTTTATTGCCATATTGATGTCTCAATTCTCTTGTAGGCAAAGTCTGAGAGATATTCAATCCAATTTGGAGTGCCAACAGGAAAAGCTAAGTCATCTCGGAGCAAAGTCTATTCCCCGAAGCACGCTGGCACGAATCAATGAGCAGCAGCCTGCTGCCTTGTATCAACAGCTATTTTACAAGTTGCTTAAATACTATGACCACTCAAAAGTCGCTCATAAATTTCGCTTTAAGAATCCCTTGTATTCCTTGGATGCCAGTCATATTGACCTGTCGCTTTCCTTATGTGAATGGGCCAAAGTTCACGACTCAAAAGCCAGCATGAAACTCAGTATAGGATTGAATCACAGCAATGATATTCCTGAGTTTGTTGCAGTTGAAAATGGCAAAGAAAATGACATGGTACAAGGCCGCAAATTCCAGTTTCCTGCTGGCAGCATTGTAGTTTTTGATAAAGGCTATGTCGATTACCAATGGTATGCAAATCTGACTGCTCAAAACATTGGATTTGTCACACGTTTTAGGCCTAAATCTGTGTATCAGGTGATCCAGCAACATCCAGTGCTTGAATCCAAAGGTATTCTAAAAGATGAAACCATTCAGCTGAATAGCGCACATGCCCTAAAAAGAAAAGCCCCAGTGTTAAGAAGAATTGAATATAGAGATCAGCAAAGTGGCAAGCACTTTAGCTTTCTCAGCAATAACTTTCATTTAGCCGCCTCCACCATTGCGGCGATTTATAAAGATCGTTGGAAAGTTGAGCTGTTCTTTAAGGCGATTAAGCAGAATCTCAAATTAAAAGCGTTTCTAGGTCGCAGCAGGAACGCAATTCAGACACAAATCTGGATTGCGATGATCGCCTATTTATTGGTGAGTTTCGCTCAACATTTAGGAAAAACAGGTTGGACAGTTCAACGTTTACTCAGAATAATTCAAGTGAATTTGTTTGAAAGAAGAACTTTAAAAGCTTTATTTTCACCCGATAAAATACCCATAAAACAAGAGGAAGCTCAAATGAGCTTCCTCTTGTGAAAAATTGTGGGACAGCAATGCTGTTCAGGGTCTTTTCATTTAAGTAGTGGGTTCAGTAGATTCAGGTAAAAGTACAGGTTTCCTAAGATATTTCATCACATACATCACCGTCAAAAACAGCAGCCAGACCGGCACCAATGCAACGGCAATCTGCATTTCTTTGGTAAAGCTCATGATCATTAAGATCATGATGATAAATGAAATCGTCAGGTAATTACTCCAGCGGCCAAACAGACTTGGGAATGCGGTCGTCTGCTGCTGTTGCTGCATGGCTTTTCTGAATTTCAGATGGGTCAGTGAAATCATCAGCCAGTTAATCACCAGAGCTGAAACCACCAGTAGCATCAGAATACCAAAAGCTTCACCCGGCATGAGGTAATTCATTAATACACAGATACCGGAGACTGCTGCCGAGAATAGAACAGCATTCACCGGAATACCCCGGCGGTTAATTTTCTTTAAAAATGCGGGTGCATTACCTTGCTGAGCCAGACCCAACAACATACGGGTATTACAGTAAATACAACTGTTATAGACTGAAAGTGCAGCGACCAGAACTACAAAATTAAGAACATTGGCCACGCCGTGACTATTCAATGACTGGAAAATCATTACAAACGGACTACCGCCTTGCGCCACCAGATTCCATGGATAGAGACATAGCAACACACCAATGGCACCAATATAGAAAATCAGTACACGGTAGACAATTTGATTCACTGCTTTTGGAATGGTCTTTTCTGGATTTTTGGTTTCACTGGCAGCAATACCAATCAGCTCCAGCCCACCAAATGCAAACATAATCACGGCAAGTGCCATCATAAAACCCGACCAGCCCTCAGGGAAAAATCCGCCATGCTTCCACAAGTTGGTCACACTTGCCTGACTTCCTGCAGAACCGCTAAACAGCAGATAGATCCCGAATCCGATCATGCTTAAAATGGCAATGATCTTGACCATGGAAAATATAAATTCGCTCTCACCGAAGAATTTGACATTGACCAGATTGATGCCATTCATGAGCAGGAAGAATGCCAGTGCCGTGAGCCAGGTCGGAATCTCCGGCCACCAGAACTGAACGAAAGTACCAATTGCACTCAACTCAGCCATACTGACTAAGACATAGAGCACCCAATAGTTCCAGCCTGAAATAAAGCCTGCTTTTTTGCCCCAGTATTTATTGGCAAAATAACTGAAAGAGCCACTGACCGGTTCATGCACTACCATTTCACCCAATTGGCGCATGATCAGAAATGCAATGATACCAGCGATGGCATAGCCCAAAAGCACTGATGGGCCTGCCAGCTGAATCGTATGTGATAAACCTAAAAATAATCCTGTACCGATCGCTCCGCCTAAGGCGATTAGCTGAATATGCCGGTTGGAAAGCTGTTTTTTTAATTGATGATCTTCAACATCCATATTGTCACTCCTTGTGAACAATTTTTTTTAATTTCTACATTTTGCTAGATTGCCTTTTTGTAGGGAGGTGTATTCTGCTCGACTAGCTGCTTATAACCATATTCACCATAGTCATAGCGTGCCACGACTTCAGCAAACTGTTTTAAGCGTTGTGGAGCATCCATACGTGGAAGTTGCAGTTCAATCAGACATAATTCCTCAGCCTGATGAACCTGTGCGAGTGTACGCTTTAATTCTGCCGGGGTTTTGACTATATGAGCCTGATGCGGGGTATCTGCAGAAAAGACTTGGGCAAACTGACTGTATTGCCAGTTCTGAACATCGTTGTACTTGGCATTTTCACCCATGATCAAACGTTCAATGGTATAGCCGCCATTATTTAAAATAAAAATTACAGGTTTTAAGCCTTCTCTTAATAAGGTAGAAAGCTCCTGAATGGTCAGCTGAATCGAACCATCCCCAATAAATAACAGATGACGGCGCTGTGGTGCAGCAAGCATACTGCCAAGCAAGGCAGGCAAGGTATAACCAATCGAACCCCAGATCGGTTGAACCAGATACTTAGCAGTCACAGGTAAGGTCAATCCTGATAAACCTGCATTGGCAGTGCCCACTTCTGCCACAATCACATCATCTTCCTGTAAGAACTCAGAAATTTGCTGCCAGAGTGCAGTTTGGCTAAGCGCAGTATTTTCTTCGATCTGTTGAGTTTGTAACGATGGTTTCGGTGCAGGATTAAAAGTACGTGGTTGATCATCTAAAGTCTGTTTTGAGATGGCTTGGATCAATTGAACTAAATCCAGTCCACTGATCATCTGCCCATCCAAGCAAAGACAGGAATCCGCCAGATACAGCATATTTTGTGCGGATACACGATGTGAGAAAAATGCTGTGGCAACATCGGTAAAACGTGGCCCAATAGCGATCAGGCAATCTGACTGCTCTACCAACTGACAGGTCGATGCTGCGCTTGCTGCACCTGCATAAACGCCCGCATATAAGGGGTGACTTTCATTCATGATATTTTTGGCAGTAGACAGACAGGTATAGGGAATCTGCATGCGCTCAGCCCAATTTTGCAGCATATCGGTAAGCTGGAAAATTTCTGCTTCATTGTCAATGAGCAGGACTGGCTGACGTGCCTGTTTGATGCGTTTGGCTATCCGTGTCGCAGTTTCTTGCAGCAGTTTTGGATCACTCTGTGGACGGCTCAGATCCAGAGGCTGCTTAGGTACTTTAATCTGGAGATGGGTAATATCCGAAGGAAGCTGAATATGAACCGGTCGACGCATCAAAATACATTGCTTTAATACCCGGTCAATTTCACTCACTGCATTGGCTGGAGTCAAACGCGTCTGTGCCACCGTAAATTCGCGCATGCAATTCATAATATTGTCATAATCGCCATCGATCAGGGTATGGTGTAACAAAGCGCCCTGCTCTACGGCATGCAAAGGTGGAATGCCGGAAATATGCACCATGGCAACCTGCTCGGCATATGCACCTGCAATGCCGTTAATCGCGCTCAAGTCACCCACACCATAAGTGGTCAGCAAAGCACCGACACCATGTAGACGCGCATAACCATCTGCTGTATAAGCTGCATTTAGCTCATTACAGTTACCAATAAATTCCAGTTTCGGATCAATTTCGATCTGTTCTAAATAGGAGAGATTAAAGTCACCTGGCACACCAAAAATATGCTGAATTCCTAGTTCTTGCAGGCGCTGGTTAAGGTACTGACCAATTTCCATAAACATTATTATTTTCCCTATCACTTATTATGCTTCAATTACAGAATATTGCATTTCATTTTCTGATTTCGTGCATAATGCAAGTCACAATGATTCAAAAACACATAAAACGTGTATCGGATAAGGATTCAATGCAATGGATGCAATGGATAAATTTGACTGGAAAATCATCCAGGCTTTGCAAAAAAATGGGCGCCTGACGAATCAGGAAATCGGAGATTTAATCGGTTTGTCAGCCTCTCAATGTTCTAGACGGCGTCAGCTGCTGGAACAAAAAGGAATTATTTTGGGTTATAGCGCCTGCATTCATCCTGAAGCTTTGGGAATTGCAGTTTTGGCTATGGTTCAGGTCAATCTCAAAACACATGACGCAGCAGCGAAGATCGCTTTTCAACAATTGATTGAAGAAGAAGAAGCTATTCAGGAAGCTTTTTCTTTAAGTGGTGATGCAGATTTCATGTTAAAAGTAGGCGCTAAAAATCTGGAAATACTGGCAAATTTTGTGACTGAAAAATTACTAAGCTGTAATTTTATCGGCCATATCAAATCTTATATTGTCTTAAATAAATTCAAGCAATTACATTTTGATTTTCAGGCTGCCCGCCCTTTATTACGTTGATATATTTTAAGTAAAAGAAAAAAGCTCAAGTTAAACTTGAGCTTTTTTTGATTTAATTTTTATTGATATGAACAACCTGCTGAATCGTATTTTCGAGCAGACCACTCAGCCCAAACTGGGCACCAATGCCCGAATGCTTCCATCCACCAAAAGGTACATGCGGGAAAATCTCACCATGCGTATTGATCCACGCCGTACCACAACTCAGTCGTTGAGCAAACTGCTGCGCCTGCTCCAGATTGGATGACCAGATTGAGCCACCTAAACCAAAATCCGTATTGTTGGCTTCAGTCAGTACTTCTTCAATATCATGATAACGGATCAAAGGTAATACCGGACCAAACTGCTCTTCCTGAACCAGGCGGCTATCTGGACTCACATTGGTTACGATTGTCGGTGCAATAAAATAGCCTGTATCCGGTAGATTCTGACCAGATGTCATGACTATTGCCCCTTCATCCTGGGCTTCCTGAATCATAGTCTGAACTTTTTGGTATTGCTTGATGTTTTGCACTGGACCAAAAGTAGTCGTCTCGGCTAAACCATCTCCCAGAGACTGTTGCTGTGCGACTTTTACTAATTCCTGTGCCAGTGCATCATACTGGCTGTCATGCACATAAAGACGCTTTAACGCTGCACAGGTCTGGCCCATGTTGATAAAAGCTCCATGAAAGATTCGGACTGCCATTGCCTGAATGTCGGTATCTGGCAAAACAATGCCTGCATCATTGCCACCAAGTTCCAGTGTTAAATGCTTGAAAGTCGCAGCTGCGTTCTGCATGATTCTTTGACCAGTTGCGGTCGAACCGGTAAATACCACTTTGGCAATTGCAGGGTGACTGGTCAGCTTAGCCCCAACTTCGCCGCCACCTGTAAGTATAGAGACCACTCCAGGTGCAACTTCCTGCTGAATCAGCTCACCGAGTCGGAGGGTCGACAATGGGGTAAATTCTGAAGGCTTATTGATCACCACGTTGCCAGCGCGAATTGCCGGCATGATATGCCAGACAGCAATCATCAAAGGCCAGTTCCATGGAGTGACCGATGCCACAATCCCTAAAGGCCGATGATGCAGTTCGATCCGTTTATTGGCATCATCCTGTAAGATTTCAGTTTCAATCTTGAGTTCTGCCTGATAGCGGGTCCAGGCAATGGCCCCACCGACTTCAAATTCAGCCAGCGCATAAGGTTTGCCCTGCTCCTGCACCACTAAACGCGCTAATTCTTCCCGGTGTTCTTCAATACGATCCGCAATACGATGCAGAATTTCCTGTCGCGTTGCATCATCCGTATTTTTCCATTGGTGAAAAGCCTGCTCGGCACTACGGATGATGTCTTCAACTTGTGCTTCTGAGGGAGAGGAACACAGTGCCAATACCTGCTCATCAGCAGGATTGATCACCACAAAACTTTCGCCACCGCCTTGTACCATTTTTCCTTGAATAATACAGCCAACGGGTTGGGATACATGCAAATTAGTCATCTCTTCATCCTGAATCAGATATTTTTGTTGTTCCCTGACATTAGCTGATTTTATCTGAACGGAGCTTGCATATCACATTAGGCATAAAGCCCTAAATACACATTTTGTGCATGAAAAATAAAAGAAGCATTTTTCGGAACTTTAAATATTGCTTCCTTTAATTTTTTGCCTATAGCTCATTCTTCCTTACCTCCTGTTCGAATTTATGCAACAGGATGTCCTGATCTTTGAAATTTCGTAGAACATCACATTGGCCTATATTGGAAATAAAGAATCACAGTGATAGCGTCATGAACAGCACAACCATTCCAGTTTTCAATCCCGATTTACCGATTCACATGACATTTGAAGAACATGACTGGCATCTCCTGGCTCAATATTGGTATCCAGTGGCCTTAGCCCGCGATGTCTCTGAACAGCCGCTAGGGACAATATTGCTAGATATGCCACTGGTCATTTACAAGATGCAGGATGAACTGATCGTGGCCAAAGATGCCTGTCCGCATCGTGGTGTGCCCTTAAGTCTGGGAAAAAATGATGGTCAAGGCGTGGTCTGTCCTTATCATGGCTTACGCTTTGGTGCACAAGGTAAATGTAACCGTATCCCTGCCCATCCACAGCATAAAATTTCAGACCGATTTCATTTAAGAACCTATGCGGCTGTAGAACGCTACGGCCTGATCTGGTGTTCACTGACAGCTGACAAAGATGCTGAACCGAATATTCCAGTGATGCCTTATTGGAATGATGCAGATTATCAGCAACTGGTTTGCCCACAAGTCGACATCAAATGTTTTGCTGGCAGACAGCTAGAAGGCTTTATTGATGTCGCCCATTTTGCCTGGGTACATCCAGATACCTTTGGTGATCCGAATGATGTCGAAGTCCCGGATTACACCACAACGGAAACTGAATATGGTTTTAATGCCGACTATATCAACAGTGTCGGCCGTTATCCGATTGGGTTAGATCAGCGCGGTCAGGAAGATTTTAAATGGCTACGGCATTTTGAAATTAGTCTGCCCTTTACCGCAACCCTGACCATCCATTTCCCTAATGATGCCAAACAGGTGATTATGAATGCTGCTTCACCGATGACCGCCCGTCAGACCCGACTGTTTGCTCCCATCTGTCGTAATTATGATAAAGACTTACCTGTCGAAGAAGCCTATGATTTTAATCTGAAGATTTTTGAAGAAGATCGCCTGATTGTCGAAAATCAGAAGCCTGAGTTTTTACCGCTAGACTTATCTCTGGAAGCACATTTCCCGGCAGATCGCAGCTCCAGTATGTACCGTAAACTATTAAGGAAAAAAGGCTTTAGTCCTTTATTTGCAGCTTAATTTTATTTAAAAATCATTATCTATGTGTCAGCCAAATTCCAATAAAAAAGGAGATCTTAACGATCTCCTTTTTTTCACCTGCAATTGATTAAGCAATTGGCGGTGTATAAGTCCCATCCGCAATTGAATCCTTGATACGGTCCGCTTCTGCAAGCACGAGTGCCAACAGGTTCTTCACGTTTTCAAGGGTTGCAACCGGGCTTAAAGTCGTCATTTTCAGTGATTGAACTTGACCCACTTTAGTCACACCAATATTTGCTTCACCACGTGCAAACAGTTCGTCTGCGACGTTCTGGTTCAAAGCATCCACAAATTCAGCTGGATAGCCTGCTGGAACTACACGGAACAATACTGATGCGAATTGTGGCTCAACCAGAAGTTCTAAACCATCAGTTGCTTTGATGTAGTCTGCCACTTCGCGAGTCAATTTCACGCCATGGTCGATCATCGAACCATAAAGCTCTTCACCCAACGCTTCTACAGTCATCCACAATTTCAACGCGTCGAAACGACGAGTGGTTTGTAGCGACTTCGACACCAGGTTAGGAACACCGTGCTCTTCGTCATAAGCAGAGTTCAGATATTCTGCTTCGTAGTGCATGAAACGATAGTTCGCTTCATCTTTCAGCAAGAACGCACCACATGAAATCGTCTGGAAGTAATGCTTATGGAAATCCAGTGTCACAGAATCAGACAGCTCGATGCCATCCAGCATAGAACGATAGTCATTAGACAGAATCAGTGCACCACCCCATGCTGCGTCGATGTGCATCCACGCACCATATTTATTGGTGATTTCACGAATCTGTTTGAGGGGATCAATTGCACCAGCATCAGTTGTACCAGCAGTTGCCACCACACATGCCACGATTTTACCTTCAGACTGAAGATGCGCCATGGTTTTTTCCAGAGCATCAACATCCATCTGAGCATTTTCGTTAACAGGAACAGTCACGACAGACTGGAAGCCCATGCCCATCATCGCCATATTCTTTTGCACAGAGAAGTGTGCATTTTCAGAACAGATGACTTTAACGTTACGCATTGCATCCGCTGGGATACCATCACGTTGAACCGACCACGGATTACCGTTTTCGTCTTTCCAGTTTTTTGCGATACAGGCATCACGCGCCAGCAATACGCCCATCAGGTTGGATTGTGTACCACCAGAAGTGAATACACCCGCCTGACCTGAACCATAGCCAACTTTCTGACGTAGCCAGTCAATTAGCTGCACTTCCATCAAAGAACCCGCTGGGCTTTGATCCCAAGAGTCCATTGACTGGTTAGTGGCATTAATCAACACTTCCGCGATCTGGCTAGTGACCATCGTTGGGCAATGCAAATGCGCTAAAGAATGCGGGTGATGTACTTTCAAGCTCTTGTTGAGGAATAGCTCAACCATACGCTCTAAAGACTTTTGTACGCCCAGACCTTCTTTAGAAGGATTGAAAGCAATTGCGCTACGCAATTCCTTGATGCTACCGCCGGTATACATCTTGTCGTTTTGCAACCATGCTGCAACCGCTTTGGTCGCCTGATCCATCGCCGACTCATAGTCAGCGATAGATGCAGCATCATTGCAGAGTAACGCTTTACGGTGTTCTGCAAAATCTACCATGAATTATGCGCCTCGAACTGCGATTAGAGCTTCAGCAACCGCTTTCTTGAAGCGAACCAGAACTTCTTCACACTCAGCTTGAGTGATGATCAATGGGCAAAGTAAACGGATTACTGTACCGTTACGACCACCTTTTTCCAGCAACAGTTTGTTGTTGAAACAAGCGGTTTGAATTGCTGCAGCCAATTGGCCATCAGCAGGGAAAGAACCCATATGATCCGCTGGTTTACGCTCATCCACGATTTCAACACCGATCATCAGACCGCGACCACGTACATTACCGATACATGGGAATTCAGCCGCCAGTTTTTTCAGTTCAGCTTGCAGGAAATCACCGCGTTCTTGTGCATTTTGCGCAAGATTTTGTTCTTTAATGGTTTGTAGAGTCGCAAGACCTGTACCCATTGCCAGCTGGTTACCACGGAAAGTGCCGGTGTGGCCAGCAGGTTGCCATGCATCAAATTTACGTTTGATACCCAGTACTGCAAGTGGCAAACTACCGCCAACAGCTTTAGACATTACAACCACATCAGGTTCGATACCCGCATGTTCGAATGCGAACATTTTGCCTGAACGCGCAAAGCCTGCTTGAACTTCGTCAAGAATCAACACAATGTTGTGTTTTTCTGTTACTTCACGGATTTTTTGCAGCCATTTTACTGGTGCTGTTACCACACCGCCTTCACCCTGAATCGCTTCAAGAATTACAGCTGCTGGCTTGGTTACACCGCTTTCGACATCTTCAATGAAGTTTTCGAAATAATAAGTCAAAGCATCAACGCCCGCTTCACCGCCTAGACCCAATGGGCAACGGTATTCATGCGGATATGGCATGAATTGAACGCCTGGCATTAAACCATTCACTGAGTTCTTCGCAGACAGGTTACCTGTCATTGCCAAAGAACCGTGAGTCATACCGTGATAGCCACCAGAGAAGCTGATCACTGAACTACGGCCAGTAAAGGTTTTAGCAAGTTTAATCGCTGCTTCAGTCGCATCTGCACCAGATGGTCCACAGAACTGTAAGCAGTATTCTTCTTTGCCACCTGGCAGGTAAGCAAGAAGTGCTTCAGTAAAAGCATCTTTTAAAGGAGTGGTGAGATCCAGCGTATGCAATGGAAGACCGCTTGCAAGTGTGTCCTGGATACTTTGAATGACCGCAGGGTGATTATGGCCTAATGCCAATGTCCCTGCCCCAGCTAAACAATCAAGGTACTCCGTACCTTCAACATCGGTAACCCAGCAACCTTGTGCTTTCGCTATCGCTAACGGTAATTTACGTGGATAACTACGCACATTCGATTCCATCTGACTTTGGCGAGTCAAGTAGTATTCGTTTGTGGAATTGGTGGCAGGATTTACAGAAGAAACGCTCATATCGAATTACCATCTCTGATATGGGTTGAAAGAAATAAGTCTGGTGACTTGCGGTCGTTTGACTCGGTGCTTTATATAATCTAGTTAGACAATTTTCTATTCAGTAACTAGGAGAGGCGGATGATACAGTTTTTTTCAGGAAAATAAACAACTTTTAGTATCAATTTGCCTCGGCTGTTATTGAAAAAATATATCAAAAAATGTTGCTGTCTAAATTATCAACTTTATGCATGGCAATGACAAGGAACCCTAAACATTTTATGCAATTTTGTTGTCATGAATACAACAGTGTAATTATCAAACAATTATCTCAATAAGTATATAATTTTAATCACATTTATTTCCGATACATCTACAATAAATAAAATATATTTTTAACAATCCAACGACAATAATTTCGGAATATCAACACATTTCCACCTTAGTATTTTATGATCAGCACAAGGCCAAAGGCCAACAATTCCACTAAAACAGGACAACAAAATGCGTCTTTCTTCTTTTTCAGCGCTTGCTTTGCTCGGCGCATTATCTTCTGCCGCTTTCGCAGCTCCTGAAGAAACCTTGAATTATAATGTGGTGAATATCTCAGCAGAAGCCAGCCGCGATATTTCCAATGACTTGATGAACGCCAATTTATTTGTTGAAAAATCTAATAAACAGCCGGCTGAGCTGGCAGCACAAATCAATCAGTTGATGACACAGGCCATTAATACTGCTAAAAAATATCCTACGGTAAAAATTGAAACTGGTTCACAGCATACCTATCCAGTCTATGACAACGACAACCGTAAGCTAAGAGAATGGCGTGCTCGTGCGCAGGTACGAATTGAATCAACTGACTTTAAAGCCGCCTCGCAACTGATTGCTGAGCTACAACAGAACTTCCAGACTGAATCAATTAACTTCACAGTATCTGAAGCAAAACGTAAGAAAGTCGAAAACGAGCTGATGCTTGAAGCTTCGAAAAACTTCCAGCAACGTGCGCAAAGTCTGGCTCAAGCCTGGAACAAACCAGGCTATCAACTGGTGAATCTGAATATCAACACCAATAATTCGGGTTATCCACCTGTGCCACGCATGGCGATGGCCAAATCTGCTTATGCCGAAGCAGTTCCAGAACAGGAAATGGCAGCGGGTGAATCCAAAATGACCGTGAGCGCCAATGGTTCTATTCAGTTTAAATAAGTCTTAATAAAATTATTTAGAGGTTTAAAAACCACCCTTTTGGGTGGTTTTTTATCACTTGAATATTCTGTGAAAAATCAATGCTACAAATTCATACAAACTCAGATATGAATTGAGCTTTGATCGGTTTAGAGTAACGGACATTTGTGTCAGCCCTCTCTCTCCTCATGTCACTCGATCAACTAAACCTGTATCTGTTTCATCTTCTCAATGTACCTGACCAAGCCTCGATCTGGATGATTAACTATGCCAGTCTGATAGCGCATGATCTGGTGTATTTATTTCTGCTGATTTTTGCTATTACCTGGCTGCGTGGCAGTCGTGAAATCAAAACAGGGATTATTAAAGCTGCGATCTTCACAGCAATCACCTTGTCGATTAGCGAGGTATTATCTGCCGTTCTAAACACACCCCGCCCTTTTGTCATGGAGGTTGGTCAAACCCTGATTGAGCACGCACCTACAGGTTCATTCCCAAGCAATCACATGAGTATTTTTAGCGGGATTGCCTTTGCCTATTATTTCTCAGCACAACGTGATTTGGGACGAATCCTGCTCTGGACTGCCTGGCTGGTAGCCTGGTCACGGGTTTATGTGGGTGTACATTTTCCGATTGATATGGTGGGAGCATTCCTGATTGCTTTAGCAGTCAATCTTGCCGGCTTACCGCTCTGGTGGAAATATGAGAATAAAATCATGAGCTTTATTTTCAGCATTCATCAATTCCTGTTTAAGCCTTTTATTCGGATGGGCTGGGTGAAGTAAATTTCCAGACATAAAAAATCCCGCTCGAAAGCGGGATTTTTTTTATAGACCGAAGATTTAGTAAATCGCCATATGATTACGGTGAATCATCTCTAAAGAACGCGCTTCACCCAAGACCTGATGCACTTTATCTGAGGCCAGACCTTTCACGATTTCCGCTGAACGTGAACTGAAGTTGACACGTCCTACAGCAATGCGGTGACCTTGTCGGTCAACACATTCAACCACATCCCCACGGTCAAAATGTCCTTCTACGGCTTTGACACCGACCGGCAATAGGCTACGGTGATTCTCTTTGATGGCTTTAACCGCGCCATCATCAATCACCAGACGACCTGCAGTTTGCAGATGCGCTGCTAACCATTGCTGATGTGCAGTCATGCGATCATCATCAGTGATAAATAACGTACCCAACATTTCACCTGCCATCAGGCGCGATAAAACATTGTCACTATCACCACTAGCGATCAAGGTTGGGCAACCAGATTTCGCAGCCAGACGTGCAGCACGAACTTTAGTCAGCATACCGCCACGACCAAATTTTCCGCCGCCGCCTGCCATATCAAACAGGCTTTCATCCATGGCACGCACGGTATGGAACAGTTTGGCATCCGGATTAGAACGTGGATCCGAGTCAAACATGCCTTCCTGATCAGTCAGGATAATCAGCAGATCTGCGTGAACTTGTCCCGCCACCATCGCAGCTAAGGTATCGTTATCACCAAAGCGAATTTCGTCAGTAGAAACCGTGTCATTTTCATTAATGACCGGAATCACATGCCAATCAATCAGGTGCTGCAAAGCATCACAAGAGTTGAGATAGCGACGACGGTCTGCCAGGTCATCATGAGTCAATAACACCTGAGCAGTTTGAATGCTGTGTTTTTCCAGCACACTTGACCAGGTCTGGATTAAACCCATCTGACCAATGGCAGCACAAGCCTGAAGACTGGGTAGATCGGTGGGTCGATTCTCAAGTTTCATTCGAACCATACCTTCAGCCACAGCTCCGGAAGAAACGAGAATAATCTCGTGTCCGGCATTGTGTAGATCCGCGATTTGTCCCGCCCAATGCGAGATCGCATCTAAATCTAAACCTTGCCCGTTTGCTGTGAGTAAAGATGATCCGATTTTAACAACGATTCGTTTACAACCCTTGAGCTGACGTTGCCCATCTACCACTTCTATCATCTTGTCCTCAGACTTATCTTTAAAAGATTAACGTACGTAATATACTTCTACGTCGCTGTCGTCATCATCTTCATCATCAAAGTCATCGCCGCCCAGACGTTGAGCGCGACGCATTTCACGATAAGCTTCTTTCGCAGCAATCGTTTGTTCACGTGTTTCAGCTTCAAGCTGATCACGGAATTCTTTCATCTCTGCTGCGTATTCAGGATCTTCAACTTCGCGTTCGCGTTGCTGCTCGATTTGATCCATCAGGTAATACACCACATCCTTAGTTCCTTCAGCCGTTAAGCCTGAAGTTTTAAAGACAGGACCTTCCCACTGCAATTCTTCAAGAATGTGATTACACCATTCATCGCGAGTATCTACAGCAAGCTGATCGACCTTATTCAGAACCAATACCACCGGTAATTTTGAAAGTGTTGGGGAGAATTTTTGCAACTCATTCAAAATCGCTTTGGCATTGTAAGCTGGATCTGAACCGTCAATCGGTTGAACATCGACAATGTGAAGCAGAATACGGGTACGTGCCAAATGTTTCAGGAAGCGAATCCCGAGACCTGCACCTTCTGCCGCACCTTCGATCAGACCTGGAATATCCGCCATTACAAATGAACGGTGACGATCCGCATCCACTACACCCAGATTAGGTACCATGGTCGTAAACGGATAATCTGCCACTTTTGGTTTTGCTGCAGAGACTGCACGGATAAAGGTTGATTTACCTGCGTTTGGCATGCCAAGCAAGCCCACATCAGCCAGTACTTTCAGCTCAAGGCGGATTTCACGGAATTCGCCTTTAGTACCATGTGTACATTTACGCGGAGAACGGTTGGTTGATGATTTGAAGTGCGTATTACCCAAACCACCTTGGCCGCCATGTGCCACTAATACTTTCTGGCCATCTTCAACCAGATCGCCAATAATATCGCCAGATTCTGAATCGACGATTGTTGTTCCCACAGGAACTTTTAAAATAACTGATTCGCCACCACGACCAGCACAGTTTGCGCCAGCACCGTTTTTACCACGTTCAGCGCGAAATTTACGGGTATAACGATAATCTACAAGGGTACTCGTGTCGTCGTCAGCCTGAATATAAATGCTGCCGCCACGACCACCATCACCACCATCTGGACCACCAAATGGTACGAACTTTTCACGGCGAAAACTGGCTACGCCATTGCCACCGTCGCCAGCCTCTACGGTAATGACTGCTTCATCAACAAAGCGCATAATGCCAATCCTCTAAAAACTTTAAAAACCGCCTATTCTGCCATATTTTAAAGCATTTCTCGACTATATTTATTGAGCTTTCCATGAAGAAGACCCAATTTAAGATTATTTTATATTATTCAAGCAAAAAGCTGATACAGATTGACGATTTATCAAGAAATTATTGTGAGGAACTTATACAAAATAAGAATTATAAAAATGTTTTCACTTATTTCAGAATCACGGTAATTCTTCTTATAGCTTAGTCATCTTTATTTTTATAGTTTTACTTTTTTCAATTGGAGTTGCTTTAACTGATCAACAGATATTCAGATGTGTGATTCATAGAGATCATTTCAATTTAGCGATCTCTAAATCCATCTTGTAATTGGCATGTTGAATCCGTTCATTTGAGGGGCTGTATTGCTTCTGGACTTCATCTGAGAAAGGAGTTTCTTCACATAATTCAAAGTACCTTTCCATCGGTGTTTTACCTTTCAAAGCTGAATGTGGTCTCATCCAGTTATAGTAATGCTGCCATTCTGCCAGTTTGTTCTGGATATCCTCTGAATCGATATCTACAGTAGCGTAGAACTCAGATTTATCAGTCTTTTGTGAGCGCTCTACCTTGCCATTCAGATGAGGTGAACCTGGTTTATTTGGCCTAAATTTGATTCCATGCTGCATCATTTTTTTCTGTACTTTTTCAGCAAAGAATTCTCGTCCACGATCGGTCTGTATTCGCTGTATGGGAAAAGGCATTTCTTCAATTACGCAGTCTAAAAAGTCGAGAGTATTCGCTGCTGTTCGGCGTTTATATATCCTTAAAACGCGATATCGTGTGCAGTCATCGATAGATGTGTACTGACATAGTCCAGGACCCAGTTTACAGGTATCCATTTGAATTCTATCGCCTGGTAATGGGCGTTCATAACGAATGAAATCTACTTTACGACGGAATTTTTTAATCGGTTTGACTTGATGGGTGGATAGTACTTTATGGATAGTCGCTAAGGACAACGAGACTCCGTGCAGCCTCATTAATTCTGTTTGCAAACGTCGAGCACCAAGATTTCTAGCCGAGCGCATTTCTAATATTAAAGCTTCTAGCTCAGCATTGATTTTAGTATTTGGCGATTTTAAGGGACGTTTACTCTGACTACTTAATCCATCAATACCTTGTTCAGAATATCGTTTCCACCACTTGCGTAACGTTGGTCTAGAAATGCCACATCTCCGACAAACCAGGCCAGCATTATTGGTCTCTTCAAATAATTTAACCCATACGAGTCTTTGTTGAATTTCTCTGTTCATAGACACCCATTATATTGAAATGATGTCTATGAATCACACACTTTATATTATTTTTCATAAAGCGCATATTTCATTAGCTCTCTCTTAAATCGAATAAAAGGGTTAGTCTCTTCATGCAAGATAGGAACCTTAGTATTTCCTTTAATATTTTCAAAATTAGATTTCTTTCATAAGTCATTTTTCACTCAGCTCCAAGTTATAAATTCCAGCAATTAGATTGAATCTTAATGCTAGTCTTTTGCCTCGATTGCGATATCGCTCAGCAAGAATTTTGAAGGTTTTCAAACTGCCAAATACATGCTCAATTCCGATTCTTCTTTTATTGATTTCTTGATTATAGATTTTCAATTCAGGATCCAATTTACAGTGTCTTTTGGCTTTTAATGGCAACAGGCTATTTGGATACACTGTATAAATTCCCTGATAACCCTTATCCGCAAGGATAAATGCACCTGCAGGAATCTGATTCAAGTTACGTTTGAAGAGTTCGAAATCATGTACGGTACCACGACTCGTACATAAACTCAGGATTTTTTGAGTTTGATAATGAATGATGGCCTGTACTTTGAAAGTGTGGGTCTTTTTCTTGCCGCTATAGCTTTTCTTCTGTTTTTTTAGGCCTTTGGATTGGAATTTCTGTGGCATCCACGATCACAACATTCCAATCGATGCCTTCGCCCTCGGGTAAATCTTTGGGTAAATTAAACAGATTGGACCGAATCAGGCAGTCTTCAACATGACGGACAATTCTTGAGGCTGTGGGCTCTGAAACCCCGTAGCTCGTCGCAACGTGAAATAAGGTTCGGTATTCCCGCCAATAGCTTAGACAGAGCAGAACCTGGTCTTCCAGGCTTAACTTGGGCGGTCTGCCTTTGGCAGGGACATGTTTCTTCAATTGCTCAACCATTAAATCAAAGGTTGACCATGAGATGCCCGTGTATCGCTTGAACTGAGGATCAGAAAGCTTGTTTGAATCGATGTATTTCATCCGCAGATTATGCATGAATGCCAAGAAATCTGGAGTGCAAATATTAACCAAAAAGAAGATCGTTTTTTGATTTATGAAAGAGATCTATTATTAACTAGATTACTAAATTGACTTTGTAATGAAAATATTGCCTTATCGAATGTTTGTATTTCATTTTTAAAATTACTATTTCGAAAACATTCTTGCAAAAACTTATTTTCTTCTTTAATTATCGCCCTTAGTTCTCGAAATTTATTTAGCTGTAATTTGACATTCTCAAATGTCTTGTTGGAACTAATAACTCCATCTCTCAATCTAAGATAAACATGCTCAAGCTCAATCACTTTTATTACTATCAATTTACATTGTTCAGCTATTATTTCTGTATTCTTTTGCGATTTCCAAAGATTAAATGTAATTAACAAAGCAACTGGAGCAAACATAGTTGCTGACCAATTCATAGCTATAATTATGATATTTTCATTATCAATACTAAACTTTGATAATCCAAAGACAGCACAGCTAAAGATAAAAAGAAAAAAATAAGCCATTATTAAAATACAGGCTAACTTGATAGGTTTCATATCCTAAGCCCCAAAAGCAATTTAATTTTTATTTAGCAACACGCTCTTTATTTTCCAAAATCTCTGGCAAACTCCGCTCTACCCAGCCAATCAAATAATTTATTTTTTCTGCCGCTTGCGAACCGGTAATGGTCAATTGATATTCCACTTTAGGGGGTACAACCGGATATACCGTTCTTAAAATAAAACCATCTTGTTCCAGCATTTTTAAGGTTTGTGCCAGCATCTTTTCACTGACCCCTTCAATTCGCTGTTTCAACTCACTAAAGCGATGTACGCCCTCACTTAAACAGTGCAATACCAGCACTGACCATTTATTGGTGAGATGTTCCAGTATTTCACGGGATGGACATTCATTGGATAGCACCTGCCCCAGTAATGGACTGATTGCATACTTGGTCATTGAAGAGTTCCTTTCTTGATCACGGTTTTTAGTTATTACTTACTATTTTTAATGTACTTACCATTTGTAAGCTAACAGATTCATATGAGCGTATCAAGGTGAATTTTCCATCAATTAATGTATATGATTTTATTAAGCTGATTGGCCAACTTTATTTTCCACAATAAAAAAGAGCCTCAAAAGAGGCTCTTTTTTTAGATGACTTCTACAAATTATGCATTTGTTTCAGCAGGAACTTTTGGATAGCTTACGCCGCCCATTTGCTCAGCAATACGAAGTACCTGGCAGCTATAACCTACTTCGTTATCATACCAAACGTAGCAAGTTAAACGGTTGCCTGAAGTGATGGTCGCTTGAGCGTCGAATACACCTGCAGTACGAGAACCGATAAAGTCAGAAGATACAACTTCAGTCGAGTTTGTATAACCGATTTGACCTTGAAGGTTAGAATTGATTGAGATTTGGCGAATGTATTCATTTACTTCATCACGATCAACTTCTTTGTCTAAAGTCAGGTTCAGAATTGCAAGAGATACGTTTGGCGTAGGAACACGTACAGAGTTACCAGTCAACTTGCCTTTCAGTGCAGGAAGTGCTTTCGCAACCGCTTTAGCAGCACCAGTCTCAGTAATAACCATGTTCAATGTTGCAGCACGGCCACGACGATCAGCTTTATGGTAGTTGTCGATCAGGTTCTGGTCGTTTGTGAACGAGTGAACTGTTTCAACGTGACCATTGATCACTGTGTATTTGTCGTTTAACACTTTCAGTGTTGGAGTGATCGCATTGGTAGTACAGCTTGCAGCAGAGATGATTTGATCTTCATCAAGGATGTCAGCCTGGTTCACACCAAATACAACGTTCTTCATGTCACCTTTACCAGGTGCAGTCAGAATTACGCGAGCAGCGCCTGGACATTTCAGGTGTTGAGCAAGACCTTCAGCATCACGCCATTTACCAGTGTTGTCGATCACTAAAGCATTTTCGATACCGTATGCAGTGTAATCCACTTCAGATGGATTAGATGCATAGATCACTTTGATGAACTGGCCGTTTGCAATGATTGCTTCGTTTTCTTCGTCTACAGAAATCGTACCCGCAAATGGACCGTGGATTGAGTCACGACGTAATAAAGACGCACGTTTTTCAAGGTCACCGTCAGATGATTTACGAACTACGATTGCTTTCAGGTTCAAGCCGCGGCCTAGACCTGACTGGCTGATCATCAAACGGGCCAGGATACGACCGATACGACCGAAACCGTAAAGCACCACGTCTTTACCTTCTACAGAAGTTGCATTGCCTTCAAGTGATTTCACAGCGTCAGCAACGAATGCGTTAACATCACCACCTTTTGCTTTGAATTCAACAGCAAGTTTGCCTAGATCAATTTCAGCAGTACCGATGTTTTCCACTTTTGCCAATGCTTCAAGGATTGGGAAAGTGTCTACAACAGAAAGCTCAACGTCTAATACGCGAGTACGACGATGCGCTTTAAGGATCTGGATTACAGAACGGTTAATTAAAGAGCGACCGTAAACTGTAGCTACGATATTTTTTTCACGATATAACTGACCTACTAGGGCAATCATACGTTCCGCAAGTTCTTCACGGTTTTTCCAACGACCTTGGTGCTCTGCATGGAGGGCAACGATAGTGTCTTTGCTCACAGATACGTCCTCTAATTAATTGTAAATCTAAGCATAAATTTCAAAACCCGATAATTGTAATGGAATTGGCCGCAAGTTTGAATCAAAAGCTGATTAACTCTGGCCGAAAATCCGATATATTCACTATAAATTTTGAAAATAATTGTAATTAGTCAGATGATTTTGCATTTAAAATTTGAAAAATCATCTATTCCCTGTAAAAACCAGATTTTTGTTAAATGTTGTTTATTCAGCCAAATTTATCATTCAAGAATCTAAACGTTTCTGATAACGCTCTAAATTTTGTGCTAGTGTCAGGCGTCTTTTTCGTTGTTCAATAATGTGTAGTATACCTTCAATTACCAACAATACGACGGCCAGCCAGATCGGAAGATAGGTCAGCCATTCGCCGGCTTCAACCCGCTCCCCTAATGCCATAGACGCAAAAGCCAAAAGTACTGGCTCCAGATAGCTCAGCAGACCAAAAATTACGAAAGGCAGATAACGGCTTGCCAGAATATAACTACCTAAGCCTAAAGCACTTAAGAAGCCCAAACCCAACACTGCCAAGATGAGATGAGGGAAACTGACCATAAGCTTGAGAGAATCGCTATGTACAAAGCCCAGATAGAAAGCCACTGGCAGAATCAGACACAAGTCCCACCAGAATCCACCCAAGTGATCCGTACCAAAGCGACGGCGCAGGAAGAAATACAGTGGATAAGCCAAAGCCACATAGACCGTTTCCCAGGCGATCGAACCGATTCGCCAGATTTCATGTCCCACACCTAATATGGCCAGTGCGACTGCTGCCATCTGCCAGCGCGATAGTTTTTCCTTATAAAGCACACATCCGACCAGCACCATGACTAAGGGCAACAGGAAATATCCTAGGGATACCTGTAAACCGCGGCCATTAATTGGTCCCCATAAAAAGAGCCACAACTGTGTCGTACATAACAGGGAACTGATGATCAACCAGAGCAGAAAAGCAGGTTGTTTGAGAATGCGTTTTAAAATTTGAGTGATATGGCTGAGGTCACCTGACCACCACATGAACGCAGTCAAAAATGGAATGGTCGCCAACATCCGCCAGGCAAAGGTCTGTTCACTGTCTAAAGGCTGCAAAAATGGCGTGAATATATAAAGAACACCAAATACTACTGATGCCAATACCGATAATGCAATGCCTTTATACATACTTCAAACCCAAGATTATTCCAGCGCATTATAACGATTAGTCTAAAATAAAGCTTGAAGATTCATCTGACCAAAAGTGATAGCAAGGCAAAACATATGATTCAAAAAAGAGAAGCATTAAAAAAACCATGCCGAAGCATGGTTTTTATACATAACCCGATTGGTCTTTTATTTTCTTGCCTTTTGGGTCTGTTTGGTATGAATCACATCACTCAAATCATAACCCACAGATTGCGCATATTGCAGGTATTCATTCACCACGTTCTGATCAAGTTGAGGATCACGTGACAATACCCACATATATTTACGTTTAGGCTCGCCGACCAGTACGGTTTGATAATTATCATCCAGTTTCAATACCCAATAATCGCCACGGCCCACCGGCAACCAGCGAATAAACTCTGGTAAGAAACTTACTTTGAGCTTGGTGTTATAAGGTGCATTCTGAATATATGCCTCACCCACTGATTGGGTCACCTGACCATTTTTCTGGATACAGCGGTTATCTACATTAACATTACCATTTTCATTTAATGTATACGTCGCCGTAACGTCACGATCACACTTGTTCTGGAATGTAAGTGGCTTACGAGCCACTTCATACCAGGTGCCCAAATAACGGTCCAGTTCAACTTTCTCTACAGTGGGTAAAGAATCGTTCTTGGCATAAGCCATGGTTGCAGCCCCGAGTCCAAGTAGAACTGCACCACCCACTGCAATTTTTGCAAGTTTCAATCCCGCATGAGGGAGATTATTTTTAGTTGTCATACGATACCTATTTGATCAGGACAAAATTTTCAACATGAATATTTCGTACTTACAATAGCGGCATCCGCAGACATATTTTGTAGCATTATGTTAGGTTTGTGATTGATTTTACGTAATTTAAATCTGTAATTTACACACAGACCTAACTTAACATCTGCGCTTTTAAACGTAAAATTTCATCCCGTATACGTGCAGCCTGCTCAAACTGTAGTTCTTTTGAAGCCTTGAGCATTTCTTTTTCCAGTTTATTGATATGCTTCGCGAACATCTTTGGATCGGCCATGATATGGCGTTCATCTGCACTGATCGCACGGGCCTGATCGGAAGCTTTCAGCTCAATAGTTTCATCATCCAGCACTTCGCCTGTATCAATTTCCTTAATCACCTGACGTACTGCACTACGTGGTGTAATGCCATGCTCTTCATTAAACTGGATCTGTTTGGCACGACGGCGTTCAGTCTCATCAATAGCTTTTTGCATAGAATCGGTAATGCGATCCGCATACAAAATCGCTTTACCTTTCAAGTTACGCGCTGCACGACCAATGGTCTGGATCAGTGAACGCTCTGAACGCAGGAAACCTTCTTTATCCGCATCCAGAATTGCAACCAGTGAAACTTCTGGCATATCTAGACCTTCACGCAGCAGGTTAATGCCGACCAGAACATCATGCACACCGGTACGCAGCTCATGAATGATTTTCACACGCTCTACGGTATCAATATCGGAGTGCAAATAGGCAACCTTGATTCCATATTCTTTTAAATAGGATGTCAGGTCTTCCGCCATACGCTTGGTCAATGTCGTTACCAGCACACGTTCATTCATTTCCTTACGGATATTGATTTCAGACAATACATCATCGACCTGCGTCAAGACTGGACGGATTTCAATTTCCGGATCAATCAGACCGGTTGGACGAACCACCTGCTCGACCACCTGTTCAGATTTTTCCAGTTCATATCGTGCAGGTGTGGCACTGACGTACACGGTCGTCGGTACAATACGTTCCCATTCCTCAAATTTCATTGGACGGTTATCCAGCGCACTTGGCAAGCGGAAACCGTAATTCACCAGATTTTCTTTACGGGAACGGTCACCTTTGTACATGGCTCCAATTTGTGGAACCGTCACGTGCGATTCATCGATAATCAGCAAAGCATCATCGGGTACATAATCAAAAAGCGTCGGTGGTGCTTCGCCTGCCGGACGACCCGATAAATGACGTGAATAGTTTTCGATACCGTTGGTATAACCGAGCTGCTGCATCATTTCCAGATCATAACGGGTACGCTGCTCGATCCGCTGAGCTTCCAGCAACTTGTCATTTTCACGGAAAAAGACCAGACGTTCTTTTAACTCATCTCGAATCGTTTCAATCGCGCGAGCCAGATTGTCTTTAGGTGTTACATAGTGACTTTTAGGATAGATCGTGACACGCGGCACTTTACGGATCATTTTCCCGGTTAAAGGATCAAACCAGCGAATGGAGTCGACTTCATCATCAAACAGTTCAATCCGGATGGCATCCTGATCCGATTCGGCTGGGAAAATATCAATGATCTCACCACGGATACGATAGGTACCGCGCAGGAATTCCAGTTCATTACGTGAATACTGCATTTCGACCAGACGACGGATAATATCATCACGACCAATGCGATCCCCTTCCACCACATGCAGCAGCATGCTCATATAAGCATTCGGATCACCCAGACCATAAATTGCAGACACCGAAGCAACAATAATCGCGTCACGTCGTTCTAAAAGTGCACGGGTGGCCGAAAGACGCATCTGGTCAATGTGGTCATTAATCGCCGCATCTTTCTCGATAAAGGTATCTGAAGATGGCACATAGGCTTCTGGCTGATAGTAGTCATAATAACTAACGAAATATTCAACCGCATTATTCGGGAAAAATGCTTTAAATTCGCCATAAAGCTGTGCAGCCAGCGTTTTGTTATGGGCCATGACAATAGTCGGACGCTGGGTACGGGCGATGACATTGGCCATAGTATAGGTTTTACCTGAACCGGTAACCCCCAGCAAAAGCTGATCGTGATAGCCTTTTTCTATACCCTTGACCAGCTTTTCAATGGCCTGTGGCTGATCGCCAGCAGGTTGATAATTAGTCACCAGTTCAAAGGGTTGTTTATCACTCATAGCTTTAATCATTTCACTGCCGATATCGACTCAATTTATTATGGGGGTAAAACTGAATTACTCAATCCCTATCCAGGTTTCTGTTTAGTAAAATAAATCGAGTGAAATATTATGCTTTCGTAGCTTAAAGTCGTTTTAGATCTAAACTTTTCTATCAAAATTGAATCAGCATAAATTTCGAGCCGGATCATTACTTCATTCTAGCTTATTCGCTATTCAGCTAAAATTTCTGGACAAAGTTCTGCCTTATCTGATGACGTAATAAAGATTAATTTCGTCTTGACCCTTATAGCGTTCAAAGGCAACATGAAGCTAATCAGGACATCGAATAAAAAAGCCATGACTTACCATTATCACGATGAAAGTATTGTTAAATCTCTGCCAGAAAATACGGTATTTGTTTTCGGAAGCAACTTGGCTGGACAACATGCCGGAGGAGCAGCCAGAACAGCTTATGAGCATTTTGGGGCGGTCATGGGGGTTGGTCGTGGTTGGGCAGGTCAAAGTTATGCGATTCCGACTATGAATGAGCATTTGCAACAGATGCCTCTCTCACAGATCCAGCACTATATTGATGACTTCAAGATTTACACCAAGAACCATCCTAAAATTAAATATTTTATTACTTCGGTCGGTTGTGGAATTGCAGGTTATAAAGTTGAAGAAATTGCTCCGATGTTCAAAGGCATTTCTCACAATGTTATTTTCCCCCAGTCATTCCGGCCTTTTGTAGAAAAAGCGCTTCCGAAAATTACGTCGCAATTCCTGCATACCATCTTTCGGGATTCGGTGATTTTTACTCCGGCGACAGATGAGCTGATTGATGTGCTGGCACTGACCGATAATGAAAAGAGTCTGGCCAAGATTCTGCTCAATACTCAGATTTATCCGGTCGACAGCAATGGTCGCGATCGTGTATTTGAGATTGAAGATATTCTGCATAACCTGAATGGCAAGATTTTTGATTTCAAGAACAATTCTGAAGGTTCCATGCTGTTTGGTGCCGTGATTCTGGCGTTACTGGAACTTTATAATATTAATGAAAAAGACTTTATTGATGTCTGGAAAGGTGATCGTGAGATTGCCCCGCCAAAACCTGAAAATAAGGCGCGTAAAACAGTTCGCTAAGAAGATCTCAAATTTTACTCATAAAAAAGCCATGAACTTCATGGCTTTTTTATTTGTTAACGTTTGCCCATTGAACGGCGTGTACCACGAGGTGGCATCCAAGTACGATCGGCATAACGCTGCGGTTTAGGCCGCAGATCTTCCAGAACTTCATCTGAAGCAGATTGTTCTGCCTGTTTTAATGGAAATGGTAAATTAACCAGAGGCTTTTTCTTGGGAGAATTTTGGGAGCTCATGCGCAATACTCAATAATTTATGCGGCTATTGTACAAAAAAACTCTATCTGCTGTGTACCACCGGTTGGCTAAATTTATTCAAGCTTTTTCTAGTAGGTTTTGAGCAGAAAATTTCCTGATTTCTTGTACAAATCGCGTCCAGGATAGAAAGCTTAAATCATTATTTAAAACTTAGATTAATGAGAAAAATGTTACCCACTTATTATTCTATTACTTAGATAAAACTGAAAATTTTATAAAAATTAATATCCTATTTATCTTCACTATTCATAATAATTTCTACATAAATATATATTTTATTAATACAATTTATACAAATTTTGGCATTTTTTACTTTCTGTTAACTTTTCACTACTCGTTCTGTAACTGTGTAAATTGGTGAGATTTAACTAAATTGTTCAATAGAAAAACAAATAACTAGCACGGACAAGGAGTCCTCTGAACAATGAAGACAATCATGGTATGCATGGCAGGTCTAGCCACATTACCCCTGCTTGCACATGCAGAATCCCCATATTTCAGCCTACAGGATGGCGATGGCTTTAAGCGATTTTCCGTTTCAGTCGGTGCACTGCATGTCATGCCACAAGGAAAAGCACAACCATTTGCGGTAAATACAGCAGTTCAAGATGGTGAAACGGCTAAAGTCGGTGACATATCGATCGCCGCAGTCAAAGGCAATCTTGATCCTGCCATGGAATCGAATCTTTCAACCGGCTTCATTAACCTCATCGATGGCTTAGGCGTAAAAACTTTATCTGGTAATTTAAGTGGTAGTGCAGAGATTTATGGTCTGGAAAGCTGGAATAATGCCGGAACGGGTCTGGAAGCCGATGATGTCACTACACTCGGGATCATGACCAACTATTTCTTTACTGACAATGTCTCACTGGAAATAAAGGCCGGCATTCCTCCCAAAGTCGACTTGCAAGGTAAAGGCAAGATTTATGCACCATTCTCTGCAATGGCAACGCCAAGTATTGATTTAATTCCTCAGATACCGGGTAGCATTGATTTACCGAGTATTGACTTAAAAAATGACATCCCGATTACGGATTTGGAAGCGTATGGACCGGCAGCATCTGCACGTGCCTGGACCCCGGCTTTTGAATTTCAGTACCATTTTGGCAAAACAGGTGTCAATAAATTCCGTCCTTATGTCGGGCTTGGACTCATGTATGCCTATTTCAATGAACTGGAAATCAATTCAAGTACTGAACAAGACCTGATTAAGGCCGGTCATATGATTGCCAACATTAAGGAAGGCAAAGCTGGCGCTTCTTTAGATGGCATAGAAAGTAGTGCTAATCCAAAAGTTGATCTAGAAGCGTCTGATGCTTTTGCTCCTGTCGCGACTGTCGGCTTTACTTATGACTTTAATGATACCTGGTTCGCGGTAGGTTCTGTATCTTATGCTCATCTGAAAAATGACACCACGATTACGGTAACAGATGCAAATCTAGGTGAACTGATTCGCTCTAAAGCCGATATTGAAGTCAATCCAATTCTCGCCTATGCCGGATTCGGGATGCGTTTCTAATCAATTAATTCTTTCATTAAAAAAACTGAATACTTCAGGACAACGGCTACGGCCGTTGTTCTGTTTTCTGACGTTCTATGCAGCTATAAAAAAAATTTATCGTTTGATTAATTTTTATTTTATCGCCTCTCTAGGTTGAATCGAATACTATACTTATCAACTTTATATGCATGAATGACTTATGGCTGACAGTCAATTTTCCAGAACCCTGATTTTTATGTTGATTGGCACTGCCATTATTCTGGCTTTATCTTTGGGGATTCGTCATGCATTTGGCCTGTACCTGGTGCCAATGAGTGAAGAATTTGGCTGGGGTCATAATGTCTTTAGTTTAGCCATTGCCATGCAAAACCTGATCTGGGGTGCTGTTCAGCCCATTACTGGTGCCTTCGCTGATAAATATGGCAGCAAGATTGTCGTTGCCATTGGCGGTGCTTTATATGCGCTTGGCCTGTTATTGATGGCTGTCAGTTCAACCGGATTATTATTGAATCTCAGCGTCGGACTGATTTTAGGTCTGGCCTTGTCTGCCACCTCTTTCCCGGTTTTATTATCTGCGGTTGGACGAGCTGCACCACCTGAAAAACGTAGTCTGGCAATGGGGATTGCCAGTGCAGCAGGCTCCTTCGGCCAGTTTATTATGCTGCCTTCAACATTATTACTTTTACAGAATGTCGGCTGGTCAGCAGCACTTGTTGTCAGCGCAATTTTAATCGCTTTGATTGTACCTTTGGCCTGGATGCTACAAGCCCCGATGTATGTCGATCCGAATGCGACTCCTACACCGAATAAAGTTTCACTCAGTTTTAAACAGATTTTAGTGATAGTCAAAAACCATAAGCCGTTCTGGTTTCTGGCGATGGGCTTTTTTGTCTGTGGCTTTCAGGTGGTCTTTATCGGGATTCACCTGCCGGGTTATCTGATTGATCATGGATTCAATGCTACAACTGGCACCATTTTCCTGGCGCTGGTGGGCCTGTTTAATGTTGTCGGTACCTATACGGCTGGCTGGCTCGGTGGAAAGTATTCCAAACCACGTCTGCTAATGGGCTTATACGGTCTGCGCGGGATTGCGATTATCGCCTTTTTGATGCTGCCTTTAAGCACCTGGACGGTCTATGCATTTGGTGTCATCATGGGATTATTATGGCTTTCCACCGTACCACTGACCAACGGTATTGTTGCCAATATGTTTGGCGTGAAATATCTAACTATGCTCAGCGGGATTGTATTCTTTACCCATCAGGTCGGTTCATTCTTTGGCGGTTGGCTCGGTGGTGTAAACCATGACATGAGTGGTAACTATAATGCGGTATGGATGTTGTCGATTGCCTTAAGTATTTTTGGCGTACTGGTGCACTTATGGGTGAATGAGGAGCAAATCGTACATGACTGATTCGACCTTTCTGCTCAAGCTTTCCATTGCGGTAGCGATGGTACTTCTCCTCGCTATTTCTCTATTGCTCTGGAGCCAGACTCCAGAACTGTTTGAGTACTTTAATCAGGCTTTTTGCGCACACTGATTGTCAAATATTTGACATTTTTCAGCAGCTTTAGGACTTTGTTTTGCCATTTTAATTAAAAGATATCAAATCAATCATTTAGATATTTTTATTAAGTTTTTCATAAGTTTAGCAATTCTTTTGATTTTATTTTTGCTCTGGTTTTTTTTAGATTTTCTGCAACAAGAAAATTCAGAGACTTTCCAATGACAAGCTTGACCCAACTTTCACAAGCCATTCACGATGCACCACGCTGGCATCAGCAAGATCAGTTCCAGAATACTGATGAAATCAAAATTGTCCCGCAGGCAGATCAAGCCCTAGGCGCAGTGGTTTATGGCCTCGATGCCCGTAAAGCCCAATCTGGCGAAACCATCCTGCGTCTGAAGCAGGCTCTGGCTGAACATTTGATCCTGATCTTTAAGAATCAAAGTCTGGATGATCTACAGTATCTGGCATTTGCCACCTATTTCGGTTCGATTTTCCGTCCAGATGCCGACACGCCAGTGCTGGCTTCTAAAACAGATACGGGCACTCCACCTGATGTCGTACCAGTTTCCAATGCAGTCGGTCAAGGGGATTACACCGGTCATGGTGAACTTGCACCGCATGCCGATCACCAGTGGACACCGTTACCTTCTTTTGGCTCTTTACTCTATGCCATTGAACTGCCAAAAGACGGTGGCCAGACGTCCTGGATCAATACCATCAAGGCTTATGAAGCCTTAGATGAAAAAACCAAAGCAAAAATCGATCAGTTACAGCTCATTACCTATAATCCATTTGTACGCTTCCAGAGCAATAAAGGTGGTAATGCGTATGCGGGAAATATGCCAAAATATCGCTTTAAAGATCAGCCAATTTTAGGTCATGCCTATCCGCACCCACTGGTACGCACCCATCCTGAATCTGGCCGTAAAGCACTTTGGTTAAATACCCATACTGAAGTTGAATTAGTGAATTATGACGATCAGGCAGGTAGTGAACTGATTGCAAAATTACGTGAGCATGTCTTAAAACCTGAATTCGCTTATGAGCACAATTGGGAAGCAGGCGATATCGTGTTCTGGGACAATCAGGTTACTCTACATTCACGCCGTCCTTTCCCTGCTGATCAGCGCCGTTTATTAAAACGTATCAGCCTGGCAGGTAGTCGTCCATTTTAATCACCATAAAAATATAGGCTCTAGACTAGCAGATTTACACTTAATTTTACCTAATGAGGTTCCACAGCTCAGTTGCTAACTCATTAGGTTCCCTCATCCAACGCCATTCAGTTTCTTTAAGATGATAATCAAAGTACTCTTTTGATATGCCGTTAAACTTTGCTAGCCTTCTTTTACAAAAGCTCCAAAATGATTCTATTCCATTTATATGACATTCTCCTCTAGCAAACTCATTTGCTCCGTGATTTACCCTAAAATGCTTTGAATAACCCACATCAACAAGACCATTATAGCCACGCCATCCATCACTATAAATCACACTCTCAAGTGAAACTTTACCAATGATAACCTCTTGTAAAGTCTTCATTTTACAGTCAGGTACGATTTCAGTATAGACGCGCCCATTACGTTCGAATATTCCAAATACTGGCTGTTTTAGAGTCCCACGACCACGCTTTAACTTTCCATGAAACCCACGTTGCCTTTTCGCTCCAAAATAGCTTTCATCTACTTCTATTGAACCAACAAACTTAGCTCTTAAATCTGTTTGATGATCATAGATAGTTTCTCTAAAAAGCATGTACCAATAGTTAATCGTATTACGATTTAAATTGAGTAATAAGGCTGTTTTGGAAGCAGGAATATCAACACAAAAGCATTGAATAATTTTTTTAATCTTGTAGTGACTTAATTTACTGTTTTCTATCATGATTCTAGACTAACATAATCATTTTGCTAGTCTAGAGCCAAATATAATAACAAGAAAGGTCATTTAAGCCTTCGACAATAACGACTCATCATGTAGATTTTCCGCCATTGAGGAATGACCGCCTCAATGGTTTTATTTTTAAATCTTTAGTCGTCCTATTTTGGGAATATCAGGCTAGAGGCTTTAAATTAACTTTTTTAGAAATACAGCTTTTAACAAAATCGGTGATTGGATTACTTTTTCTCACTCAAACTGCCTAGTGTATTTTTCCTTTTCTGTTTAGCGTATTAAAAATCAAGCCATTGCTATAAGCTGCAAAAAAGGAGAAGAAAATGAACGAGATTCAATTTTCAGATTGTATCCGCGCATGTATGACCTGCTCGCTGGCCTGTACCAACTGTGCCAGTGCCTGCCTGAAAGAAGAACATTTAGAAATGATGCGGGAATGTATCCAGCGCTGTCTGGACTGTGCTGATCTGTGTCAGCTCTGCGCCCGCATGCAACAAAAGCAATCTCCATTTATGAAAGAGATTTGCGAGCTATGCGCAAAAGCTTGCGATTATTGTGTAGAAGAATGTGGCCATCATGAGGATGATCATTGCCAGCAATGTGCCGAAGCTTGCCGTCGCTGTGCTGAAGAATGCCGCAAAATAGCAGCCTAATTTCCAGCATTACTGACTAGATTGAATTTTTTCAATCTGGAAAATAAAAAACCCGCAAGCCAAATCTGCGGGTTTTTGATCTAACCTGAATAAATCAAATTAGAATAAACGGTTCATACCATTCAAGGTTGCCACACGGTAAGCTTCTGCCATCGTTGGATAGTTGAATGTAGTTTCTACAAAATACTTGATCGTATTGTTAGGACTGTTCATCACAGCCTGACCAATATGGATAATCTCCGAAGCGTTATTACCGAAGCAATGCACACCTAGAACTTCCAGCGTATCGCGGTGGAACAGGATTTTTAATTCACCAACCGTATCACCAGTAATCTGTGCACGCGCCAGATGACGGAAAGAAGCCTGACCCACTTCATACGGAATTTTTTCTTCAGTCAGCTGTTGCTCAGTTTTACCGATTGAAGAAATTTCCGGAATGGTATAAATACCAGTCGGAATATCAGTCACAGGTGCAACGTCTTGTTCACCACTCATATTGGCACCTGCACAACGACCTTGGTCATAAGCAGCAGAAGCCAATGATGGCCAGCCAATCACGTCACCCGCAGCATAGATATTTTCGACTTCAGTCTGATACTGCTCATTCACAGTTAATTGACCACGACTGTTTGGTTTCAAACCAATATTTTCAAGGCCTAAACCATCAGTATTTCCTGAACGGCCATTACACCACAGAATGGCATCAGCTTTAATTTTCTTACCGCTTTGTGTATGCAGAACCACATAATCATCAGAAGTTTCAAGGAAATCGATCTGTTCATTATGACGGATCAATACACCCTGTTCACGTAAGTGATAAGACAGCGCATCAGAGATTTCATCATCTAAATAGCTGAGCAGTTTTGGTTGGGTGTTGATCAAGTCAACCTTATGTCCCAGACCAATAAAGATTGATGCATATTCACAGCCAATCACACCTGCACCATAAATAATGATTTTTTGGATTGAGAAATCCAGATCCAGAATTTTGTCTGAATCAAATACACGTGGATGATTGAAATCAAGAATCTCTGGACGGTATGGACGTGAACCGGTCGCAATTACCAGTTGCTGGAACATAATAGTTTCTTTTATGCCATCTGGTGTAAATACAAAGATCGTATTTGCGTCTTGAATGTAAGCACGACCATGATAGATATCAATCTTGTTACGGTCATAAAAACGTGAGTGAGTATCCACCTGCTGCTGAATCACTTTATGTGCATTGCGCAGTACCTGTTTCATGGTGAATTGTTTCCATTCACCTACTTTTTGAAACATTGGATCACGTTGATAACGGATAATGCTGGATACCGTTTGACGCAATGCCTTACTTGGAATCGTACCTACGTGAGTACAGTTACCACCCAGCTGTTCACGCATATCCACAATTGCAACACGCTTACCAGATTTGGCAAGTTTCATTGCCGCGCCTTCGCCCGCAGGGCCTGAACCTAGAACTACCGCATCGTACTTAACGAAAGTCCCACTAACGACCTCTTTTTTACGTGGCATTCAACGCTCCTTAAAATTAAAAAATTTTGCTTTAATCTACGCTATATTATGACGTAATTGCTGCCAATTTGGTGTATTTAACTTACATATATTGTGTGATAAGAACATTTTTTAAATGAATAATCCTTTTCGCCCTATTTCACCCGAGTTTCGTTATAATTAAAAAAGTGTTAACTTTGATTTATCTCCCTCCTTCAAAACAGTGGAAAAGTTATATATGTCTGAAAACCGTAAACCTGAACAGGGTATCAAACTTCGCGGCGCAGAAAAGGTCGCCCGTATTCCTGTAAAAGTTGTTCCTACGGTTGAAACGCCACGTAAACCGGACTGGATCCGCGTGAAAATGGCCGCTCCCGAGGAAGTTCAGCGTATTAAAACTACACTTCGTCAGCAAAAACTGCATACCGTATGTGAAGAAGCTGCCTGTCCGAACCTGCCTGAATGTTTTGGTGGGGGTACAGCAACCTTTATGATTATGGGTGATATTTGTACGCGTCGCTGTCCGTTCTGTGATGTGGCACATGGTCGTCCAAATGCACTTGATCCGGATGAACCGCGTCATATGGCAGAAACGATTGCCAACCTGGGTCTGAAATATGCAGTCATCACTTCAGTTGACCGTGACGACCTGCTAGATGGCGGTGCACAGCATTTTGTAGATTGTATTAAAGAAGCCCGTGCTTTGAGTCCAAAGACTTTGCTGGAAATTCTGGTACCGGATTTTCGTGGTCGTATGGACATTGCCCTGCGCATCATGACTGAATGTCCGCCAGACGTGTTTAACCACAACATCGAAACTGTGCCACGTCTGTATAAAGCCATGCGTCCAGGTTCTGATTATCAGCACTCTTTAAATCTGTTGAAAATGTTTAAAGATTATTGCCCAGAAATTCCAACCAAATGTGGTTTGATGGTCGGTATTGGTGAAACTGAAGAAGAAGTTCTCGCTCTGTTAGACGACCTGAAAGCACATGACGTAGATTATGTAACGATTGGTCAGTATCTACAGCCATCTAAACAGCATGCACCAATCGACCGTTTTGTAACGCCAGAAGAATTCGAACGTTATGCAGAACATGGTCGTAAACTTGGCTTTAAGAATATCTGGTCAGCACCGATGGTACGTTCAAGTTACTTTGCGGATCGTCAATACTATGGCGAACCGGTTCCGGAAGTACGCCGTAAAGTTGATCCAGCAAAAAAAATTGCTGTACAGGCAATTGAAGCTTAAAATGACTTAGATCAAAGCCCTCTTAAGTAGAGGGCTTTTTTATGCCTAACTAAATTTATATTTGTTCACTTTTTAATTATTTTACCTACCCTCTCTTGGAGATTAAGTTATTACTTATCTTCACATTTCTTTGCGTGTTCTCACTTGAAGACTGCGCATTTTTCAAACAATCTCAAAAAACAGATAAAACACTTCAATATATCGTTGAAATATTTAATAACGATCGTTCTCACAACAACAATTGTGAATTTGCCAGTTGCTTAAGCGATGTAAAAAAATTGATCAAGTCTTATGAAGACACCTTAGGGAGATCGGCAGCATCACAATTGTATGACCCTGGAGAAATATAACAATGCTATTTATTTTCGCCGTACTTCTTCTCATTGCCAGTTTATGGGCGATTTTCTTTTTTCAACTCTCCCGTACCATTGGTGCAATTACCCTTATTGTCATGTCAGTGGTTTGTGCTTTTATCAGTCCTTGGTCACTGATTCTGGGTATTCCCCTGATCCTGATCAGTCTGGTCGTCATGATCGAACCTTTGCGTATGTCTTTCATTTCCAGGCCAGCCTATAAGGCTTTAGCGGATGCCATGCCGAGCATTAGCCCGACAGAACGTGAGGCTCTTGATTCCGGCACCAGCTGGTGGGAAAAAGAACTCTTTATGGGTGCGCCGAACTGGGAAACCTTTAATAGCTATCCTTATCCAAAACTCTCTGTTGAGGAACAGGCATTCTTGGATAACGAAGTCGAAACACTGTGTAGCATGCTGGATGAATGGGAAATCCATGAGAAGAAAATGCTGCCTGAACATATCTGGCAATACATTAAAGATAATGGTTTCTTGGGACTAATTATTCCCAAAGAATACGGCGGTCGTGCCTTTAGTTCATTTGCTCAAAGCCGGGTGATGAGCAAAATTTCTTCACGCTCTCTCACTGCTGCTGTGAGCTGTATGGTGCCTAACTCACTTGGGCCGGGTGAGTTGTTACTACATTATGGTACCGATGAGCAAAAAAATCGTTATTTACCCGGTCTGGCCAAAGGTGAAGAAATCCCATGTTTTGGTCTGACCAGTCCTGAAGCCGGTTCAGATGCCGGTGCAATTCCAGATACCGGTGTGATCTGTTATGGGCAGTTTGAAGGTCAGGAAGTTCTCGGTTTGAGAATGAATTTTTCCAAACGCTGGATTACCTTAGCACCGATTGCTACTGTCGTCGGTCTGGCTTTTAAAATGTATGACCCTGATCATCTACTCGGTGATAAAACGGATTATGGGATTACATGTGCCTTGCTACCGGCCAATCATGAAGGGGTAAAAGTCGGTCCACGTCATAATCCTGGCTCCCCTTTTATGAATGGTACTGTTGAAGGTAAGGATGTATTTATTCCTTTAGACTGGATCATTGGTGGCGTGAAAAATGCCGGTAAGGGCTGGCGTATGCTGATGGAATGTCTAGCGGTTGGCCGTGGTATTTCCTTACCGGCTTTGTCTACCTCCAGTGCCGAAATGACTTATCTGAATGTCAGCGCATTCTCGCGAATCCGTCAGCAATTCAAGATTTCGGTGGGTAAATTTGAAGGCGTACAGGAAGCCAATAGCGAAATTGCCAGTGATGCTTATATGCTGGAAGCTTTCCGTTATTTAGTGACTTGTGGTCTGAACCAAGGTGGTAAACCAGCAGTCATGACGGCAATTGCCAAATACTACGCCACTGAGACCATGCGTAAAATTGTCAATCACGGTATGGATGTCGTGGGCGGTCGTGCTATTCAAATGGGGCCTCGTAACTTCCTGGCTCTTAACTATCAGGCTATTCCAGTATCGATTACAGTCGAAGGCGCCAATATTCTGAGCCGTTCATTAATGATCTTTGGCCAAGGTTCGATGCGTTGCCATCCTTATCTGTATGAAGAATTACAGCTTCTGCAAGCTGAAGACCCGAAAGCCGCTCTGAATCCATTCGATACTATGTTGTTTAAACATCTGGGTTATACCTTTAACCGGACTGCCCGCTCTTTTGCCTATGCTTTTAGCGGTGGTTCAAGTGCTGCGCCACAAAGTGCGGTTGATTTTACCCGTCCTTATTACAAGATCATTAACCGGCTCAGTGCCAACTTTGCCCTGACTGCAGATATGTGTTTAGGTCTATTGGCAGGTGATATTAAACGCAAGGAAATGCTTTCTGGCCGTCTGGCTGATATTCATGCCCATCTGTTCATTGCCACGGCAATCCTGAAATTCTTTGAACATAGCAAAAAAACTGAAGCTGAACGTCTGCATGCACAATTGGCAATTGAGAAATCTTTATATACCGCTCAAGAAGCGTTTTATGACCTGTTTGCAAACTTCCCGGTGGGTGTTGCTGCTGGCATGGTCAAACTCATCTGTTTCCCATTTGGCCGCCCTGTCGCGAAACCATCTGACCGACTTAAACAGGAAGTCGCAAATGTCATGATGGAAGATAACGCTTTCCGGAAGGTACTGAAAAAGCATGTTTTCTATAGCACAGCGGAAGATGATGTGAATGGTCGTATGGAATCAACCTTCACCATGTTATTGGAGATTGAGCAGCTTTGGGATCGCTTTAAAAAAGCCGAAAACAAAGGTCAATTTAAAGGACTCAGTTTTGCTGATCATGTGGCTGATGCGCATGAACAAGGCTTTATTAATGAAGAAGAAGCCAATAAGTTACTGCACTATAATGCGCGTCGCTATGACAGCATGTTGACTGATGTCTTCGATCTGCATTTACAAGAAGTATTTGAACTTGAAAATCCTCATATTTCGAAAGCAGATGCGACAGGTACTGATACATCAGTTCAAAGTGCACCTTCACATTCAACCAGCCCTTAGATAGATCTCTTATCTCAATCGGATCTTGCTTTCCAAAGTGAAGTTATTTCTTGACTTCACTTTGGATATCTCAAGTGGCTATTTAGCCACTTTTTTACGACCATTGCACGATGGTATTTAGAATATAAAACGTTAAGCTAGACCCATAATAAAATTGAGGGTCAATGATGTCACAACAAGATTATGAAAATGGCTTGAAAGTCCGTACTGAAGTGATGGGTGCAAGCTTTGTAAAGCGCGCTCAGGACAATACAGTTCCTTTTACCCAACCTTTACAGGACTGGATTAATGAACATGCTTGGGGTTCGACCTGGCAACGTGAAGGGGTTTTACCACGTAAATACCGTTCTTTAATTACTATCGCTTTTCTTACAGCGCAAAAAAGCCCGACTGAATTGAAAGGCCATGTTCGTGGCGCTTTGAATAATGGCGCAACAGTAGAAGAAATTCAGGAAGTACTGTTACATAGTCTACCTTACTGCGGTGCCCCTGCCACTCAGGAAGCCTTCCGTGCAGCGCTTGAAGTAATTCAGGAATATCAAGCGAATCAGCAGAATTAAGAATTGCTTAGGCTATTTAACTGGCTTATCAATAATAAAGCCGGGAATTAAAATTCCCGGCTTTTTAAATTTTAAACTGATATATCTATAGCTATAACTTCTTTAACACTGTCTTTAATATTGTTTGAAAAGATTATCCTCTTAATTCAATTTGAGTACGTTGCTCCAAGCCTTGCACCGCAGCGGAGAAATCCAGCTGGCTAGCCTGTGGCTTGGAAATCTGCTGAAATTCCTGCTGAACCAAAGACATCACTGATAAATCCAGTTGCTGTTGTTGTGCCAGCTCCAAAGCAATGCCAATATCTTTCTGCAACAAATCCAGTGCAAACGTCTTGTGAAACTCACGGTTCAGTACACGCTGCGCCATGATATTTTCCGACATGCTGCTTTTACCGCTAGAATGATTAATACAGTTTAGTGCACTGCTTAAATCAACTCCCTGTCCTTTCAGTACAGTCAGCCCTTCAGCCAGGGCCCACAAGTGAGTCGCCATTAGGGTATTATTCACGGCTTTTACCGCAAAACCAGAACCACTTTCTCCCACATATTCAATCAGACCAGCAAAGGCTTCAATAATCGGTTTGGCTTGTTCAAAGGCTTGTTCATTGCCTCCGACCATCACAGTTAAAGTACCGCGTTCCGCTCCAATGGTTTGGCCAGAAACCGGTGCATCCAGATAAAAACTGCTTTGTTGCTCCAAGAGCTTCGCCAGTTTCTGTGCTGATTCCGGTACACCACTGGTACAGTCAATCCAGATTGCCCCTTGTTTGGGTGGATGAGCTGCAATTAATGCTTCTACATCCTGACTGGTCGGCAAACAGGAAAAGATAAAATCTGCCTGAACCGCCTGCTCAATACCAACTGCCTGCGTTACAAAAGTTTCAGCATGCGCTACAGCTTTCTGTTCAGTCCGGTTCCAGACCCAAACCTGATGTCCGAGTTTTGGCAGATGGGAGGCCATATGCCAGCCCATTGCCCCGAGTCCTAAAAATGCAATTGTATGACTCAAAAAATACTCCTCATTTTAAGCGACTGGCTTAGCCTCAACCTCAGTTATGGTTTCAGCTGGTTCAGAGGCTGGCAATTCTTTATCTTCACCACGATTCAGGAATAGATTGAGTAAGATCGCAGCTAAAGTCGCAGTACCAATACCCCCTAGATCAAAACCACCAATCTGCAAGCTATAGTTCCCTGTACCCATGATCAGACACACGGCACCAATAATCAGCGTACTGTTCTTGGTAAAATCAACCTTGTTATCTACCCAGATTTTTGCACCAGCCACCGTAATCAGACCAAATACGACAATCGATGCACCACCCAATAAAGCCACTGGAATGGTACTGATCACTGCACCAAATTTAGGCGAAAGTCCGAGTAAAATCGCGAAGATACCCGCGAAGACAAATACCGTGGTTGCATAAACCTTGGTGACTGCCATCACACCGATATTTTCAGCATAAGTGGTCATCCCCGTACCACCGACAGAAGCGGACAATGAAGTACACACCCCATCAGCAAAGAAACCACGACCCATATATGGAGACAGGTTTTTACCGGTCATCGCAGAGACTGCCTTAAAGTGCCCTAGATTTTCTGCAACCAAGATAATTGCCACTGGTGCAATCATCAGCATGGCATTCATTTCAAAGACCGGACTCTGGAAATTCGGCAAACCAAACCATGCTGCTTCACTGACTTTGGTAAAATCAATCGCAGGTCCGAAGCCCATCACATTGGTGAAAAGGAAATAAATCAGGTAGGAAGATAATAAGCCCAATAACAATAATAGACGGCGTACCATTCCTCGGGTAAACACAGCAATCACACTGATACAGATAATCGTGATTAAAGCCATCCACGAATCAAACTGGTTCGCTGAAACACTCTTAATCGCCACGGGCGCCAAGTTCAAACCGATGATCATCACGATCACGCCTGTCACTACAGGTGGCATCAGTTTTTCAATCCAGTTGGTACCAGTTTTCATCACCAGTAGCCCAATCAAGGCATAGACAATACCGCAAGCAATCGTACCGCCAAGGGCTAATCCTATATTTGGATTGGCTCCAACCCCTGAATAACCCGTCACTGCGACGACCGCACCAATAAAGGCAAAGCTTGATCCCAGATAACTAGGCAATCGACCGCCCGTGATCAGGAAAAATAAAATGGTCCCAATCCCAGTAATGAAAATCGTGAGATTGGGATCAAACCCCATTAATAAGGGTGCCAGCACGGTTGCGCCAAACATGGCAAACACATGCTGCAACCCGAGAATAATACTTTTTCCAGCAGGCAGATATTCATCTGTTTGCACGGGTGTGGTATCGAGATTGCCTTGGTAAGGCTTAAATTTTGGAAACCACGTTTCTTTTTCTTGCATCGGCTTCCCCTCCTTGATTAGGATTGAATTGAATTAGCACATTTTGTGTGGCTCACAGTAAGAACGGTTGAAGTACATCAGCGCATTGCCTTGACTCTGGCACATCGCTTTCACCTCACAGAACAGCACGTCATGACTGCCTACGGATAAACATTGGACCACCTCGCAGTCAAAACTGACTAAGGCATCCTCAAGTACAGGTGACTGGGTCACCAAAGTTTTCCAGTTCCCCTGACTGAAACGCTCTGCCATTGGTGTTTTTCCACCAAACAGATTGGAAAGATGTTGTTGATGTGATGCCAGGGTATTCACACACAACACCTGATTCTTTTTAAAGGTTTCATAAACTGAAGCAAAACGGTTCAGACACACCAGCAACGTTGGTGGTGTATCCGTCACGCTACATACGGCTGAGGCAGTAAATCCTGCCTGTCCTGCCTCACCTTGCGTGGTAATGACATTGACTGCAGCCCCGAGATTGGACATGCCTTGACGGAAAATCTGCTGATCAACTTGGGTAAAGATGTCATCTGATGCGTTAGTCGCCAAAACCTTATTTAATGCGTTATTTTCTGCAACTGTTTCTGTAATGATTTTAGATAGTTTGGCATTCATGCTGTTCTCCCGCCCCCAAGTCAATATTCAGTTTCAGACCTGGGGCATCTAGTAATGAGATTGAATCAGGTAGATCGACTTATACATGGGCAATCGAAGCAATTTCGACCAGCGCATCAGGTTTGACCAAACCTGTCTGTACGCAATACCGTGCCGGCTTATCTCCCGGGAAATACTCTGCATAAACTGCATTAATCGCAGCATAATCTGCCCAGTCTTTGACAAAGACATGGTTAAAGGTCACGTCATCCATACTGCCGCCTGCTTCCTCAATCACACGCTTGATAGTTTCCAGAATATGACGGGTCTGTGCTGCGGCATCACCGACATGCACCACATTATTATTTTCATCAAAAGCTAATGTACCGGATACATACACGATATTGTCTGCCTTGGTTGCCGGTACATACGGTGCTAATGGTTTCGATGTTCCTGCTGGAATAATGATTTCTTTAGGCATACTATTTTTCCTTAATTCTGTTCTTTAATTCTTTATGCGCTTACAGCTAATTTAGTTTCTTTTAGTGACTCACTTTATTTTTGAAAGGTCTCTACAAAATTTTTGGTATCTGATACCCAGCCAAAGAAAGTCTTGATGTTATACAGACTGGCTTCATGCGCTTCGACTGGACCGGCCTGATGGCAGGCATCAGCAAGTGCGATACCAAAATATTCTAAGAAGAAGCCATCACGTAGTGTCGACTCCACACACACGTTGGTGGCAATCCCCACAAAGACCAGATTGCGAATTCCTCTTACACGCAACATGCTGTCCAGCGCGGTATTAAAGAAACCGCTATAACGTGGCTTTTCGATCACCAGGTCTTGTGGCAGTGGTTTTAACTCATCAATCAGCTCAAAATCCCAACCACCTTTTGCTAACAATTGCCCCTGTAATTCAGGACGTTTACGCATGGTCTTTAAGGCATTGGATTTATGGAAATTTGGAGAGTCCTTACCACCCGCTTCCTTATATTCTGCATCCCAGCCATTTTTGAAATAAATCACCTGAATACCGGCTGCATGTGCGGCATCAACGGCCTTTTTAATATTTTCAACCACGGGCTTGGTTTTCGAGACATCAAAGCCCGCCAGATCCAGATAGCCACCCTGAGAGGTATAGGCATTTTGCATATCAATCACAATCAAGGCTGTCTGTTCTGGTGCAAGACAAATCGCTTCGGGTTCCGCTTTAAGCGTTTTTCCTGTGCCGAGTTTTTCCGTAAAACCGGCTGTTACGACTGATTCACTCATGCGCTTTTCTCCAAAACTGGCGCTTCATCTTCAATGACAATATGATCACGGCATTTCATTAGCGGCTGGATTTTTTGACCAAAGTCTTCAACCCCTTGAATAAAATCATCAAAAGTTAGTAGTACGCCTTCCGTACCTTTGATCTCACCAATTTCATCCAACATTCGTGCCACATTTTCATAAGAACCCACCAGCGTACCCATATTGATATTCACTGGAGATACGCTAGAAGCCATTTGACGGATATTGGTGTCTGCACCGGAAGTGGTATCTTTACCGCCTTGATTCATCAGCCAGTTAATCGCTTCCATGTCGGCACCATCGTTATAGTGCTGCCATTTGGCTTGAGCTTCTTCATCGGTTTCTGCCGCAATGACCATAAACAGCACATAAGTCTGTACATCACGGCCAGTCACATCTGTTTTTTCTTTCAGGCGGTCATTAATTTCTGCATAAGCTGTTGGAGTATTCAGGCCTTTACCAAACACGAAGTTATAGTCAGCGTATTGTGCAGAAAACTCTAAACCTGCATCAGATTGACCTGCACAGATAATCTTCATGTCGGCTTGTGGACGTGGGCTAACACGGCAATCTTCCATCTGGAAATGTTCGCCTTTAAAGTCTGATTTACCAGTCGCCCAAAGTTCACGCAGAATTTGTACATATTCAGACAGATATTCATAGCGTTTACCAAAATAGTCATTGCCTGGCCACATGCCCATTTGGGTATATTCAGGTGGCTGCCAGCCGGTCACGACATTCAGACCAAAACGGCCATTTGAGATCGAATCAATGGTTGATGCCATACGCGCGACAATTGCGGGTGGCATCACCAGAGTTGCGGCAGTTGCGAAAATTTTAATTTTGCTGGTGACAGCCGCAAGACCTGCCATCAGGGTAAACGTTTCCAGGTTATGTTCCCAAAATTCAGTCTTGCCACCAAAGCCACGCAGCTTGATCATAGAAAGTGCGAAATCGAAACCATAGTGCTCAGCACGCTGTACGATTTGTTTGTTTAACTCAAAAGTCGGCATGTACTGCGGTGCATTTTCAGAGAGTAACCAGCCATTATTTCCGATTGGACAGAAGACACCTATTTTCATTTTCACACCTCATTATTTTTAACACTTATTCAAATTTCTGATTCCACTTCAGGAATTTTATTTACAAGATAAGCATTGCAAAGCGTGTGCCAACTCTATTTAATTAATATTTATCAAATACTTAATATTTTATTTTTTGAATTTTTAGTAAAATAACCATTTTCACCTATGAGTCAATTTTGCACATACTGTTTCATTCAAGTGCACTCGTAGCAATTTGTGCATTTGCAGTTCATGCATCAATTCGAAGTAAAAACCATGCTGATGCTACAAAAATAATTGATTAGAAAAAATGAAAAACCAGACACGAGGTCTGGCTTTAAAAAAATCTTCAAACTAAGGGGAAATCAGGAATGAAAGGATCAGTTGATTCACCTGATCTGTCTCGGTCACAGTAGATGCATGTGCACCTGTATCAAGCAAACTGAGGTGACTATGCGGCAGGCATTGTTGTAATTGTTGTGATCGCTGATAAGGCACCAGAAAATCATCTTGGTTAGCAAGCAAATGCACAGGAATATCCTTGAGTGCCTGACGATGTTCTGCGTTCAGTTTAAAAGCCTGCACGGCTTGTAGGCGTGCCAGAACATTTTGGATCGGTGGAAAGTCAAGGAGCTGCTTATTTTCTGCTTCGGTTAACTGATCAATATGGGTTGAAATCCACTGCGGCGGATAAAGAAATAAAGCCTGTGCTCTCACATATGCCTCTGCCCCGCTATTGAGCAATAACGAAGTCCGGGCTTCGAAACACTTCTGAGTATGAGCATCCAGCTCTCCCCAAGCATTTAACATGGTCAGACTGAGTAGCTTAAACTTTCTTTCAGCCTGATAGGTCGCTAATTGCATGCCGATATGTCCGCCCAATGCATGCCCGATGAAATGAAACTCTCGAATGCCATCATTGATCAATAAATCCAGAATCTGGCCGGCCATATGGTCGATCGAATAAGACGTGGGCAATAGCTCAGAATCTGAATGACAGCCTTCCTGATCATAAGTGACTACATGAAAATGCTGCTGTAAAACTCTAATTTGAGGATTCCAGAAACTGGCATGCCCGCCCAGTCCAGATGAAAGCACCACATAAGGTGCATCTGCCTGTGCTGCAGGATGAATAAATAAAGACATAAATTTCTCATAGTTTCGTTATGAGGTAAATGCAGCAAAATATATGCCTAAACAGGATTTTTTTGAACAATTGATAAAATTATAGCCAGTAGACATTAAAGCTATAATAAAACTCCTGCACTTCAAAGCGCACGTTATAACCGAGCTCAGTCAGCTCTGCCGAAAGACCCCGAATTTCTTCTAGAGGCAAATGTTTAGGAAATACCGTTAGCACAGCGGTATTGCCCAGTCGGGCATTATCTTCAATCAGTTGAGCCAAGCGAGGCTTGTACATTTCAATATTCAAGTTGGCTACATTCGATAAAACTTTGGCTTGGTCCGCAGTTATAAAACTCATTGTTCTTCACCCTTTTTGATTTTTATTCAATGAAGTTAAATGATTTAATTCACATAAAATATTTTTGTTTTGTATCTATAGTAAATACAGCGTGCATAAAAAATCCCTCACATGGAGGGATTTTCCTGAAGAAAAAATTACTGACGTGGTAAAGGAATATATTGTGAAGAACTGCTTTGCGTTTTACGTTCACTAATCACCACATCCAGTGTCATAGTTTTTCCAGCGCGTTCTACTTCAATCTGAACAGTACTGTTTGGGGCCTGTAAAGCGACAAAATTAATCAGATGTGAGGCAGAAGTAATCACTTCATTATTCACCTTAATGATTTTATCACCACGCTGGATGCCAGCTTTTGCTGCAGGTCCATTTTCCAGCACTTCAGCGACCACTACACCTGATTCTTTAGGTTGCAAAACATCATTACGTTCTGTCGGCAACAGACTGATACCCAGCCAGCCACGCACGACACGGCCATCTTTCAGGATTGCATTCATCACTTGCTGACAGATTTTAGCGGGAATCGCAAAACCAATCCCCAGTGAGCCACCTGTTTGGGAGAAGATTGCTGTATTTACCCCGATCAGGTTACCAGCAACATCAATCAATGCACCACCCGAGTTACCCGGGTTAATTGCAGCATCTGTCTGAATAAAGTCTTCATAGGTATTGATGCCCAGATCAGAACGGCCTGTCGCAGAAATAATCCCCTGAGTCACGGTTTGACCGACACCAAACGGGTTACCAATAGCCAGAACAACATCACCGACTTCATTGCCACTCAGCTTGAATGGCAAAACTGGCAATTGTTCAAGTTCGATCTTGATTACAGCCAAATCCGTATCTGGGTCTGTACCCACGACCTTGGCTTCGGCACGGCGTCCATCATGCAAGGCCACCACAATCTGGTCTGCTTGTGCAATCACGTGGTTATTGGTCAGGATATAACCATCAGGACGTACAATTACACCTGAACCTAAACTGTTTTCATTTGGACTCTGACCAAACTGGTCTGGCAACTGATCACCGAAAAATTCACGGAAGACTGGATCAGTCAGTAAAGGATGCGCCTGCTGTTTTACTTTTTGTGTGGTAAAGATATTCACCACCGCAGGTGCTGCGACTTTCACGGCGGCACTATAGGAGACAACCCCTCCAGAACGCGAAGTATCAATCAACGGTTCTACTTTTTCAGCAGGCATTTTTACGCCATCCGGCGCAATCGGTGATTTAGGTTTCTGCAGCTGCTGCCACCCCAAAAAACCGATAATGACTAAAATCAGTAACACCCAAGGTAACCATGTAAAGGTGCGGCGCACTTTGCTATCCTCTAAAATATTTTAATTCGTTGATGACTAATTGATTTGTATCCTATTGTAATGCCAAATACATAACTAAACACAAAAAAATCCACAGAGATTTGTGCTGCTTTAGTTACAATTGGACATATAAATAAGAATTGGCAAATTTATAAACTGACAGGAATTTTATGGCGAATTTAAACGATATTATCCGCTGGTGCGATCAGACTTTGGCATCTTCCGAATTTAAGGACTATGCACCGAATGGCTTACAGATCGAAGGCCGAGCTGAAGTCAATAAAATTTTATGTGCGGTTACTGCCTCACAAACTGCAATCGAAGCTGCAATTGAACAAGGTGCTGATTTATTATTGGTTCACCATGGTTATTTCTGGAAAGGCGAAGCCTACCCGATTGCTGGGATGCGTGGTAAAAGAATTAAAAGCCTGATCCAAAATGATATTTCCCTTGTCGGTTATCATCTGCCTTTAGACAGCCATCCAACTCTGGGAAATAATGCTGCGATTGCAGACCTGCTGGAACTGGAAAACCTAGAACAGCTTGATCCGAGTGAGCGCCGTCCAATTGGGAATATTGGTTATTTAAAGCAGGCCATGACGCCAGAAGGATTCAAGGCCTATGTATCAGAAAGACTTGGCTATGATGCGCTGCATTTACCTGCTGAAAAAAGCCTGATTCAAAAAGTCGGTTTCTGTACTGGTGGTGCACAGGATTATATTCATAAAGCGGCGGCACAAGACTGTGATGCTTATATTTCTGGCGAAGTCAGTGAGCGTACTTTTTATGATGCTCAGGAACTGGATGTGCATTATTATGCCTGCGGCCACCACGCCACTGAAAAATATGGTGTACAACGTCTGGCTAAAGCTATTTCAGAACAATTTAATATTAAGTATAGTTATTTCGAATTAAACAATCCGATTTAATTTCGATTGGCAAGTAGATGAGTGGCTTTATCTTTAAATTTTCAGGCTTTATTCTGTATTGTTATTTATACACAGTGCCCATTTTTGCCTAAGAATCTATTACAATAACGCCACTTATTGTCAAAACCCAGCAAAATGCAAGGAATTGAAAACATGACAACCATTACTTTACCACCATTACCATACGACTACGACGCTCTTGCTCCACACATCAGCAAAGAAACTTTAGAATACCACCACGACAAACACCACAACACTTATGTGGTTAACCTGAACAACCTGATCGCTGGTACTGAGCTTGAAGGCAAAACTCTAGAAGAAATCATCAAAGCAACTGCTGGTGATTCATCTAAAGCAGGTGTATTTAACAACGCTGCGCAAGTATGGAACCACACATTCTACTGGAACTGCTTGACTAAAAACGGTGGCGGTAAAGCAACTGGCGCTTTGGCTGCAAAAATTGACGAAGCTTTCGGTTCTTACGAAAAATTCGCTGAAGAGTTCGCAACTGCTGCTGCAACTCAGTTCGGTTCAGGTTGGGCTTGGTTAGTTGCTGATGAAGTAAACGGTAACCTGTCTATCCTTAAAACTTCAAATGCCGACACTCCAATGGCGCACGGTAAAATTGCTGTGTTGACAATCGATGTTTGGGAACATGCTTACTACATCGACTACCGTAACGCTCGTCCTAAATACATCTCTACTTTCCTAGAAAGCCTGGTGAACTGGGACTACGCAAATGCGAAATATGCAGGTCAACCTGCTGGTGTTGAGAAATAATTTTTTATTTCCAGCTTAAAAAATCACCCTTTATGGGTGATTTTTTTATTTTTAGGCCTGAGGTGCATATTAAAAAAGCAAATGATTCATTTCTTTACAGGAATTGATTGACGGTCTTTATTTTCCTGCCTAAAATGCGCATCAGATTCTCCAATAGCTCAGTCGGTAGAGCGACGGACTGTTAATCCGCAGGTCCCTGGTTCGAGCCCAGGTTGGAGAGCCAATCTATTCTCCCATAGCTCAGTCGGTAGAGCGACGGACTGTTAATCCGCAGGTCCCTGGTTCGAGCCCAGGTGGGAGAGCCAAGATTCTAAAAAAACCCACTCATTGCGAAGTGGGTTTTTTTATGTCTATCTTTTTGGGATTAAATATCTATATGAGTCTTGTTTATAATTTTAGCGACTCTCAACCATGGCAGCGAATAATCACGCAACCCCTCTACCCTTAATCTGGGTTTACATAAACATAACATTTTGAACTACAATCATTTTTGATTATTTTTAAAACACTTGATTCAGTTTTTTCAGCTTTTTTATAAAAGTGCCTTGACCCCTTTTTAAATCTCTCTATAATCGCTTGCAGATTCTCCAATAGCTCAGTCGGTAGAGCGACGGACTGTTAATCCGCAGGTCCCTGGTTCGAGCCCAGGTTGGAGAGCCAATCTATTCTCCCATAGCTCAGTCGGTAGAGCGACGGACTGTTAATCCGCAGGTCCCTGGTTCGAGCCCAGGTGGGAGAGCCAAGATTCTGAAAAACCCACTCATTGCGAAGTGGGTTTTTTTATTCTTTTCTCTTTTATGATCCGTGTTTGATTTGAGTCAGTTTATATTCTTTGTGATTGGCTGTCTGGCAAGCTTTGCCTTAATTTGCCTGCTCTTCCCCCATCTGTTTACCCGCCAGAAGAAATTCTATCCCAAGCGTGTCATTACAGCTTTCGAAAGCAAGATGTTTACTCGCCTGAAAGATGCTTTTCCGCATCATCACATTCTGGCACAGGTCGCATTTAGTGCTTTGATCACACATGACAATATGAAAATGCGCAGCAAGTTCAACCGTAAAGTGACCGATTTTGTGGTGATGGACCGGGAATATAATGTAGTGGCGATTATAGAATTGGATGATCCAACCCATATTGGAAAGGAACAGGAAGATGCGGAACGCGATGCGATGCTGATTGCTGCCGGCTATACGGTCGTCCGCTACACTGAAATCCCAACGATCCGGCAGCTACAAAGAGATTTGAGATAAATAGTTTAATGAGAGGAATTTGTTTCAGCTTCGGAAGCAGCTTGAGTTGCTTGAGCCTCCTGCTCTGCCTTTGATTTTTCAGCTGCTTCGCGTGCTTCAATCCGGGCAATCATATCCGCCTGTTGCTGTTTATATTTTTCCTGATTTTTTGCATCACTATTAACAGCCAAAAATGCCATCGTCACTAAAAAAATCGGAACACATAAAGCCAGGGTTCCAAAGATAAGCAGTTTTTTGATACTGCGGGGTTTTGTCTGTTCCGACATAACAAGCCTATACTCATAACCTATAATCCTAAGTCACTATAACAAACTTAAATGATTGCTCAAGGCCTAGCATCACAAGGAATAAAAAAGGAGCCGAAGCTCCTTTTAGGATTAAGGACTGACAGAAATACCTGAAGGCATATAGGTATTGATGAAGGTCAGCAGCTGGGTTCTGCTTTCTACAATAGCCTCGGTATGTGAAGCATTCTCTACCTCTACAAAATTAACTGTGGTTCCCATATCTTTCAAGCCTTGTTGTAATGTATTTGTCACTGGATACGGAACAGCCATATCTGCAGTACCTTGAATGATCATCACAGGAACATTAATTTTTTCAGTTGCAGGCTGATTATTCTTAAGGAACTTTTCAACCGACGAATTATTCTGGAAGTTTTCTACTAATCCCGGATAGTCCACGACCGTTTTTTCTGGATTATTCACTAGATAATCATCAATATCTTGCATATATTCAGTAATCAGCGGCCCTAAACAAAGTCCATTTTCTCCAGTCGTCCCTTCCGCCTTTTCAGCAACAATCCCTGCACGGCTTGAGAATATATTGCGATAGTTAAAGCCTGGTTCATAAGCTTTAATCCCTACAGCCACATAAGCCGCATATGCCAGTAATTCTGCATAGACCGCTTTCGCAGCATTATCTTGCCCAGCCTCAACCAAAGCTCTGAGCGCTTGCGGTGCTACTTCACTGATAATATAGCCCAGACTTGAGGCCGGAGCTGCTGCAACTGCCGCCTTATAATTTGGATCTTCATCGGCAAACTGGGCTGTGGCAAGTGATGCGTGTCCTCCCTGGGATTGTCCCACTGAGACCCAAGCACCATTAAATCGATTTCCTTGTTGTTCTTTAAAGGCTCTTACTGCATAGATAGCCGATTGTGCAGCACTCTTTAAATTTAAATAAGGATGAATCCCCCGAGTACCTAATCCTTCATAATCGGGTGCAACAATCACATATCCCTGTGCAAGCAAGCTGCTGGCCAGTCCTCTAAAATTATTATTCAGCTGGTTATTACTTGGTGCACAAGAATCACCGCTACCCACCGTGCCATGTTCCCAAACCACCACCCTCCATCCGTCTTGAGGTTGAGGTGTATTTGGATAAAACACCATGGCTGTCGCTTCAGCCCGTTCACCATTTACGTTTGGCATATTATAGCGTATGACTTGAATATCCGCCGCTTCAGGCAAGGTATCCTCATCATAAGACTGTTGACTTAAAAACACCCTTTCCTGGGGTCGGAACGAATCATTATCATCGTCATTACACGCAGTCATGAACAATGACATGGAACATACCACTGCCAGGCAGGTTTTTTTGAAACCGTTTTTCACTACATTATTCATATTCTAATCCCTTATTGTTGTTTATGATTTTCATGAAGAATCTTGAATTAAGCATAAAAAAAAGCACCCTTATAGGATGCTTTTGTTATGAATCGACAAGGTGCAGTTACAGAAGCGCGGCAAAGATTCCAAGGAAAATCATCAGCCCCACCCAACGGTTATGACGGAAAGCCCAGAAACAGCGTTGCGGGTCCTTATCTCGAGTTTTTGACCATTGGTAAATAAAATCAATTGCGACGGCTAGAAGCCCCATCAGACCAAATGGAATCAGCAAATCCTCAATCCATAATGCTGAGCCAATCAAGACCAGACTTAGAGCCTGTAAGGTACTAATGATCTGAATATCATGCTGACCAAATAAAATGGCTGTGGATTTTACGCCAATCTTTAAATCATACTCACGATCGGTAATCGCATATTGCGTGTCATAGGCCACGGTCCAAGCCAGATTGCCAAAATAGAGAAGCCAACAAGTTAAGTCCGGTGTCTGTCCCACTGCGGTATAGGCCATAGGAATGGACCAGGAAAACGCAGCTCCCAAAAATACCTGCGGCAAATGGGTATAGCGTTTCATAAATGGATAAATGAACGCTAAAAATAACGCGCCAAATGACCAGTAAAAGGTTTCAATCGGTAGGAAAAATAACAGGCAGGCACTGGCTGCGACGAGCACTAGAAAGACCATCACCGCTTCTTTACCACTAATGATGCCAGTTGCCAGTGGACGAGTTTTGGTACGCTCGACATGCGCATCCACTTTACGGTCGGCAAAGTCATTAATGGCACAACCCGCTGCGCGCATAAAAATTACACCTAGAATCATCAGCACCAGAATACTGAGATCAGGGATTCCTTTTGCTGCGACCCATAGCGCCCACATGGTCGGCCAAAAGACCAGCTCTGTGCCAATTGGTTTATCAAAACGACAAAGATAATAATAGGCGCTCAGACGTTCACGCCAAGTAATTGCTTGTGCAGTTGCCATATCAAGTTAAGCCTGTTGATTTTGTATAAAGTGTTCAAATGCCGGTAAAAACGTTTCTTGTACGATAAATTTACAACCATGCCAAGTATAGCAGCTCTGGCGGGTCCAGCCCTCTTCCAGATAAATCACACGTCGCTCACACTGTGGATTGGTACGCTGGAATAATAGCCAGCCAATCGGCTTCGATCCAATATGCTGGAATATCCGCGCACGTTTTTGTAGGCTTAAAATTGGAAATATACTTTTTGCTTTGACCCAAGGCTGTTCTTCACAGCCATATAAATAGCTTTCTCTCACCCAGGACGTATGCTGATGTGGCATCTGCATCCACCTTGCATCTACGAATTCCAGACGCTGAAAATGCTCTTGCTGTGGTTCTACCCGGAATTCCCCACCAGCCAGATCCGTTAATTGCTGCGTCAATGATCCTGAGGCATACAGCCATTCTCGAAGCGCGGCAGGTATCTGCGGTCCATGCGATTTTTTGAATTTTACACTCACAACGTTATCAACTTCACGATTAGGCATTATCTGTCTTGGCAATCACTTCATATTTTCCATTTGGCAGCTTTTTCAAAATCATGCCATCTGTGGTGAGATAAAAACTTTGTGGGTAGTCATAGTCCAGAGCCAACTCAGGATGACGTAATGCCACAAACTCAACCTGCTTATAGCCTTCAGGTGTACGCGCGACTTCTACATAGGTCACTTCAGAAAAATTCAGTTTAAAGCCTTTGCTATGATCCTGCGGATCAATCCAGGGCAAAAAGCCGGTATATCTTTTACGTTGTGCCATAACTTCATATCTTTGATCAATAACAGCATCATACAAAAAAAACCCGCACAAAGGCGGGTCTTTTTTACAGTGAAATTCAGGTCAGAATTACAGGCTGTAGTACATGTCGAATTCAACTGGGTGAGTAGTCGTGTTCAGACGACGTACATCTTCAGTCTTAAGTTCGATATAGGCATCAAGCATTTCTTTAGTGAACACGCCACCTTTAAGCAGGTAGTCATGATCTTCTTTAAGAGCTTCAAGTGCCATTTCAAGGCTGTGCGCCACTGTAGGGATTTTTGCTTCTTCTTCAGGAGGAAGATCGTACAGGTTCTTGTCAGCAGCTTCACCTGGGTGAATCTTGTTTTGGATACCGTCGATACCCGCCATCAACAATGCAGCGAAACCTAGGTACGGGTTCATCATTGGATCAGGGAAACGTGCTTCGATACGTTTGCCTTTAGGGCTAGAAACATAAGGAATACGGATAGAAGCTGAACGGTTACGCGCTGAGTAAGCAAGCATAATCGGTGCTTCGAAGTGAGGTACCAAACGTTTGTATGAGTTTGTAGATGGGTTAGTGATCGCATTCAATGAACGAGCATGTTTGATCACACCACCGATGAAGTACAATGCCATTTCTGAAAGGCCTGCATATTCATCACCAGCAAACAGGTTCTTGCCATCTTTAGAGATCGACATGTGAACGTGCATACCAGAACCGTTGTCGCCTACCATTGGTTTAGGCATAAAGGTTGCAGTTTTAGCGTATTGGTGCGCAACGTTCCAAACAGCATATTTGAACTGTTGTACTTCGTCAGCTTTACGAACCATTGTGTTGAAGCTCACGCCAATTTCTAACTGGCAAGATGCAACTTCGTGGTGATGCACTTCTACACGACCTGGGCCCATGATTTCTTCAATTTTTGCACACATGTCTGCACGCATATCTTGATGAGAATCAACAGGAGGAACTGGGAAATAACCACCTTTAACACGTGGACGGTGACCTGAGTTACCTGCTTCGTAATCTTTACCAGTAGACCAAGCAGCTTCTTCAGCGATCAATGTATGACGAGCGCCAGACATGTCGATGTCCCATTTTACTTCGTCAAATACGAAGAATTCTGGTTCTGGACCGAAGAATGCAGTATCACCGATACCTGTAGATTTCAGGTATTCTTCTGCACGGCGAGCAATCGAACGTGGGTCACGTTCATAACCTTGACCAGTTGATGGTTCGATAACGTCACAAGTCACAACAACAGTTGGCTCTGCAAAGAACGGGTCGATGAAACCTGTTTCTGCATCTGGACGTAAGATCATGTCCGATGCTTCGATGCCTTTCCAACCTGCGATTGAAGAACCGTCAAACATTTTGCCGTCTTCAAACGTATCTTCATCAATACTGTCTGCTGGATAAGTAACGTGCTGTTCTTTACCCTTGGTATCAGTAAAGCGAAAATCGACCCATTTCGCGCCACTTTCTTGTATGAGTTGAAGGACCTTGTTCGCCATGCTCATTTTGCTCCGATGTTTTTTGTTGCACTCGCAAAGTGCGTGTTAGAAGTTGGTATCTATTAAGCAATTAGCGTACCAACTTTTAAAAGTATATCTAAAATCTTGAAATCTTTATAAGAAAACATAGGAAGATAAAAATACCTTGTCGCTATTATACTGTGACTTAAACTAAATGCACTATATTCAAGCATTCTTCCTGAGAATTGTTGCAGGTATTTTTTTAGCGCACCTAAATAGTGCGACGATTTCATATTAGGTAAGAATAGGAGCACTTTTCAGTGAGGATTTGCGTTTTTATGCTAATTTAGTTTAAAAAATATTCAATTTCGTTTAATTCTGGTTAATTTTTATCAATTACAAAGTGGTATCTGTAGGTTTGTGTACTTTAAAAGATCACTATTTTGAGTCACTTTTATTCAAATAGTCGATCTCATTGTTTGATTTATCCCATGCATTATTATTCAAATGATGTTTTTTTCAGCATAATGATTTTAATCATTTAAAACTTATTTATTTTTAATTTAAAAAAATAATAACTGCAATATTTATTTAAACTTACTTTTCGTCAGTTAATTACTTATATGCACATTTAAAATATTTAAAAGGCTGTGAGCTAATCACCAGGCTGAAAATTGAAAAATTATTGCGCCCGATGTGGCTATTTTTTGCTATGATGAGGCGTGCTTTATTTTCACACAATGAAATCAACGATTTAGTCGTGTATTCCCTAGACTTGCAACAAGTCCCGATAAAGCTCAATCTGGATCACTTTAGCACAGTTAAGTGCAATAATTTCAATAGGTTAAGCTCATGCTTCTAATGATCGACAACTATGACTCCTTTACTTATAACATCGTCCAGTATTTTGGCGAACTGAATCAAGAAGTAAAAGTAGTCCGCAATGATGCCGTGACATTGGAGGATATTGAGCGATGGCAACCCAAGTATCTGGTGATTGGTCCTGGTCCATGTTCGCCAAGTGAAGCGGGAATATCGATTCCTGCCATTCAGCATTTTGGCGGTAAGATTCCCCTACTCGGTGTTTGTTTGGGGCATCAAAGTATTGGTCAGGCTTTTGGTGGCGATATTATTCGTGCCAAACGCGTCATGCATGGGCGTTTGTCTGATATGTATCACAGCGACAAAGGTATTTTCAGCAACCTACCGAATCCTTTCTCTGCGACGCGTTACCACTCGCTGGTGATTGATCAGACCACTTTACCAGAATGCCTGGAAGTGACCTGCTGGACCAATGAAGAAGATGGCTCTATGGAAGAAATCATGGGGATTAAACATAAGACACTACCGATTGAAGGTGTGCAGTTCCATCCGGAATCAATCCTGAGCCAGCATGGTCATCAGATCTTTAAAAACTTTCTTGAAATTTACGCATAATGAGCGAAACGCAAGTCATGAATATTCAACAAGCTTTAAGCAATATTACTAAAAACATTCACCTGACTCAGGAACAAATGGAAGACGTGATGCGCACCATTATGTCTGGCGAAGCAACCGATGCCCAGATCGGTGCTCTGCTCATGGGTCTACGTCTGAAAGGCGAAAGTATTGATGAAATTACTGCTGCAGCACGTGTCATGCGTGAACTAGCAACCAAAATCGATGTCAGTGATGTCCCTCATCTGGTGGATATCGTGGGTACAGGCGGTGATGGACAAAACCTGTTTAACGTATCTACCGCTTCTGCTTTTGTAATTGCAGCAGCTGGTGCAACCATTGCCAAACATGGTAACCGTGGTGTTTCCACCAAATCAGGTTCTTCAGATTTACTGGAACAGGCAGGCATTAATCTTGATTTGAATATGCAGCAAACCGAACGCTGTATCCGTGATATCGGTGTGGGCTTCCTGTTTGCGCCAAACCATCACAAAGCCATGAAATATGCGATTGGTCCACGTAAAGAAGTGGGTATTCGTAGTATTTTCAACCTGCTCGGCCCGCTTACGAATCCGGCCGGCGTAAAACGTTTGGTCATTGGGGTATTTTCCAATGAACTTTGCCGCCCGATTGCAGAAGTCATGAAACAGCTCGGTGCTGAACATGTGATGGTCGTACATTCACGTGATGGCTTAGATGAAATTAGTCTGGCTTCCTCTACCCATGTGGCTGAGCTGAAAAACGGTAAAATCACTGAATGGGAAATCATTCCTGAACAGGTCGATATTGAATCGCAAACCTTAACTGGTTTAATTATTGAAAGCTCAGCAGAAAGTCTGGCTCTGATTAAAGATGCCTTAGGCAAGAAGAAATCTGAGATCGGTCATAAGGCTGCCAATATGATTGCCCTAAATGCCGGTGCTGGTATTTATGTTTCTGGTCTGACTTCAAGCTATAAGCAAGGTGTAGCACTGGCTCACGATATTATTTATGGAGGTCAGGCGCTGGAAAAAATGAGCGTGCTCTCTGAATTCACCAAAACCATCAAACAATACGAAGCTTAATACGGTCAGGAATTTGAATCATGGTTGATATCGCAAATACAATTCTGGGTAAAATTGTTGATCGTAAGAAAGAAGAGTTCGCTCTCCGTCTGAAGCAGAAAAGCTATAAAGATATAGAAGAGTTGGCTCAAGCTGCGACACCTATACGTGGTTTTGCTCAATCTTTAATGTCTAAACGTCCGGGTGTAATCGCTGAAATTAAAAAGGCTTCTCCGTCCAAAGGCGTGATTCGTGAAAACTTTAATCCTGCAGAAATTGCAGCGCAATATCAGGATGCCGGCGCTGCCTGTTTATCTGTACTTACTGATGTGGATTTTTTCCAGGGTGCTGATGAAAATATTCAGATTGCCCGTTCACACTGTGACTTGCCTGCGCTGCGTAAAGATTTCCTGATCGATCCTTATGGCGTGATTGAAGCGCGTGCACTACATGCAGACTGTATCTTGCTGATCGTGGCCTGTCTGTCTGATCAGCAGTTAGAAGAAATGTCTAAAACTGCGTTTGAGCATAATCTGGATGTACTGGTTGAAGTGCATGATGAAGAAGAATTAGGGCGTGCTTTAAAACTTTCTGATCGTTGTCTACTGGGTGTGAACAACCGTAATTTAAAAACTTTTGATGTCGACCTGAATACATCACTACGTCTGAAAAAATTACTGGATCCTTCACGCCTGCTGGTCACTGAAAGCGGTATTGCGACCCCTGCTGATGTTGCGATGATGCAGGAACATGATATTCATGCTTTCCTGGTCGGTGAAAGTTTCATGAAACAGCCACGCCCAGATCATGCTTTCCGTGATTTATTCGGTGAACCTGAATCGGTTTAAAATATTAAGTATAAAAAAGCTCCATCTCAGCATGGGGCTTTTTTATTTTTATTAACTAATTCATTTAATACTGAGTTGAATGATCAAAATAAGAGATTAATTTTTCAAATTCTGGCAGTTCAGAATAGTACTCATCCGCCTTGATTTCATCTGCCCAATCTACCTTCGAGTTCAGGCAAAAACTCAGTCTATACTGAACCTTGGGTGCTTGATCCAAGAGTCCCAAAGGAATCCAGATCAATGCCGTTACACCTACCTGATTCGGTACAGGCGAGCCACAATGTTGACAAAAATGGGAACGAAATCCGGTCTCTTTTTGATAATAGGCAATTGAAGCGTGTCTTGAGATCCATTCAAAATATTGCTGATGAACTAAAGTTGCTGCATTCGCGGCCGTACCACTCTGTTTACGACATAAATTGCAGTGACAATGATACATGGTATGAATATTCGTATTTACTTTGAACTGGACATTGCCACACAAACAACTGCCTGAGTAACTCATTTTTTTATTTTCCAGGTTTGATTGATTTATATTTAAAGAGAGATGTTCCATCGCGGCAACTGTTAAAATGATAAAAGGAGAATATTCATGAATTATTTTCTATTTAAAGCTCATCAAGCTATTCAGTATTTGAAAACCACCCAGAAATTAAAGCTGGGTTTAGGATATGTTGTATTTAGTGCAATTCATTTCTCCTTTCAGTGATTTAAGACTATAATTTACCAAATTCAGTATCTCCCCCGTTTCCAGATTATGAGCAAACACGATTCTTCGCTTTCTAAAGATCAGTACAATTTACTCAAAGATCTTAAAAAGCAAATTAGTCATCCTCAACCTAAGGCTGAACCTGTTGCCCCTGTCGTGAAAACAGCGGAGCAGGAACAGGAGGAAGACCTCGATCTATTTCGCAAGCAGATGCAAGGCGTACAAAAAATTGATGCCGGCAATATTGCGAAAATAGAAAAATCTCCCAAGAAAAAAGTCGATGCGCAAACTTTGGCCAAGCGTGCTGCTGCCGAAGGCCCCATGCATACCGATGAAACCGTCCTGTCTGATACTCAAGCCATGCTCAATCCGGTTGGCAGTCAAGCGAGCTTAAGCTACCGCATTGCGACCTTGCAGCATAAGGTTTTTGAAGATTTAAAAGCAGGCAATCTGCGCTGGTTCGAAGCTGTCGACCTGCATGGTTGTACGGTCGAAGAGGCACGTCAGGCTGTGCTTCAGATTATCCAGATCGCCAAAGATGAAAACCAGAACGTGATCAAGATCGTACATGGCAAAGGGCCGGAAGCGATTTTAAAAACTTATGTCAACGGCTGGTTACGTCAGCACCGTGATGTTCTGGCCTTTGTCAGTGCGCCTGAAAAACAGGGTGGCACTGGCGCAGTTTTAGTTTTGCTAAAACGTGCAGAAAAAAATCCAAAGTTTAAACAGTAAGCGGATTTACCCCCAAAATAAGGCATTGTAAAAGATTTCTGCTACAATGCCGTCCTTGTTCATTCTCAGTTTAAGTGAATACGTCATATGACTATGCAGCAATCTTACGCAAACATTCTTACTGCCGTTGGTGAAGATCTCAATCGCCCTGGTCTCAAAGATACGCCCGTGCGTGCTGCGAAAGCGTTTTCGTATTTAACCTCAGGTTATAGCCAGACTCTGGAAGAAGTGACCAATAGTGCGGTTTTTCCATCAGATAACCATGAAATGGTTTTAGTGAAAAATATCGAATTTTATTCACTCTGCGAACACCATTTATTGCCATTTTATGGCCGTGTACATATTGCCTATTTACCTGAAGGCAAGGTATTGGGGCTGTCTAAATTTGCCCGAATTACTGAAATGTTTGCCCGTCGTTTGCAGATTCAGGAAAATCTGACCCAGCAAATCGCAGAAGCGGTTGCTGAAGTCACCAATGCACGTGGTGTGGCTGTGATGATTGATTCAGCACATATGTGTATGATGATGCGTGGTGTTGGCAAACAGGAATCGACGACGCGTACGGTGTCATTTATCGGTGACTTTAAAACCGATAAAGAAGTCCGCCGTGAGTTTTTAGGCGCTGTACCAGAAAGTTATTAATATAGATTCATACATGAAAGCCTCAATTGATATTGGGGCTTTTTTACACGATGAGGTTACGAAAATGTCATCTATTTGGATTGCGGGTCAAGGTTTAGGCCAGGCTGAAGAAAGTATCGATTATCCACGGCCAGACCGGCTGGTTAAAGGCAATCCTAAACGCCTGACCCAGAGTGCCTATCAACATCCCAATATGGATTGCGGAATCTGGCAATGTGAAGTGGGTGCGTGGAATATCGTATTTGCCGAGAATAAACAGGAATTCTTTCAGGTAATCGAAGGGATCGTCCGTTTACATGATGCTCAAAGACAATCCTTTGTTGAAATCAAAGCAGGTGAAGCCGGCATTATTCCACCCGGTTTTATTGGCACTTTTGAAGTGGTTGAAGCAGTTAAAAAATATTATGTCGTGGTAGAAAGTTAAAAGATAAGTACGAATTCAATATCTTCATCAGTTAAGGAATTTTGCAATCAATTCCTTAACTTTTCTACGTATTCATTCAATTTCTTAAAATTTTATCCCTACATTCTTTTCAAAAAGTTGTCTCATTAACTTAACTTCCCTAGTTTTAAAAATAAACAAATTGATGCTGCATAATTAATTTCCTGACTACATTACCTGCCATGTTTAAATACAGATCTTTTGTTTAGAAGGCTGCATGATCCAAGTGTATAAATTCTGGAAACAGCCATGAGTAGAAAACAGCCTGATCCGCCTAAACGCCCTTCACGTGTTCATTCAAATAGTTTTGACTATAGTCTAGATTTTAAAAAAATTGATTTCCGTAAACGTCCAGACTTATACCGGATTGGACGCGGTGAGCAAGGCGTGCTTTTAGTAGAACCTTATAAGTCGGAAATTCTGCCCCACTGGCGTTTTGCAGATGCGGAAAAAGCCCAAGCCAGTAGTGAAAAAATTTATGCCCTGTTTCTAGAATATTTAAAACATGAAGATTTCGTCGGGGCCGATATGGCACGCAAGTTTTTACAAATGGGTTATACCCGCGCCCGACGTTATGCCAATCATAAAGGCGGCAAAAAATACGATGGTCCGGTTCCAGATGATAAAAAGGGTTTAAGTGGTGCGCATGGGCGTGAGGAATTGCCGCGTAGTTCTGAAGATCCGGTTAAAGCTGCTGCAGCGAAAATATTTAAACAAAAATGGGATAAAGCCAAAGTCCATCCCGAATATGTACGGCAAAAACAGCAATTTCAGGCTGCGATTCAGCAGCAAATTTTAAATTAGACAGACGCTTTTTGTGCGCCCTGAATTTGAGAAGGTTGCGCCAGATAGACCCGGTTACGCCCTGTATTTTTAGCCATATACAGTGCAGCATCTGCGGCATCCAGGAATCTTTGGTAATCCGGATGACCATCAAATAACGCGCAGCCGATACTAACCGTGAGTCTAAATTGCTGTCCTTGAGCCGTACTGATCAGGCCATGCTCTACATATTTACGGATATTTTCAGCAATGTTCAGCGCGCGTCTTTCATCGGAATCCACCAGCAGCAGCAGGAATTCTTCCCCACCGACACGGAAGGCATAGTCACTGCCCTGAATATATTTCTGTAAGGCATCAGCAATAAATTTTAAGGCCAGATCGCCGGCTGCATGACCATATTTATCATTAATGGCTTTGAAGAAGTCGGCATCAATCGCTAGCAAGGATAATGGTGTCTGGTTATCACGAGAAAAGTTAATTTCACGTGAAATAATGGTATTTAAATAACGGCGATTCAATAACTGGGTTAGAGAGTCATTTCCAGATTCGATGTAATCTGCAACCTGGAATAATTGATCGACCAAGTGCTGTATTTCACGGTTTAAATCACGAATACTTTGAATCAGATTCAGCATCTGATCTTTTTCAGTACATTCCAGCACTGCCTGATTCAGCGTATCGATCTGATAAATTCGCTCGATAATTAAATCGACCTGATCAGAACCGGTAAAGGCATAAGACGCCTTATGAATAAACCATAAGCCAAATTCTGACTTGGACAGCATTTGATGTCTAATGCCTGTAGTTCCAGAAAAGACCTTGAACATCAGCTCATTTTCCCAATCCAGCAATGAACTGCGCTGTTTATCTTTTTGTACCGCGACATCTTGCATTGCAGAAAATACCCGGTAACTGTGCTTCATTTCCTGATTCTGGACGGATTTCGCCTCATAGGAACGACACATAATTTCTGTGGCAAATCCCATGATTTGTACAATATAGCTACAGGTAGTAAGCATGTTCGGCTGCGGATTTAAACTCAGCAATTCAAACATTTTGCGCTGAATTTCTCGTACACCGCGCATAATCAGCCAGGATGGAATCCCGATCCGCGCATGCACATGTCCAACGATATTCTGTTTTTGCACGGCCTCTGCATAACGCTTATTCAGCGCCACACTAAAACTTTCTGAAAGCCATTGATGTAAAGTATCGCGTAAACGCTGCTGAATTAGCTCATCAGTAAAATATTGAGATGCTTCTTCTTCCAGAAGCATATTTTTATAGAATTCTTCTACCAGTACCAAAGAGTGGTCTTGAATAAACTGAAATGCGTGTAGCAAATCATCCGATGAATAATTTTGACAGATCTGCTTCCACTGCTCCGCCAGCATAGCCATATACTCATTATTCATATAACTTTTCCCGATACTTGCGATTCGCAGTGATATTATGTGACAAATACAACAATATTCAGGTATTTTAACCCAATTACTGAATACAATCTTTGATAATATCGGTAGAAGTCTCCGAACATGAATTTATTTTAAACATTCAAATACAAGTCATTTGATCTATAAACTTCATTTACTCAATACTCGAGGTTATGTTAGCCAAATTAAAAATAATGGACTAAGCCCAGACTCCATTTTTCCCAGTCTTTCGATTCCTGTTGCTGATATTCCCAGCCCACCCGAATGGCATTTTGTGCATTCCAGGCATATTGCAACTGGTTTTTCAACTTCAGTTGCCACTGATGAGAATCTTCCCAATACGGCAGTTCCACCTGTACCAGACTATTGATCTGATCCGTCCAGATATTCTGACAACCCACCGTTGGCCCCATACCGACACGCCATCCTTTGTCAAGCGCTTTTCCGGCCTGCACATGATTTTGTAGCTGCACATAGCAGAGATGTTCACGTGCTTCATTTGCCCAGCTATAGCCACCCTGAACCTGAAAATTGGCTACACCATGCTGCTGCTCGGTACTAAACTGGCCATGCTGATCCAGTGCTTCCTGTTTCCAGCCCAAACTAAAACCCCAAGATAAAGGCGCTTTAAATGCATTGATCGGGTTATAGGAATTCACTGTAAGTAGATCCAGATACTCCAGCTTCACGCGGTCATCACGATACTGCAATGCACCATCAAGGAATAATAATTGGGTTCCTGTACGAAGCCCGCCTTGCGGATCCATGAGGTCGTGATAAGCCTGACGATGCCCCAACTGCACAAAAGTATCACCCTGTACTTGCCCAGTTTCAAGAACGATATTTCGGGCATGATGGCTTTGAACCGGATCTATTTTTGGACGCTCTGGCTGCTGACGCTGTTTGTCTATCGCCAACTGACTTCTTAGGCCCAATAATTTGCGAAAGCGCAGTTGGGCAAAAGGTTCATCGACTTCCTGGCGAAGGAAATCCAGATATAAATGGTCATAGGCCATTTCCAGAATCTTGGCTTGGTCTTCAGCCGGATAATGTTGTAGCATGGATTCCATTTTAGAGGTTTCTGCATACGCTACCTGATGCGCAGTTTTTGCCAAGGATTTTCCATGTTGCCGGGCTTGAGCCAGCAATTGAGTTTCCAGTGCTGGACGGTAAATCTTCTTCCTGATCAGTCCCTGCTGTTCCACAACTTTTAAAGTTTCGACCGGAATCGCGGCGGTATCGAATTGCTGCTGCAAGTTCAGTTCAGGACGTACCAGATCAAAAAGCCCTAATAGACGATAGGCACAGTTATCATTAATGAAATAATAAGGAAAACTTACCTGCTGCATTTCCCAGAGATGCTTCACCAGAAAACCGGTTTCTTCAGGTGTTAAATTAAGTTCATATTCCCATAAATCACGGCTTTCAAAGTCACCATATTCCTTGACTTTGCGGTAATACGGCATCAAGGAATATTCCCCCGGATATTGTCCGGTCAGCCCTTTCCAGGCAAAGGACCAGTTATCATTACTGTCAACTGTGGCAGCATAATTGACCGCATAAGAAACCAGATTCAGTTGCTGCTGGTCTTTGGGATCCAGACGCAGCAAAGTATGACCAAACATGGAGCTGGGATTACCCATATAATCGGTGGCATAAATCAGGGTCGCTTGATAAGGCTTGACTTCATTCATCCAGCGCTCAAAATCCGGGCAACTCGCTTCAGGCAATTGCTGTTCAGGAATATTCAGCTGTTGCATTAACCACTGACTACGCGCCGGAAATTTACATCGTACAGACTGATTGGGTTCTGCTGGCTCAAACAATGCCTGTATATTTTGCTCCAATTCAAGTTGCAGGTCTGTCTTGCTCTGCTTTGCCAGAAAATAGCCAGCATAGCTGACTTCACTTTTTCCTTCAGCATTGACATACATCAAACGCTGCCAGGTCGCGGTCTGGTGCAATTTTTTTTGTGTGGCTTGTTCTAGATAAGCTTGAATATCTGGAGAAATTTCGGATGCAAAACTTAGGGGACTCCACAGCAAGGCTGAGAGCAAAAAAGCATATTTCATTCAGTCAACGGTTCTTTTCAGTTTTTATTTATAAGAAAACCCTGCCAGGACAGCAGGGTTTTTACAGCGATACTTAGATATAAGCTTTTAATACTTCATCTTTAGCCATGACTGTTTGTAGAGTACTTAACACTTGTAAAGTATTCTGGTTTTCTTCTGAATAGATTTCAGAGAAATTCTGCTTAGATACAGTGAAGAAACGTGCTTTGTCTTCTGCCTTGATATTTAGCAGTTCAGCCAGTACATTCAGGCTTTCACCTTCACCTACGGCCATATCACGTGCCAATGCCTCAGCATTTTCATTGGTAAAAGTCACGACTTGAGCCGTTACTGTACCGCCCTGGCTACATCCTAAAGTACCGAAAGTAATACCCAGCCACTGGTTAGTAAACAGGACGTTTGTTGTACCTGCAAGCAGCTTAGGAATAATGCCTGACTGGCCTGCCCATACCTGGCTACCAATACCACAACCTACATCTCTATCCGCCATCGCCATACCAGAACCCGTTGCCAATACCACAGCGAGCATAATCTTTTTTAACATACTTATTCTCCGGTTATTCTCATGCATCTTTTGTTATTACGCTAATGATGTAATCTTCATTACACATTCAGGAGAGTAGCGGGAAGTCTAATTTGGCGCAATGAAAAAAATGTCCAATTTACATAAAGATAAACAGAATAATTTTACCGGGTTTTTAGGCTCCAGTTACCTTGAGAATTACGCTGTCCTAGAATCTTTAATACCAGCACCAGACTGAGCAATAAAAGTAAATACCAGGAACCGAGCTTGCCCCAACCGACCATGTGCCATTTTTCTACCTGGCTTGGATATAGCCAGATCTGATAAAAGGTACTGATGTTCTCAGCCACCCAGATAATGAAAGCCAAAATCAACAGGACAGGTAACATCGGCAGCTGAAAAGCATGCTGATTCAACTGAAATCGAATTCTGGTTTTCCAGAACATCACTACACTCCAGACAAATAACAGCAAGCGATAGTCCGGAATAAAGAATTTGCTCATGAAGTTGATGTAGGACAAGACTGCCAAGGCCAGCATGTGGCTAAAGCGCGGCAATTTTTCAAATGAAACTTGGTATAAGCGTAAGGAACGTGCAAAAAAACTGCCGACAGCCGAATACATAAAGCCGGCAAATAAAGGTACCGTCAGTATTTTAAAAATTGCAGGTTGCGGATATTGCCAGGATGCAATTGCCGGATGGGTCAGGAAAATTTCCATGACCATCGCCATGATATGGAACAAGGCAATTACTTTGGCTTCGGCCCAGGATTCCAGTTTGGTATAGAGTAATACCACCTGAATCAGTAAAGCGAAAAATAATAGATAGTCATAGCGATAGAAACCGTAAAATAGTTCACTACCCATTGATGCGGTTTGTGCAAAAGCAAGCAGGAGCAGAATCCCAAATAAGGCAGCCGAAGCTGCCTTATAGATAAATTCAAACCCTGATTTAAAAAAGTCGATCAAGGTTTACATCCTAAAGGTATTTAGCGCTGTACTCATGTACGGTATCAATAAATACTTTAGGATTGGCTGGATCCACCCACTGGGTAATACCATGACCTAAGTTGGCTACATAACCGGTTTTTTCACCGTTAGCATAGGCATCATCCAGCATCAACTTGGTCGCTTTAGCAATCGCGTCTGGAGTGCCATATAAAGTTGCCGGATCCAGGTTGCCTTGTAGTGCGGCACGGCCTGCAACAGTCTGACGCGCAACATTAAGCGGTGTAGTCCAGTCCAGACCAAAAGCATCTGCACCGGTCGCAACCATTGGCTCCAGCCATTGACCGCCACCTTTGGTAAACAGAATCACTGGAATCTTGCGGCCATCTTTTTCACGTTGCAAACCTGCCACAATTTTCTGCATATAATTGAGTGAAAATTCAATATATTCACGATGAGCAAGTGCCCCGCCCCAGCTATCAAAGATCTGTACTGCCTGAGCACCGGCATCAATCTGGGCATTCAGATATTCAGTCACAGCATCTGCTAAACGTTCTAATAAAGCATGCAGAACCTCTGGCTGTGCGTACATCATGTTTTTAGTGAAGCGGAAGTCTTTGCTCGAACCCCCTTCAACCATATATGTCGCCAAGGTCCACGGACTGCCAGAGAAGCCGATCAATGGTACTTGCCCACCCAAAGCGGAACGAATGGTCGATACTGCATTCATTACATAATCAAGGTCAGACTTGGCATTGAATTTGGGTAAATTAGCCACATCCTGTTCAGTCCGCACAGTTTTGTGGAATTTCGGACCTTCACCTGCTTCAAAATACAGACCCAGACCTAAAGCATCTGGTACAGTCAGAATGTCCGAAAATAAAATGGCCGCATCCAGCTCATAACGGCGTAAAGGCTGCAAAGTCACTTCACAGGCAAATTCAGTATTTTTGCAAAGAGAAAGGAAATCCCCTGCTTTGGCACGTGTTTCTCGATATTCTGGTAAATAACGGCCTGCCTGACGCATCATCCATACAGGGGTAGTATCTACAGGTTCACGTAACAATGCGCGCAGAAAACGATCATTTTTTAAGGTCGTCATTCACTTTCCTATCTATCTTTGATATTGCCCACATCATAACAAAATGGCTGCATTTTGAATAACTTCTCATGACTTTAAAAACCGATCATGTTAAGTGATCAAATGTGAGGAACTACACAAAAGAACTACTGCATCTCCACATTTTTTCTGTAATACTTATAGTGTTTTTTCACATAGTTAACGAAATATTTTTAAGGTTGAGTTACATGTTCGTTCGCACAATGCTCGCTGTGAGTCTAGGTTGCATTTTCGCAGGTACTGTTTTCGCTGCGTCTAATGCTGAACAACCATTAAACCCCCAAGTTGTCACTGATGTTGCGGTTCAGGATCCGATTGATCCTTTAGCGACTGAAGCTTCGGCAGCACAAGTAGAAACTCGAATTAGTGCTCAAGAACAACAAGATCTGAAGAAAGCTTCTGAAGCATTAGATGTATTACAAGATACTGAAGACCAGACTGCCAATATCGGTGCTGCTCCAACCACGACTAAAGCACCGACAAATTCTGCTGCTGCGAAAGCATCTTGGACTTTAGACGGCCTTAATAATGCAAGCTGGTATGAAGATATTGGTAAAGGCCAATTTCCGGTGTATGCACGTGCGCATGTCATGCTAAATAATGCCCATGCTTCTCCAGGTGCGATTGACGGTACTAGCGGTAAAAATACCTTGAAAGCGATTGCATCTTTCCAGCAAATGAATGGTATTAAACCAACAGGTACGTTGACTCAGGAAACTTGGGATGCCCTATTGGCTAAACAAGGATCTAAGCCTGCTTTTGTGGAATACACTATCACTGAAGAAGACCTGAAAGGTCCTTATGCCGAGTCTATTCCTTCTGACTATGCCTTACAGGCAAAAATGAAAGGTCTATATTACACTCGCGTGACTGAAATGCTGGGTGAAAAATTCCATATGGATGAAGACTTTTTGAAAAAGTTAAATCCAAAAGCTACCTTTAAGAAAGCTGGGGAAAAGCTGATTGTTGCCAATATCCGCAATGAAGTGCCTGAAGATATTCATTTAATTGTAGCGCATAAAGGTGCCAAGCAGCTTTATCTGTTCAATAGCCGCAACCAGATGATTGCTTCTTTCCCTGCAACGATTGGTAGCTCAAGTACTCCATCGCCAACAGGAACTTATAAAGTGACTGGCGTAGCGAAAAACCCATGGTATAGCTACTCACCATCTAACTTCGTTCAGGGCAATAACAAGAAACCACTTTCTTTACCACCTGGTCCAAACGGTCCTGTAGGTAATATCTGGATTGGTTTAAGCAAAAAATCATTTGGTATTCACGGTACACCGAATCCATCTGCAATCTCTAAAACTGCATCACACGGTTGTATCCGTCTGACTAACTGGGATGCGAATGATTTAGGCCGTAAAGTGAAATCAGGTGTAACTGTCCGTTTCCTTGAATAATCTTTATTTAAATACTTAAGCCTGCTTACGAGTGGGCTTTTTTATACCTGCTTTCTCTTACATCGTTGCAAAAATGCAATGATCTGTCGCCTGTTTATAATTTTTTAAGAATTAAAACAACGTTATGATGATCTCAAGTTAAAAATTAAAGTGAGATAAATTCATGAAAGCTTTTCTACATCCCAGTGAAAATCGTGGTCATGTAAAAATGGGCTGGCTGGAGTCTAAACACAGCTTCTCATTTGGCAATTGGTACAATCCGAACTATATGGGCGTGAGTGCATTACGCGTTATTAATGATGATCTGATTGATGCACATCAGGGCTTTGGTACCCATCCGCATGACAATATGGAAATTCTGACCTGTGTATTGAAAGGTACGATTACTCATCAGGACAGTATGGGCAATCATGGCGGTATTACAGCAGGTGAATGGCAATTGATGAGTGCCGGAACCGGTGTACGTCATAGTGAAATGAACCAGGGCGATAAACAGGTACATCTCCTGCAAATCTGGATCATTCCGAATGAACGTGATGCTCAGCCGAATTATCAGCAAATTCGTCTGGATGCCAAAGAACAACCGAATCAATGGCATTTAATCTGTGGACCGAATGACAATGCACCCATGCACATTCGTCAAAATGCAGAAGTCAAAACAGCAGTGATCCAGCAAGGTCAAAGTCTAGATATTAAGGCAACCCAGCATATCAATTATGTACATGTGATTTCTGGCTCAGTACAAATTGCAGAATATACAGTTGAAGCTGGTGGTGCGATTGCCTTTATGGATGACGCAGAAATTAAAGCAATTGAAGATGCTCAGGTGATCTGGTTTGATTTACCAGAAGCTACCCATTAAAACTTCTATTTATATTCAGTCTATGCCGACTCATCATTTTGATCAGTCGGCATTTTTATAGAAAACATATAAAAATAAAAGTGATTCATTCTTTATAAGGATTTGAACTTCAATATACCACTATACAAATTAAACCAATTCACATCAGTTTTTTACCGAACAACAGCAAATTTTGGGCGAAGATTGAGCTGATCCATTTTGATTGGATCAATATAGCGAATGAATATAGCGAATGGCTGTTCTGGTCATTATCTTGTATAGATTAAACAGGTGTATGCACCTTTTCATTTATTCTGAATAAACCGAAGAGCACATCTAATGAACCAGATTTTAGAAATTCAAAATAGCCAGCAACAAGCTCTGCACTTTCTATTAAATTTTTTAAAACAACAGCAATATCAGTTTACCGCCATTACCCCACTTTCTCATCAACGGATTCTGGATCGCAAAAGAAGCGAAAAAAATAAACAGAAAACCCTACAGGATATCTTTGGCTGGAATCTGGAATTTACAATTACCGATCTTGATCCTGTTCTTTTTTCATTATTGTTAGAACATCAGCTTCTAGAAGTTAAGAATAATGCATATAAAAGTCTGATCAGAGTCGCTTCACTCGAAGACGAATTATTTATTCACTCAGCCTTTCCTACGACCCAACAGGACGCTGTTTTTTTTGGTCCTGATACTTACCGCTTTGCCTATCATTTAAAGCAATATTTATCTTGCCAGGCCAATTCTTTTAAACGAGCGGCTGAAATATGCTGTGGCACTTCTGCTGCTGCAATTCATATGGCTAAACATTTTCCAGATCATGAGGAAATCTTTGTCGCAGATCTGAATCCGAAAGCTCTTCTCTATAGCCAGATTAATATCGATTTTTCAGGTTTTAATTCGATTCATCCTGTGCAAAGTAATTTATTTTCTGATCTTGAAGGCCAGTTCAACCTGATTTTTGCCAATCCCCCTTATTTAATTGATCCAGATCAACGGCAATACCGTCATGGTGGCAATGAACTGGATGGTAATGAATTGTCTTTTAAGATTATTAAACAGGGTTTACAACGACTCAGTCCAGATGGACGTCTATTTTTATATACTGGCGTCACTATTTGTCAGGATGGCAATCGCTTCTTACAGCATCTGGAAGCCTTGATGAAACAGCATCAAAATATTGACTGGTGTTATGAGGAAATTGATCCGGATATTTTCGGTGAGGAGTTAGAGCAACCTGCTTATCAACATGTAGAAAGAATTGCGCTGGCCCTACTCAAGTTCGAAGTCAAAACTGATAGACCATAAAATTTCAGCTCGGGTTGTGGCTATTTTTAAACTGCGGCCTAATTAAAACAAATAAAAATTAACTCAATCCGCATCACATTAAATATTATTTTCAATAATTATTTATCATTAAAAAACATATACTTAAATAAAATATTAGTTCTATTTTATCACCACGTACTTCTATAATTCTCATCTGATATTTACGACAACTTTAAAAATAATGTCGTCTTTTTGGTTATACCTTGGGGAAAATTGTGGAAAGAAATTATTTGAGGTTGAGAACAACCTTACTAGCCTTATCGCTATCGATGAGTCTGATTGCCTGTGGTGGAGGTGGCAGTAGCGGAACATCTTCTCCTGCAGAAACACCAGATTCTGCTGTTAATCCACCATCAACAACCCATCCACCTGATAACGAGGAATCATCCCCCTCACCTATAGAAACACCTGATGGCAGTACACCACCTTTAAATCCACAAACGCCAACGACCACCCGGATTAATAAGGCATTGAGTACAGGTGATGCCCGACCTTTGATTCAGCAAGATTCCACCACATTGTTAGACTGGGCCTTGCAGCTCGCCAAGCAACAACAAACATGGCAAAAGGGTTTAATTACCTCACTCTATACCAGTTCGAATGGCAAAGTTTTGCAACCTCAACTGCAATTTACGCCAACTGCTTCGATTAATTTTTATCCTTATGATTTAAGCGCAGCTTTGCCAATCGCAGTTTCAGATCAAGCCTGCGGCTGGAATTTAAGTCAGCAGGCGAATAAAGGCTGTGGTCTGGGAGTCGCATCACAAATCAGTAAAGGCCGTGCGCTGGCTTTTGGCCAGAATATGCTTGGGGGAATCTCAGCGAATAGTCCTGACGTGGTAGATTTTGCACCCGTGCTCAACAATGGTTTTCGCTGGCTATTGACGGGGAAAACACAAGCACAGCCTAAACAAGAATTAAAACTTACCGTGAATGGCCTGGCACAAACCAACCTGAGCATGATAGAAAGTTATTTTTCCCAGCATTTAGGGGTTAAAGTTACCTTTCTACAATGTAATGTACTGGATCAAACCAATACCTGCTGGAAAGATGCTGACCTGATGATTTTAGGCAGTAATATTGGCGCCAATAATTTTGAATCCAGCTTGATTCAGGAATATCTGGAGGCAGGTAAGCCAATATATTTCCAGGCAATGGGTTATAACGTCACTACACCGATGGAAAAAATCTTTTCGGCATTGAAGATTGAGACCAATAATAATTACTGGCGTGGCCAAGATACTTTACTCATGTCTTCAGGACGTTCTATCACAGATCAATGGAATAAAGTGAATGACATCGATAGTACGATCCAAATGCTGGAATATTTCAAGTCACCAAGTGCGGCACGTCTAGGTGATTTAAATGCCAATAATCCGTTGATTCAAACCATCAATAAAGCTTCTACCAATCTACAAAATTTAAATGCACAAGGCATTACTGCATTTAGCGCAAAAAATAATAATCAGATTCTAAAAGCTTTGGTGTTATTGGCAGATCTCTGGCGTCCAGGCGTGAATTACAGCGGACTGTCGAAAAATGGCGATGCTCTGACTTTTATGCGTACCTATGCCAGCGACTCCTGGACGGACTATAAACGCAAAACCACATTGGTGAATCCAAATGGTGCCGGCGATTATATGCCAGCCTCTGCACAAAACATGGCTGTCAGTGCTCAAGCCGAAACCATTACCGTGACCATTCCACAAGGCAGTGGAATTACCGCAATTGGTCGTGCCAGCATTCCGGGCAAACCTGTCAGTATTGAGATTGTTGATGCTCAGGGTGCGCAGCTTTCAGTCCAGACCAGCTATTTACGTGCCTGGGGCAATCCCTTTGATGATGGCGGCTATAAACGTCCTCGCCGTCCCAATAGTTTCACCGTAAAATTAGACGCCACTCAAAGCAATGACTTTATTAGCCCGTTCGGTGGACCATTGATGTTGAATTACAGCAATGCCAAAGCAGGCTCGGTGGTGACCTTAAAAATCAAAGGCGCAGCAAAATATGCGCATTATGATTTTACTCAAATGATCACTGAAGCGGATATTAGCGAAGCCACCAGCATCCTGCAAAGTAGAAACTTCGGCTGGAACACTTTTAAATTTGTTGGTGGTGAAATTCAACAGACCAATGACTATGCTTTAAAAGCCATTGGTGATCGATCGGCACGTACCTATGTGGATCAGATTAAGGGCGTAATCTTTGACAGTAACCACATTGCCAACGGTTATAACAACATGCCGCTGGATAGCAGTACGGCACAGCGTTGTAATGAATTAGGCTGGGATTGTACCGGCACAGTTCATCGTGCCCCGAATGTTCAACATTTTGTGGGCTGGATTGCGACCTGTGGCTTCCTGTGCTCAGGAAATCCATCAGATGGGTCAACTGGCATTGATACCGGTTGGGGCTGGGTGCATGAACTGGGACATAATACTGTTCAGGATGTCTTAACCATGGTATTCCCTTCCACTGAAACCGGGAAAACTATTGGTTGCGTAGTGGAATGTAATAACAACATTCTGGCAGGCCTAAGCATGATGCGTAAATATCATCTATATGCTCAGGACAGTAATGCCAGCAATTTCCGTCACCCAACTTTATATGCCAATATCAAGGATACACGAAGTCTTGGTCTGTCAGGTGAGGCACAACGTGCCGCCATGGAAAAACGCTTATGGCAAGATGGCTATCATGTATCGATGCAGGCTTTCCATATCCAGATGGCCATGAACTATACCCGTTTACATCAAGGTAAATCACGACCTGATCTTCAGGGTGTATTTGAGTTCATACGCCTACTGAATACGGCACAACGTTTATATAACCAGATCGATTTAAGTAAAGCTTCTCAAGCAGATAAGAATAAACTGGGACTAGCTGCATTTAATGCGAAAAACATGAGCCGCCCTGACCTGATTTATGTACTCAGTTCAAAAATCATGGGCTATGACCTAAAAGATTTCTATGCACTTTATGGCTTGCCTGTAACTGCAACCGCACATGCTTCAGTCGCCATGCTTAATCTGCCTACCGCACCTTTGTATTTCTATGCGCAACCAGATGGCGGTTCAAATCGCCTGGCAACAGGACAATGGCTCACCATTCCAGCAAACGGCCCTCTCCCTAACTATCCTTACTAATTGACCAATTTAATATAAAAAAATCCCGGCTTCGGCTGGGATTTTTTATAGCAGAACATTTTCATGATCTGTGTATTAGCGATCAGTGAGAACTAAATAAATAGCTATTTATTTTTCTTGTCCCGACTGTGAACCGTACCGGGTTTGTCGGAGACTTTTTTATTTAAGTTAGGCCACCTGACCTAACGGGTTAATCTTATCATAGTACATTGCTTCAAACTCAAAAGGCGATACATAACCCAGTGCACTGTGTACACGCTTTTTATTGAACCAATCTACCCAGTTTAGTGTCGCAAGTTGTACATCTGCTAAACCTTGCCAATCTGCTTTTAGATATTCAATTACCTCTGTTTTGTATAAGCCATTCACCGTTTCAGCCAAAGCATTATCGTATGAATCACCAGTCGTACCGACTGATGCTCGTAAATTTGCTGCTTCTAAACGATTGGTATAGCGAATGGAAAGATATTGCACACCTCTGTCGGAATGATGAATCACATTCTTTGGCATGCCGCGATCATGCAATGCTTGCTCCAATGCATCGAGCACCATATCTGTATTCATCCGTGTAGATACTTTCCATCCAACAATTGCTCGTGAAAACACATCAATAATAAAGGCGGTATAGACCCAGCCTGAATGAGTTTGAATATACGTAAAGTCACCGACCCATAGTTGGTTTGGATGATCAGCACTAAAATTACGTTTCACTAAATCATCTGCCCGTTTTTGGTCATCCCGGCTACGGGTAGTTTGTTTATTCTTACCGCGCCAAACACCTTGTATACCTAGCTTCTGCATCAATCGAGCAACTGTACAACGTGCAATCACATAGCCTTCACGTTTCAGTTGTTGCCAGACCTTACGCACACCGTATCGACCTGAACTTTCTTTCCAAATTCGTTTAATCTCCTCAGCATGATGCAAGTCATGTAAATCTCGCTTTGCTCGATGTTCTGGATTTTCGCAGAGATCTAGAGTCCGGTAATAGGTTGAAGGTGCGATCGGTAAAATTCTACAAATCGCCTCGACTCCGTACAGCTCTTTATTATTATGGATAAAATCCACCATTATTTGTGTGGGCGGTCGAGCTCCGCCTGGGCGAAAAAAGCGGCTGCTTTACGTAGAATTTCATTGGCGCGTTGCAGTTCTTTATTTTCGCGTTCGAGTTGTTTGATACGTTCTTGGTCTGAAAGCTGCTGTACTTTAACTGGATTTTGTTTATCTAAATATTTTTGATACCAAACACGTAGTGTTTCAGGAGTACAACCTATCTTGGGAGCAATAGCGGTGATCGCAGCCCAATTCGATGGATAATCTTTTTCAGATTCAATCAATAATTGAACCGCTCTTTCTCTGATTTCAGGGGTATATTTTAATTTTGTCATCGGGATAGTCTCTCAGAATATTGACTCTCCGACAAACCCGGTACGGTTCACTGCCTTCAAGGATTTCAATTAAGCTCAGATTGATATTTCTCGCCAGTTTTTTTAATTTCTCTCTCGGTTTTCCTCTGCAAAGAAAGCGGAAACTATAAAGCTCATCTTTATAAGAAATTACATAGAAAAAAGTTCCTACTGGCTTTTCTTTGGTTTCTGTCCCGCCTCTTTTTAAGAGTCCTGTACAGGCAATATAAATATCAGAATAAAACATTTTCTTGGCTTTTCTGACCATTTCCTGCGTGACTTCCATAGATTCCGGGGTATATTTTTTAATAAATTCAGGTTTGATTTTTAAAATATTCTCTTTGACACCCATGTCATAACACACCAGTCCACCATATAGAATATCGCCAGAATATTTATTTTGGGAAAATCGGTAAGCCAGGTAACCTGCTGATGCACTCTCTAGAAAAGTAATACTTAATTTTTTTTGGCGAGTAATTTTATACATTTATTCATAGAGTAAACTCCTGACTTTATGATCATCTATAGAGTATTAAATATTCAAAAATAAAAGATTAAATACTTAGCTTCTGAATGTCCTAGCAAAAAGAAAACTTAACTGCCCTTGCTCACCACCTTAAACCAGCTGTATATCCTCAGTCATTTATATGACTTAAGTTCATACCAACGAAACTTATAATAACCTTGACGGGTTTTAACTCTGATTGGCTTTCTGATTTGATGTGTATTAGATTTTTTATAGGTTCATGATAGTTGTATGCCTAAAAGCATAAATAGTAGAAGATATAAAATATAGATCACTGAAATGATGGCTAAGTCGATTTAAGTGTGAACTAAAATGTGCTTATTAATTCAGGGTTTATTTATAAGACGATGAATAGGTTTAATTAAGAAGTGAATAATTTCAAAGACAAAATCCTGGCAAGATACCAGGATTTTTTATATTCACTTTTGGTCATGTCATATGACCACTAAATAATTTTGAAAATTTTGCCGCTGATGGTGCTTTGAAAAAACATTTCAAAACTTGGGCGAATATTTTCACCTTCAACCGTAATATGTTTAACGTTAGAATCCGATTGGGTATGAACAAAATCAGGGTCAACAGTAGCCTGAATCACGTATTGAACACCGAATTGATCTTTCACATTAATATTTTGCTTAAGCATAAATAAACCTTTAGTAATGATTATAAGAGAGATCGGCTAGAAATTGGTTAGCCAATATATAATTTAAATATTAAATAACTTTATGATTTAATTTAAATAATTGATTTAAAGATGTATAAAATGTACGACCGTCTAGATTCAGGTCAACTTCGATTCCTGATTGAAGCAGTACTCTTTTACCTACTTCAATTTCCTTAAAACCTTGACGTGTATTTTGCATTTTATTCAAGGGAATCAAAGAAACAATAATTTCTGTACCATTTTTAGATTTTGCAATTAATTCATTAATTTTTAACAACTTGTATCCTATTTTTATACTTCTTCCAATCTAGAAAAAGCTTTTTAACTTTTATTTAAAACAATAAAAAAGCACTGATGCGTGCTTTTTTATTCTACAGACTTATAGCGCAGTAATATTTACAGCATTTGGGCCTTTTTGACCTTGAACTACGCTGAATTCAACTTGCTGACCTTCCATTAAGGTTTTAAAACCTGAACTAGCAATTTCACTGAAATGAGCAAAAACATCTGGACCAGATTCTTGTTGAATAAAACCGAAACCTTTAGTTTCGTTGAACCACTTTACAGTACCTTTAACAATATTTGAGTTTGACATAATAAAACCTACTAATTTTTAATAATTTTTAGTCATCTGAATGACCAGTTGTAACTTTGAAAATAATAAAGAATGGAACTTAAAATCTGGATAAAACGAAGGATTATGAATAAAACGACGATACTTAAGGAAGATTTTTTGCAACAAGACTTTTTTTTCTAGTTAAGGCCAGTATACAGGAAGATTTAAAATAATCAAGTTTTCTTATATATATATTTAATTACCTTATAAATATTATTTTATTATTTACAGAATTTTCATTATATTTTATTTAATTTCAACGACTTGATAAAATAAATCCATATTGCTTGAGTGAATTAAACTTCTACATTTTAGTGTACTTTCGTTTCCTGCAAACAAAGAAGCAGAGAAATAACAATGTCATCGCTCTGCTTTACTTAATTTTAGACTGCCCTTTCCCTAATAATATTAAAAGGTCACACGCTTATATTCCCGGTATTCCGGTATCCAGAAATTCGCATCTATGGCTTTCTGCAGCACCTCAGAACCAACTTTTGGAGCGACGCCATCCTCAACCGCAGCTTGTGCAACCCTTAGAGCAATAATCTTGGAAATATGCTGAATCTGATCCAGATCTGGCAACAAATTGGCGGTTGGGTCTTGAAGTTTTGGAGAGCATTCTGCTAAGGCATTACTTGATGCCATCAGCATATTATCCGTGACTCGTGTAGCGCCTGAAGCAATCACGCCTAGTCCAATTCCCGGGAAAATATAAGAGTTATTACATTGAGAAATAGTATAAATGTGTTCCTGATAATTAACGGGTGCAAATGGGCTACCTGTAGCAATCAGAGCTTTCCCATTGGTCCATTGAATAATATCGGCTGGAACAGCTTCTACGCGAGAAGTAGGATTCGATAAAGGAAGGATGATCGGATGTTCACAATTTTCAGCCATGGTCGTGATTACTTCTTTACTAAATAATCCCGGCTGTCCAGAGACCCCAATCAGTACTGTGGGTTTTGCATATTTGATGACATCCAATAGAGAAATAATCTCTTCGGCATTTCCCCATTCAGCAATATTTTCTGGTTCTTGAGCCAGTTTTCTCTGGAAATTTAATAGGTTTGGCTGGTTTTGAGTAATAAGGCCGAAGCGATCCACCATAAAAACCCGCTTACGCGCTTCAGCATCAGTCAGGCCTTCTGCCACCATTTTTGCCACAATCTGTTCAGCGATCCCACAACCGGCTGAACCTGCTCCCAAGAAAGCAATGGTCTGATCTTTTAATTGTTTGTTTGACGCATAGGAAGCCGCAATCAAACTGCCTACTGCCACAGCTGCCGTACCCTGAATATCGTCATTGAAGCAACATATTCGATCTCGATATTTTTCCAGTAAAGGCATGGCATTGTGCTGGGCAAAATCTTCAAATTGAATCAGCGCATCGGGCCATCTTTGCTGAATTGCCTGTATCACCATTTCGACAAATTCATAATATTCATCACCGGTGATACGAGGCTGACGCCATCCCATATAAATCGGATCATTCAACAACTGCTCGTTGTTCGTGCCTACATCTAAGGTAATTGGCAAGGTATAGGCCGGACTAATGCCTCCGCAGGCCGTATATAAAGCCAGCTTTCCAATCGGAATACCCATTCCGCCAATGCCTTGATCACCTAAACCAAGAATGCGCTCTCCATCCGTAATCACAATCACTTTGACATTTCTTCGATTCACGTTATGCAGGATGTGCTCAATATGATCCCGATCTGGATAGGAAATAAAAACCCCGCGATGACGGCGATAAATCTCGGAAAAATGCTGACATGCCTCTCCTACCGTTGGCGTATAGATGATCGGCATCATTTCGCTTAAGTGATTTTCGATCAAATGATAGAAAAGCGTCTCATTGGTGTCCTGGATGTTACGTAGGTAAATATGCTTATTGATTGCATCATTGAATGAGCAGTATTGCTGATACGAACGCTGACTTTGTTCCTCAATCGATTCAATTACTTGGGGCAAAAGTCCATGTAAATTAAAATGAATACGTTCTTCTACAGAGAAAGCTGAGCCTTTATTCAGCAATGGGAGTTCAAGTAATGCAGTACCTGCGTAGGGAATATAAAGTGGACGTTTAGGGTTCAGAGGTTCAGTTGCCATTTTTAACTCGCACTTTAAAATTCGACATAAATGAAAGCCGAAAAGAACAAAAAATTATCCTACTATCCTAGTCGACTTTCAGCTGTTTCAGTCATTCAGCGAATTAATAATGAAAAATGTTCTATTTAATAAACTGATAACGGCAATGAAATAAGCTTTAAATTTTTATATCCTCTTGTCAGATAAAAATTTGGATCATACTTTTTGAATTTAGGCTTAAGCTAATTGCCTGAGATTAAATTTTAGAAAGGCTCTAGACTAGCAGATTTACACTTAATTTTACCTAATGAGGTTCCACAGCTCAGTTGCTAACTCATTAGGTTCCCTCATCCAACGCCATTCAGTTTCTTTAAGATGATAATCAAAGTACTCTTTTGATATGCCGTTAAACTTTGCTAGCCTTCTTTTACAAAAGCTCCAAAATGATTCTATTCCATTTATATGACATTCTCCTCTAGCAAACTCATTTGCTCCGTGATTTACCCTAAAATGCTTTGAATAACCCACATCAACAAGACCATTATAGCCACGCCATCCATCACTATAAATCACACTCTCAAGTGAAACTTTACCAATGATAACCTCTTGTAAAGTCTTCATTTTACAGTCAGGTACGATTTCAGTATAGACGCGCCCATTACGTTCGAATATTCCAAATACTGGCTGTTTTAGAGTCCCACGACCACGCTTTAACTTTCCATGAAACCCACGTTGCCTTTTCGCTCCAAAATAGCTTTCATCTACTTCTATTGAACCAACAAACTTAGCTCTTAAATCTGTTTGATGATCATAGATAGTTTCTCTAAAAAGCATGTACCAATAGTTAATCGTATTACGATTTAAATTGAGTAATAAGGCTGTTTTGGAAGCAGGAATATCAACACAAAAGCATTGAATAATTTTTTTAATCTTGTAGTGACTTAATTTACTGTTTTCTATCATGATTCTAGACTAACATAATCATTTTGCTAGTCTAGAGCCTTAGAAATTAAAGCTATATGCATTCGTTTTTATTCATTTATTTTTTTAATAAGAAAATATCTTAGAAATTAGATCAATTAGCTTGTTATCTATCTGCTTTATCTAAAAAATCAGACAATTTCCCACTCAATAAAACTTAGGCAATAAAAAACCCCGATCAATGATCGGGGTTTTTCGTATCTGGCGGAAGCGGTGAGATTCGAACTCACGGAGGGGTATAAGCCCTCGTCGGTTTTCAAGACCGGTGCATTAAACCGCTCTGCCACGCTTCCATGTCCGCAATAATACGGAGCTTTTAGGTGACTGACAAGTGAAAATTACAGTGAATCTCATCAACTGCATATAGTTTCATCAAATCCTTACAATTTTGCTGCCAATTCTGCCCCTTCACGAATTGCACGCTTGGCATCCAGCTCAGCAGCCAGCTTTGCTCCACCAATAATATGGTAATTCGCTAAAGTCTTTTGATCCTCTGAAGGCATGACATCTTTGACTGACTCCTGACCAGCACAAACGACGACCGTATCTACACGCAGCAACTGATCATGTCCATCCACTTCAATCCACAAACCTTCATCCGTGATCGATTTATAGTGCACACCGCGTAACATGCGTACGCCATGTTTTTTTAATTGGGCACGATGAACCCAGCCCGTGGTTTTACCTAAGCCTGCTCCTAAAGCAGTAGTTTTACGTTGTAATAGATAAATTTCACGTACAGGTGGCTCGACTTCTGCTGGCTGCAGTCCGCCTTCACTTGCATAATTTGCATGCAGATCTACACCCCATTCCCGTTTCCATTCATCTACAGGTTGCGGTTGTGGCTGATGCGGTGGCTTTAATAAAAATTCTGATACATCAAAACCGATTCCTCCGGCACCAATGACAGCGACACGATCTCCTACTGGTGCACCGCGCAATACTTCAGCATAAGACAGGACTTGAGGTGCATCACTACCGGCAATTTTCAATTCACGCGGAACAACGCCCGTAGCAACAATGACTTCATCAAAACCTTCGCGTTCCAGTTGTTCCCGATTTACTCGGGTATTTAAACGGACATCTACCCCGGTTTTTTCCAGTTGTACTTTGAAATAACGAATGGTTTCGTGAAATTCTTCTTTGCCTGGAATCACTTTGGCCAGATTAAATTGTCCACCCACTTCATTAGTGGCTTCAAACAAAGTCACATCATGACCGCGGCTGGCAGCGACTGTAGCTGCGGATAGGCCTGCCACCCCACCACCTACCACGGCGATGCCTTTAGGTTTTTTGGTTTTGACATAAACCAGTTCGGTTTCATAGCCGGCACGTGGATTCACCAGACAGGTAGCGCGCTTATTTTTAAAGGTATGATCCAGACAGGCCTGGTTACAGGCGATACAGGTATTAATTTCATCAACACGATTGGTTGCTGTCTTATTTACCCAGAATGCATCTGCCAACAACGGGCGTGCCATTTGCACCATATCTGCCTGACCCGATGCCAAAATCGCTTCAGCCGTTTCTGGCATATTGATCCGGTTCGATGCAATAACTGGAACAGCAACATGCTTTTTGACTTCTGCGGTGTAATCTACAAATGCAGCACGAGGAACAGAAGTGACAATCGTCGGAATACGCGCTTCATGCCAGCCAATACCGGTATTCAGCAAAGTTATTCCAGCCTTCTCTAATGCTTTAGCGACGGTAATCACTTCCTGCATGGTATTTCCATCGTGTACCAAATCTAGCAAGGACAAGCGGAAACAGATAATAAATTTTTCACCAATTTCAGCACGAATCGCTTTAACAATTTCCACTGCAAAACGCATGCGGTTTTCAGTTTCTCCACCCCAGCGATCAGTACGCTGATTGACATGACGGCTTAAAAACTGGTTAATCAAATACCCTTCAGAGCCCATGATTTCCACGCCGTCATAACCCGCTTTTTTAGCCAGTTTTGCAGTTTTAACATAGTCCTGAATCGTATCCAGAATCTGGTTTTCAGACATCTGACGTGGTTTAAAAGGTGAAATTGGCGATTTGATCGGACTGGCAGATACCACAAAAGGCTGATAGCCATAACGTCCGGCATGCAAAATCTGCAACAGAATCTTGGCCCCATGCTTATGCACGGCATGCGTAACCAGTCGATGCGGTGCAACATCGCCCAAGGTATTCATGGTTCCGCCAGCAGGCAATAACCAGCCCTGACGATTCGGTGAAATCCCGCCAGTAATCAGGAGACCCACACCACCTTTGGCACGTTCACCAAAATAAGCGGCCAGTTTAGGATAATTATAAAAACGATCTTCCAAGCCCGTATGCATTGATCCCATCACCACACGGTTTTTAATCGTGGTGAAACCCAGATGTAATGGTTTTAAAATATTTGCATAGCGCGTCGTTGTCATAAAATATCCCTGATTCTTATTTGGCTAAAAGCTTAAATCTTATCAATGTACTTTAACTGATTTTCAGAGGCTTTTTATGACTATCAGGTCCGCTTTCTCAGGCACAAATACCAATTGTGATATTCATGCCGTACCTGAGTGATGGATTTATTGCTGCCATTGATTTTTACTGGATTTCCATAACGCAATTACTCCGAGTACTGTACCAATAGGAAAACTGAGCAGCATAAGGATCGCCATAATTCTGGACAAGGTGCGTCCTGAACCATTGCCCTGTTTGACCTTGAGACAGGTCTGAATATTCAAAACAATCAGCACAGCCAAAAGCAGCAACACAATACCCAGACTCAACATGGAAATCGTCGACTGCTGATATTCCAGATATAAAAATGCAACCGTACTAAAAACCAGCAAACCGGCATAGATTCCATGCACAACCGATAAGGTTTCATTTTTGGCAGCAGGTTGCAGATTAGGCAAAGGAGGAATATTCGGGCTCATGAGGGCTATCCTGAAGATGTTTTTTCTTAATGATTTTATTGAATCTTCCCAGATTTTCCTATTTTTTAAGCGTTTGTCAAAAATACGGTAATTTTATGATTATTTAAGCCTATTGAATCAAGATTTTGAAACGAGTTTTTCTTTTCTAAAGCAAACCTAAATAAAATAATGATACAATTGACGCAATATGTGTTTTTTCAGGCCACCACTTCTGGCGTGCCTATTTCATATCATTAGGATGAACAATGTCTGATAATGCAACTATCTTGCAGAATGTCCCAGTAGGCAAAAAAGTTGGTATTGCCTTTTCTGGCGGTCTAGATACTTCTGCAGCTCTTTTGTGGATGAAACAAAAAGGCGCTGAACCTTATGCTTATACAGCAAACTTGGGTCAGCCAGACGAAGACGATTACGATGCGATTCCAAAAAAAGCTGAAGCTTATGGCGCAGTAAAAGCACGTTTGATCGACTGCCGTTTACAGCTTGCATTAGAAGGTATTGCTGCAATTCAATGTGGCGCGTTCCACATTTCTACAGGTGGCGTTCCATACTTCAACACGACTCCTCTTGGCCGTGCAGTGACAGGTACCATGCTGGTAACTGCAATGAAAGAAGATGACGTGAACATCTGGGGTGACGGTTCTACTTATAAAGGTAACGACATCGAGCGTTTCTACCGCTACGGTCTGTTGACCAACCCTAACCTGAAAATCTACAAACCTTGGTTAGACCAGACCTTCATTGACGAGCTAGGCGGCCGTGCAGAAATGTCACAGTTCCTGATCGACAATGGCTTTGACTACAAAATGTCAAAAGAGAAAGCTTACTCAACTGACTCAAACATGTTGGGTGCAACTCATGAAGCCAAAGATCTTGAATACCTGAATGCCGGTATCAAAATCGTTGATCCAATCATGGGCGTTGCATTCTGGAAAGAAGACGTTGAAATCAAACCTGAAGAAGTATCGATTACTTTTGAAGAAGGTTTCCCTGTTGCAATCAATGGTCAACGTATCGAAGATCCAGTTGAGTTCATTCTTGAAGCGAACCGTATTGGTGGCCGTCATGGTCTAGGTATGTCGGATCAGATCGAAAACCGTATCATCGAAGCGAAATCTCGTGGTATCTACGAAGCTCCGGGTATGGCCCTTCTTCACATCGCTTATGAACGTCTGGTCACTGGTATTCATAACGAAGACACCATCGAACAATACCGTATCAACGGTCTTCGTTTGGGTCGTCTTCTGTACCAAGGTCGCTGGTTCGATTCTCAAGCATTGATGCTTCGTGAAACTGCACAGCGTTGGGTAGCTAAAGCTATCACTGGTACTGTGACTTTAGAACTGCGTCGTGGTAATGACTACACCATCATGAACACTGAATCTCCTAACCTCACTTATGAAGCTGAGCGTTTGACTATGGAGAAAGGTGATTCTATGTTCTCTCCAGCGGATCGTATCGGTCAGTTGACTATGCGTAATCTGGACATCACAGATACACGTGCAAAACTGGGTATCTATACAGATTCTGGCCTGCTTGCAGTAGGTACAGGTTCTGCAGTACCTCAATTAAAAGACAAAAACAAATAAGTTTGTTTTAACGTCAAAAAAACCGCTCAATTGAGCGGTTTTTTTATAGATTCGATTTAGGTATTTACACTATTTGGATTTGCAGTGCGGATCGACTGATAATAAATCTGATTCCGTCCTAGCTGTTTGGCTCGATACAACGCCTGATCGGCAATTCCCAATAAGACATCCTTATCAATAAAGTCTTCACCACGATACACAGTGATGCCCAAACTGATGGTGATGTGATCAGCCACACCAGATTTCTCATGCGGAATTTCCAGACGCTCAATCGCATTAAAAATATTAGAAGCCACTGCATAAGCACCATGAGCATCAGTTTCTGGAAGCAGTACCACAAACTCTTCACCACCATAACGGGCCACGAAATCCATATGCCGGATCGCATTTTTAATAGTAAAGGCAATACTGGAAATGACATCGTCCCCTTTTTGATGTCCATAAAAATCGTTATAATTTTTAAAGTGATCTACATCAATAAACAAAATCGCCAAAGCATGCTGATTACGGCGAGAACGTTCAAAGAAGATATCCAGTGTTTCATCGAAAGTTCGTCGATTAGAGATTTTGGTCAGCTCATCATGCTGGCTTAAATGCAATAATTCTGTGGTATGAATCCGCTGAATTTTCTCACTGATTCTGGCCCGCATGGTGTATAGAAAAATCATGCGCTCACGGGCAAAAAGCATATAACTAATCACACATCCCAATAGGCTACTGCCAATTAGAATCCGCCCCAAGACCAGCGCATTAAATTCGATCGATAACACGGATAACAGCCAGACCGTACAAAGTGCAGCAAACAACCCCGTGATTAACATCTGTAAAGGTTTTACTCCGGTCAGAATATACCCCAGAATGTAGATAATAGTGATGATCGCCATCGACTGATGTTGCAAGCTTACTGTTTGAATGGACATGGTCAGATAAGAGGTCGAGACTATCATCCAGAACATTAGCAGCATGGAAGCCTGCGGAAAAAAGTGTTTGATTTTAGGCAGACAGGAGAAGAAATAAAAAGCAAGTAAAGCTAGACTACCATTGATCAGCCCCAGCATGCAGCGCACAAAATCTTGCACGAAATATTGTGAATCGATAATCCAGTAGTCGGTCGGAATCATGACCAGCAGAAAAATAAAATAGGTCAGTACACCTGCCCAGACATACTTTTCGACATGTTTACGTGCTCGCTCCAGGTTTTTGCTCCAGAACTCCTGTTCCAGATTCTGAGGGAAAACCGAGCCTACACGCTGACTTTGCCGTGTGATTAATTCTTCTATTTTTTCTTTTTCATCTTGCAATTTTGCTAGATTGTACTTGTATTCCATTGCCAAGTATTTATGTAATTTTTTTATTAATTTTAAAATATCATACTTTTATAAATTAATTTATAGATATCCCTTATTTTGTATATATTTCTCGTTACCATTTTAGGCATAGATGCATTATCATTTGTTTTATTTCTCCGATTGAATTCGCCTTGAATACGATTACCCTTCTCCAGCCAGACGACTGGCATGCCCACCTGCGTGATGGTCACGCTCTGCAACGCACCGTTCCTGATCTAGCCAAACAGTTTTCCCGCGCCATCTGTATGCCGAACCTTGTTCCACCGGTTAAAACTGTGGAAGAAGCATTAAGCTACCGTGAACGTATTATGGCGCATGTTCCTGAAGGTAGCGATTTTGATCCACGCATGGTGCTGTATTTCACAGATAATACCTCTCCAAGTGAAGTCAAAAAGATTAAAGATTCTGAGCATGTCAATGCTATTAAACTTTACCCTGCTGGCGCAACCACCAACTCGGATAGCGGTGTAAGCGACATTCGTAAAGTATATTCAGTCATTGAACAGCTTGAAGAGCATCAGGTGCCTTTATTGCTGCACGGTGAAGTGACGCATAATCATGTCGATATTTTTGACCGTGAAAAACGTTTCCTTGATGAAGTCTTAGCACCATTACTAAAACAGTTCCCGAAACTGAAACTGGTTCTGGAACACATTACTACCAGCGAGGCAGCTAATTTCGTACTGGAACAGGATCGTAATGTGGCTGCGACTATTACCCCACAGCATTTACTGTTTAACCGTAATGATATGCTGGTTGGTGGGATCAAGCCGCACTTCTATTGTCTGCCAATTTTAAAACGTCAGACGCATCAGCAAACGTTGCTTGAAGTGGCAACGAGCGGTAATCCTAAATTTTTCTTAGGCACCGACAGTGCACCGCACTCAAAAAATGCCAAAGAAAATGCGTGTGGCTGCGCAGGATGCTATAGTGCTCCGACTGCAATTGAGTTATATGCTCAGGCCTTTGATCAAGTAGGTAAAATCGACCGCCTAGAAGGTTTTGCCAGCCACTTTGGTGCAGATTTCTACGGCCTCCCACGTAATACCAAAACCATTACGCTGGTCAAAGAAGATCAAGTTATTCCTGAAAGTCTAGACTACTTGGATGGTGAACAAATCGTTCCGCTATATGCAGGAAAAACCATTCAATGGAGAAAAATGTGACAAATGAAACTCTTCCAGTCATTGGTCAGCGTTTCCGTGGATTTTTGCCTGTTGTTGTCGATGTTGAAACAGCAGGCTTTAATGCACAGACTGATGCCTTGTTAGAAATTGCGGCCATTCCTATTGTTTATAATGAAGATGGCCAGTTTGTGCCCGGTGAAGCTTACCACGCACATATCAATCCTTTCGAAGGTGCCAACCTGGATCGCCGCTCTTTGGAATTTATCGGGATTGACCCGTCAAATCCGATGCGGATCGCAATGGCTGAAGATGAAAAAACCGCGTTAAAACGTATTTTTAAATCGGTCAATGAAGTGCGTCGTCAGCAAAATTGTACGCATGCCGTTTTGGTCGGTCACAATGCGCATTTTGATTTGGGCTTTGTACAGGCAGCAATTGCCCGTACCGGAACCAAAAACCAGAATCCGTTTCACAGTTTTTCTGTGTTTGATACCGTGACTTTAAGTGCGGTGATGTTTGGTCAAACGGTTCTGGCTAAATCTTGTATTCAGGCCGGTATTGAGTTTGATGGCAAAGAAGCACACTCTGCGTTATACGATACGCAAAAGACTGCGGAACTGTTTTGCTATATTTTAAACAAACTCGCACCTCACCTGCTTGACACTTTGGTGGCGGATCAATAAGATACCGCCATCTTCTAAACGTCCCTATCGTCTAGAGGCCTAGGACATCGCCCTTTCACGGCGGTAACCGGGGTTCGAATCCCCGTAGGGACGCCATCTTATTTATCCTTCTCTTCTTTCATTTTTTCAAGAAAACTCTTTTTCTTATTATTGCTTTCAATACTATTTTATAAATTCCGATTGACTGAGTTTAGTGCCCTTTCTCGTTTGCTTAGGCTATAATCAAGTTGATGTTAGGTTTTGATCAATTTTCCCATGCTAAAGAAAATCCTGCTTGTTTTACTTATTCTGGCACCTTCAGCGCTTTATATTTATGTGATCAGTCGCGATGATAAAACTGCTGAGAACCGAGCAGAAACTACGCCTGCTGAAAAAACACCGACTGAGCAATACCAGACTCCCGATCACTAGTTTTTAAGAGGCTTTGCAAATATTTATTTTTTAAATTAAAAGAAGAACTTTATGAGGAAATTCCAATTTATGTGATATTTCACATAATTAAAACTAAAATACTTTTTTTAAATCTCTCCTTTTAATTGAGCTATGCAATCTCCCTCTCCACCTTCACAGCATTCGTCTGTTGAGGGTCAAACTCCGTCATTAAAACGTGCCATGGGCACACGTCATCTGATCATGCTTTCCCTTGGTGGCGCTATTGGTACCGGCCTGTTTATGGGTTCCGGTGAAGTGATTTCACAAGCTGGACCTTTGGGCGCAGTACTGGCCTATATTATTGGTGGCTTGATCGCCTATATGGTAATGCTCTGCCTCGGTGAACTGGCCGTACATTTACCCGTGTCTGGTTCCTTTGGTGCCTTTGCAACCCATTATATTGGACCGGGTACAGGCTATATGGTGTCCTGGATGTACTGGCTCGGCTGGTCAGCCACTTTGGGTACCGAATTCACTGCAGCTGCGATTCTAATGCAGGAATGGTTCCCGCAAACTTCGATCTGGTTATGGACATTGATCTTTGCTGCAGGTGTACTGCTCTCCAATAGACCTCTTTCATAAATCATTTTTTGCTCAGTTCCAAGTTGTAGATTCCAGCGATTAAATTGAATCTCAAACCAAGCCTTTTACCTCTATTTCGATAACGCTCAGCAAGGATTTTGAAGGTTTTCAGGCTGCCAAATACATGCTCAATTCCGATTCTTCTTTTATTGATTTCTTGATTATAGATTTTCAATTCAGGATCCAATTTACAGTGTCTTTTGGCTTTTAATGGCAACAGGCTATTCGGATACAACACATAAATCCCCTGATAGCCTTTATCTGCAAGGATAAAAGCCCCAAAAGGAATCTGGTTTAAATTGCGTTTGAACAACTCGAAATCATGCACTGCACCGCGACTGGTACATAAACTCAGAATTTGCTGAGTTTTGTAGTGAATCATGGCCTGTACTTTAAAGGTATGGGTCTTTTTCTTGCCGCTATAGCTTTTCTTCTGTTTTTTTAGGCCTTTGGATTGGAATTTCCGTGGCATCCACGATCACAACATTCCAGTCGATGCCTTCGCCCTTGGGTAAATCTTTGGGTAAATTAAACAGATTGGACCGAATCAGGCAGTCTTCAACATGACGGACAATTCTTGAGGCTGTGGGCTCTGAAACCCCGTAACTCGTCGCAACGTGAAATAAGGTTCGGTATTCCCGCCAATAGCTCAGACAGAGCAGAACCTGATCCTCCAGGCTTAACTTGGGCGGTCTGCCTTTGGCAGAGACATGCTTCTGCAATTGCTCAACCATCAAATAGAAAGTTGACCATGAGATGCCTGTGTATCGCTTGAACTGAGGATCAGAAAGCTTGTTTGAATCGATGTATTTCATCCGCAGATTATGCACGAATGCCAAGAAATCCGGAGTGCAAATATTAACCAAAAAGAAGATCGTTTTTTGATTTATGAAAGAGGCCTAATTTAAGCTCAACCCGTACTTTTGCCGAATCAGAATTCTGGCTGTCACTGGTTAAAGTTGCGACTGTACTGATTTTTATTATTCTGGGCTTTGGCTGTATCTTTGGCTTTATTCCATTTCAAGGTTATGAATCTGCGCCACTGTTCAATAATTTGACTGAACATGGCTGGCTACCAAATGGTTTGATCCCATTATTCACTACCCTGCTGATCGTGAATTTTGCCTTTAACGGTACCGAGATGATCGGGATCGCTGCCGGTGAAACCGAAAATCCTGAGAAAAATGTACCGAAAGCGATTCATGCTGCGGTATGGCGTCTGATGATTTTCTTTGTTGGCACCATCATTGTGATCAGCTCGTTACTGACTTATACCGATGCAGGTCTACAGGTCGGTGGTCATGGGGGCTTAAGCAGCAGTCCGTTTGTATCCGTGTTTACCCAGATGGGTATTCCTTATGCCGAAGATTTCATTCGTTTCGTAATTATCACTGCGCTGCTCTCTACTGCAAACTCTGGACTCTATGCAGCTTCACGTATGATGTGGGCATTGTCTTCACAAAACCAGTTACCGCGACTATTTGCCAAAGTCAGCAAATCCGGCGTGCCTTATGTAGCAGTTTGGGTCACCATGATTGGCGGCTTGCCTGGTCTGCTCTCTGAACAATTTGGTGCAGATGTCATCTTTAAAAACCTGATGGGCGTGGCCGCTTTTACCATGGTGATTGTCTGGATGAGTATCTGCTGGAGCCAGTTTAATTTCCGTCGCCAATGGCTGAAGTCTGGTCATAGCGTCTCTGAACTAAAATTCCGTACACCTTGGTTCCCCTTAGTTCCCACTCTAGGTTTTGTAACTTGTACTGCAACCGGTCTGAGTATGGCAGCTGACCCTGAAATGCTCTCTGGTTTTATTGGCTGTTTATTGTTTATGGCAGCATGTTATGCAAGTTATTACTGGCTTTATCATCAAAAAGCTTAAGTTCTAAACTTTTGCACTGAAATAATTTCTTTAATAAACCCAATTCCGATTGGGTTTATTTTTTCATATCAGGTAAATCCGTTCAGAAAATAATATCTTAATAAAATAAAGTTTTTGTTTTGCCTAATGTTTAAACTGTTAAATACATTTTAGTAAAAACTCTTTTGACAAAGTCCGGCTTAGTCCTTAATATAGCCATCACCTCGCAACGTCCCTATCGTCTAGAGGCCTAGGACATCGCCCTTTCACGGCGGTAACCGGGGTTCGAATCCCCGTAGGGACGCCATTATCTGATCGCTCACGATCAAGTCTTATACATAATCCATATTAATACGTTGCAGATTTGTAGTTTTTCACTACAATAACCCGCTTCATTCTTTTATTTTTTGACTCCTATGCACTCATCTCCGAATGATGCTACGCATCAGGGCAATTCTGCGCCTTTAAAACGCGCTATGAGTACTCGACATCTGGTCATGATTTCGCTTGGTGGCGCAATCGGAACAGGCCTATTTCTAGGTTCGGGTGAAGTCATTGCACAAACGGGGCCTGTAGGTGCCATTCTTGCTTATCTCCTTGGCGGGATCATCGCTTACATGGTTATGCTATGTCTGGGTGAACTTGCCGTTCATATGCCCGAATCTGGCTCATTTGGCGCCTATGCCAAACGCTATATTGGACCAGGGACTGGCTACACCATTACCTGGCTATACTGGCTGACCTGGTCAGTGACCTTGGGAACTGAATTTACCGCTGCAGCTTTATTAATGCAGGAATGGTTCCCGGATAGCTCTATGTGGATGTGGACACTGATTTTTGGTGCTTTCGTATTCTCACTGAATATGATTTCTACCCGCTGGTTTGCAGAGTCCGAGTTCTGGCTAGCACTTGTGAAAGTCGTTACTGTCGTGACCTTTATCCTGCTTGGCCTACTCGCTATTTTTGGTGTAGTAAGCTACCAAGGACAGGAAACTGCTCCGCTATTCAGTAACCTGACAGCTCAAGGCTGGTTCCCAGAAGGTCTGTTCCCAATCTTCACCACCATGCTGATTGTAAACTTTGCATTCTCTGGCACAGAACTGATTGGTGTGGCTGCGGGTGAAACCAAAGATCCGGCCAAAAATGTACCAAAAGCGATTAATACTGCAATTTTCCGCTTACTGATTTTCTTTGTAGGTACGATTATTGTGGTGACTTCCCTTCTTCCGCATCAGGAAGCAGGTCTGGCAGCTGAAGGTGTCAGTAGCAGCCCATTCGTGACAGTATTCCAGCATATCGGTATTCCTTATGCCGAAGATATTATCCGCTTTGTGATTATCACAGCATTGCTATCTGCTGCTAACTCAGGTCTATTTGCTGCATCCCGTATGATGTGGTCATTGTCTTACAGTAAACAGTTACCAGCGGTATTTTCACGCCTAAATGCGCGTGGTGTACCTTATATTGCAGTCATTGTCACCATGATTGGCGGTATGCCTGGTTTGCTGTCTGAACAGTTCGCACCGGAAACTATCTTCACTAACTTGCTAGGTATTGCAGCATTTACCATGGTAGTGGTCTGGATGAGCATCTGTCTCAGCATGTTCAACTTCCGCCGTGAATGGTACAAACAGGGTAAAACAGCGAAGGATCTTGATTTTGCTGCGCCATTGTTCCCGATCGTACCGATTCTGGGTTTTCTGTTCTGTCTGATTACCTGTATCAGTATGGTGTTTGATCCGAGCATGCGTATCAGTTTCTTTGGCTGCTTGCTGTTTATCGCACTGTGCTATGCCAGCTACTACAAGTTCTATCACAAAAATACTTAAACATTAAAATGACCAAAAGAGCAGCTTCGGCTGCTCTTTTTTATTTATACTGAAAATGTTCTAGGCAGCCAGCGTGGTGTGTCGATGAAAATTATTTATATTCATGGCATGAACAAGCAGAAATTCAGCTCTGCCTCCCTGCGTCAACGCTGGCTCAGTCTGCTAAAACGCGGTCTGGAACAGTCACATCAACAGGCACATTTTGCTTATCTGAAACGGCATATCCGTATTCCTTTTTATGGTGACTTGCTGTCCCGTCATCATTTACATAATGTGCTAAATGCCAGCACCTTGATGCCACAAGACTGGCCTCGCTTTCCCTTCCATCAGCCAGTTAAATCCCAGCCACCACCCCATCTCAATCAATATTCACCTGAAATTTGTGAAATTCCCGAGCTAAAGGTTGAGGATGCCATGACCTTTAACCAGAAGCTGAAGTTTATTAGTATATTAAGCCGGAATACTCTATTACGGGATTTTGTGATTTTACTGAATCATTTCCCTCGCCTGCATGATACGCTGATCAAAAAATTTCTGATCGAAACCTATTCTTATCTAGCGAATTCCACATTCATGCAGCAGGTACATCAGCGAATTGGTCAACAACTGCATGGCGATAAACCCTGTATCCTGATGGCTCATTCTTTAGGAAGTGTGATTGCCTATCATTATCTGCTTCTGCACCCGGAACTGAATGTACAGCGTTTTATCAGCATGGGATCACCAATGGCTTTCCGGGTCATTCAGGAACATTTGCCACAGCCTGTTCATCGGCCAAAAGCTATTAAAGGTGACTGGATTAATTTTTATTGCAGTGATGACTTTTTAACTGCCTTTCCATTATCAGAACCGCCTTTTCAGTTTCAGCCGGCAATTATCAATCGGGAGATTTGTACTTCAATTTATCGTCCGCATGATATTGATGGCTATGTCCAGCATCCGGAAGTCATCGAAGCCCTGCTGGAAATGCTCTAAAAAGCATCTTAATTTACAGATTTAATTTTACTATTTCCTTTGCATTATTTTTCTGCTGAGTAAAATTCTTTATTCATACCTACTCATTTTGTGGTTTATTTATGACTCTTTTATAAATATACATATGTCTGTTAATTATTGTTTTATCAAAGATAATTTACACATTAACACCACAAAAAGCGCTGCTTTTGCTACGTTAATATTTTCTATACTGTAAATATAATTCTATCGAACTCAGTGGGGTGTCGATGAAAGTTATTTTTATTCATGGAATGAATCAGCAACATCATAGCGCTGCCTCCATCCGCCAGCGCTGGCTCCATATACTTCAAAAAGGGATGCGCAAACATCAACAAGATGCCAGATTTAGTTATTTAAAACGCCACATTCGTATTCCATTTTATGGCGATCTGCTTTCACGTTATAACGTCCGTAATATTCTAGAAGCTGGCACCCTGATGCCCCAGGAATGGCCTAGCTTTCCTTTTCGTAAGCCTGCTCAACCTCAGCTTCCCGCCCCTGTTCCACGTCCTGGTTGGCGTAGGCCCACAATTACCGATTTCGCCCAACCCAGCCCAAGTGATACCATGGATTTCAGACAGAAATTCAATTATTTTACCGCCCTCGGCAAGAATGTGGCGCTTCGGGATTTTGCCTTATTACTCAATTATTTTCCCACTCTGCATCGCACTCTATTGCAGAGATTTCTGATTGAAACTTATCTTTATCTCGATAATCCTGATTTCATGAGAGAAGTACATGAACGGATTGCCCGACAACTGAGTGGTCGCAAATCCTGCATTGTCATTGCTCATTCTTTAGGAAGTGTGATTGCCTATAATCATCTTATCCAGCACCCTGAACTGAATGTACAGCGTTTTATTACTTTAGGTTCGCCATTAGCCTTTCAGGTGATTCAATCCAGCTTGGCACAGCCGGTGGCACGACCTAAGGCAATTAAAGGCGACTGGATCAATTTCTACTCAACGGATGATTATCTCACCGCCATTCCGCTTACCGAACCGCCATTCAAGTTTGAACCTGAAATCATCAATCATGGCATTCGTACGCATATTCACCGTCCACATGATATTACTGGCTATTTACTGCATCCTCAGGTTGTTGAAGCCATTCTGGAATTGCTTAAAAATCCGGCCTAAATCCTGCATTTTTCAAGTATTCTGCTAATATTGTTTTAAATTTATGCACTCAAAAGAAAATTTCCAAAAAACTCTGGAAAAGCGTTTGACACCCCCCTGTTTTCACCCTAATATACGCCCACCTCTGAAACGTCCCTATCGTCTAGAGGCCTAGGACATCGCCCTTTCACGGCGGTAACCGGGGTTCGAATCCCCGTAGGGACGCCAATTTCAGAAGTAATATTTTATTAAGTCCCTATCGTCTAGAGGCCTAGGACATCGCCCTTTCACGGCGGTAACCGGGGTTCGAATCCCCGTAGGGACGCCATTACTTCAAACCAAAAGTTCTGGTTTAAAATATCACTTCTACACTGTCCCTATCGTCTAGAGGCCTAGGACATCGCCCTTTCACGGCGGTAACCGGGGTTCGAATCCCCGTAGGGACGCCATATTCGAGATAGTTAATTTAATTAACTTCTCATAAAAAAGCCCAAGCATGATGACTCGGGCTTTTTTATTATTTGTTTTTTTGCTTGTTCCTTCATTCCTGTTTTTAACGTTTGATCAAATTGTCTCGATTGCAATTTTATTTGTTTATAAATAATTCATTCAAAAATCTTATTCTTTTACATTTCTCTTCAACTCGTTATCCATTCATTTTCATTTACAGCAATCGCACTATAAATCCGAACAAAAAATCAACACCGGTGGTATAAGCATGCCGTTAAGGTAGAAAGCATAATATATCTGCAAGGATCAGATTATGTTCGTCAGTACAAAGTTAAGTTCGCCTGAATCATCTATTAAAAATCATAATCATCAATTTAATAACTTTAAAGATTGGGTCAACTTCTTTCAAGATCAACAGATTTCGACGGCAGTAAAGACCGAACAGGCTGAGAACTATTTAAGAGATTTAATCCAGCAAGTTGATGTGGCTGGGCTGGAATGGCTGGATCAACCCAGACATGTAGAACAACATTTTCTGGAACAGCACCACCAAACCTGCGCAATCTTCCAGTCCTATGTAGAGCGGCGTAGACAGCAGCAAGGACGTGAATACTTCCCGACTGTGTCACATGCATTTGAGTTCCTGGCCAAAGTCGCACCTGTAAAACTGGTAGACGGCTCATGGCTGTATTCAACTGTGCAAAACTGGAATCGTCCGGAAACCAAAGACCTGATTTATATCTATCTGGAAGAACTAGGCATGGGTCATACCCGTGCCAATCATGTCACCATGTATCAGGACTTGTTGAATCATTATGAGCTGAACAGCTATGCTGAGCAACTGGATGCCAGCTATTATGAACAAGCAGCCGTGCAGCTGGCTTTGGCCTACGCACCACCCGAATATTTGCCGTTAGTAATTGGTTTTAATCTGGGTTATGAGCAGCTGCCCTTACACCTGTTAATTACCAATTATGAGCTGTCTGAACTCGGTATTGATCCGCATTACTTCAATGTACACATTACCATTGATAATGCTCACAACGGTCATGCACAAAAATCTCTGCAAGCCTATTTAGATCAGTATGCACTCGTTGAAGATCCTGCCCAGTATCTAGACCTGATTAAAAAAGGTTATGTGCTGAATGACATTGGTAAAAGTTCCACCCAGATCATCAAGCAGCTGGATACTGAAAAACTGGCTTTGAAAGTGTTTCAGAACAAAGCGCTGATTGGACAATATATCCATAACCAGAAATGCCAGTTTAGTGGCAAGACCATTAATGAGTGGTTATCCGATCCGGCACAGATTGCAGACTTCTTGAAAGTCATGATTGAAAAAGGCTGGATTGTAAAAGATGCACCTGTAGAACAAAGCCGGTTCTGGAAAATGATTGATAATCCAGATGGCAAAATGTTTGGTGTATTTAATGCGACTGAAAAACAGATTATTAAAGACTGGATTCAAGGTGAGACTTTTGCCGCTCGTCTGTCATCACGTAGCAGATCTCAAGTACATAACCAGATGGAACCGGTGTTGAACCGTATCGACCAGCAACAGATCCATCAACTGAAAAGCCGTCTGAATCGCTGTGCTGCTGCCGAACAGAAGATTGATCTGTTGATTCCTTATGTGGCACCGCATATGCATCATCAGGAAGTGGGCTTGTGGGCAACACGTCAGCTTTCTCAGTTGCTCTTCCCTTTTCAGACTCAAGCCATGACTTATTCTTAAAAAGGTCATTCATAAAAAAACAGGGCATTTTATATGCCCTGTTTTTGCTTCAATGCATTATACAAATTAAGCCGATTTACGTGAATTGATCTGACCTTTAATCACAGCTTTCACATTACCTTTTACGTAATTTAAAAATACCTTTAAAGGCGACAGTTTTGGATTTGGTCGATTACCTTTGGCAATTTCTTTAAATTGTGCGGCATACCAAATGATTTCCATAATCGCCATTTTATCGATCATTGGAATACCGGTTTTAATTTTCTCCACTGCATAACGTACATCCTGTCCAGCCACCAGACGGTTACCCAGATCAGGCTCGACCGCAAATGGACGTGCAATACCGACAAAATCACATGCACCGCTGTCAAGGGCTGCATTCATACCCACTGCGGTACGGAAGCCCCCCGTTACCATTAAATAACAATTAACTTCCTGACGGATCTTTTCGGCAAAATCGAGGAAATAGGCTTCGCGGGCAACCGTTGATGCTTTACGTTTCTCTGCTTTTACTCCGGCCATTGCAGGTGCTTCATAGGTTCCGCCAGAAACTTCAATCATATCGATCCCGACTGCATCCATCGCCTTAAAAACATAAATAACGTCTTCTTCACTAATGCCACCGCGCTGAAAGTCTGCCGAGTTTAATTTCACTGAAATGATAAAATTCTCTGAAGTTGCTGCACGTACCGCCTTATAGGCTTCTAGCAAAAATCGGCTGCGGTTTTCAATACTGCCACCCCACTGGTCTTGGCGCTTATTGGTCAGGGGCGATAAAAACTGGCTAATTAGATAACCATGCGCCCCATGTAACTGCACGCCTTCAAATCCCGCCTTTTCACAAATGGCAGCTGAAGTCGCAAAGCGCTGGATAATATCTAAAATTTCATCTTCACGCAGTTCACGTGGCGTACCGAAACTCATCGCCAGTGCCGGACTAAAAGGCACAGCTGAAGGCGCTACGGTTTCTTTATTCAAGCCTTTCGGGCATTGACGTCCAGGATGAGACAACTGTACCAGTTGCACCATGCCATGACGTTTGCCGACATTCGCCCAAGCTTTTAACTTTTCCAGATCACGTTCAGTTTCTACCACGACCACACCCGGTTCATTCTTGGCACGAAAATCCACCATGACATTACCCGTAATCGCACAGCCTAAACCACCTTTGGCCCACGCCTCATACAACTTTAAATGGGCCTGATTGGGTTGGCCTGCATCATTGGCCAACGCCTCACTCATGGCACCTTTAATGATACGGTTTTTAAACTGGGTATTACGGATCTGGATGGAATCGGCCAATTGTGTCATGTACTTTCCTGAAATGTTTATCTTATTTTGTATGTGTTATAACCTAACTTGCCATAATTGACAATTCATATTGTCAAATGGATACAAATTTTATTTGTAGATATTAAATCAGTCTTAAAAAATCATTTTAAATTTTGGGATCGAAAGCATCCCGGATGGCTTCACCGATATAGATGAGTAAAGACAAGACAATGGCTAAAGTCAGAAACCCGGATAAAGCCAACCACGGCGCATTGAGATTATTTTTACCCTGCAGTAATAATTCACCTAGAGAAGCGGTTTCGGGTGGCAAACCATAACCTAAAAAGTCCAGTGCAGTTAGTGCGCTAATATTGGCAGTCAGCATAAAAGGTAGTTGTGACAGGCTGGAACCCATCACATTGGGTAAAATATGCCTGAACATGATCCGGCCATGCCCTGCACCAATACTTTTCGCTGCCCAGACATATTCCAGATTTCTGGCCCGTAAAAATTCAGCGCGCACCATCGACACCAGTGTTGTCCAGCCAAAAAATAGCATGATCACAAATAGCCAGTAAATATTCGGACTAAACACACTGACCAGAATCATGACCATAAACAGCATCGGCAGGCTGCTCCAGACCTCAAGTGCACGTTGTCCGATCAGGTCAATCCAGCCACCATAATAGCCTTGAACTGCACCGACCAGCACACCTAATCCTGCCGACAGCAAAGTCAGTGCAAAGCCAAACAGCAAGGAAATACGCAGACCATATAAAATCCGTGCTAGCACATCACGTCCTTGATCATCGGTCCCCAGCCAATTTTGTTGGCTTGGTGCTGAAGGCACTGGAATATCGAGTGTCAAATTGGGGGTGTCATATGCAAAACGGATCACTGGCCAGATTGCCCAGCCTTTGGCATTAATCAGCTGCTGTACCGCAGGATCCTGATACTCGGCTTCAGTTTCAAAGACACCCCCAAAAGTCGTTTCAGGATATGACTTTATTACTGGCAGATAATAGGAGTCCTCATACTTGATCAGTAAAGGCTTATCGTTAGCGATCAGCTCAGCACCAAGTGACAAGATAAAAATAATGACAAAGGCAATGCAGCAGGCAAATCCGGTTTTATTATTTTTAAAACGTTGCAGGCTGGCGCGTAGCATTGGTGACATTATTTCAATCCTCGCGAATCGAAATGAATCCGGGGATCAATTACCCGATACAGCACATCACTGATCAAACGTAGCACCAAGCCCAATAAAGTAAAAATAAACAAAGTTCCAAAAATGACCGGATAATCCCGCTGCAGAATCGCTTCAAATCCCAGCATGCCCAAACCATCCAGATTAAAGATGATTTCAATAAACAGGTTCCCGACAAATAAAATACCGAGCAAAGCTTCTGGCAATCCAGCGATCAACACCAGCACTGCATTGCGCAGTACATGCCGATAGAGTACTGCCCTTTCCTGTAGTCCCTTCGCTTTTGCTGCCAGTACATAGTGTTTACTGAGTTCTTCCATAAAGGAAAATTTCACCAGATAAGTCAGCCGTGCAAAACCACCGAGTACCATAGCCAGTAGCGGCAAAGCCATATGCCAGAAATAATCCTGAATTTTTCCAAAGAAAGATAATTCATCAAAATTTTCCGAGCTTAATCCTTGTAAAGGAAACCATTGCAGATAGGAACCACCTGCAAAAAATACAATCAGCAAAATGGCAAAGATAAAGGCTGGAATGGCATAGCCCACAGCCAGCAGCAAAGACGTCGTTTGATCAAACAGACTGCCATGCTTTTTGGCTTTCTGGATGCCAAGAGGAATAGAAACCAGATAAATGAGCAAGGTACTCCAGAAACCTAGAGACAGTGAAACTGGCAGTTTTTCCCAGATCAGTTCAGTCACAGCTTGGCCTTTAAAAAAGCTCTGGCCCAAATCAAACTGAGCATAGCTTTTTAACATTTCCCAGAACCGTAAATGAACCGGCTGATCAAATCCATACTGAATTTTGATCTGTTCCAGCATTTCAGGGGTCAGGCCTTGCTGTCCCTGATATTGTAAGCCACCGATCGCCAAATTATTTGCATGCTGTGACTGATAGATAGCCTGTTCCACTGGACCACCCGGTGCAAGCTGAATCACCACAAAATTGATCAGTAAAACCATCAATAATGTCGGAATCATAAGAAGCAAACGTTTGACGATATAAGTGCTCATGGCACTCCCCAAAGCTGAAAACCTAGCGATATTTTAAGTACGGTGCCACTTGTCTGGCTTTAGCTGTATCCACCCACCAGTAATCAATACCCGCAGAAAGCTTGGGCTTGATCTTGGGCTGCCGATACATATTCCAGTAAGCATACCAGTATTCACCCGTACCATAGGTCGGAATATGATAATAACCGGCTCGCAATAAACGATCTAAAGCTCGGGTACTATAAATCAGCTGCTCCCGGCTTTGTGCCTGAACCACCTGATCAATTACCCGATCAATCACCGGATTTTGAATACCGGCATAATTATAATTGCCAGGCTGACGTGCCGCCTCACTGCCCCAAAACTGTTTCTGTTCCTGCCCCGGTGTCAGCGATTGCGGCATGGTATCCATAATCATATCAAACTGATAATTTCTTAGTCGCTCATAATACTGAGCCGTTTCCACCATCCGAATGTGAGCCTGAATTCCTAAACGTTTCAAATGCCGTAGATAAGGCATCAGATGACGCTGCTGTGCAGCCTGATGCAACAGAAATTCAATCTGTACAGGTTTACCTTGAGCAGTCACCAGTTTCCCCTGCTGATAACGGTAACCGGCATTCAATAAAATTTGTCGCGCCTGTAATAAATTTTTGCGGTTAAACCCGGAGGCATCTGATTGCGGATAATGCCAATCCTGTAATATCGCCTGACGTTGCACCGGATGCAATTTTGATAAATTTGGCTGTAATATTTCCAGCTCCTGAGCACTCGGCTTGCTTGTAGATGCCAGTTCACTATTACTAAAAAAGCTGTTCAGACGCTGATATTCTCCATGAAACAAGGCTTTATTTAGCCATTCAAAATCATAGGCCAGAGTTAAAGCTTGCCGGAAGCGAATATCAGCAAAGGGCTGACGTCGCGTATTAAAAATCAGGCTTTGTGTAGGAATCGGATTGTGATGCTGAAAACGATAGGTTTTGATTTGGCCTTGCTGTACCGCAGGAAACCGATAATCACTTACCCAGCGGTTGACCTGTTTTTCTTCATGCAGCGTAAACTGGCCAGATTTAAATGCCTCAAACTTGATTTCCGGACTACGGTAATAGCGATACTGTATGCGATCAAAATTATAACGGCCGCGATTAACTAACAGGTCTTTACCCCAGTAATATGGATTACGTTTATAGGAAATACTGCGTCCTGCATCAATACGTTCAATCACATAGGGCCCAGAACCCAAGATCGGTTTCAGGTTAATGTCCTTGAAGTTGCGCTTTTGCCACTCCTGCTGAGAATAGATCGGCATTTGCGTCACAATCATCGCCATTTCCGGATTATGGCGAGATTTAAAACTAATCTTAACTTTTGAAGGTGAAAGGACTTCGGTTTTTTTAATATCTGCCAGATACATCTGCAAGCCGAAATTAGACTGGGTCTGGTACAGATCAAAACTGTATTTTACATCCTTAGCCGTCACTGGCTGACCATTACTGAATCTGGCTTTAGGATTTAAATGGAAAATTATATAAGCAGTCTGCTTTGGGTCAAAACTGACTTTCTCCGCCAGCAAGGGATAATAAACGCCGGGTTCATCCAGGGATTTTGACATGAGGCTGTCAAAAATATAATTAATCCCTTCAGTGACATTCCCCTTACCATTCATACTGTTCAGATTATCAAAACTGCCATCGGCTGCCTGAATCAGGACACCACCTTTGGGCGCTTGCGGATTGGCATAAGGCAGAGATTTAGCCTGTGCATATTTGGGTACACTATGCAGTGCAATATAAGGCGTCGTAATGACTGCTGCCCCGCTGGAACTGATGATCCAGGGGGCAGCAAGAATCCATAAGATATGGACGGGATTAAACAATTTCACGATCCAGAAATTAGTTTGGAACCTTAATCACATCACCAATACGCAATTGAGTATTGGGTTTCAGTTCATTCATTTCTGCCAGTTCATTGGTTGCCATACCATAACGGGATGCCAGGCCGATCAAGGTATCGCCACGCTTCACCTTGTATTCAGTGACAAGTTTTGGAAGCTGAAGCGTTTGGCCCACACGTAAACCGGCACGTGGACTAAGATTGTTCAGGCTCGCCAGATCAGTAACGGGTACTCCTACACGATTGGCAATCGCAATCAGAGATTCCCCGGATTTTACCGTATAGGATTCTGTCGCCTTAGAAGATGCAGATTTTGTTGCGACTTTCAATGCTGGCTCTTTTTTGGCGATCTGAATATCTTCATTAATTTTTAAACGCTGTCCAATCCGCACATTGCTATTGGTATTCAAACCATTCAAGTCTGCCAGATAGCGTAATTGCAGATGATATTGGCGGGCAATCGAGCTTAAGGTTTCACCAGATTTCACGATGTGAGTATCTGATTTAACATTCTTTTCCTGAGTCTCGGTGACCACTTCCTGCACAGGTTCAGGACTGCCAGATAATTTTAGATGCTGACCCACACGCAGATTGGCACTACGGGAAATATTGTTCAGGTTAGCAATTTGATCCATCGACAGATTATATTTTGCTGCAATCCCGGTCAGCGTATCACCCGATTGAACCGTATAACTGTCAGGAACCTGACTACCGGCCGGAATCTTGATGGTTTGACCAATGCGTAAGCCACTGCTTGCAGACAGGCCATTTAACGCTGCCAGTTCAGATACCGTCAATTTACTTTGATTGGCAATGCTGTACAGGGTTTCACCACGTTTGACCTGATAGTTTTCTGTTGGCGTATGATCAACCTTAACGTTCTCAAACTTCTGTTCGACTTTTTCGGTTTTCTTACTGCTCGCAGTCAGTTCTTCAACTTCATTAAGAGGAACATTAATCTTCTGTCCGACCATCAAACTGCTACCCGCAGTTAAACCCGGAGTTAGTGCAGCAAGTTCTGCATTCGACAATGCGTAGCGATCTGCAATCAATTTCAGATACTCACCACGTTTAACGGTATAGGACTTGGTCTGAACTTTGGCAGTTTCGGCTTTTTTACTGTCTTCAGCTTTCGCTTTGCTGGCACTTTCTTTCAGGGAAAGCTTTTGCCCAACAAATAAACCGCTGGTCGTACTCAGATCATTATAATCAGCCAACTGTTTAACGCTCAGGCCGAACTGGCTGGCAACGCTGGTCAAAGAATCATTGGCCTGAACCACATAGCTTTCCGGTTTCTCTTTAGCTTTCGGTGCTTCCTGCACGGGCTTGGCATCATAGAGATAAATTGTGGTGCCCACATATAATGTAGAGTTTGGATCAATCTGGTTCCATTTCGCGACATCACGCCAGTTCACGCCATTTTTGGCTGCAATCAATGCCAGGTTATCACCCGGTAAAACCTTATAGGTACTGCGCTTACCTTTCGGTGCCACAACCACGACTTCTGAATCAGTTTTTACATAGTTTTTGCCCTGATTGAGTCGAGCTTCAACTGAATCTGCACTGGTGTTTACAGCGACTTCTTTCGGATACGAGAATCCTTTGGTCAGCTCCTTACCCTGCTGCTCGGCAATAGACTGACTGGTCTGAATTGCAGTCAGTTTGATCTTGCCATCATAAGGGTCAACAATTTCTGTGCCTGCAGGTGCCAGTGCTTTCAGCTCTTCAATGACCTGTGCCTGTTCAGCCGCAGTCGCCACAGGTTGTAAAAGCTCATCCACAGTTTTATTAATTTCTTCTGCTGACACCACTTTCTGGATTTGCTGACGTTCAGCTGCGGTAATTGGTGGCTCGACCTGGATAGGCTTCACCGAAGCCACTGGCGTCACAGCAACCGGAATACGTGGCGCGCTTGGAATAGGCAATTCACTTTTTACAGCAAATTCAGCAAGTGCTTCGGAACCACGTGGCGTGCTGACCCGTTTGGTGGTTTGTGCAGCTAAATTTGGTGTCGTCGTGGTTGACACTGCTGCTGGTACAGTCGTGGCTGGTTTAGGTGTTGTGGTCGCAGTTGGAGCTTTAGTTGCTGTTGCAGTCTTAGCAGTCGTAGTTGCAAGCACCGGTGGAGTCTGCTTGGCAGGTACGATGGTGGTACTGGTTGATGCTGGTGCTACAGTTGGCTTTGGAGTTACTGTAGTGGTCGTTTTAGGCGAGTTACTGACAGTACCTGCCCATAAGCCGCTTGAGCTCGACTGCAGTTTTTTCAGTTTTTCATCAATCGATGGACTTAAGTCAGCCGGAATCAAAATACGGCGTGGACTTTCAGGATCAATACGGTCACCACGATGTCCCGGGTTAAGCTGATACAGTTCAGCACGGCTTAAACCCGTAATCGATGCAATCTCATTTAAATTGGCTGCACCCACAGTCACTTCACGGAAGTGAGGACGGTTGGCAATCGGTGGCAAACTCACGCCATAAGTACCCGGATTTTTCACAATCTGCGCAACTGCCAGGAAACGCGGTACATAGTTCATGGTTTCCTGAGGCAGTTTCAAGGACCAGTAATCGGTAGGTAAACCTGCGGCCTTATTACGGTTAATCGCCTGCTGGATACGGCCTGGACCGGCATTATAAGAGGCCAAAGCCAATTCCCACGAACCAAACTGGTTATATAGGCTGCCTAGAAACTCATAAGCCGCACGGGTCGACTCAACGACATCACGACGGCCATCGTAAAGTGAGGTTTGTTTCAGACCATAAATACGGCCAGTACTCGGAATAAACTGCCATAAACCTGCCGCTGCTGCACTACTGGTCGCCGCCGGGTCATAAGAACTTTCAATAATCGGTAATAAAGCCAGTTCCGTAGGCATGCCACGACGCTCTGCTTCTTTCACCGTATAATATAAATAGCGTGATGCACGGGCACTCAGGCGGTCCAGATACGGCTGACGGGAAATAAACCAGCCACGCTGTGCATCAATACGCGGATTCCAGGTATTCAGATCCATCTTGAAACCCACGGTCATCCGTTTCCAGATATCACCATGCTTCAAAATCAGTAAACGGTCACCTTCAACCGCACGCATATCCGTTGCAGAAAGTAAATCTTCCAGCCCATCCAAACTGCTTGCATCTAGATATTGTGAGCCAACCTGCTTGCTTGACGCTTTCTGGGTCGCACTTTGTGTAGAAGAACAGCCCGTCAGTCCCAAGGAAGCGAGAGCCGTTCCAAGTACAGAAAATTTTAAAAATGCTGGTAATGCGGGCTGCCACAAAATTGCGGTTGGTTTATACATAAAGAAATCCAAACAATTCGTATATAAATTTATTTTTTAGATATGCCATTGTAGTGAAGCATGTCGTGGACACAAGGCATTAATTTACCCCGATTTCACGTTAAATGTTACAAGAAATTAAAAAAACTGGTGCATCTAGACGCATCAAGCGTATTTGCGTTATACAATATCCGCTTCAGCAAGTTCTTTTTTGATCGGATTTTAATTTATGTCTCACACTATCACGCTATATGTTGATGGCGCCTGTCGCGGCAACCCGGGTTTAGGCGGTTGGGGTGCGTACATAATTACCGAACAGCAGGAACACAAAATTTGCGGTGGCGAAGATCATACCACCAATAATCGCATGGAGCTGACCGCGGCGATCGAAGGCATCCAGTTCTGTCCGAAAGATGCCAAGCTGGTCATTTATACCGATTCCAATTATGTCAAACAAGGCATTACCGAATGGATTCATGGCTGGAAAAAGAAAAACTGGAAAGACGTTAAAAATCCGGATCTATGGCAAAAACTGGATGCCACCTGTCAAAGCCGCGATATTGAATGGCACTGGGTCAAAGGCCATGCCGGACATCCTGGCAATGAAATGGCCGATCAACTGGCCAACCAAGGCGCAGATGAAACCTTGAAAAAATCCAAATCAGTTACTGCAATCACTGAAAATAAAAAAAAATCTGAACCTGACTGGCTTCTAGACGACCCTTTTGGGCTTGATCTTGTCGATAGCGAAGAAGAACTCGAAGAGAGCATGGAAATGGCCGAAGAAGAAATGGAACAGACTGAAAATTTAGAAACAACTGAAAATACCGATGAGTCTGCTTCAGTCACTTCAGATTCAACCGAACTACATCCGCAAATTGTGATTACACCGCCGACCTTAGAGCTGCATGGCCCCCGTCAATTGATTCTGGATACGGAAACCACCGGTTTCTATTATCAGGATGGTGACCGGATCATTGAGGTGGGTGCGATCGAAATGATTAACCGGAAACTTACCGGCAGCTCAATCCATATTTATATCAATCCGAAAAAACCGGTTGGCGATTCGGTGAATGTCCACGGTATTACCGACGAGTTCCTGCAAGACAAGCCGCTGTTTGAGGAAATCTCACAGGTACTGTTTGACTATCTGCAAGGTGCCGAAATTATTGCGCATAACGCGACCTTCGATATGAACTTCCTGGATATGGAATTCAAGCGCGCAGGTTTTGTCGCGCTTTCTGAAGTTTGTGAAGTGACCGATACCCTGGCAATGGCCAAATCCAAGCATCCGGGACAGAAAAACTCTCTGGACGCCCTCGTCCGTCGTTATGAAATTCCACAGCGTGACCGTACCTTCCACGGTGCCTTGCTCGATGCGGAAATTCTGTCCGATGTTTATCTGGCCATGACCGGTGGACAGGTCTCTTTTGATATGGATGCCCTGTCACATACCGAAGAACAAGGCGGCAGTTCAGGCACTGTAAAAATCGAAATTGAATTGCCTGTGATTCTTCCATCAGATGAAGAACTTGCCGAACATGAGAAATGGGTCAAACAATTTGAAGAAAAGCATGGAACGCCTTGCCTTTTTGCCAAATAAAATCTAAATTTCAAGCAGTAATTTCGCTTTTAAAATACAGTTCTTCAGTTATAGTAATTCCAAAGAGGCCCCGTCCGATAAAGCGGGGCTCATATATAGATAATACTCAAGGAAAGGTGCAGATCCATGTCTTACCAAACCTCTATACATTTTGATCCAACAGCTTTACTGATAATAAAAAATGAGGTTGATAACTCGATCAAGTTAGTCGAATCAGCAGTAAGCACCTTGGTAGAAGATCAAACTTTACCTTTTGGCATTGACGATGCATTAAATCAGTTCGAACAATGTGCACAGGTACTGGCACTGATTGATATGCCGAATCTGGCACAAATTGCACAATATTCAGCAGAACTGATGCGCAAGATTATGGGGAATCCGGCGCAGGTCAACACTCAGGATGTGATCGCATTGAGTGAAGGCACCACCATGCTGAAACGCTATATCGAATTTATCTGCTTGCGTGAAGTGAAAATTCCACAGTTCCTGCTCGATACCCTGAACCGTCTGGAACTTGCGCTTGGTAAACCATTGACGACCGAAGGTCAGCATATTGAACCTTTGCTTGATCTGATTACTCCAGACTTCCAGTTACCCCAAGTACCAGGTCTGGAAAAATCCAAATATGTGCAACGCCTGTATAAGCTGTCTCTTAACAAACTGCTGAAACAGGAAGAAAGCGAGATGGACCTGCAAGCGATCAAACTGGTCGGTACTTATCTGGCAGGTCTTTCAGCAAGTCATCTAAGCAAGCAATACTGGCATCTGGTACATGTTGCTTTTGATAATATTGATCACCTGCTCATCAATGAACCACGTTTACGTACTTTAATCAGTATTGAACGCAACATGGCGCAGTACTTTAGTTCAGCCGACAGCTTCAAAGCCTCTCTGTCCGATCTGGCAAATGTATTAAGCTTATGTATTAGTCAGGAAGATGCAACTGCACAGCAAATCCGTAGCCAGCTGAATATTGGTGATGATCTACTGACAGATATGCAACTTCAGGTGTTCAGCCGTCACCTATATGGTCCGGACTTCGAAACCATGCATACCATTAGCGAACTGGTGACTGCGGAAATGACCCAGATCCGCAATGATATCGAATATAACTATCAGCACATGACACCTGAAAAAACTCAGGAACTCCAGACTCAGCTGAATAGCTTGGCCAATATCTTCAAGGTTCTGAATCTGAATGAAGCCTATCATGACTTAAACCGTCAGGCAGCTTCACTCAGCCAGGCAGATATTCTGAAAGATGAGTCTTTTGCCCAGCAGTTGATGAATGTGATTCTATCCGCGATGAACTCGATTGGTGTATTGGAACGCCATCATACTTCGAGCCGCTTGCAGCTACGTGTGAATAACATGAATATCTCGCTGGATCGTCTGGACGAAGCACATAACGCTTTGTTGAATGAAACCAAGGCACTGATTGAATTATCTAGCCAGATTCTGACTGATTATCTGCAGGATCAAGATCTGACCAAACTTGAACCTGTACCCATCCAGTTCTGTGAAATTGGCGGTGCTATGCTGTTCCTGAATGCTGAACATGTGAAAGCTGCATTCAATACAACTGCCCTGTTCATTAAAAACCGTATTGAACAGTCAGTTGCATTAACACCGGCAGAAATTCATCATGCGCTGGATGCATTGGCTAGTGCCGACATGATGATCGACAACTTAAAGAACAAACAGCCTGTATTACAGTCCATGTTTGAGGTAGCATTAGACAGTAGTGAGAAACTGAAAATCGTCGCCTAATGTCTAAAAAATTATCACTTGCTTATATTTTCCAGCAGCAACAGTTGCTGGTCGATCAACACTTTCAACTGCCTCAAGTTGAAGCTCTGGCAAGTGATTTGCTGCTGAATCCGGGTGATCAAGTGATTGCCCGCGATCTTCTTCCAGATGAGCCGATTCCTGAAGGCTTGCAACTGGTTCCAATCCGTCAATTATTACAGTTTTGGAATGTTCAGCAATTTGAACAGGCCAGTCGTGCTGTGCAACTCTTGGAATGGCGCCGGAATCACAAGTTCTGTAGCCATTGTGGTACTCCGACTGAAGCCCATGCTGTTGAATATGCCATGGTTTGCCCAGCTTGCCATTATCGTCAGTATCCAAGGGTGCAACCTTGTGTGATTACTGTGATTACCCGCGGTGAAGATGAGATTCTGCTGGCCAAAAATGCACGTAATACCAAAAGCCAGATGTATGGTCTGATTGCCGGATTTGTCGAAGTTGGGGAAACGCTTGAAGAAGCGGTACATCGCGAGACGCTGGAAGAAGTCGGCTTGAAAGTGAAAAATATCCAGTATTTGGCCAGTCAGCCATGGCCTTTCCCGAGTAATTTGATGATTGCCTTCAAAGCAGAATATGCTGGCGGTGAGCTGCAATTGCAGGAAGAAGAAATTAGCGATGCGAAATTCTTCAAGTTTGATCAGCTGCCTGAAATTCCATTTAAAGGCAGTATTGCCCATGCCATGATCATGCATGTGACTCAAGGTACACCGGTCGCAGATGATACCCGTAAATGGCTCTAAGGTTTTCAATTAAAAAGCCCGGTTTTTATACCGGGCTTTTTTATGGGAATTACCACGATCACAGATCTTCACTTGAAAGCATCTTCTAGCGCCCACATCACACGCGGCTTGGTTTCAAAGAACCGGCTAAACAAACTGGACAATGAACCGATCATCGTAATATGACCCAGTTTCGGAATGGTAATCAGCTCACTATGATTGCCATGGTCTTTTAAAACCCGGTCCAGATCCTGACTGTTGAAATGACCGACAATATTGTCCCGCCCTGCCATGAACAGATAATGTTTGGTGGAGGTATTTTCCACAAAATAATATGGCATGACCTGCTGATACGGAATCGACTGGTCAAAAGCATCGGCACAGATCGGATCATCTTTATAGTCAAAATGATAAGGACCTGCCAGTCCAATAATGGCGCGGATCTGTTCCCGCTCAATCATGGCCTTTTGTGGATGGTATAGCGCTGACATGACATTAAATGCCCCGGCTGAATGCCCCATCAAGACCAGATTTTCCGTAGAAATATTTAACTGGTCTGCATGCTGCTGCAAATGATTTAGCAATAAATGCAGATCATTAATATAGATCGGGAAAATGTGTTCAGGCGCTAGGTGATAATTCATCACCACCACATCATAGCCTTCTTTGGCAAAGGCTTCACCAATGAAGTGGTAATCCTTTTTATCACCATGCAGCCAGGCACCCCCATGGACAAAGACAATCAGGGGGCGATGTGCTAATGGCTGATGGCTTAAAAACAGATCAAAACGTTGACGGGCTTTTAAGCCATAGGCTAACTGGGTTTCAACACTATAACCCTGTTTGGGGGTTAACCGGTTCAGCGCATAACTGCCAAAATCATAGATCCGGAAATCTTTATAACGTTGTTGGACTTCAAGGATCTGATCTGACAGCTGCGTTTTAAATTGACTGACCTTATGGAACATCGGTCGGTTCAACTGTATCAGGATCGATGGCGACTGGAGTCTGTTCAACACCCGACTGTGCATAAGATGCAGGCGCTGCAAAATTCTGGTTAGTACTATAACCAGAGCGCTGATCCACGTTGTCGATGAGCGTGACAATTTTCGTGATATTCCCCACTTGTTGCAGCACCTGATTCAGGTCATCGATTTCAGCACTGTTCAGACGTCCCATCACATACAGTACACCATCTTCAGTATGCACATGCACTTTGCTGTCAGACACCACCGGTGCTTTCATAATCAAACCACGGGTATTCGCCGTCACGGCGGTATCCTGCATGATCGTAGTGTAGCTGCTCTGGTTACCCACAGTGATAAAGTTATGCACCGCTCTGACATCACTCATGGATTTGACATTATCTTCTGCCAATTGCTTGAGATGCGCATCCGGCACCTGCCCGGTCAACAGGACATTACCATGGAAGCTTTCAATATTGACCCTTGACTGTTTAAAACGTGAATCCAGTTTATAAAGATTAATTTTTGCAGTACGTACAATAGAAGAATCGATAAATACCTGTCCTAGCGTCCGAGCTCCATTTTCGGTACCTACAGGAGCCGTACCAGTACCGCTAGAAATAAAGCTGGCACAACCCGATAAACTTGCGACACACAGCATTGTTATTGCAATACGCTTAACCACTCAGCAAGACTCCTTAATTTTAATCAGTCTTATTTCAATATAATAATCTGTTTTTTCAAGGCCAGATGTTCTTCATCATACTTGAACTTTCCCATGATGCTGCAAATTTTATCTGCCGCATCAGATCTTATTTTATTCAAAGATTAATAAACTCTTGATCAAAAGTAAAAGCATTTTCAAACCAGTGCAGATCATAAGGGTATTGAGAAAAATCATGCTGTATGGTTTTTGCAAAATACCGATTAAAATCAAAACAAATCACATCAAAACGATAGTAATAATGTGCAAACTGTGGATTTTTTTGAATAAAACATACAGCCGTTTGTAGGACTTTTCGTTGCTTGGCAGAGGAAACAGATTCATAAGCCAATGCATAACCCGTTTTAGCTCGTGCTTTTACTTCGACAAAGACCAGTTCCTGCTCACGCTGCATGACCAGATCAAGTTCACCATAGCGGCTATGCCAGTTTCTGGCAATGAGCTGAAAGTCTTGTTGTTGCATCAGTTGCGCAGCTTGTTGTTCTGCCCATACACCTAATTGTTTCTGCATCGCTGACTCTTATAGTGCCTTGAGACCTTTGGCACTCTGCTGAAAACAGGATGGTGTACGTTGTATGCCCTGATCCGATACCCGAATCATTCCAGTACGACCCTGGAATTCAATATTGCGTATTTTTTTATTGTTTAAATAATACTGGGTGATTTGCCAGGCATCGCCACCAAAAGCAATCAAGCGCTGATAGGACATATTCACCGGTGCCTGTTGATGAGCCTGCATCACATCAGGCCAGTTAGCAAAATAAAGTACCGGCACATCGCAGAACTTGATGCCTCGTGGCGGAACATGCTGTTCATTAATTGCATTTGCGACTGTATAAATCCGTTTATGTCCTAAACCATGTAAGGATTCCAGCCAGTCTGCATTGCCAAGCAATAGTATCCCCTGCTTGCTCTTCAGAAAAAATGGCGGCTTCTCGATCATTTCCAGTTGCAGCTCACTCTGGCTAAGTAGTGACATTAGCAAGAGTTCATGTTCTGACTCACTGCCCGGTTGACGCAGCACAAACAGTTGCTGAATCCCATCTAGCGCAATCTGCTTCTGTAATGCAGCTGCATCTTCTTTTTTCGACAGGCTAAATTGCCAGATATTTGGGGCCGTGAGGCTAGTTTCATTCAAACTCAGTGTACGAATCTTGGGTTTAGTCTGCACCAGCTGCTCTACATCCTGACGTGCCAGAGGGCCGATCACCATTTGCGTCTTTTTACTGACATGCTGTTTGAGTAACTGAGAGATTTTTTTCTGGTCTGAATTGACCCATTTCAATGGTACTTTCTGTCCGGACGCCGTATATGCACTGAGAAATCCTTGCTTGATACTCGAAGCGGCTCGCGCCAAGGGGCCGGTTTCAGGTAGAATAATCAGCACTTCCGCTTGTACGCTGCTGACGCAGGCCAGTAACCCCAAGCCCAGAATTTTGTTTTGAATCTTCCATTTTTTATTATTCGATTTATTCCACATGGAGAAACCTATGAGTGCTCAGTTATTTGTTGTTGCGACTCCAATCGGGCACTTAGATGATATTAGTTATCGTGCAATTAATGTATTGAAATCGGTGAGTCTTATTGCAGCTGAGGATACACGAACTTCTGCACAATTACTTAAACATTTTAATATTCAAACACCTTTGACAGCCTGTCATGAACATAATGAAAGCAACAAGATTGATCAGCTGATTCAACGCCTGCTCAATGGTGAAGATATGGCATTAATCAGTGATGCTGGCACACCACTGATTAGCGATCCAGGATTCAAGTTTGTCCGTGCTGCGCAAGAACATAATATTCGTGTGGTTCCTGTGCCGGGTGCATGTGCTGCAATTGCCGCTTTAAGCGCAGTAGGTTTACCGAGTGACCGTTTCAGCTTTGAAGGCTTTTTACCGTCTAAACAAAGTCAGCGACTCTTGACTCTGGAAAAACTGAAAGATGAAACCCAGACCTTAATTTTCTATGAAGCACCACACCGCATTCTGGAATGTGTTAAAGATCTGGCAACGGTATTCGGTGCAGAGCGTCCTGTCGGTTTTGCCCGTGAAATTACCAAGACCTTTGAAACCATCAAGAAAATGACACTGGGTGAACTGGTCGAATTTGTTGCCAATGACCATAACCAGCAAAAAGGTGAAATCGTACTGGTGATTGGTGGTTCTATCGAAGAGAAAGATCTGGATCAGGAAAAACTGGATAAATTGTTACTGCGTTTATTGCAGGATCTGTCTGTCAAAGCAGCTTCACAACTGGCTGCCGATTTGACCGGGATTAAGAAAAAAATCGCCTATCAACGTGCTTTGGAACTAACCTCTGCCAACGATTAATTTTTCTTTACCCATAAAAAACACCACAATCAATGTGGTGTTTTTTTATTCGTTAATATCAAGTGCAATTATTCTCTTGCAACAGATTCATCAGCTGGAACTTCAGTAATACGGCCACCGCTTGCCAGGAAAGCCGCAATTTCATCTTCAAGTGCCTGACGTTTTTTCTGCTTAGCAGTTACAGTTAAAGTTTCAGCTTCTAATACGTCTGTATCATTCACAACTTCTTCGCTACTTGCAGCACCTTTTTCTGCTGCTTTTGCTTCATCGTCGTCGATTACAGGATCTTCTACATCATCATAATCATTTACGTCTGTCATTTTGCTCTCCCCACAAATGGCTTCGCTTTTATCTATTAAACCAAGCTTTAAATTAACTGAAATTTAGCAATCTCTTTGGTCTTCGCCTAGCCCTAATTTTCAAAAAATCGTATCTTTTTTAAACAAAATGGTTACTCTTTATAGATGTTTGTTTAAAAAATTTACATTCGGTCGCTAGGCTGAATAACGTGTATCTTTGAGTAAACTTAAACCATTCGCCTGAGCCATAAATGCATCTTTCAGGACTGTCTGTTGCTCGACCTGTTTCAGCCCGAAATTACGTGCCCACACCACTGGGAAAAGCTCTGTAGTTTCCATCCAGCCAATCGCCGACATGCTATGCATCATGGCATCATTCTGGCCTTTACGGCGATGCTCATAACGTTTCAAGGTCTGTTCATGGGCCCACACTCCACGCGCTTTGTCATGCAGCAACACGTCACAGAGTACGGCAGCATCCAGACAGCCGATATTAACCCCTTGTCCAGCGAGCGGATGAATCACATGCGCAGCGTCACCAATTAGTGCCAAGCCATCTTGTACATACTGCTGTGCAGCACGAGCTTTGAGTGGGAATTTCGCTCGTGCTGTCGCTTCCAGCACTTCACCCAGCATATGATAGCTTTCACGGGTCAATAGTTGAGTGAAGTCAGCATCTGATAGCGCTGCATACTCATCGGCATAATCATCAGGTAATGTCCAGACTATGGATTGCCAGTGGCCTTGCTCTTCTTCTTTAAGACTCGCCATTGGCAGATAAGCCAAAGGACCAGTTTCCAGAAAAATCTGACGGGCCACATGCTGATGTGGCTGGGCTGTTCTAATTGCGCAGCTGATTCCGGCCTGTTTATAGTCCAGTACATCGATATCGATAAAGGCTTGCTCGCGCACAAAGGAGTTCGCGCCATCTGCGCCAATGACCAACTTAGTTTTGAGCTGGGTGCCATCTGCCAGATGAATGATCCAAACATCTACTCCACGTTCAACCCGGTTAACTTTGACCTGTGTGCGGTAATCTTGCACCTCTTCAAGCATCTTTTGCTGGATGGCCAGATTCAGAATACTCGGTTCCACCATTGAGCCTAGCGCCTGCTCTACAGAAGGTGTTCTTTCCGAAGAATGACCAAAGTTAATTTCACCATAGCCATTTTTATTCCAGACCTGCATTCCAGTATATGGCTGCTGGCGTGCAAGTTTTTCCCACACACCTACGGTTTTTAATAAATGAATAGTCGCCTGACTTAGAGCCAAAACCCGCGGATTGGCTACGCTTAAAGTTTTGTCTGCATCCAGAATAGGCGCAGCATCCAGAACAGTCGCTTGCACACCACCTTGAGCGAGTAATAAAGCCGTTAGACCGCCTACCAGACCGCCACCAACAATCACGACATCTAATACATCAGAACTTGGATTCAGACTCATGCTTTTAACCCCATGGCATAGTTAGCGACTAGTGGCTTGATACCAGGAATGGTATCAAAAGCAATCAGTCCGGTATTACGGATCAGTTTCAAGAATGGATTCTGGTTACTAAATCCACGTACGACTGAATCACAGAACTTAATCACTCTTTGCTGGTCATTCAAACGGGATTTTTCATAATCCTGTAATACTGCTGCATCACCTAAGTCTGCACCTTGTGACTGCTGTTCTTTCAGGTAGCGCACCAATACATGCGCATCTCGCATACACAGGTTAAAACCCTGACCCGCTACTGGATGAATTGTATGTGCAGCATTACCCATCAAGACCACGCGGCCCACAGCCTGTTTTTCTGCTAATACTTGGGACAATGGAAAACTGAAGCGCTTACCTGTTTTCTGGAATTTACCGGCACGATCGCCATAGGTTTCTTGTAAGGCGTTCAGGAAATGCTGGTCATTTTCTTCACCCAGCCATTCTCCTTCCGTTCCTTTTTTCACAGGCCAGACTACAGAACGACGATATTCACCTGGAAGTGGTAATAAGGCTAATGGGCCTAAGTGGCTAAACCGTTCAAAGCCAACATGATTATGTGGCTTAGAAGTTTGAACGGTAGTGACAATGGCGACCTGATCATAGTCATGTTCTGAAGCCCCAATACCGAGCGCTTTACGACAGAAAGAATCACGCCCATCAGCAGCAATCACCACTTTGGATTGAAGTTTCAATAAAGCATCACCACGTTGTGCTTCAAGATAAGCAAACTCAGCATCTTGAGTCAGAGAGCTGACCTGAACCCCATCAATCAGTTCAATTAAAGGTTCTTTTTTGACTTGAGTTAATAGCACACGACCTAGCCAGGCATTTTCAATCACTTGGCCAAAGCTTTCGACTTTTTCCTGTTCTGCAATTAAGCGCGCCTTACCAAAACTGCCCTGCTCAGTGATATTCACTTCAAGAATCGGCGTTGCATGTTCCTGCAAGGCATCCCAAAGCCCAAGTTCCTGATAAATCTGTACACTACGGCGTGACAAGGCACTATTACGTGCATCAAAACTGGAATGATAGGGTGCAAGATTTACATCATCATAATCTGGATATTTGATCGCTTCCAAAAGCTTGACTGCAATATTGGTTTTCGCCAACATCAGCGCGAGACTCAGGCCGACCATACCACCACCGACAATGATGACTTCTTGTTGCATGCTGTAATCCTTTCAATATCGTATCTATATACATAGATACTTATAATCATGATGAATTTTATATTAGCCTAAAAAATTTCTTTTTTATAATAAATTAGGTTGCGGTTTCGAAGCGAAGTCTGCTTGTGGTTAATTTATAGCTCACCTCAACGTCCTACTTAAATTTTTCAAAATACAGAAGTATCATCTGCCTGATAAAAAGCAGAAGAATTTTGGCACTGATTGTTAGGTTTAAAAGCTTGGCTTGGTATGAAATGATGAAGATGGGATCTGGATATAATTTTTTGAATTAACAATATTTATGTTTTTGAATTTATATAATATTTTTTATTTAACTTATTTAAAGTAAATACTCATTTTAAAAAATCATGCGATACGTAGCTTTAGCTTATATCGCATGATGATGTAAGGATTAACTTGCTTTCAATGTATAGGCATGGTCATTCAAACTTGCCAATATCTGTATAAATTGAGGAATGGTCTCGGCATTCAAGGTATAAGGATTGAATTCATCCAGATTATGTTCGGCAAAGAATCCAAGAATATCCTGATGGATATTGGCATATTTCATATGCCAGTCTGAGAAGAGACGGTCATTCACATCTTCAAAATACAGAACTTCACAATTTTTATGTCGAGGATCTTTCAAGATTTTTTTATAGAACAGATCTTCAATCTTGTTCCTATCTCCTTCCAGACATTGAACAAAGTAACCATTTCCATAATACAGAGCCCCAAAAATCGCATTACGTGAATTGAAATTCAACGCTTCTGTCAGAATATTGAATAGATCATTCATTGGATCTTCGCAATCATACAACTTACTAACATATAAAAGTCTTGCGTCGCTCATTGTCTACCTCAATATTTTAGATTATGTACATTACTCAATATTTTTCTGTTTAATATATATAACTGATTTTATAAAAATTTTCTATGATCAGATACAAAATAATTTATCGAATAGTAAAATAACTTGAAAAATAAAATGAATTTTTATATAAATTCAGCCACTTGCTTTGAACATGTATTTTTTAAATATTTCTATATTAAAAAGCTTCAAAATTTTGCTATTTGAGATCTGCCATCAAGTATCAGTTTTTTACTTTCTAAATGCCCATGTAATTTGAGCATCAGTTATCTTTGCCAGAACAGCGGCAACCCGACCAAAATACAAATCAGTGATTTATTCTCTATCAGTAGTGCAACTGTTACAAATCCACTAGCAAAGATGAAGGAAAGGATTAAATGAGTCGCTCTATTCAATTTTGAAACGACAGCCAAGTCGAGCTCAAGCAACTTATTAAGTATGTACATTCTTCCTCTTTTCTCAAAATATTTTTAAAGGGTAATTGTTTTTAATTTCTGAATGATACAAAAAACATGCTTATTTAATAATCAATCTTGTACTCTTTGACTTACAGCTATTCAAGTCCTTTACCCCTATTTTAGTTAAATGAATTTTCATATGATGATTACATCAGGAACAGGGAGTTCCACATAAGAATAACAATAGATAAGCACAAGGACAGTAAGGTACGACAGGAGTTATACCAAGCTAACCAATACGAAAAACCCCGGCAGGATGCCGGGGTTTTTTATTATTTAATGATTAAAAATTTGAAGATGATACTGAAGTTTCTAAACAGAAATCTTAGCAATCACTACTACCTATATCTTTCATCTACTTATAGAAAATTCCCAAATTTTGGTGTGAAGTTAATAATGTATACGTGATCTTTGAATTAATTCATCAATGGTTTCTGGAATTTCTTTTATTAAGCTGAGTACTTTTACTTTTTATTAAAATTTTGAAACATATTTTAAGCCGGTTAATAAATAATAATAATTAATAAAAAATTCATTTTTTACCAGTTTCTAAACTCTAGTGAATATTTGAGTTCCCGTAAAATACGGCTACTTTTATATAAAACCAACCGTAATGATTTTAGATTAAATAATTAGTAATATTCACGGTCTTTCACTAGGTATATTTGTTAGACAAACATTGAGTATGGTAGTTTAAATTAAATACTTTAATAAAATAATAACTATGCTTTATTCAGTGCAATTTCTTAGGGGGATTGCTGCCTTAATGGTAGTTATAAGTCATACCTCCTTTAAAGGACAACAATACAATGTTGATACGCTTCAGTGGTATCACATAGGCGGTTCTGGTGTTGATTTATTTTTCATAATCTCTGGCTTTATTATGTGTTATACAACATATAATAAAAAAGTTAATTTTCTAAATTTCATGAGAAACCGATTCATCCGAATCATTCCTCTTTATTGGGTTCTCAGTTTTTTTGCTTTAATCGTATTTCTGATTTCTCCAAATCTTATAAATTCATCCGGTGGTGAAACAGGAATTTTCGAATCTTTCTTTTTAATTCCGAATGGCAGTAAATTTTTAATTAATAATGGATGGACTTTAAGCTACGAATTTTATTATTATTTTATATTTTCTTTTTTCCTAATCTTTTTATTAAAAGACTTATATAAATATCTTTTTATCATTCTATGTTTTTCAGTTGTTGTGGCTATAGGTTTAATACTCCAACCAAAATCTGAATTTCTGATGTTTTTAACCCATAATCTTTTGCTTGAATTCGCTTTAGGCGTTCTGGCATTTATCATTATAAAAAATACTAGTCTTTCCCGATTAATGTCTATATTTATGATTCTTGTCGGTGCTTCCCTATTAGCCTATCAAAACTTTTATAAACTACCTGATTTCATCACCTTGAGATCATTAAAAATCGGGATCCCAATGTTTTTCATTTTTGTTGGATGTGTAGCTTTAGAAGACTTAATCACAGAAACTAAATCACTAATTTTAAGATTCTTTAATCATCTTGGAGATTCATCTTACTCTTTATATTTGATTCATCCTTTTACTTTAAGCCCAGTTGCTATGGTTTTAAACAAACTTAATATATTAAACCCTTACCTATTTAGCTCTATACTTATTACCTCTTCGATCTTGGCAGGCTCTATTACGTATCTAGTTTTAGAAAAAAGGTTAATTAAATTAGGCAAAGAACCATTTAACTTCTTTAGGTATTTTTATCCGGTTGATAGAAAAAACTTATAGAGATTTTTTGATCACTTTATACAGTTTTTATCGATTTAAAATTTTATCTAGGTTGACTAATTTACAAATGGAAAACGGAGCTTAAGCTCCGTTTCTGTTAAAAATCCTGTATATCTTTTAGATTAACTAATTTTTTATAAAAATCAGTTAATTAAAAAAATATCAATGACTTTAATTAACTTTTAGTCAGTTAACGTACTACTCGAGCTTGAGACTCATGATGTACATCACGTCGACCCAATTTTGTACCAGTATAGATCAGATACAAGGCAGACAAACCAACCAATACATAAATAATTCGAGATAGTGCACTCATTTCACCAAAGATGGCAGCGACTAAATCAAAGTTAAACGCACCAACCAGACCCCAGTTGATGCCACCAATAATCGCTAAAGCATAAGCAATCCAGTCAAGCGTATTTAGTCTCATCATTTTTCTCCTGCTCTTCTTTGAGTTTATTTAAGGAACAGGTCAAGTATGAGAATGAAATCGGAATTAATATGTTGCTTTGATGCTAAAAACTCAATTGCTGTGTTGAATTCCTGTCATCTTATAATTCTCAATTTTAACAAAGTTAATTTTATTTGAATAAGTCGCGATTAACGTAAGTAAAAGTCTTGCATGTTTCTCGATAGTATCTTTGTTTTATGTAGCCATTGGATAACTTATTGCCTAAGAAATTAATCCATTTTTTCTTAAAATTTTATAAATATTCATTTTAATATCAATAAATTAAAAAATTACTATCATTCACGAATACATTTTTAACTTTCTACTAAATAAAAAAGCCGGTGAGATCACCGGCTTTTTTATATCTTTTATTTAAGCAGCATGGGCTTTGGCCATTAAGGCTTCAATATCTTCCACGGTTTTCACAACTTTTGCAGTTAGCACTAGTGGGCCATTTTTGGTAGCAACCACATCATCTTCAATCCGGATTCCGATACCACGCCATTTAACATCTACAGTTTCATCATCTGGCGCAATATAAAGACCCGGCTCAACTGTCACGACCATACCTTCTTCATATGCACGCCATTCACCGTTGGCTTTATAAGTACCTACATCATGTACATCCATACCCAGCCAATGTCCAGTACCGTGCATATAGAACTGGCGGAAACTTTCCGTCTGGATAATTTCTTCAAGATCTCCCTGCATAATCCCCAGATCAAGTAAACCTTGAACCAGAATGCGAACCGCCACATTATGCGGCTCTTTATAAGAGTTCCCGATTTGAACTGCATTGATGGCAGCAATCTGTGCATCCAGTACGACATTATATAACGCTTTTTGTTCCGGACTGAATTTACCATTCACCGGGAAAGTACGGGTAATGTCCGAAGCATAAAACTGATATTCACATGCAGCATCAATCAGAACCAGATCACCATCTTTCAGTTCTTTGTCATTCTCTACATAATGCAGAATACAGGCATTTTCACCGCCACCAACAATACTGTTATAGGATGGTACACAGCCATTTTTACCAAAAACATAATTTAATTCTGCTTCTAAAGCATATTCCATCATGCCTGGACGAACTTTCTGCATAGCCAGTGTATGCGCTTCTGAAGAAATATCTGATGCAAGCTGCATCAGTTCAATTTCATTTTCATCTTTATGCAAACGCATTTCATCAATGATACGATCCAGCTGCATGATCTGTGCCGGTGCAGAAGTACCACGGCGGCTTTCACCACTGGCTGTTACGATCCATTTAGCTACACGTGCATCAAATTCGGCATTGTGTCCAATCCGGTAGAAAAGCTTGTCTTTGTTCTGAAGCTTGGTGAGGATTTCCTCATCCAGTAGATCAATCGCGTAGGCTTCGTCCGCTTCATAATCGTCAACGGCGCCATCTACTCCGGCACGGTAGCCGTTCCAGATTTCCATTTCACGATCACGTTCACGGCAGAACAGACTATAGGTATAGCCTTCTTCTTCAGTATCAAAAGTTTCAATTACTGCAACTGCTTCAGGCTCAGCAAATCCGGTCAGGTAAAAGAAACTGCTGTCCGCGCGGTATTTATAATCTGCATCGCGGTTACGCAGGGCGACCGGGCTGGTGGCAATAATCGCGATACTACGTAATCCCATTTCCCCTGCGAGGATGTCACGACGTTCCTGAAAATCGGCTTGAGTCAGTTTCTTCATTACACCTTACTTCTTATCAATTACTACTGTTATTTAAAATTTGGTCCTGAAAACAGGTCAGATTAATTTACTATCATCATCATGAGAAGGATCAGCAAAAAATATGCCGGTTTTCAGAACCGTTTTTTAATTTGTGTCTAGAACCACTTGAACTTAACTCGGACGTTTCGGCGAGAAAATTTCAACTACAGATTGCGCTTCAGTTGCAGAAGCTGGAGCTGGTGCTTTTTGCGTGAATTTCTGCAATAAAGGTGTTTCTTCAACTTCTAATTTCTTACGGCCGACGGACAGGCTTACCGGAATCAGACGAACAAACTCATACAGCTCCTGATAGCTTTCTTCGCCTTCGGCATCGTCATCAGAATCTTCAAACTCGACTGCTGCAACATCTTGTAAATGTTCAATCAGTTCCATTTCATCATTGCGGATATGCCCTGAAGCCAGACCGAAACCAAGCACTACGCCTGCACACCAGTCAGCCAGTGCCTGAACGCGTTCAGCCAAGCTATGCTCATCATCTGGTAGTAATGGCAGATAATCCAGCTCATCTTCAGACAGCGCATGAAATATGTCTTCTGCCTCACCCGTTAACAATTCTAATGCTTCAGGGTTCAGTTCAGGAACATCTAGCGTTTCTAGAATCTGTACCCATTCATCATTTGAAGGTGCCTGAGTGACACAGACAATTCCGGTAAGCAAACCATGCAGTTCGCTTGGGCTAGAAATTTCTTCAATTGAGGAAAAATTGCGGTACCATTCTGACCAACCTGAAATATCGTCTTGCATTCGTTTATCCAATCTCTATACTGCTTTATATATTACCTTTGTTTGCAACACTGTGCGACCTCGATATGTTAGAAGAATTACAGCGTCTACAAGTGCATATTGGCGTTTTAAAAACGCGACTTGCACAACTTGAAAGTGAGAATACCAGTTTACGTGAGAAGCAAGAGGCTTCAAGCGTGCAACATGAAACTCAAATTGAACAAAAAAATAGCTTTATTGCGCAAAAACAACAAGAAATCCAGAACCTCAATCAGCAACTGACAGAATCACGTAACCAGTTTCAGCATTTAAACCAGGATGCTACAGCACTGGCAGATCGTTATAGCCGTCTGGAAAAAAGTTGTACTGATCTAAAGAACCGTTTTCAGGAAATTCTGGCTGAACGCAATGAGTTACGCGTGCTGAAAGAAAAGTTATTGCTGGAACAGCGTCATGCCCAGCAGGAAATTCAGCGGCTGAATCAGGAATCTGAACGTCTTACCCAGAAAAATGAAAATGCCAAAGCTAAAGTTGAAGCCATTATTCAACGTCTGGCAATTTTGGGAACAGCCCAGGATCAAAATGCACAGGAAATTCAGCAATTGGCCCATCCTACTGAAGTGACTGAGGAAGCTTCATCATGAGTGAACAAATCGCAATCGACTTAAAGGTATTGGGTCACAGTTTCCGTCTGGCCTCCACTGCGGATCAGCAGGATGAACTACAACGTGCAGCGCAATTACTCAATGAAAAATACGATGAATTTCGCCGTAAAGCACCTCGTATGGAACCAAGTAAACTGATCATTATGGTGGCACTGGAACTGATGCAGGAAGTATTGACGATGAATAAATCCCTGCAACAATATGCACACTGCGAACGTTTGTTACAAACTATTTTGGAAGAAGTTGAAGAACTAACTGAATAATCGAGTTTTTTGTATAAACTTCGGTCGTTCGACTAAACTGTTTACAGTTCACGAACAGCATAGAGTTGCCACATCAGCATTATCGTTTATACTTAGTCTAACTCTGAGATGTTCGCCAGCGGGTCAGATTCCCCTGAGCCGATATTTAAATCTTAGGATTGAGTTCTGCATATTTAGAGTGTATGCCCATCCGGTATGGGAAACCCAGCAAGTATGCGTCTCGTCCACCTTGAACTTTAGGGTTCAAGGGTAATGACATGCAGCGGCATCCTCGGAGTGCTTCTATTTTTCTCAAAATATTTCATCATTTATCTTCTTTTCTAAAGCTCAAATTTATTATATTTTTCTTGGTTTAGCGTCCTATACCCGTATCTTTTTTCGTCTTTTAAAAAGTTGACTAGATCTAATTACAGATCAATCAATTAATGATTCGTGTTTTATTATTTTTAAAATTTAATCAAAAATTCATACAGATGCCTATAATACTCGTTATGTTGCTACCCTCTATTTAAGTTATGGCATTTTATTAATCTAATGCCTTAAAATCCTGAAGACCATATTTATGACGACGATGAATCTTTCCGAACTTCGCAAACAGCTACGTAAACAGCGCCGTCAACTCTCTCGTTTTACCCAGAAACAGACTCAACAACGTATCCTGAATATGATTCGGACTTTGCCAGAATTTCATGCAAGCAAATCTGTGGGGGTTTATCTGGATGCTTTCGGTGAGGTTCGGACTCAGGCACTGATTGAATACTGCTTTAAGCACCATAAACGGGTTTATCTCCCCAATATTTGCAATATGAACCAGCAACTCACTTGGGTAGAAATCAGCCAGAATCAATATCGTTCCCAGCGTTTTGCTCATCATCGGTTGGGAATGCGTGAACCCATGGCTACACGTGGTCTGCATGTCTCAAAACTAGATCTTTTAGTTATGCCACTATTAGCCTGTGATCAATATGGCACCCGAATTGGTATGGGTGGTGGCTATTATGATCGTACGCTGGCAACAGCACCGCACCGTCCTTTTCGTCTGGGGTTAGCACATGACTTTCAGCTGATCCCACAGCCTTTAACCCGAGAAGTTTGGGACCAGCCTCTAGATGCCCTGCTTACGCCTACACTTTTACAACGTTTTAAGCGTTAAACAATGTATTTCCAAATACATAAGTACTTTAAAATCACATAATTAGTCATTTTTTATACAATTTAGTCGCTATAGCCCTTGTAATTTTTAAATTACCCATCACTATTAAAAACATGGCAACACCGTTGTCACTCATTAGGAGTGCCCATGTCTGAAATTATTATGAATCAAGAAACCTTAGAGCCTCAGGTTCCAAGTGTATTACCACTTTTGGCGCTACGTGATGTGGTGGTGTACCCACACATGCAAATTGCGCTATTTGTCGGTCGTGAAAAATCGATCAATGCAGTTGATGTGGCTCGTAACAGTGACAATCTAGTATTTGTAGTTGCGCAAAAAGATTCGCTTACAGAAGAAATTGATCACGACAACTTATATCAATACGGTACTGTCGCGAAGATTGTGCAAGTTGTGAATCACGAAAATGATGAAAATTGTATTAAAGTCCTGATTGAAGGACTGTATCGTGCCAAGCTCAAAACCATCATTGATGAAAATGAGTATTTGACTGCTGAGCATGAACTTAGCCCAATGACTGTATCAGTCGATGAAACAACTCAAGCTACGCGCTTGCAGGAGCTGCGTGCCCTGTTCGCTCAGTATGCTGAAGCAAAACTTCGTAATGCTCGTGAGCTGATTGCAGCTGCGAATAAAATCGAAGACTTGTTGCAATTGTTATTCTTCGTAGCGACCCGTGTTCCTTTGAATATCGAAGTGAAACAGAAATTCCTGGAATACGACGAGTTCGATGCACATTTAACTGAGTTGATGACGTATTTATTGCAACAGTCTGAAGAACAGCAGATCGAACAGACTTTGCATGACTCTGTTAAACGCCAGATGGAAAAAAACCAGCGTGAATACTTTCTGAATGAAAAAATGAAAGTCATTCAGCGCGAGCTTTCCGATATGAATGGCGGTGCGGAAGATGACGTTGCGGAAATCGAAAAACGTCTGGCTGAAGCTGATCTGCCTGAGCATGTGCGTAAAAAAGCGGAATCTGAGTTCCGTAAACTCAAAGCAATGCAACCAGCCTCTAGCGAAGCTGCGGTAGTTCGCAACTATCTGGAAGTGATTCTGGATACGCCATGGAACAAAGCCAGCAAAGTTAGCATTAACTTGAATAAAGCTCAGGAAATCCTGGATGCCGATCACTATGGTCTGGATGATGTCAAAGACCGTATTGTGGAATATCTGGCGGTTCAGTCTCGCGTGAAAAAATTACGCGGTCCAATCCTGTGTCTAGTTGGTCCTCCAGGTGTAGGTAAAACTTCCTTGGGTGAATCGATTGCCAAAGCGACTGGCCGTGAGTTTGTCCGTATGGCCCTAGGTGGTGTACGTGACGAAGCAGAAATTCGTGGTCACCGTCGTACCTACATTGGTGCGATGCCAGGTAAGATCGTGCAGTCATTGACCAAAGTTGGCGTGAAAAACCCGCTGTTCTTGCTCGATGAGATTGACAAGATGGCTCAAGACTACCGCGGTGATCCAGCTTCTGCGATGCTTGAAGTACTTGATCCATCACAGAACAACAAGTTCAATGATCACTATCTTGATTTGGACCTTGACCTGTCAGAAGTGATGTTCATCTGTACTGCCAACAGCATGAATATTCCTGAAGCCCTCTTGGACCGTATGGAAGTGATTCGTCTGCCTGGCTATACCGAAGAAGAGAAAGTTAACATTGCTGACCGTTACCTTGTTCCTAAAGCAATCAAGAACAATGGTTTACGTGCTAAAGAGTTGACTGTGCATGAAGAAGCGATTCGTGACATCGTGCGTCGTTATACGCGTGAAGCCGGTGTTCGTAACCTTGAACGTGAAGTGTCTAAAATTGCACGTAAGGTAGTGAAAGAAGCAGTTAGCAAGAAAGCTAAAAATCTTCAGGTTGAAGTGAATGCGGGTAATCTTCCAGATTACTTGGGTCCACATAAATTTGACTACGGCATGGCAGAAGAAGAAGCTCAAATCGGCCGCGTAAATGGCTTGGCTTGGACTTCAGTGGGTGGTGAATTACTGACTATTGAAGTTGCAGCAGTACCTGGTAAAGGGAAATTCATTACCACCGGTTCACTTGGTGATGTAATGAAAGAATCGATTACCGCTGCCATGACTGTCGTTCGTACCCGTGCGGCTGAATTAGGTATCGAAGCGTCTCGCTTTGAAGAAACTGATGTGCACGTGCATTTACCAGAAGGTGCGACTCCGAAAGATGGCCCATCTGCAGGTTTGGCACTGACCACTGCCCTAGTGTCTGCATTCACCGGTATCGCGATTCGTCCAGATATTGCGATGACAGGTGAAACCAGCTTAAGTGGTCGTGCAATGCGTATCGGTGGCCTGAAAGAGAAACTGCTTGCTGCGCACCGTGGTGGCATCAAACTGGTGTTCATTCCACAGGAAAACGTTCGCGACCTTGCGGAAATTCCTGAAAATGTAAAAGAAGGCTTAGAAATCAAAGCTGTGAAATCGATTGATGAGATTTTACCTCTGGCTTTGATCGATATGCCGAAAGCACTGGTGAAACCACCAATTGTGAAAGCAAGTGAAGAAGCTAAAGCTGCACGTCATTAAGACCTAAAGGCTTTGAAAAACACCCTGCTCTGGCAGGGTGTTTTTGTATCTAGGTGAAGACAATTAAAGGCGAATCACCATATCGACCAAACCATTCACGACCTGAGCCATCTTGGTCAGATCCAGTTTATCTAAGGTATCCTGCTCGGTATTGTAGTAAGGATTACGATAATGCGCTGTGTCTGTAATCAGCATAGTTGAATAGTTAAACTTGGCATAATTCAAATAGCCAGAAAAATTCATGTCCTGAGCAAATGCCGGACTAATAAAACGCTGACAGTCTAGCCGCTTGAAACGTTGCATGGACGTGCAGTAATCTCCTGTCAAACCGGCTGATGCCAAATGTCCAATCGCAGCAATAAAGTTTCCATGTCGGGGATAGATCCATTTTAATCCTGTCGGATAGGTCTGCACCAGATTTTCATCATAATAACCAATAGAATCCAGAATAATGACACCTTTCACTTTTTGTTTCTGGGCCTTTAATGCTTTGGCATGTAGATAGCTTCCCATATGTTCAGTCTTGAAATAGGGTGGCTCCTCCAGTGTATAGAAGGCAAACTCGATATTATGTTTGAGTTTTGACTTTTGTAAGGCCAATAATCGAGCTGTTTCCAGTACCCCTGCTACACCGGAAGCATTGTTATCTGCTCCATACAGATCACTAAAGACATCATAATGCGCGCCAATAACCAGTTTGGTTTTGGCTTTGGCATTCAGTTGACACACCACATTTCTATAGCTTAGGCTATTTACAATATAGTTTTGAAATTGGCAAGGAATGCCAAGTAAACGCATCTGTTCTTTGAGCCATGCTGAGACCCGGTTTAATTCACTGGTATTTTTAAAATTCCGGTATTCATCTACACTGATAATTTGTTTGATAAACAGTTCCAGATGTTCTGTCTGTGCCTGTTTGGAGGAAAAATTTGCAGGTGCAGCAAAGCTCATGCCTGAACTGGTTAAACCGAGAATAATTAGTAGAAAAGTACAATATCTTTTAATAATGAGACTGGTCCGCATTTCTTATTATCCATTCCTTTATTATCAAGCGGATACTTGAATTATGGATATTAAAGCAACATTAAATTCATGATTTCAATTTCAATTTGTTTCCCTAGCTCAACTTCGTGTTGTTTGATCGTTATAATGAAGTATCTAATTATTGATCCAGTTCTATGAAAATCCGTATCTTAACCATCGGCCAGAAAATGCCGGCTTGGGTGCTGACAGGCTTTGAAGATTATTTCAAGCGTATTCAGCCTTTTGTACAGACTCAGGTGGTTGAATTGCCCATGGCGAAACGGGGCAAAAACGATTCTGAAGCCGATATTCTGAAATACCGGAATATTGAAGGTGACAGTATTTTAAATGCCTTAAAACAGAATGAAGTCCTGATTGCACTGGAAGTTGGTGGCCGTGAGTTTAGTACGGAAAAACTGGCTGAAACCATGAAAGGCTGGATGCTGGAAGGTCATGATATTGCTTTGGCGATTGGTGGGCCAGATGGCCATTCTGAAGCAGTCCGAAAAGCAGCAGCCTGGCATTGGTCCCTCTCTAAACTCACCTTGCCACATCCGCTAGTCCGTGTAATGCTGATTGAACAACTGTATCGCGCTATGAGCATCAACCATAATCATCCTTATCACCGTGCAGGATGATCCGTTGATGCGTTCTGATTATGCAACGTTTTGTTGAACAATCACCCCTGCCTTTGTTTCCCTTTTTATTGCATGATTAAGACATTGAACTAATGTGGTTTGACTTATGAACTTACAGACTTTGCCCGGCTTATTTATTTCTCATGGTTCTCCCATGCTCGCGCTCAATCCTGAGCAGGTTGGCCCGGCATTGCACCGTTTAAGCCTGAATCTGCCACGTCCAACTGCCATCATTGTTATGTCGGCACATTGGGAAAGTGAAGCTTTGGAAGTCAATACAGGTATTCGTCCTGAAACCTGGCATGATTTCCGTGGCTTTCCATCTGAGTTATATGAGTTACGCTATCCTGCTCCTGGCAACCCAGAGCTGGCTGAGCAAGTCTTGGGCTTATTGGCCAATACCGGTTTCTCTGCACATGCCAACAGCACCCGTCCACGTGATCATGGCGTCTGGATGCCGCTCTTACATATGTATCCAGAAGCAGATATCCCGGTGGTTGAAATTTCTTTACCAATGTCGATGAGTGCAGAAGAGATTTACAAGATTGGCCAGACGTTGGCGCCACTTCGTGAGCAGCAGGTTTTTCTGATCGGGTCAGGGAGCATTACCCATAATTTGCGTGAATTGTCCTGGCAGGGAAATAGCGATGAAGTTCCGGAATGGGCATCGACCTTCCGTAACTATGTGGCCAATAAATTAACCCATAGCGATTTTGATGCCGTTCTGGACTGGCAGTCTATTCCTCAGTTAAAACGTAATCACCCAACGCTGGAACACTTTGCTCCACTGTTCTTTGCCATGGGCACTGGAAACCGTTTCAGTATCGTGCATAGCAGCTTTACGATGGGCGCTTTGGGAATGGATATTTACCGTTTTGACTAACCGATAGCTCCGCTTATTTAAAATCTGACTTTTTAATTTGGATACATTTTGTTAGCAAAAGCTACGATTTTTATCCATATTTTTTGTTAATCTCTTGATTATAATCACGTTGAAACTTTAGCACATAGAATATAAACCAATGAAATTCAGTATTTTTGCGCTTGCCCTGCTCCCTTTGGCTTTAACTGCATGTCAATCTTCACATCTTCCTGCCACTTCAGGAGATCCGGCTATTTCTACTCTATCCACCACATTAAAAACGCCTACACAAATTTTGCCCGCTTATACCTGGGAACTTGATCGTGGGCTGCAACGCCCGATTGTTCTGAGCTTTGATCAGCAAGGCAGACTGAGTGTAGCTTCTGGCTGTAATGGCCTTGGCACGAGCTGGACTGTTAAAGATAATACCCTGAGTACGGGTGACATGATGGGCACCATGATGGCGTGTGATGCACCATTAATGGAACAGGAACATTTTATCAGCCAGCTTCTGCAAAAGCGTGATATTCCGTTTAGCCTGGATCCAAGTGATGCCAATCAGCCGAAACTGAGTATTACTGCAGCTGATGGTCAAAAATATGTCTTTACCGGAAAAATGACACCGGAAACCAAATACCAAGGTCAGGCAGAAACTATTTTCCTGGAAGTTTCACCCCAGACTAAAGCCTGTACGGGTGTAGCTCAACAAACCTGCTTGCAAGTAAAAGAAATCAAATATGATGAAAAAGGCTTAAAGACTCAAGTCGATAAAGACTGGACTTTATTTTACGACCAGATTGAAGGTTTTCAGCATTCACCGAATGAGCGTCAGATTATTCGGGTTAAACGTTATGAAATCAAAAATCCGGCAGCTGACCAGTCTAAATATGCCTATATATTCGACATGGCTGTAGAGCGTGAAACAGTCAAAGGCACTCTTTAAAGATAAAATCTGAACATAAAAAAACCGAGGCATTCACCTCGGTTTTTTTTAAGCTTAAACTAAGTCAGACTTAGAATACGCCTTGAGAAAGCATTGCATCAGCAACTTTTACGAAGCCAGCGATGTTTGCGCCGTCTACATAGTTTACAGTACCGTCTTCTTTAGTACCGTATTTCACACAGTTGCGGTGAATTTCTTTCATGATCGCATGCAGACGTTCGTCAACTTCTTCGAAAGTCCAGCCTAAACGCAATGCGTTTTGAGACATTTCAAGACCAGAAGTTGCTACACCACCGGCGTTAGATGCTTTACCTGGAGCATAAAGGATTTTCGCTTCAACGAATTTCTCAACTGCTTCAAGTGTAGAAGGCATGTTCGCGCCTTCAGCAACACAAATTACGCCGTTTGCAAGAAGCGCTGCTGCATCATTCGCATCAAGTTCGTTTTGAGTCGCACATGGAAGCGCGATATCACATTTGATACCCCAAGGACGTTGACCTTCAAGGTATTCAAAACCGTGTTTAGATGCAAATTCAGAGATACGGCCACGTTTAATGTTTTTCAGTTCCATCACTTCAGCAAGAAGCTCTTCAGTGAAACCGTCTTTAACGTGAACAGTACCCGCAGAGTCAGATAGAGAAACAACTTTAGCACCCAGGAACATTGCTTTTTCAGCAGCGTACTGGGCAACGTTACCAGAACCAGAGATTGTTACCACTTTATCTTTGAAGCTTTCGCCACGAGTTTTCAGCATCTCTTCAGCGAAATACACTGTACCGTAACCAGTTGCTTCTGGACGAGCCAGAGAACCACCGAAAGTCAGGCCTTTACCAGTGAATACACATGAAGTGTCATTGCTGAGTTTTTTCATCATACCAGCCATGTAACCAACTTCACGGCCACCCACACCGATATCACCCGCTGGGATATCTGTATTAGAACCAAGATGACGATAAAGCTCGATGATTAACGCTTGGCAGAAACGCATGATTTCGCCTTCTGATTTGCCTTTAGGGTCAAAATCAGAACCGCCTTTACCACCGCCCATAGGCAATGTAGTCAGGGCATTTTTGAAAGTTTGCTCGAAACCGAGGAATTTCAAAATAGAAAGGTTCACTGACGGGTGGAAACGCATACCACCTTTGAATGGACCAATCGCTGAGTTGTACTGTACGCGGAACGCACGGTTAACCTGTGTTTGACCTTGGTCATCTACCCAAGCAACACGGAACTGGATCGCACGCTCAGGTTCAACTAGACGTTCTAGTAAACCATGTGCTGCGTATTGTGGATTCTTTTCAATGAATGGCCACAAACTGGTCATCACTTCTTCTACAGCTTGAAGAAATTCGGGTTGATGTGCATCACGTGATTTTACGTAATCTAGGAACTCATTAAGTGTGTTGTATTTCAACGCTTAATCCTCAGCAGAAAATGGATCAAAATTGGTCAAATTTACAATCAATGTTAAATTTTGGCGCAAAATATTAAATATCTTTTGTAACTAATCTACAATACTTTTTTTAAAAATAGTTTAAATTTAATTTGATAACAATTATTTATATTGATTATGAATATTTTTTCTGTGTGCTTAAATGCCAATTGAATCAATGCTTAATTGTTAATTTATGCCTGATAATAATGCACAAAGTGACCCTTATTCGTGCATAACTTAGTTCCTTAAAAACATGTTAAAATCATTAAATTGACATATTTTGTTTCATTCACTCTAAGGCTCAGCCTGAGCAGCCTAGGTTATTCATGAATTCGCAAATCTCTCTAGTCCAGTCTATTGATGCTTTATTGCCCCAAACCCAGTGCGGTCTATGTGGTCATCGTGATGGCTGCTTGCCCTATGCTCAATCCATTGCTGAGGGCGAAGATGCCAATAAATGTATACCGGGTGGACAGCCAGTCGCTGATGCTCTGGCAACATTGTTAAATCGTTCTAAACTGCCCGCTGAAGAAAGCGTCTGGCCCATTCAGGCGGATGGTCGTCCTCAGCGCATGAAAGCCATGATCCGTGAAGATGAATGCATTGGCTGTACCAAATGCATTAGCGCTTGCCCGGTCGATGCGATCATTGGCTCAGGCAAATTGATGCATACCGTGCTCACTGACTTGTGTACCGGCTGTGAACTCTGTATTCCGCCTTGCCCGGTAGACTGTATTGATCTAGTTGAAGATCTTCAGCCTTTGCCAACTGAAGCTCAACGTATTGCTGAACAGGATGACTTGCGCAAACGTTACTACGCGCATATTCAACGCGAAGAAAAACGTCGCATCAACCGTAAGGGACCTGTCGTTCGTGCCGAGATTAATACAACCCTATTTGCCCAGTTCTCTGCTCAGGTCGATCAGGTTCCTGTCATTGAAATCGTGCAAAAACCAGCAGATGAAGTGGTTACACTTGATGCCAAAACCACGATTGAACTTGCAAAATTACGTACACAAATCAAAAAGTTAGAAAAACAGCTTTCGGTCCGTGAGGATGCACGCAAACGTCTGCAACTTGAAGAACTGATGCAGCAATTACAGGCTTTACAGGGATAAGATCATGACTACAGTAACAGCTAAGCCTGTAAAAAACATGACTAAAAAACAGATTCAGACTTTCTTTGAGCGCCTGCGTGAGCAGCGTCCGAATCCAAAAACTGAATTGAATTATTCCAGTCCATTTGAATTACTGGTTGCAGTGACCCTGTCTGCCCAAGCTACGGATGTGAGCGTGAATAAAGCCACCGATAAACTGTTTCCGGTCGCCAATACACCGGAAGCGATTTATGCACTCGGCGTGGATGGGCTGAAGGAATATATCAAAACGATTGGCCTGTATAATTCCAAAGCTGTGAACGTCATTAAAGCCTGTGAAATGTTAATCAAGAAGCATAACAGCGTAGTACCGGACAATCGTGCAGATCTGGAAGCTTTACCGGGTGTAGGACGCAAAACAGCGAATGTGGTGCTAAATACCGCCTTTGGCCAACCGACCATGGCTGTGGATACGCATATTTTTCGTGTTGGTAACCGTACCGGGTTGGCGGTGGGTAAAAACGTGCTTGAGGTCGAGCATCGTCTGGTCAAAGTGATTCCAAAAGAATTTATTATTGATTCACATCACTGGCTGATTTTACATGGCCGCTATTGCTGCATCGCACGTAAACCGAAGTGTCATGAATGTGTGGTCGCCGATGTCTGTAACTGGCCAGACCGTTTTGAATTTTGCGCAGGTCGCGCAATTCCGGTGAAAAATATTGAAGCTGAACGCTAGGTTCAGCTTTTTAATTTAAGTACTCGAAAAGTTTTTATTTTTTATTTTGCTCAGCCTGTTCTTGCTTGCGCTTTTGCTCAAGCTCAGCCTGTAATTTGGGATGCAGCTGACGCTCAGGCACCTTACCGGCATTCTCAGCACGTTCTTCCTGGCGTACTTTTTTTAACATCTTAAAGCTCACATAGAACAGCGCAAACAGTACTGCCAGAAATACAATCATCAATCCCAATACAGCAAATTTCACAGCAGATCCTTTTGAACAATACAATAAAAAGAGCCCTAATATGACTTAGGGCTCTTTGAAAGTCAAAATGATCGGAAACCGATTATTTTGCTTGATCCAGAATCGCGAAAAGATCTTTTTGAACTTCTTCGATTGGACGTAGACCGTTTAACTTGTCATAAGTCGGTGCATTTTCGCCTGAAGCTGCACGGCCTTGATAGAAGCCAACCAGCTGTTCAGTTTCAGTGTGGTATGAACCTAAACGGCGACGAATAGTTTCTTCTTGGTCATCTGGACGTTGTACCAGATCTTCACCAGTTTCATCATCTTTACCTTCCACTTTTGGCGGGTTGTAAACGATGTGATAAACGCGACCAGACGCCGGGTGTTGACGACGACCAGATAGACGTTGAACGATTTCTTCATCCGGCACATCAATTTCAATTACATGATCAATTGCAATGCCTTCTTTTTCCAGCGCTTCAGCTTGAGGAATCGTACGTGGGAAACCATCAAAGATGCAGCCATTTGCACAGTCAGGTTGTGCAATACGCTCTTTGACCAGACCAATGATCAATTCATCAGAAACCAAACCGCCATTGTCCATGACGCTTTTAGCTTGTAGACCTAATTCAGTTCCTTCACGAATTGCAGCACGGAGCATATCACCGGTTGAAATTTGTGGGATATTGTAGCGCTTACAGATCAACTGAGCTTGTGTACCTTTACCTGCTCCAGGTGGTCCGAGTAAGATAATGCGCATATATAAACATCCTCATTTTTTAACTATGTATAAGATACCCAGCTTCACACGACCAAAACGTGTGCTGCTCTTTGGCATCTAATTATAAGAAAGCCACAAACAAATGGATTAAACCCGCAACAAAACCGGTAACTCCCCCCAGGACAATCAAGATCCATTCATCTTCCTGAAAAGCAGGACGTAATAGATTCTGAAACTCGTTAGGCGTCAAATCACGTATGCGGTCTCTAAACATTTGGTAGATCTTCTGTGCACGGCTCGCATTAAACGCAGGGTCGCTTACAGGCACCATCGTAATTTCAATCGAGCGATCGATCAAGTCTGTCTTGAGTTTTGCATACTCTTTTGGTCCTAAAGACAACTGTAAAGAGGTCCGAACCAGCGGTGTTTCCATAATTTCGTTAATATGACGTTTGACAATACGGCGGGTTTTATCTTTTTTACCACCATACATCATTTCTGTCATGATCGATTTTAGCGTAATCAGATCTTCTGTGACCACACTTGCAAATACGTCAGAGACTTCCTCCTGACGTTTCATAAATGCGCCTTGTATGTTATAGGTGCCAATTCTTGGAATCACCGGCTTGATCCAAGGGAATCTATGATCGGCTGTACGCTTAAAGAATTGCGGGTATTTAATATAATGCGGTTCTACCGGATTAAACACCATCCAGATCGCAATCCAGTTAGTCAGGAAGCCCCAGATAGCAGCCCAGAACGGTACGGTCCAGTGCCATGGCACCACAAACCAGACCACCATCTGGAACAGGCCAAAGAACATCCCGATCAGGGCACTGATATGCCAGATAAAGTTGATTTCTTTCTGTCCGACTTTCAGGAACATGCGCACCATTAAACGACGATCGCCTTCCATTTGACTGACCACCATGTCGCGCATATCGACCAGTGACTCGACGTTCATGGTCAGTTCAGTCACCAATTCTTTTAATACCTGTGGCAGCTGTTTATGGGCTTGGGCATAAATACGGCGCTTGATTGAATAAGGCAAGTTTTCCCATAACACCGCATTTCGGTCCATCATGACTTCATCAATCAGATGTTCCAGTTCAAAACCGACCTGTTCCCCGATAATACGTGCCATATCATCCGGATCCATTGCCTGCAAGAACTCTTGGATAGAACCCAATTTAGACAAGGTATTATCCGTGATAATTCCTGAGATTCTTCCAGCTTTACGCGGCACAATACCTTGCCAGCCAACAGGAACAGGCCCGACATGAAAACCCCAAAAATTAATTGGATAAAACACCATTTTTAGCGCCATCCACACGTGAGCCCATGTTACGAATGCGGTCACCGGGATAATGCTGAGCACTGCCCAAAAATCTGGGCGATTCAAGAAGGCTTGCCACAATTCATTGACGTACTCAAGCATGCATAAATTCCATATTTAATTTTTTGTTCACAGAATACAGGTATTAATAAAGTTGAATATTTTGTCTATAAACCGATACTTAAAGTATAGGAGAATTGTAGTCTGGGTTCAGTTTTGGCTACAACGCGACCATTACTGTCCTGTAATTTCTCCCCCGCCCCAATACCGATACTAAAACTGCTGATCCGTTCTGAACTAAGCAAAACATACGCCAGATCAATGCCCCCACCTAAACGGCTTTCGTATTTGCCATCAACCTGTTTGCTATCGATATGACCGGCATAAGCCCCTACATAATAACCATTTTTGTCCTTGCCGGTGAGGTGTGCAGGATAACGAAAGCCAACTTGTGCTCCAACTGTACGATCATCGTTGAGAAAAGCACCACCTTTCACATAAGCAATCCCATAAGGATTCACCCATTCAGTGTTTAGATGGATAAGTTTCTGGGTAAAACCGACCCCAACATTAAATGCTTTAGGCTCACGATCCTCAGTTCTGTTTGTCGTATTATTCACTTGATCATGTGCATATACCCCATTTGCAAAGAATGCAAATGCCAACAAAGGGTAAACTTTGTTCATTCCTTCACCATCTTCCTTAATTATAGTTTTTGGTAGAGTCCTATTTTTATTTAATTTTGACTTTATCAGAATTATTAAAACTCTTGTATACAGCACTTTACAATTTTCATGTCTGCAAAGTCAAAGTTTAAACACAGGAATTGCTACAGCCAGTTTTCCATTATCAAATCCCGTACAGTTGCGCTAGAATACTCCACTTTGATTCCTTTCCCTCTGGTCTTAAGTCGATCGCGTATGAAGCAGCACTTTCCTTTAAAAAATGCACAACAAGAAAAGCGCATCTATAGCAGTCGGGTCTGGATCTCTGTCGGTATTGTGGTTTTCTTTATGCTGCTGCTGGTCAGCCGCTATGCCTATTTGCAAATTTTTAATTTTGAAACCTTCTCTACGGCTTCTGACCAGAACCGTATTCGTCTGCAGCCTTTAGCGCCAGCACGCGGTTATATTTACGATCGTAACGGTATTTTACTTGCCGATAATTATCCTGTTTTCACAGCTACCTTAAGCCGCGCCGATGTGCAGGATATTGATGATACGCTGAAACGTCTTACACCGATTCTGGAGTTAACCGAAGAAGATATTGAACGTTTTCAGGCACGAATCAAGACGGCGCGTAAAACTGAGCGGGTATCGATCAAGCTGAATCTGAATGAAAATGATATTGCCCGTTTTAGTGAAGTAAAATATCTATTTCCAGGCGTCAATATTGAAACCCAGATGACGCGTTACTATCCACATGGTGAACTCTTCGCGCATGTGATTGGTTATGTCGGCCGTATTAATGACAAAGAACTCAAAGAAATTGATAAGGACCTCTATGCCGGGTCTAACCTGATCGGGAAAATAGGGGTAGAAAAATACTATGAAGATCTCTTACATGGTGTACCGGGTAATGAATCTGTTGAGGCTGATGCTTTCGGTAATGTCCTGCGCCACTTAGGCCGTAAAGAACCGGTACGCGGTAATGATCTGTATTTGTCACTAGATTATGGTCTACAAACCATTGCCACTGAACAACTGGCCGGTCGTCGTGGTGCTATTGTCGCGATTGACCCACGTACAGGTGAAATTCTGGCGCTGGTTTCCAGTCCAAGTTTTAACCCTAATTTATTTGTCACCGGGATTAGTAGCAAAGACTATTCAGGCCTTCGTGACAGTTTAGATCAACCACTCTATAACCGTGCTGTTCAAGGGGCTTATCCTCCAGGTTCAACGATCAAACCGATGTTTGGTATGGGTGGTCTGCATTATGGACTGGTCGATTGGGATACAGCAATTTCCGATCCCGGCTATTTCACACTTCCGGGCGATTCGCATAAATTCCGCGACTGGAAAAAGTCAGGACACGGCGTAGTCAACTTGCATAAATCGCAAGTGGTCTCGTGCGATACCTTCTTCTACATTTTGTCGTTCCGTATGGGCATTGAAAAAATGAATAGCTGGATGCGCCAGTTCGGCTTTGGCGAAAAAACTGGTGTCGATCTGCCAAGTGAAAGCTCAGGACTTTACCCAAGTCCGGAATGGAAAATGCGTACCCGTAAATCTAAATGGTCACGTGGTGAAACCATCTCGGTGAGTATTGGTCAGGGTGCCTTTACCGCCACACCATTACAGCTCGCCATGGCAACTGCTATTACAGCAAATCAAGGCTCACATGTTACGCCTCACGTACTGCGTGAAAGTAAAGGTGCCAAACCTTTCACCGTACATAATGCCCCTAATGGTAAAATCGACTTTAATGGTCAACCAGATGACTGGATCAAAATGCGTGATGCGATGATCGATGTGGTTCAGTCAGGGACAGGTCGCGGAATCCGCACGCCGATGTATCAAATCGCAGGTAAAACCGGTACGGCACAGGTAAAAAGTATTGCCCAAGGTAAGCGCTATAATGAAGCCCTGCTGACTGAACGCCAGCTGGATCATGGTCTATTTGTTGGTTTTGCACCTGCTGAAGCCCCTGAAATTGCAGTAGTCGTTGTCTGGGAAAATGGCCGACATGGGGGTTCTGCTGCGCAACTGGCTAAACCGTTATTTGACTACTGGTTACTGTCTCGCGATAAAAATCCGATTCACCCTGCCGGCCATCAAATTAGTGGCGGTCTCATGACAGCAGGTATTAAACCAGGCGAATTGCCAAGTGGACCAAACCTGTTAAGTGCTGATCCGAATGCGACCCCAACCCAAGAAGGCGGTCAGGCGACCCACGCACAGCCAAACAATCCGCAACCTGCAACTTCTCGCTCTACCCCTTCAGCCAATGACGATCAGGAATAATTCATGAAAAATCAACTTAGAATTATTGGGGGTGACTGGAAACGCCGTCAATTGGCTTTTGCCAGTATCGAAGGATTACGCCCCACACCTGATCGTGTGCGTGAAACTTTATTTAACTGGCTGATGTGGGATGTCCAGAATGCCTGTGTCTTGGATCTGTGTACCGGTTCAGGTGCTTTATCTTTTGAAGCATTATCACGTGGTGCAGCTTCAGTGGTGATGATTGAGCCGGATCGTACTCAGGCGCAATTCCTCACCCAAAATCTGGAATTACTCAAAGTCACCAAAGCACGTGCGCAACTTAAAATTGCGACAGCACAACAAGCATTAACCAGCCTGAAACAGCAGTTTGATCTGGTCTTTCTAGACCCGCCTTATAGTCTGGACCTATGGGAAACTCTGGCTACTCAGGCTGATTCACTGATTAAAGAAGATGGTTTTATCTATGTAGAAGCCGATCGTGAACTGAGTACATTGAAGTTACCAAGTTCATGGCGTTTAGTTAAAAATACCAAAGCCGGTACAGTACGCGCAGGGCTGTATCAAAAAAAAGCAGCTTAAGACCTACTTATATTAAATATTCAAATAAAAAAGGACTCCTTAAAGGAATCCTTTTTTATAAATAGAAGGTAACGGTTAACGATTACGACGCCAGTCCCGATCGCCTCTGTCACGTTTCCAGTCACGATGATCTTTATGTTTTTTCCAGTCCTTATCACCACGATCCCGATCATAATGTCCATTACGATCATGATGACCGCGATAACCTTCATCCCAAGGATCAACCACACAGCCTGTTAGCGCTACTGCCAATACAGATGACAGTAATATCATTTTTTTCATTTTCATCACCTCTATACCGCACTCAATTAGTATCAAGTGATTTCATGAAGAGTACGCGGAGCCATTGTTGCACTCTTGTATGATTTTGTTCATTTTCCATACTTAATTAAAGGATTTGTCTCGGATTTAATAAAAATCATTTATGCATATTTACACTTAGATTCGCATAAATACAGCTAAGGATCTGCTTGGTTTTTCTAGCCATATTTTGAATACTACAAACTTTTCCAATATCCTGATTTTTATGACCTGGCTACTCTTTATTCTTGGTGCAATTATCGCAGGATTTGTACAGGGACTTACCGGTTTTGCTTTTGCATTAATTGCCATGTCATTCTGGGTATGGGGATTAAGTCCTCAACTTGCTGCGCCCTTAGTGGTTTTTGCCTCGGTGTGGAGTCACCTCATTTCATTATCCAATGAACCTAGACTTCCTCATCTGCACCGAACCTTATATCTACCTTATTTAATTGCTGGTCTGATCGGTGTCCCACTCGGCACCTGGTTACTGAATATCGTTGAGGCGAGTACTTTTCGTATTTTGCTTGGTATATTTCTCGTGATCTGGTGTCCACTGATGTTGCTTAATCCACAGGTTAAATTGATTCAGCATTCAGGCAAAACTGCGGACGTAGGCATTGGTTTGATCGGTGGTATTTTAGGAGGTTTAGGGGGATTCTGCGGTTCTGTGCCATCTGCCTGGCTGATGCTGAAACAGCTGCCGAAAGAACAGCAGCGCTATATATTGCGTCATTTTAATTTTGCCATACAGGTGTTTACCTTAGCCGCCTATTTACTGCAAGGGACCTTAAATCAGACTCACCTCCCCTATATGGCGGTACTCATTCTGGCTGTAAGTATTCCCGCTATTTTAGGCGCACGTCTGTTTCATCGAATATCAGAATTACGTTTTAAACAGATTGTCTTAAGCTTGCTCTTCAGCTCGGGCTGCTTTCTCCTGATCAAGGAAGGCATTGACTCATTTGCGCGATAGAGCAGCTCTAAAACCTTACATCACTTTGCTTTCAGCCCTATTGCTGTTATGTTAGCCCGAATGATTCTCAGGCGGATATAAGCAATGCAAATTCGTGATCAAATTGTCCTTGTGACTGGTGGTGCTCGTGGATTGGGACTAGCCATTACCCAGCTCCTGATTCAGAAAGGTGCACGTGTGGTAGTAAATTACCATAGCAGCAAAACCCAAGCTGAAGCTTTGCAAAATCAGTATCCTGATCAGGTCTTTGCCTGTCAGGCAGATGTAACACAAGCTGATCAGGTAAAAGCTTTATTCACTGCCAGCAAGGCCCATTTTGGAGAAGCCATCCATTCCGTCATTAATAATGCGCTGGTGCAGTTTGAGTTTAATGGCGATGAGCGACCTAAAGTTGAAGATCTGACCTGGGAAAGCATGGCCCGTCAGTTTAGTGGAGCAGTTCAAGCCTGTTTAAATACGACGCAAGCTGCATTAGAAGATATGAAACAGGCACATTTTGGTCGTATCGTGAATATTGGGACTAACCTGGTTCAAAACCCTGTCGTTCCTTATCATGATTATACGACTGGGAAAGCGGCGCTATTGGCCTTTACCCGAACTACTGCGCAAGACCTGGGTCAGTATGGGATTAACGTGAACATGCTTTCAGGCGGATTACTGCAAACTACAGATGCAAGTAAAGCAACGCCTGACTTTGTCTTTGACCTGATTGCTCAATCCACTCCTTTACGTCGCGTGATTACACCTGAAGAATTTGCGTCTGCTATTTTAATGTTCCTGTCACCTTATTCACGTGCAGTGACAGGTCAAAACCTGATTGTCGATGGCGGACTGGTTAAAGGTTAAAGATCGCCAAGGAAGAATGAGATTCTGAATTTTATTCTTCTATTTTTTGACCAGTTGTTGAATAAAACTACTTTTGCATAGCGCATTTACTTCTACAATAGTGCGCTCCCCATCAAAGTTCATCTATTTTCTATGAAACTCCTAACGGCATTGCTCAGTAGCATGTTACTGGCAGGTTGTATGTCCAATGATCTTAAAAAGTCAGAACAGCTTCTGCGAAACTTCAATTGTGCCAAGATTGATACAGCGCAAATGCCACACAGTAGTATGACGGATTATTATCAACACATGCTATACAGCAGCAAAACCAAGGTCGAATCTTATATTGAGCAATATCATCAAGGAGAAGAGCTTTTTGACCTGCCTTTATATGAAGTGGTAGAACAGCAATACAATCTTTATAAAGATGCCTGCCAGAATCTGGGGGGAATTTTATCTGAAGAGAATCAAAATTAAATTCGGTATTTATATATCGTACAGAAAAGCAGAGTCCATCCCTCTGCTTTTATTTTTCCTGAAATTAAAAATAGCGTTGATCAATACTGAATTTTTCAGGAAATTTAGGTTCAATATTGGCATAGAACGTCATGATCTCAGCCATATCCTGTTCATAATTTCCTGTTGGATAAATGATTTTACCTACGCCCGCTTCTTTTTTTGCATAATCCATATAAGCCAGCGCAATTGGCACACCCGCATTGATCGCCACATGATAAAAACCAGTTTTCCATTGTTCCTGACGGGCGCGTGTGCCTTCCGGCGTAACCAGCATGACTAGTTTAGGATGCTCTTTAAATAGACCTGTCATGACCTGAACCATGCTTGGACGTGGCTCACCCGGTTGTTTGGGACGACGGTCAATACCAATTCCACCCATTGCACGTACAAAAGGCCCAAATGGAAATTTCATATAGCTGTCTTTAATGGTCAGACGCACATTCACTTTTAATGCCTTTAAGGCCAAACGTGCATATAGTGCATCCCAGTTACTGGTATGTGGCGCTGCAATCATCACACATTGATCAAGGTCTTCGGGCCATTGGTCATCGGTTTTCCAGCCCATTAAATTTAAAGTTTTCTCAGCTAAATTTTCAAACACAGCTACATCACAATCATTATCAAAATTTCGCCACAGTCTAACAATGCAGCAGAATATAGATAGTGCATACTGATCAATAAAGCACCAATTAATATATATTTGTATTTTTAAATTTTAGGAAGAATTTTCAATTTATTGTTATTTGAATATTTCTTCTTTCACTTCTTATAACAAGTTCGTTCTTTTAAGCAAATAGTGAGTTCAATTTATTTTACTGATTTATATATTTTTCCATCCTAATTTTAGGATATGTCGATTTTGGCTTTCTTTCTATACTTCGCTGACATAATAAATTTCAGGAAGATTTTCATGAAAAAGACTTTAATTTGTCTTGCCTTAGCGGGGTTACTTACAGCATGTGGCGGTTCAGATAATGATCGTACAGAGGGTTCATCACCTGTTCCACCTACAGCTCCGGTCGGGACCGAAACTGGTGTACTGACAGATGGAATTATCTCAGGGGTAACATATATCACCAGCAGCGGTGCGGAAGGGGTTACTAATGAAAAAGGTGAATTTAAATTTAATGATGGAGAAAAGGTTAAATTCCTGATTGGTGACGTACAACTAGGTCAAGAAATTGAAGCGAAAGAACGTGTTACTCCGTTAGATTTAGCACAAACTGAAAATGCACGTACCAATCTGATGGTGCTTTTACAGTCTTTAGATACAGATAGTAATCATGACAATGGGATTAGCATCAGTACTGAAGCTGCTAATGCCCTTCTTAATAAAAGTTTAGATTTTTCTAAGGCCCCTACAGCATTTGCTACAGACGTGGTATCAACAGGCGTAGTTACCACAGAAAAATTGATTACACCTGAAAAAGCTGCAGAAAACTTCCAGTCAACTTTCTATAAAGATATTGCCGGTACTTGGGAAATTGGCCGTAATGCAAACAGCGCTGTTCTAATCCATATTTTAGAAGATGGCCGTTATGCCTTAGGTCAAGCAGAAGCTGCTGATGGTGATGGAACGCCTGGCATTGAAACTGGAGAGTTAAACTGGAATGCAACTACCAGTGTAATTTCACCGCGTATTATTCAAGACAGTAATGGTGAATGGGGACTCTCACATCCTGCAGGAGGCAAACCTTATACGTTAAACTATGATGGAACGACCTTAATTCTGACAGAACCGGGGATCAATACCGAATACCGTTTAAGCCGCGTCAAACAGTCTACTAATGGTCTGGTAGGTGCATGGAGATTTAGTGACACCCATTTATTTGCCTTCTTTGACACAAACTATTATTTCTTCCTGGACACTGAAGGCGGAGATGATTGTGGCTGGCCTGGTATTGAATATGGCAAATTTATCCTCTCAGGTAATACACTTACGACCACTGAAGTTTTATTCGATACCAATGAATGTGGCGGATTACAAGACAGTTCCGATGGCAGCAAGACCATTGCAAACATCAATGTATCGGCTGAAACTCTGATCTTGCATCCACAAGGTGAAGGTCCTGTAACATTACAGCGCGTTAGATAATGAGCACTGCCTACCTAAAGAATTATCTTTAGGTAGGTTTAATCAATATGTTCAAAATGAATCGTACATCCCATCAATAAGTGCATCAGTTCAATTTGTGAAGTGCAGTCAGTTTTTTCATAAATATTTTTAAAATAAGTGCGTACTGAACTTAAAGTGATCCCACATTTCACTGCAATTTCTTCTAATTTATAGCCATTGATTAAAAGTTCACACAAATCAAATTCACGTTTTGACAGTTGATATGCTTGCTGCAAATAAGCTCTAGATAATGAATAATGCCGGTTTTTGTCTGTCATAAATACAGCAATCTGATGCTGAGCTTCAGAAAATTGCTGCATTTTTCTCAACCTTTTAAAAGGCACAACAGTGAGCATCAATTGCTGTCCTTTAGAATCCTGCAAAGCCAAGACCCCGCCTATTTCACTCGACATACTGGTATCTTCCAGCAAAGCACTCGATAGCAATCTTTCCAGACGTTCCTGATCACCTACCGGTGTTTTCAGCCGGTTATGCATATCCATTTCCAGACATGTTGAAGCTTCAATCATGCTTTGTGCTAGTGGATTTGAATAAGATAACTTGAGATCCTGATCCAGCAAAATAATACCGATTTTTAAACAGTCTAATACGGTATATAAGCTGATATTGTCTTGTTGTACCAAACTGATTTGCCGATGAATCTGTAAAGAGCGACGCAAATGTATGCCGATCCGTTTGAGAAAATTCAGTTCAGCTGCTTCAAAACCTTGAGTGTGTGGAGCACGATGTAGTCCCATGACTGCCCAGCGATAGTTTCCTCTGTCCAGCAATACTCCCGCCATATATCCTATCCCTGTAGGCTTAAGGCATTTTTCATAAAAGATATACTGTTCTGTTCCAGGTTGATCTGCATAATGACGGCAGTCCTGATTAAGTGCCTCCCCCATATCAATTTCATTCCATAAAGGCATATGCAGCTTCATGTCAATGACCCGAATCCGTTCATCCTGATAAGCAGCCAGACTTTCTTCCGGGATATTGTAAGTATAAACAAAGTCATAGGCGGGATTGAATTGATCAAGACCGGTAAAAATTGCACTATGACTCTGGGTATATTGCACAATATCCTGAATGACCTCTAGCCATAAAGCAGGCAATAAAGCAGCATCATATATTTTCGCGATGATATTATTTTCCTGTTCTGCTTTCATGACCGCTCTTATTAATAATTATTTCTATCAAATCATAACCTTAAGGTTTATAAAATAAAACTAAAGAAAACCTATCGCTTATTTTGTATTTTAATTATCTTAGTTTCTCATCTACATATATTTAATCCGTTTCACTTAACGAATCAATTTTTAACAAGATCTCTCTGTATATTGATAGCTCATACTTTTAATGTAAATCCTAATACAGAAGAACAAGAGGATGATCTTCAATGAAAAAAATATTATGGCCTGCTTTATTGGTAGTAACAGTTACTAGTTTAAGTGCATGTTCTAAACAGAATGACCGCGATATGGCCAGTGCAGATACTCAATCTAATACCACAAATGCTCCTGTTACTACAGAGACTACAAATAGTCAAAGCAATATGAGTACTGAGATGAGCAGTAATGCTACTGTCAACTCAAACTGGGCAGGCGAATATGAGGGTGTTTTCCCGTGTGCTGACTGCGAAGGGATTAAAGTTGAACTAGATCTTAATCCTGACAAAACTTATGAATTGAGTGAGGAATATTTAGGTAAAACTGGAAATAATGAAACTGAGACCAAAGGTAGCTTCACTTTCGATTCTCAACAACCTTCTATTATCGTCCTAGATGGAAAAGCTGAAAACCGGAAGTTTTATGTAGGTGATAATTTCGTTGAAGCTCGTGATATAGAAACAGGTAAGGAAATACAGAGTAATCTGAATTATAAATTAGTTAAAAAATCACCTTAATCATTTTCTAACTTAATAAAAAATCCCCGCAAATGCGGGGATTTTTTATTTCAACTATGTTGAGGGTAAATTATTTACCGCCAAACACATATGAAACACCTACACGGCCACCAACTTCGTTACCGCCAGCGAAACCAAGAGCAGCACTTAGAGAAGTACGGCCATCAGCGAATACGCTTGCAACACCTAAAGCACCGGCAGTTTCACCTTCATAGTGACCTACACCACCGAATACTGCGAATTGACCAGCACCGATGTTAGGAATTTGTTGTTGAGCAGCTAAAGCAATTGCAACACCACGGTAAGCAGTTTGCTCTACGTCATCAATACGGCTGTTCAAACGAGCTGCTGTAGAATTGAATTGAGTTAAACGAGAATCAACTTCCACTAGAGCAGCATCAACTTTAGCATCAACAGCTTTAGAAGTTTCTTCTAAGTAGCCTTTCACAGAAGTTTTTGAACCAGTAGCAGCGTCAACAAAAGCGATGTCACCAGTGGTTTCAATACCAGCTGCAGTTACTGTAGTTTGCGCTGTAACTTTACCATCTGTAGTATTTGTAGCTTGTAAACCGTAAGTTTTATTACCTGCTTCATCTACTGCAATAATGCCAGTTTTTACATCCTTAGTTGATGTAGATACTGGAGCATTAGAAGTTACTGTATATTTATTACCACTTGTATCATTTGCAACTAATGGGTCTGTACTAGAAATTTTGATTTCACCAGCATTTGGGGCTTTAGAAACAGACTCACCATAGGTAACGTTTAGATTTGATACTAAACCAGTATTTACTGTAGTAGTACGATCGCCACCAGTTGTTTCATCAGGTGTACCTTTACCTACTTTAGTTAAGTTAGCATCACTAGTATCGCCAGTGTAAGCAGTCAAAGTATTATCAGTTGCTTTGAAATATTTACCATTAAATTCAACTACACGATTACCATCTTTATCATCGTAAGCATTTAGTACTGCTGTTGGTGCAGTTGTAGTAGTGCCTGTAACTGAAGTTGTAGTTACTGTACCTTTCTCAAGATCAACCACTCCACCTTTCGCCACATCCAAGACAGCTAAACCATTGCCTGTAACACCAGCTACAGCAGTATTGGCATCAGCTTCAGTTTTAATTGTTGCAAGAGTACCTTGAACATTTTTTCCAGCTAAAGTGAAATCGTATTTAGCTTTACCAGCTGTATCACGATCTTCTTCAGTAATGTTACCAATTTGAACATCTTTTTTAACTGAAACTACATCAGTTGCAGTAGTTGCTGGTGATGTTTCACCTGTAAAAGTGATTTTCTCATCAACTAGACCATTATTACCATGCCAGTCAGTATTTACTAACTGACCTTCAAGAGTATAAGTTCCGGCTGTTGTTGTTGTTGTGGTGGTGGTTGATCCACCAAAAGACCAATAATTATTTTGGTCTACATTACCATCAAAGCTTAAACCACCTGTTGTAGTACCACCTGTTGTAGATGGAGTTGATTCTGTAATTTGGACTTGACCAGCAGACACTACGATTGTGTAATCTTTTGTTTCACCTGTAAATGCTGTTAGCTTATTGCCTTCAAGCTTATACCAACCATTTTGAACAACCCCATTGCTGTCATTAGCATCTTCTACTTTAACAAGAACATCACCTTCAGCATTTGCGTATTTTACTACATCTGCTTGGTTCACTGCTGCTAGCGCACCAAAACTTACTGCTGCTAATGCAGCTGCCAATAAGGTTTTTTGAAATTTCATATAAATTTCCTTCAATTTTTATAAAAAGACTGGCCTACCCTAGGATCATGTAAACCAGCAAAACTGTTACGAATGCGTGGTTAAAAGGGAATTACGCCATTCATACCCCACCGCCACCGCGGTCCTGAGGCAATAATATACAAAACATAACAAATTTATCAATCAAAATTTGATTTATTTTTTAAATATTAATTTATCTATTATGTTTAATATTAATTTATATGTATAACTTTATGTTTTTATTGCATATATAATTGGATTATAATCATCAACTAAAAGTTTATGTTGTTAGAATTATTTACTAATATTTGAATTAAGCTGAGCTAAATAAATTTGATTTAAGAAATAAAGAAAATTCATTACAAATAATTACAACAAGTTATCTTAAATAAAGTTGTTACAATTGAAATATTTTCGAAGTTTTCTTAAAATTAGGCTCTGAAACATTGTAGTATTTAAAATACTTTTTAAGGCTAGGCTTAAAAGTATAGGAATAGATAGAAGGAATTTATGAGCAGCCAAAAAGAAAAAAATCTATTTGCTGAACGGCTGAAAAGTGCTTTAACAAATGCAAGACATCCTATAAGTCCTACTTATTTATCAAAAGAATTTAATTATCGTTATGACGGTCCAGCTATTTCAGTACAGTCAGCAAATAACTGGTTGTTAGGAAAGGCAATTCCTAGCCAAGATAAATTGGCAATACTCGCAATTTGGCTTAATGTTTCCAACCAATGGTTAAGATTTGGAGACCATGATTTTAATCCTGCCCCTCAAGTTTCAGAACATGATACTGAAGATTTGGATTATTATTTAAAGTTTCGCTCTTTAAAAAATACCCAGAAAGATATTATTAAAAAGTTGATTGATGAATTTAATCAATTGTAATCTTTTGAGTGAAGTAAGCTAATAGCTTTCTATGTTCATATTCACTTTTCTTTAAACGATCTTCATACTCTCTTAATTTTCGGTATAAAGATTTTAATTCATCCTTACTCACCAATACAAGTTTAGATTGATCATCTGAATTCTCACCCTCATTTATAACTGGGCAGAGTAAAACTTGAAGTGCGACATAAACCACCTAATTAATTTAAAGGGTTTATGGAGTATATAAAATTGTCATACCATCATCTTAACTTTGAAGATCGTACTGCATTAATGCTTGAGTCAAGAAAAGAAGGCTTTTCAGCCAGAAAATTTGCTGAACTCATTAAAAGACATCCTAGTACGATCTATCGTGAGCTTAAAAGAAATAGCATCAATGACGTTTATCAAGCTCAATATGCTTCTGATAACACCTTCGCTAGACGTAGACGCGGTCACAGAAAACTCAAAATCGACTCAATTCTCTGGAGATTTATTGTTGAAGCGATCCGTTGTTTATGGTCTCCTCAGCAAATAGCAAAGCGTTTAAAGACATTTCCTGATTTGGATCAAACAATGAATGTAAGCCATACAACGATTTATTCAACTATACGAGCATTACCAAAGGGTGAGTTGAAAAAAGACTTATTATCCTGTCTGCGTCATGAAAATAAAAAGCGAAAAGCTAACGGTGAACCTAAAAAAGATTCTATATTACAGGATATTAAAACTATTCATGAGCGCCCAGCCGAAGTTCAAGAAAGAAAAATACCGGGTCATTGGGAAGCCGATTTAATTAAAGGTAAAGACAATAAAAGTTCGATAGCAACACTTATTGAACGAAATACACGGCTCTGTATCTTGGCAACATTACCTGATGCAAAGGCAGAATCAGTGCGCAAGGCTTTAACTGAAGCTCTGAAATATTTACCTGCAGAACTACGTAAAACGTTGACCTATGACCGTGGACGTGAGATGTCAGAACATAAAATCCTCGAAGAAGATTTAGGCATAGATGTATATTTCTGTGACCCACATTCGCCATGGCAGAAAGGTACATGCGAAAATATGAATGGTTTAATTAGGCAATATTTACCTAAAGGGATTGATTTAAATCAGGCAGATCAGCATTATTTAAATCAAGTCGCCATGTCACTGAATACTCGTCCTAGAAAAGCTTTAGATTGGCTTACACCATTAGAGAAATTTGCTCAGCTTGTTGATTATCATAAGGCTTTTGAAACTGTCGCACCTCATGTTTGAATTCGCCCTGTATTGCTCATATTGCCATATATATCAATTATATTTTGATCAAATAATAAATCAAAACTTTACAAAAACCAAGCCTAAAAATATTACAAAAGTAAACATTTTTCATTTATTTAAAAAAAATTGAATACTTCATCAATCATTTATGACTATAAGTCAACTTAAGTCTCAAATTCTACTATATTTTTCATGAAAATCTCACTTTTATTTTATTTAAAATTAAAAAAATCCCCGCAAAAGCGGGGATTTTTTGAGCATATAATCGGGTAATGAATTACATCATACCGCCCATTCCACCCATGCCGCCCATATCAGGCATCGCTGGTTTTTCTTCTGGGATTTCAGTAATCATACATTCAGTTGTCAACATCAAGCCAGCAACAGAAGCTGCATGCTCAAGTGCAGAACGAGTTACTTTCGCAGGGTCAAGAATACCCATTTCCAGCATGTCGCCATATTCACCTGTCGCAGCGTTATAACCATAGTTACCTTCACCGTTCTTCACAGCATTGATCACAACAGATGGCTCATCACCAGCATTGGCTACGATTTGACGAAGAGGAGCTTCGATTGCACGACGAAGAATGTTGATACCTACGTTTTGGTCATCGTTAGCACCAGTCAGACCATCAAGTGCAGATGCAGCACGTACCAGTGCAACACCACCACCCGCAACAACACCTTCTTCAACTGCAGCACGAGTTGCATGAAGTGCGTCGTCTACACGGTCTTTCTTTTCTTTCATTTCAACTTCAGTTGCAGCACCGATTTTGATGACTGCTACACCACCTGCTAATTTAGCAACGCGTTCTTGAAGTTTTTCTTTGTCATATTCAGAAGTAGATTCTTCGATTTGTGCACGGATTTGCTGAACACGCTCAGAAATCTGATTTGCATCACCAGCACCATCAACAATCACTGTATTTTCTTTAGATACAGTTACTTTATGTGCAGTACCTAAGTGTTCAAGTGAAGTTTGATCTAACTGCATACCGATTTCTTCAGAAATTACAGTACCACCAGTCAGGATCGCGATATCTTGAAGCATCGCTTTACGACGGTCACCGAAGCCAGGTGCTTTAACCGCACATACTTTGATAATGCCGCGCATGTTGTTCACTACAAGTGTAGCCAATGCTTCGCCTTCAACATCTTCAGCGATGATAAGAAGAGGCTTACCAGTTTTCGCAACAGCTTCTAGAACAGTGATCAATTCACGGATGTTACTGATTTTCTTGTCAACCAACAGGATGTATGGGTTTTCAAGTTCAGCAGTTAAAGTGTCTTGTTTATTTGCAAAGTATGGAGAGATATAACCGCGGTCAAACTGCATACCTTCTACAACATCAAGCGAGTCTTCGAAGCCTGAACCTTCTTCAACAGTGATTACGCCTTCTTTGCCCACTTTTTCCATTGCTTGTGCAATCAGAGAACCAACAGTGGTGTCAGAGTTTGCAGAGATCGAACCGACTTGCTCAATCGCTTTAGAATCAGAAGCTGGTTTTGCAGTTTGTTTAATATTTTCAACAACAGTTTTCACTGCAAGGTCGATACCGCGTTTCAGATCCATTGGGTTCATACCCGCAGTTACTGACTTGATCCCTTCGTTCAAGATTGCTTGAGCCAATACAGTTGCAGTTGTTGTACCGTCACCTGCAATGTCATTGGTTTTTGAAGAAACTTCACGAACCAGTTGCGCACCCATGTTTTCGAATTTGTCTTTCAGGGCAATTTCTTTCGCAACTGTCACACCATCTTTAGTAATGTGCGGTGCACCGAAAGAACGGTCGATCACAACGTTACGGCCTTTAGGACCTAAAGTTACTTTCACCGCATCTGCAAGGATGTTCACACCAGCGATCATTTTTGAACGAGCTGAATCACCAAATTTTACGTCTTTAGCTGACATATTTGACTCCGAATATTGTTGTATCTTTACAAAATCTGAATTGGAATGAGTAAAACGATCTGGCGCAGATTAAGCTTCTAATACTGCCAGAATGTCAGACTCTTTCATGATTAAAAGTTCTTCGCCGTTTACTTTGACAGTTGTACCTGCATAAGTACCGAACAATACTTTGTCGCCAACTTTTACGTCTAACGCGCGTACGCCATTGTCAGTGATTTGACCATTACCAACTGCAATGATTTCACCTTGTGCAGGTTTTTCAGCAGCAGAACCTGGAAGTAAGATGCCCCCAGCTGTTTTTGTTTCTTCTTCAACACGACGAATAACAACGCGGTCATGTAATGGACGAATGTTGCTCATAAATAACTCCATCAGACTAAGTCTTTTTTAGATCACCGATGACGACTTATTTATTCCATTGGTCATCATCAAAATTTTTTGATGTCCTTTTTATGGAGATGGAATAAAACGCTTCAAGGGCAAAAATGAAAAAAAATTGGTTTTTTTTTAATTTTTTGATGGATTGCGTATTTTTTGTCTATTTATTTATGGAATCAGGCTGTGGAACAAAGGTTTTTAACTGTTCATCAAAACAATATTGCGTAATTTTTCCTGTTGCATCAATTGCATTAAAGCTATTCGGCTGATTCTTATGTAGTCGATGCGAGGCAGAAGTCCCGGCATGTACATCATAAACCGGATGATCTCCTCCCAATTCGAATATACGGTTCAAATCATAGACTGCGGTATGATGCAAATGCCCATGCAATACAGCAAACAGACCATGTTGCGACCAAGACTCCAATGCAATTTTGGCCATCAGGGGAATATCCTTAAACCCCCGCCTATTCTGAAATGGCACATAAAAAGGTTGATGACTGACAATAATCTTAATTTTGGAAGCAGGTGCCTGCTGTAGTTTTAGGTCAATCCTTTGAATCTGCTCAAGGGATAAATGGCCTTTGGTATGATATCGACGTCTAATTGAATTTACCCCAATCAGATAAAAATGTTCAGTTTCTAAAACAGGCTCGAGTTCACCGAAAAACAATTGATAACGGGTAAATGGAGTAAATAGCCGATTCCATAAATGATAAAGCGGAATGTCATGATTCCCCGGGATCACCAGATAAGGCGTATTCAACTGATCCAGAAACCGTTTACATGCAAAGAACTGCCCTAAACGTGCTCGCTGGGTGAGATCGCCGCTGACTACCACCGCTTCCAGTGCATGATCCCGACAAAATTGCTGGATGGCTTCCAAACATTCAGGTCTTTCTGTACCAAAATGTAGATCAGAGAGATGCAGAATCATGCGGCACCATTACACTTAAACTATTTTTTAAAACTGAAATATTTAACGGTGGTGTCATTTCTACCGTTTCCCCATCTATGGCAATCATTAATTTTTTGCGTTTAGACTCAATTCGCACCTGATCTGCAGCAAAACTATAGACATCGGAGGCTTCATCAATTTTGCCCCGAATTAACTGATATACCAGCTTGAATAACGTCAGCTTGTCACTTTTAGAGACCACAACCCCAGCCACCTTCCCTTGCTCAGCAGCTTGGGCAATCCGCATTTTCATATCAGCCAATTGAAGTGGATTATTACCAAAGAAAATCAGTGGAGTTTTGACCGGATATTTCTTTTGGTCTACCCAGATTTCTAGTTTTAATTCTTTACGGTCACGAATCAAAACATCGAGTGCTGAGGTATAGGCATGTAAAGGTAGTCGACCAAAAATACGGTTATAGTCTTCACGTTTTTTAATAAATAAGGGATATAAGCCCAGACTAGCATTGTTCAGGTAGATTTCCTGATTGATGCGTGCCACATGGATACGTTTGGTTTGACCCGTTGCAATGACTTGTGCGGCTTCAACCAAATCTAAGGGAATATCCAGCAATCTTGCCGCATAGTTAAAAGTACCTAGAGGCAATATGCCGACTGGAATATCAGTTTCAAGCAGGTGTTTGGCGACTGAATTGAGCGTTCCATCTCCTCCTGCTGCCACGACCACACCATGATCCGGCGATTGTTGATGCCGTTGCAGCACTTCAGCAATGACTTTTTTGAACTGTTCTGGATCGTTGATTTCAAAGGCTTTAGTCTCAAAATCATGCGCTGCAAAAATATCTAGTAATTGCTCATATTTTTCTTGTTGGTCGAATAGACGGAAACCAGAATTATGATTATAAATAATGGATAAGGGTTTAGATTGATTAGACATTTTTTACACAGATTGATGCACACCTATTGGCATTTTGTCCAATTCATAAACAATTAATAGTTGCTTTATGTAAAATTCGAATGGCGACCATTTATTTAATCAATAACAAATATAACTGAACAATTTTATTTAAAGGTTTGATTTAAATAAAAATAATTAAAATAAATACCACACATAAAGTTAATAAATACATATTTAAGATTTTGAATTTATTTATATCTTATTGTTTTATATAAATTTAAACAGAAAATAGCATAATATTCCAAATAAAATCCAGCACTTCTTTAGTCTTATTTTTTTGATGATTTTATGCTTTAATACAGCCACTTTTTTTCATATTTCATCTGGCCAGTATTTTATTGACCAGATTGTACTTTGTACAAAATTTTGTACACATTTGAGATAGGCCTCACCATGACCCAAGTGAACGCACCAGAATTCGTTCGTCACCCTAAGCTTATTGCATGGGTGGAAGAAATTGCTAAATTAACAAAACCAGCAAAAATTGAATGGTGTGACGGTAGCGCAGAAGAATATCAACGTTATATCGACTTGATGATCGCTAACGGCACAATGCAAGCGCTTAACCAAGAGAAACATCCTGGTTCTTATCTTGCAAATTCTGATCCTTCTGACGTTGCTCGTGTTGAAGACCGTACTTTTATCTGTTCTGCAAATAAAGAAGACGCTGGCGCGACCAATAACTGGGAAGATCCAGCAGTTATGCGCGAAAAATTGAATGGTCTGTTTGACGGTTCAATGAAAGGTCGTACCCTGTATGTGGTTCCATTCTCTATGGGTCCTTTGGGTTCACACATTGCGCACATCGGTATCGAATTAACTGACTCTCCTTATGTGGCAGTCAGCATGTCTAAAATGGCTCGTATGGGTAAAGCTGTTTATGACGTTCTAGGTACAGATGGCGAATTTGTCCCTTGCGTACACACTGTGGGTGCACCACTTGAAGAAGGTCAAAAAGATGTTGCTTGGCCTTGCAACAAAGAAAAATACATCGTGCACTACCCAGAAACTCGTGAAATCTGGTCATTTGGTTCTGGTTACGGCGGTAACGCATTGTTAGGTAAAAAATGCCTGGCTTTACGTATTGCATCTTATATGGGTCGTCAACAAGGCTGGTTAGCTGAACATATGCTAATCCTTGGCGTGACTAGCCCTAAAGGCGAAAAACACTACATCGCAGCTGCATTCCCATCTGCTTGTGGTAAAACAAACTTTGCGATGCTGATTCCACCAGCAGGTTATGAAGGTTGGAAAATTGAAACTGTAGGTGACGATATTGCCTGGATCAAACCAGGTGAAGATGGTCGCTTATATGCAATCAACCCTGAAGCTGGTTTCTTCGGTGTAGCTCCTGGTACAAATACCAAAACTAACCCGAACTGTATGGCAACTCTTCATAAAGACGTAATCTATACAAACGTTGCTGTGACTGACAACGGTGAAGTTTGGTGGGAAGGTCTGACTAAAGAAGCACCTGCGAATCTGACTAACTGGAAAGGTCAACCACACACTGGCGAAGAAAAAGCGGCTCATCCGAACGCTCGTTTCACAGTTTCTGCTGGTCAATGCCCTTCTATCGATGCGGATTGGGAAAATCCAGCAGGTGTTCCAATTTCTGCGTTCATCTTCGGTGGTCGCCGTGCAGACACAGTGCCTCTGATTTCAGAAGCATTTGACTGGGTTGATGGTGTTTATAAAGCTGCAACCATGGGTTCTGAAACAACTGCTGCTGCTGTTGGTCAACAAGGTATCGTTCGTCGCGACCCATTTGCGATGCTTCCATTTGCTGGCTACAACATGGCTGACTACTTCACTCACTGGTTAGAAATGGGTGAGAAAGTTGGCGAGAAAGCTGCTGCTGCTGGTAACAAGCTTCCTGGTATCTACAACGTGAACTGGTTCCGTCGTGATGCTGAAGGTAACTTCGTATGGCCTGGTTTCGGTCAAAACATGCGTGTTCTTGAGTGGATCATCGATCGTTGTGAAGGTCGTGCTGATGCTGTTGAAACTCCAATCGGCCGTGTACCTACTTACGAACAGCTAAACTGGACTGGTTCTGATTTCACTAAAGAACAATTTGACCTGGTAACCTCTCAAGACAAAGATCAATGGATCAAAGAACTTGAAAGCCACACTGAATTGTTCAACAAATTAGGTGATCGTCTGCCAGAAGCGTTGAAAAAACGCCAAGCTGAACTTCTTGAAGCGGTTAAATCTGCTTAATTGCTGATTTAATTTTAAAAAGGTCGCGTAAGCGGCCTTTTTTATTACCTTAAGATAAGGTTAAAGCCAATCGTTTAATCTGTTTTACATCTAAATAAAAACTAAATAAAAACCACATTTACTGTTCATTAATCTCCTTAAAGAACAGCATTTAACCAGTTAATCCAATATAAAAATCAAGCAATTACTCTAAACAAATGGTAAATTTATGTTTTATAAAAATATTTGAAAACTACATTATTTATTAAGACTAAAGTCCTATAAAAAGAGAAAACTTGGAGGCGTATAAGTATATGAAATTTCCTCACTTTCTCTCTCACTAAAACATAACTTTTTAGATTTTATAGCAATGAAAATTTAAAAAAGATGTGTTTTACAGCATTCCTTTGGAGCAATGTTGTGAATCAGCCACTTCCTGAAGCTGCTACACCGCAGCTTGACCGTAAAACGCGGGTTAAATCTATTCTCGGTGGTTCTGCAGGTAACCTGGTCGAATGGTACGACTGGTATGTTTATGCAGCCTTTACCTTATATTTCGCTTCACAGTTCTTCCCTGATGGCGACAATACCGTCAAACTTCTTCAGGCTGCTGCTGTATTCGCACTTGGTTTCTTGATGCGTCCGATTGGCGCATGGATTATGGGAATTTACGCTGACCGCAAAGGTCGTAAAGCAGGTTTGACCCTATCCGTTTCTCTAATGTGTGTAGGTTCCTTGATTATTGCCTGTGCACCCACCTATGATTCAGTGGGCATGCTCGCCCCTGCGCTGCTGTTATTTGCTCGCTTATTGCAAGGTCTGAGTGTGGGGGGTGAATACGGTTCAAGTGCCACTTACTTGACCGAAATGGCAGGTAAAAATCACCGTGGTTTCTACTCAAGCTTCCAGTATGTGACCCTGATTTCAGGTCAACTATTGGCACTCTGTGTCTTGATTTTCCTACAACGCACTTTGACTGAAGCACAACTCACTGAATGGGGCTGGCGTATTCCCTTCCTGATCGGTGCATTCCTGGCAATTGTAGTGTTCTGGATCCGTCGCGGTCTGGTAGAAACACAATCTTCAAAACAGGCTGTTGAACAGGCGAAAAAAGGTGGTCCTAAATCCGGTGCCTTAGCATTATTCACCAAATACCCTAAACAGGCATTTACCGTGATCATGCTGACCGCAGGTGGTACTTTAGCTTTCAATACTTTCACTACCTATCTGCAGAAATATCTGGTGAACACTTCAGGTTTTGAAAAAACTACTGCTACTGAAATTACTACCCTTGCGATCTTTGTATTCATGTTATTGCAACCAGTTGTGGGTGCACTTTCTGACAAAATTGGCCGCAAGCCAATCATGATTGCTTTTGGTGTGCTTGGTGTACTATTTACCATTCCTATCTTTAATGGCTTAGGCTCAACTACCAACCCAACAACTGCATTCATGCTGTGTATGAGCGGTATGGTAATTGTAACTGGTTATACAGCGATTAATGCAGTGGTAAAAGCTGAGCTATTCCCTGCACACATTCGTGCCCTAGGTGTAGCTTTACCTTATGCAATTGCTAACACCCTGTTTGGCGGTACAGCAGAACTGGTAGCTTTAAGTTTTAAAAATGCCGGCCATGAAAACTACTTCTTCTATTACATTACTTTTATGATTGGCCTGTCGCTGCTCACTTATGTCTTTATGAAAGACACTAAAAAGCACAGCATGATTACTGATGACTAAGTAACTGTATTGCTTTAGGAGCTTTCCGGATGGAAACATTCGGAAAGCTTTTTTATTGGAATTTTATGTTTACTGCCATTCCGCTATTTCGTTGCTATGGCATACTTGTCTGATAAAAATACGGGAAATCATCATGATGAAAAAAACAGTTTTTTTACTCGGCTTAACTATCGGCACTTTAGGCCTGACAGCATGTCAGACGGCACCTCAACAATTTAACGGTCAGACCGGTTATGAAATTCTGGAACGTTCAGAAAATTCCGCAACCTTAAGCTATACATTAGCAGGACGACCAAGTCAGGATGAAAACAGGTTACAGGCTGCTTGCAGACAAGTTCTTGGAACCTCTAAAAGTTATAATATCCAGATTATTAATAGTCAGGAAATAGTTAACCCAACTCCTGAACAGGTTCAGTATGGCCGTCAACTCGGGGATAGCCGCACCCAAATCAGTTTGAGTAATACACCTGATTTATATAACAGTGAAAATCCGGGTGCCCGAGAGGCATTAGAAGCTCGCCCTACCACTGTACGTGTGATTCGCTATACCTGCTCATAAAACAGAGCATAAAAAAGGGCTTGATGCCCTTTTTTTCTTTTTCAATTCTTGGATGTTATTTAGTTCGATAGAAGCTGACATTACGGAATTCTGGTGATTCATCCAGATCTGGCCAGGTAGTCGCACTACGTTCATCCAGTTTGAGATATTGCGGATGACTAAAATTTTTCACCCGACTATCTGCGACCCAGACTTCTGGTGCAAATTTCAGGAATTCATCCAGGAAGAAACGGTTACACTGATCATAAAGCACATCTGCCGCTAGCAGTATATCCACCTGTTCTGCTTTATAGAGATCATCCAGATATTCCAGCTCAACATCATTTAACTCAGCATTGGCACGACAGGCATTCAGACTGACCTGATCGATATCACAACAGATCACACGTTTGGCTCCTGCCATTTTCGCTGCAATAGCAACAACACCTGATCCTGCACCAAAATCTAGTACCACTTTGTCTTTGACATGATGCGGTTCAGCCAGCAACCACTGTGCCATGGCCAATCCTGATGCCCAGCAGAAGATCCAGTACGGCGTATCATTCCAGATACGACGAATCACTTCATCATCTAGTTTGTCTGTCGGAAAGACTGGTGGAATCAGCCAGAGTGAAATCGGTGTTTCTGGTAGCTGCTGTGCCATCAGTTCACAATTAGGAATAACTTGGTGTAAGGCTTGAAGTAAATGCTCAGGGGCTTTAGGAAATTGGAAAGTACAGCTCATGAAGAAAGCCTTGATGCGAAAATATCTTTATTGGAATTTATACATTAATCGGATACATGACCACGTCATTCGCAGCTGTTCGAGGCAGACTGAAATCTAATTCGTCCTGTTTTTGCGACACATCAACCACGCAAAAGAAATATGACGAGTTCTGCGAATGACAAATGGTTTTGGTTACTTTTGCCGAAACAAAAGTAACGAATGAGCTTCTTACATCTATAGTCACAACGATACAACTCCGCCGTAACTAATTAAAATTTCAATTAACCCAAAGCCTTCTCAGCAGCTTCTACAGTTTGACGAATCAGCGTAGTGATTGTCATAGGACCTACACCACCCGGAACTGGGGTATAAGCAGAAGCGATTTCTTCGATACCGACTAATTGAATATCACCCACACCACCGCCATCACGTGGGTGGAAGCCAGCATCAACAACCACTGCACCTAGTTTAATCCAGTCTTTCTGGATCAGTTCAGCTTTACCCACCGCACCCACGATAATGTCAGCTTGTTTTACAAATTCTGGAAGGTTTTGAGTACGTGAATGGCAAATAGTCACTGTAGCATTCGCTTCAAGCAACATTGCTGCCATTGGTTTACCTAGAATCGCAGAACGACCAACCACTACCGCATGTTTACCTGCGATTTCAATATTGTTTTCTTTCAGGATGGTCATGATACCTGCAGGAGTAGCAGAACCGTAAGCTGCTTCACCCATCGCCATACGACCATAACCCAGGCAAGTCACACCATCTACATCTTTTTCAAGCGAGATTGCATCGAAACAAGCACGTTCATCAATTTGTGCAGGAACCGGATGTTGTAACAGAATACCGTGAACATTCGGATTTGCATTCAATTTTTCAATTTCAGCCAGCAATTCTTCAGTAGTCGTTTCTTTTGGAAGCTCAACTTTTAATGAATCCATACCAACACGGCGGCAAGCATTACCTTTCATACGTACATAAGTTGCAGATGCGCCATCGTCACCCACCAAAATAGTCGCAAGAATTGGAGTACGACCTGACTTTGCTTTCAGCGCTTCTACGCGAGTTAACAAGTCAGCTTCAATTTGCTTCGCTAATGCACGACCGTCTAGAACTAATGCCACGGCACTTCTCCCAAGTGTTGATATGAATCAATTTTGCACATTCTACATGATAATTCTGAATATTTTCCGCCATATGCTGTTTTTATGCGCATACAAATGAATATCCTATTGTTTTTTTTTCAGAGCTTGATAATATACGCATCAACAAGACGCGGCGGGGTGGCAGAGTGGTCATGCAGCGGACTGCAACTCCGTGGACGCCGGTTCGATTCCGACCTCCGCCTCCAATCTTGTTAAAGCCCGAGTGGTGAAATCGGTAGACACAGGGGATTTAAAATCCCCCGCCCACAAAGCGTGCCAGTTCGAGTCTGGCCTCGGGCACCATTCTTCTACTACTGAAGATGGTGCAAATAAAGAACCCAGCGAAAGCTGGTTTTTTTATGCCTGTAATTTGCTAAATCTAATTCTCAATAGAATTCTATAAGCATTCGCCAACCTGCTCTGCTTTCAAAATATTATCCAGCAGAGCGTAAATAACCTTCCAGATCCTGTTCCAGTTTTTCCTGAAAATGAATCGGCTCAATGATCTTTACATACGGTAGCCAGTAACGTACCAGTGGCAATAACTGCATTTCATGACGAATCTGACAACTAATTAACAATTCTCCAGACTCTGATTCCTGTTCGATCTGCTGTTCCGGAAATAAACGGCGCTCTTTAAAAAATACCGTGACTTCAGGTTGCACCTTCATCAAAACCTGCTGTTTTTGCTGACCAAACCAGATGCTGTCTTCATCTGCCAGCATTTTCAGAACTTCAGGATCATGCTCAAAGCTTTCATTTTCAAAAACCAGTTTGACTTCCTGCAACTGACTTAAACGATAGGTTTTGAGCTCAGCTTCAGTGACACCGGCCAGATACCAGATGCCATGATGATGAATCAACCGGTATGGCTGGATGATTCGTGCTTGATCGGAATATTGCAGCTCAACCTGCTGCCGTTTATAGATCGCCCCTGCAAGCAGCTTGAAATGCTCGGCAAACTGTTTGGCATCTTCAAAATAATAGCCTTTTGCCGAAAATACCTGATTTGCCCGCTCATCCAGCAATTCACGAATAAAAGACATATCCAGTGCCGGATACAGCTCACTGATTCCGGACAACTGTGCAAAATTCTGGATATCCTGCAACTTGAAACGCCCTAAATATGAAGGCTCAAGATAATAGCGTTTGGTATTTTGATCCTGCATGAGCGGTAAATACGCATTCAGACGAACAAAATCACGCTCAATGGTACGGGTGCTGACCTGAAATTCTCGTGCCAGCTCCTGTACACTTAACTGATGCCCTATATTAAGTTTGGTTAAAATATTTGCCAAACGGTCTGCGAGGCGCTCATGCGTTGACGCATTGCCCTTCATAAATACCCTCTTCGTGCCGCTTGTGCAGCACAATGAATCATTTGCTTAGAATTTTTAAATTATGGGAAAATTATACAGCCAAATAAAAACAAGATTAGAGTTATTCACTTCAACTTAAGGCTAATAGGCAAGATGTTTTTTAAGATTTTTTACGACGTTTGTAGTGAGGTTTTGGTGCTGAGTGGCTCAGCCGTTCCATATAGCGTTCCAGATGCAACATGGCTTGATACAGCTTGTGTAAATCGGAACGAAGTAACTGATTACGGATAATCGCTTTATGCAAACGCTTCAATGCACGAAAGCCATGTTCATGCGTATAAGGGGCCGACACTATCTTCATAATATACTTCCTTTTAATACGTGACATTTCATCAAATACCAAACAATTTAGTCAGATTATATTTAAGCGCTAATTTACTCCTCAGTTTTGACAGGTTGTGTCGAACAATCGACACTTTTTACCGTTTTTTAAAATTTATACTCCTATTTCAAGCAATTAATTTAAATTAGTTATCGTTTTTTATGCAAAATAAAAGCCAACAAAAGTTGGCTTTTAATATTTCTATCACAAGAATAATTAGATGATTTCCACCACAATCTTACCGATATGTTCACCTGTATCCATCGCTGCATGCGCATCCTGAATCTGGTCAAACTTGAAGGTTTTATAGATCATCGGTAAACATTCACCTGTTGCCCAGAGTGGTGCCACATGCTCTTTCAGGCCCTGGGCAATTCCAGCTTTCTCAGCCGTATTGCGTGCACGCATGGTGGAACCGGTAATGGTCAAACGCTTCATCATGATTTGACCCAGTTTTACCTCCTTAGCCTTAGCACCGCCCAGGAAAGCGATATAAACCAGGCGGCCATCGCGACGCAGCAGATTCAGGTTTTTCTCCAGGTACGGTGCACCTACCATATCCAAGATCACATCTACACCAGCATTATCCGTGGCTTCATTGATGACCTGCTCAAAGTCTTGGGTCTTGTAATTGATTCCAGTGGTCAGGTGTGAAATCGCCTGGATTTTTTCATCACTGCCTGCTGTCGCAAAGGTTTTGATGCCTAGAGATTTGCACAGCATTAAGGCCGTGGTTCCGATTCCGCTAGTTCCGCCATGAATCAGCACAGTCTCTCCTGCCTTAGCCTTACCCATCTGGAACACATTTGCCCATACAGTGAAAAAGGTTTCAGGAATCGCTGCAGCCTGTACAAAGCTCACGCCTTCAGGAATGTTTAAAGTCTGGCTCTCTGGCACAACGCAATATTCTGCATAACCACCACCATTGGTCAGGCCACAAACCTTATCACCCACTTTAAACTGACTTACTTCACTTCCGACTGCAACCACTTCACCGGCAACTTCCAGACCCGGTACCGGAGTCACACCCTTAGGCATTGGATACAAACCCTGACGCTGCAAGATATCCGGACGGTTAATCCCAAAAGCATGAACCTTAACCAGAACTTCATCTGCTTTTGCTTCTGGAATGGCAACGGTTTCATATGCGAGTTTCTCTACACCACCCGGTTCTGTAATGATGACTTGTTGCATGCTGTGTTGCGTCATGGATTCTTTCCCTAATATTCACGTTTCATATTTTTCGAACTTATTTGAACATAGAAATGCTATGGATTGAAGCAGCATGGACTTATGTATAATCAGCTGCCTATTTAGTAAATTGATATAAGACCACTGATGACAATAATTACAAAAGCGAAAACCGAGGATATCGACGCTATTCTTGAAATCTGGTTCCAGGCTTCTTTAAAGGCGCATGATTTTATTCCTGCTAGTTATTGGGAAAATCAGCTACTTCCAATGCGAGATGTATATTTACCCTTAGCAGAAAACTATGTCCTTAAAGAAAATCATACGGTACTTGGCTTTGTTTCATTATTAAAATCGGAAAATGTATTAGCTGCACTTTTCATTGATCCTGAGCAGCAAGGTGCTGGCTATGGTCGCCGTTTAGTTAATTTCTTAAAACAGCAATGTAATCAGCTGCATTTAAATGTCTATGCTGCAAATACATCAGCAGTCAGCTTTTATCAGAAGCAAGGTTTTAAGATTATCAATCAAGGAATCGATGAGAATACCGGTCAAGCTGAACTTACTATGAGCTGGTTTAAATCTTAATTTTGAAATGATGAGAGCAAATTCATGTCAGCAGTCATCACCTACAATGAAGATAATTACAGTGACTTCGAATGGTTTGAAGGCCTTGCTGTGATCCGGTTCTATGCTGACTGGTGCAAGCCCTGTGTACAGAATTTTCCGGTTTTTGAGGAACTGGCAGCACAATATGCTGGGCACAACCCAGAAATTAAGTTCGGTAAAATCAATGTCGATCAATCACCGATTCTGACCTTACGCTATAACGTCTATGGCTTGCCCTCTACCCTGATCTTTAAAAATGGGCAGATCATTCATCGTATTGCTGGTGTGAAAAGCCTAACTGAAATGAAATCTATTTTATCTCAAGTTCTAAATAAATCATCCGATTCCGGCTGATTCAAGCGAATCAATCTTTTATTTAGCAGATTGATCTGACATCTGCACAAACTGCATCAGGAATTTGCGTACCAGCGGCAATACAAGCAGAATCAGTGGAAATGCCACCAGCCATGACAGCCCCCAAGCATGTAACCATAGCGAGATAAACGCATCGCTCCAACCTTTATTCAGCAGCATATTAAAGCAGGAAATCGCACCGCTCATAATGCCGGAAAGGATTAAGGGCATTAACCAGTTCAGATGTTTTGGGTGAAATTTTGGGAGATTCTTTTTCATAAATGACCTTTAGAATACTTACTGTTCTTCACTTTGGGCTTTCACTGTCTGTTTTAAGGATTTCATAAACTGGGCAAATTGCGGCATGAATTCCTTGAAGAGTGGCAACTCTTTATTTTCCAGCATGACTTCACTAAACAGTTTTAAGCCGATAACAAATGCTTTGGTACTTTCCTCATCTAGCAACTGACTGGCTTGAAGTTTTTCCAGTATTTTAAAGATGTCATCGTGATTACCCACCTGAAACTGTAGCTCCTCAGTATAGGTTGATGGATTACCTTGGGCATCAGCCAGATGTTGAACAGTCACTTCATAGAGATGTTGTTTCATGTCCTGCTCCTACAGTTGACGGATATTAATTGCAGCCTGTTCAATCTGGGCAGCAATATCACTGATCTGCTCTGGACGAAGTTCATTTTGCAGTTTGAATCGTAGTGAAGCTTTCAGGCTTTCCATTGAATTATGGATATCGATATAGCGCTCATCTTCTTGAATGCGGCGACGGGTTTCAAAACGGCTAAGAACTCTTTGTAGAGTTTCCTGACTATCTTTAAGATGCTCACGACCTTTGTCTGTAATGTGGTATTGCTTACGCTCATCAGCACTCATGATCACTTGGGTATATTGCTGTTCTTCAAGATAGCTAATTGTTGGGCAGATCGTACCTGTACTCGGTTTATAGTTACCTCCAACCAGCGCAGCTACATCTTTAATAATGTCATAGCTAAACTTGGGCGCTTGAGCAATAAAATGCAGCATGAGCAGTTTCATTTCACCTGCTTCAAAGAGCCGTCTACGAGGTTTTGGAGAGTTTTTTCGCTCTTCTTTTAATGCAGAATCAGAAGTTCTAGACATACAAAAGATATATCTTAAATTTAATTAAGATATATCTTATCATAGATAATATTGAATTTATTTCAAGTGAAGCAATAAAAGTTAAATTTAAGAAGAAAAAATAGGCACGAAATACTTGTGAAAAAATCCTTCCTTATAAAGCCATTTTCTCAGTGGAGATTACAACAATTAACTAGGAACTTTTTTTATAGTTACTGTCTTATCTAAATGTATAAAAATAGATGATTTATAATCTTAGTCCCTCAACTTAAATTTTAACTTTTATATTCTCGCACCATCCGATCACTGACATCTTCCGGATAGCAAAACGGTGCATAACCACCAGCACGGTTATAAGCACTACGCTTGCCGCAACGACTACCATTACGCGCTGTATTGTATGGACAAGGACAATTTCCCGGATAGCTTTCAATCGACTGTTGAATAATCTTCTGTTTAATTGCTTCCGTACTTTGGCTGCTCTGCTTGGCTTCTGCTCCAAAAGCTACACATAGTCCAACTAGTAATAATAATTTTTTCATACATTCCCCCCATCTACGGAGCATTGTATAAAGCTACATATAAATTGAAAGATCACATTTTGAATAACCGAATGATTTTCAAACATTCAAAATTCAGGCAATAAAAAAACCCGCCTTACAGCGGGTTTTTCTTAAAATCAGTCCAGTCTTATAGACGAACCAATTCCACAATTTTCTCAGCCAGTTCTTCAACTGCATCGGCTGTGTAAGTCACATCTGTACCTTCTGCAAGGTCAGTAATCACTACCACACCAGTTTCACGAACAAGTGCAACCTGTTCAGCAGTCAGACCCGCTTTCGCAATTGCAACTACACCTTGCTGAATCAACAGGCTTTCAAGTGCTTGAGCATTTTCCAGTGCTTTCGCAGTTACAGTGACCGCAGCAGGTTTTTGACCTAAACGTGCAGCACGTGCTTCGGCAGTTACAGGCTCGTTGTGTGCAGTCCATTCCACTGCAACTTCAACCATACCCGCACCAACAGTCACGTTGCTTAGACGGTCGATGAAGATGAATGAACCGGTGTAACGGCTGTCTTGATAACGGTCAAATACCACTGGCGCATCAAATTCGATGGTCACATCAGCAATTGCATTCAGATCCAGCTGCTCTACTTGTAGTTTTTCCAATGTATTGACATTGGTACGGTAGTTAATTTTCGCAACTTTCGCTGGAATAGTTTGAGTACCAAACTTCACATTATAAAGTTTGCCAACCACGAGCGGTTGATCGTTCATCCACACTACAGACGCACGTGCAGAACGTGAAATCAGTGGTTGTTCGCCAGCTTTTACCAACACGTTACCACGTGAAATATCGATCTCATCATTCAGTGTTAACGTAACAGCTTGACCAGCTACAGCATGATCCAGATTGCCATCAAAAGTGACAATTTCTTTTACTGTTGATTTCTTGCCAGATGGCAGCGCAACAATTTCATCACCAACTTTCACTTTACCCAGTGCGATGGTACCGCAGAAACCACGGAAATCGAGGTTAGGACGGTTAACGTATTGAACTGGGAAACGGAATTCATCTTTGCTGGTATTACGTGTAATTTCTACAGTTTCCAGAGTCTCCATTAAGGTTTGACCTTGGTACCACGGCGTATTTGGTGATTTGTTTACAACGTTATCACCGTTTAACGCAGAAATCGGTGTAAACACAATGTTTTCCGGCTTACGATCACCCAACTGGTTCACGAACTCGTTGTATTCAGCCTGAATTTCATTGAAGCGTGCTTCAGAGAATTCAACCAAGTCCATTTTGTTCACTGCAACCACGATATTACGAATACCTAACAGGCTCGCAATAAATGAGTGACGACGTGTTTGAGTCTGAACACCGTAACGCGCATCGATCAGGATAATTGCAAGATCCGCAGTAGACGCACCAGTGGCCATGTTACGAGTGTACTGTTCGTGCCCTGGGGTGTCGGCAATGATGAACTTACGTTTTTCAGTAGAGAAATAACGGTAAGCTACGTCAATGGTAATACCTTGCTCACGTTCAGCTTGCAGACCATCGACAAGCAGCGCCAAGTCAGGTGCATCGCCTGTGGTACCTACTTTTTTAGAGTCACGGGTAACCGCTTGCAGCTGATCTTCATAAATCAGTTTTGAATCATAAAGCAGACGGCCGATCAGGGTTGATTTACCATCATCCACATTACCGCAAGTCAGGAAACGCAATAAGTCTTTATTTTCGTGCTGTTTCAAATAAGCCAAAATGTCTTGGCTAATAAGTTCTGATTGGTGAGACATCGCTCATAGCTCCACAAATACGTTGAAATCGTTTCTAATCTTCAAATCCACCTAAATCCTCCTTTACTAAAGGAGGACTTTCCTCCGCTTTTTTAAGCCCCTCTTTGGTAAAGAGGGTGAGCAGCACTGCTGCGCAAGGAGATTCTTAGGAGGAGATTTCTTAAGATTCTTAGAAGTAACCTTCCTGCTTTTTCTTTTCCATCGAACCTGCTTCGTCATGATCGATCATACGGCCTTGACGTTCAGATGTGGTCGCTAAAAGCATTTCCTGGATAATTTCCGGTAAAGTTGTTGCAGTTGATTCAACCGCACCCGTTAATGGGTAACAACCTAAAGTACGGAAACGAACCGATTTCATTTGTGGCACTTCGCCTGGATTCAGGCGCATACGCTCATCATCAACCATGATCAGTGTACCATTACGCTCAACGACTGGACGTTCAGCAGCTAAGTACAATGGAACAAGTTTGATATTTTCTAGGTAGATATATTGCCAGATGTCCAGCTCAGTCCAGTTAGACAGCGGGAATACACGAATACTTTCGCCTTTGTTCACTTTACCATTGTAAAGGTTCCAAAGTTCTGGACGCTGGTTTTTCGGATCCCAACGGTGTTTAGAATCACGGAATGAATAAACACGTTCTTTGGCACGTGATTTTTCTTCGTCACGACGTGCACCACCGAAAGCAGCATCAAACTGATATTTATCCAGTGCCTGTTTCAAGCCTTGGGTTTTCATAATGTCAGTATATTTAGAGCTACCATAGTCGAATGGGTTTACGCCCGCATCACGACCTTCTTTGTTCTGATGCACGATCAGATCAAAGCCATGTTCTTTGGCCATGTTGTCACGGAACTTGATCATGTCTTTGAATTTCCAGCCGGTATCTACATGAAGTAGCGGGAATGGAAGTTTTGCAGGATAAAACGCTTTCAGTGCTAAATGCAGCATGACTGCTGAATCTTTACCGATTGAATAAAGCATAACCGGATTTTCAAACTCGGCAGCAACTTCGCGAATGATGTGAATACTCTCAGCTTCAAGCTGTTTAAGATGAGTAAGTCTTTCCTCATTTAATGACATGGACAACCTGCGTATTACACGTGTACTTATTACACTTTATAAAATTTATATTCATTATAGTGATTAACTTTTCATAACGATTGCTTGTTTTGTGATATTCATATATTAAAACGTCATATAAAAATTCACTAATATCAACTATCAGTTTTTATGAATCTGATAGCTTAGCTAAATAAAGACAATTGATTGTTTAGTCAAAGCACTCTGGAAGATTACTTTTAGCAATGAAATGATATATTAATCATCTAAACGGACAGTTCACATCGTGGTGAAAAAAAATTAGAGTAGGATTAGTTCTTCCAATTTATAAACTATGTATGCCTTATAACGAATTTGATTTAGATACTTTAAAATCCCGTCTGGAACAGGCAAAACTTGCCGGTTTTATTTACCAGCACCAGCAACATATTTTGGTTCTTCAGGAACCCTATACTGAAGATGGCAGTCCTTTAAACATTTATATCCAGCATGAATTGACCGCGGATCAGATTGGCCTGCAGTTTGGCCTGCGTAAGCTGAACGGTCAATGGGAATACCTGCTCGGTATGACTTATAGCAACCAGCAGGCAGGTTACGAAATAGGTGCCGGCAATCTGAGAAGTGATCAAAAAGCTTTCAATCTGCTTTATGCTTTCTATAACTATCCTAAAGCCTTTTTCTTGGTGGCCCTTCCTTTGTCTGCAAATACTCAGGCATTGGAACAGGCTCTCGATGAACAACTATTTAATCAGCCTGAACTTAAATTTCTGGAGACTGCAGTAAAAACCAATCCAATGGGCGAACAGGTGCAATGGATGAAGAACTATATCCTGCAACAAGCCCTAGAAATGAAAGTCCGTATCCAGACCGCCATCCTTTAATGCTTTTATACATCTACCTAGGGACAGAAAAGCAAATGTACACAATTGCTTTTCTATTCTTGAGATAAAACCTCAGATTCGCCCACCTATAAAATAGTCGACATTTATTTGCAGCTAAGAAAAGCTCATCACATATTGTTAAATTTTGGATTTTATCAAGCTATCCCGATTGGGATTTTTGTTGTTTTTTGCTTACAATTTTATTAATAACTGTTATCTTTAACAGGGTCATAAAATTTCTATAAAACCATAATTAGAGACAGAAACTCATGTGGGAACTGTTCATTCATCCTTCCAACATTGTATTTAGTATCAGTTTAAGCCTGATGCTGATGTTTGCTGCCTTGGAATGTGTCTTGCTGATGCTAGGAGGTGGTTCCCAGAATATGTTCGAACAATTTCTGCCTGAAGAACCGCTTCATCCGGAAGTAGGTATTGATCAGCAGACCGGCCTGTTCAATAAAGTATTCGACTGGCTTTATCTGGGTCGCCTGCCTCTCTTTATCTGGCTCATTATTTTCCTGACCAGTTATGGTCTGAGCGGTTTATTGATCCAAGGCCTGTTCGAACGATTTACCAGTCAGCTTTTAAATGCATGGATTATTTCCCCTGCCTGTTTATTTTTATGCATGCCGATTGTACGTGGGCTGTCCGTGCTTGCTGCCAAAATTCTGCCTCAGGATGAAACCATCGCGATCTATAGCGATGAACTGATCGGACGAACCGCCACGATTATTCTGGGAGATGCCAAAGCTAACTCCCCTGCTCAGGCCAAAGTTCAGGATCAGCATGGTAAGACCCATTATGTGCTGGTCGAACCTGAACGCAATGAAATATTTAATCAAGGTCAGACAGTGGTTTTGACTCAAAAAACTAAAAATGGCTTTCAGGCTATTGAACTTTAATTAAACCAATTTCCTATAAAAATCAAGCTTGCCCAAAGAGACTTTATAACAATGCTAAATTTTGATTTATATAATGTTTTGATTATTGCGGGGATTATATTCGTTGGCCTAGTCACCTTCGGATTAATCATTGCGCGTTTATACCGTCGTTCCAGTAAAGAGATTTCCTTTGTACGTACCGGTTGGGGTGGTGAAAAAGTGATTTTAGGCGGCGGGGCTTTGGTGCTACCGGTGCTACATGAAATCATTCCAGTCAATATGAATACCTTGCGTCTGGAAGTCCGTCGTGCCGATGATCAGGCACTGATTACCCGTGATCGCATGCGTGTCGATGTCATGGCTGAATTCTATGTACGTGTGAAACCAACGGCTGATTCGATTGCTACGGCAGCACAAACTCTTGGTCAAAAGACCATGTCGCCAAATGAATTAAAGAATCTGGTTGAAGGGAAATTTGTCGACTCTTTACGCGCCGTTGCCGCTGAAATGGCCATGGAAGAATTACATGAAAAACGGGTCGACTTCGTACAAAAAGTACAGCAAGTGGTGTCTGAAGATCTGCACAAAAATGGTCTGGAACTGGAAACTGTTTCTTTAACAGGTCTGGATCAAACCGGCTTTAAATATTTCAATCCACAAAATGCTTTCGATGCTGAAGGTTTAACCAAACTCACTGAAACGATTGAAGATCGTCGCCGTAAGCGTAATCATATTGAACAGGATACAGATCTGGCCATTAAAGCCAAAAATCTGGAAGCTGAGCAAGCACGTCTACAAATTATCCGTGAAGAAGAATATGCCAAACTGCAACAGGAACGTGAAATTTCGATTCGCCGCGCTGAACAGTTAGCTGAAATTGCAGCTCAGGAAGCTGCAAAAAAACGTGAAGCGGAAGAAGCCCGTATTGCTGCTGAACGTGAAGTAGAACTGAAACGCATTCTGGCAGCTCGTGATGTTGAAAATGAAAACATTCAGAAAGCTCAGCTTATTCAAAAAGCCCAAGTTGAACAGAAGAAAACGATTGAACTGGCTGAACAGGATCGTGCAATTGCGATTGCAGAAAAATCCCGTGCTGAATCTGAAGCCAAAGCTTTAGCTGATCAGGCACGTGCTCAAGCGGTTAAAGCGGAAGAAGAAGTCGTCACTGTCCGCCAGATCCAGCAAGCAGAACGTCAAAAAGCGGTTGAACTGGTTGCAGCGAAAGAACAGGCTGAGAAAGATGCAATTGCCATTACCGTTGCAGCAGAAGCTGGCAAACAGGCAGCAGCTGATGATGCAGAAGCGGTTCGTATTGCCGCTGAAGCCGAAGCTGAAAAAGTTCGCCTGAAAGCTAAAGGTGAAGCGGATGCCAAAGTATTACTTGCTCAAGCGATGGAGAAACAGTATCAAGTCGATGCTGAAGGTACTCGCGCAGTGAATGAAGCAAATAATGTACTGTCATCTGAACAGGTGGAAATGCAAATCCGGCTAGCCATGCTGAAATACTTACCTGAAATCATTCGTGAAAGTGTTAAGCCGATGGAAAACATTGATGACATCAAGATTCTGCAAGTCAATGGCCTACATGGCACATATGCGGGTTCTTGCCAAGCAGATGCCCATCATGAAGGCGGCAATGTTGCCCTCTCCGATCAGGTGGTGAATAGTGCTTTGCGTTATCGTAGCCAGGCACCTTTGATTGATAGCCTGATGAATGAATTAGGCATTCAGGGTGGTGACATCAATGGGATGACTCAAAGCCTGAAAGCTAAAGCTGGTATAGATAACTAAATACTCAATTTTCGAATTATCATTTAGTTAGACTTTAATCTCCTTTTGCAACAATTATAAAAAAGCCCTCAATATTGAGGGCTTTTTATCAGCTTAATAAATTAAGCCAAACCTTTTTCTTTCAAAACCTCAAGCATGGTTGAACCCAACTCTGCAGGACTACGTGTATACGCCATTCCCGCGCGTTCAAAAGCTGCAAACTTCTCTTCAGCAGTTCCTTTACCGCCAGAAATGATGGCACCTGCGTGACCCATACGCTTACCTTTCGGCGCTGTTACACCAGCGATATAACCTACCACCGGCTTGGTCACATGCGACTGGATATACTCAGCTGCTTCTTCTTCCGCAGTACCGCCAATTTCACCAATCATGATAATGGCTTCAGTTTGCGGGTCTTCCTGGAACAGTTTCAAGCAATCAATCTGATTCATGCCTGGAATCGGATCACCACCGATTCCGATACAGGTTGACTGTCCAAGACCTAATTTAGTGGTTTGTGCAACCGCTTCATAAGTCAAAGTACCTGAACGTGAGATAATGCCGATCTTACCTGGCTGATGAATATGACCCGGCATAATCCCGATCTTACACTCGCCTGGCGTAATGATACCCGGACAGTTTGGACCGATCAGACGCGTACCATTACCATTGGTTTCCAGATAACGTTTAGCTTTTAGCATATCCAGTGTTGGTACACCTTCAGTAATCACAACAATCAGCTCAATACCTGAGTCAACAGCTTCTACAATAGAATCGAGGACAAAAGGTGCAGGCACATAAATCACAGAAGCATCAGCTTGAGTTTCTTGCACCGCTTCACGCATAGTATTAAATACTGGCAGATCCAGATGTGATTGACCACCTTTACCCGGTGTTACTCCACCAACAACTTTAGTGCCGTAGGCAATAGCCTGTTCAGAGTGGAATGTACCGTTCTTGCCTGTAAAGCCTTGGACTAAAACTTTGGTGTCTTTATTAATTAATACGCTCATTGTGATACTCCTTAAGCTTTTACTGCAGCAACAATTTTTTCTGCAGCATCGGCCAAGCCATTTGCAGAAATCAATTTCAAACCAGATTCATCCAGTAACTTGGCACCAAGCTCTGCATTGTTCCCTTCAAGACGAACGACTACAGGTACAGTGACATTTACCTCCTGAACCGCTGCAATAATTGCCTCAGCAATCATGTCACAACGTACAATTCCACCAAAAATATTAATCAAGACACCTTGTACAGAAGAATCTGCCAAGATAATTTTAAATGCTTCGATGACACGCTCTTTGGTTGCACCACCACCTACATCCAGGAAGTTAGCTGGTTGACCACCATAAAGCTTGATAATGTCCATGGTTGCCATCGCAAGACCGGCACCATTGACCATACAACCAATATTACCCTCTAAAGCAACATAATTCAGGTCAAATTCAGATGCTTTCAGCTCACGCTCATTTTCTTGTGATTTATCACGTAAAGCAGCAACTTCAGGCAGACGGTATAGCGCATTTGAATCAATACCGACTTTGGCATCGACACAGAGAATGTCACCATTTTCACGAACAGAGAGTGGGTTAATTTCAAATAAAGCAAAATCATTTTCGACAAAGGCTTGGTAAGCAGCTGTCATGACTTTAACAAATTGATTGATCTGGCTATCTTTTAACTTAAGTGCAAACGCCACTTCACGCGCCTGAAATGGCAATAATCCTACTAAAGGATCAACTTCGACTTTAATGATTTTTTCAGGATTTTCTTCTGCAACTTTTTCAATTTCGACACCACCTTCAGTGGATGCCATGAAAGTAATACGACGGCTAGAACGGTCTACCACTGCACCTAAATAGAGTTCACGCTCGACCGGATAAACATCTTCAGAAACCAAAATACTATTGACTGGTTGACCATTTGCATCGGTTTGATAGGTCACTAAACGTGAACCAATAATCTGATTGGCATATTCAGCTGCTTCTTCAGCCGACTTTACCACTTTTACCCCACCCGCTTTGCCACGACCACCTGCGTGAACCTGCGCTTTTAATACTGCAAACTTCCCACCAAGCTGCTCAAAAGCATGTACTGTTTCTTCAGCATTGGTAGCAAGAATACCTTCTTGTACAGGCATCCCATATTTTTTTAATAACGCTTTTGCTTGATACTCATGTAAATTCATTGATTAACCTTTTACTACTTATTTGACTTTGTTATTACACGTTTTCCCAATATTTCTTGGTTCACATCAATCAATATTGGTATTTTTGGATCTTAGATTTTACTTATCTTTATTTTTAGATGATTATTCATTCAAAAACAACCACCAAATGTAAAAAGAGCGGCCTGAGCCGCTCTTCGAAGAATTACTTACGCTTACGTTGGATCGCGTGGATCGCACGACCATCGACTGCAAGAGCAGCTTCATGTACGACTTCAGAGAATGTTGGGTGACCGAAAGTCATCAACTGTAGATCTTCAACTGAAGAGACAAACTCAAGTGCGATCATACCTTGGTGAACGATATCAGACGCAGCAGGTCCAATCACGTGCATACCAAGTAGACGATCAGTTTTTGCATCAGCAACAAACTTCACGAAACCGGCACCTTCACCAGCAGCCAAAGCACGACCATTTACAGCAAAACCGAATTGACCAGTTTTCACTTCATGACCTTTTTCTTTGGCTTGCTCTTCTGTTAAACCTACCCAAGCCGCTTCCGGGTGAGTGTAGATGACAGAAATGATAGTATCGTAGTTCACTTGAGCAGCATGACCGTGGATACGTTCAACAGCCATTACGCCTTCTTCCATTGCTTTATGTGCAAGCATTGGACCACGTACCAAGTCACCGATTGCGTATACGCCTTCAACAGAAGTTGCACACCAGTCGTTTACCTCAACCAGACCGCGCTCAGTCAGTTTGATACCTGAGTCTTCAGCCAATAGGCCTTCAGCATAAGCACGACGGCCTACACAAACGATCAGCTTATCGAAAGTCTGCTCTTTGTCTTCGCCGCCCTGGCTGTATTTAACAGTCACTTCACGACCGTTAACTTCAGTACCAGAAACTTTTGCACCAATGCGGATATCAAGACCTTGCTTGGTCAGCAGTTTTTGGTAGTCTTTTGCCAATGCTTTGTCAGCCATTGGCAAGAATGCGTCCATTGCTTCAAATACAACAACTTCCGCACCCAGACGACGCCATACTGAACCAAGTTCAAGACCGATTACACCAGCACCAATCACACCAAGACGTTTAGGCACTTCTGGGAATTCAAGCGCACCAGTTGAGTCTACGATCAGGTCTTGATCTACAGGAGCAACTGGAATATTGACTGGTACAGAACCAGATGCAAGGATGACATATTTAGGCTCTAAAACCTGAGTTTCGCCTTCATGCGGTACGAACTCAACTTTTTTACCAGCAAGTAATTTACCAGTACCTTGTAACCATTCTATGCCATTACCTTTAAGTAACTGCGCAACACCACCAGTCAATTGTTCAACGACTTTGTCTTTACGCGCAAGCATTTTAGACAAATCGAAAGCAACTTCACCCGTTGTAATACCGTGGTCATCTAAATGCTTAACAGTATCTTCATAACGGTGAGAAGAATCTAGAAGTGCTTTAGAAGGAATACAACCGACGTTTAAGCAAGTACCACCTAAAGAAGGTTTACCTTTATGAATACGTTTTTCGATACACGCAACTTTAAAACCAAGCTGTGCAGCACGAATTGCAGCTTCGTAGCCACCTGGGCCACCACCGATTACAACTAAATCGAATTGTTGAGACATTATTCTCTCCAAAAATGGGCCTAGAGGATCACCCTAAGCCCATGGATTTATTCTTTAGAATTAAAGATCAAGGATCAGACGAGCTGGTTCTTCTAACAATTCTTTGATTGTTACAAGGAAACCTACAGCTTCTTTACCATCGATTAGACGGTGGTCATAAGAAAGCGCTAGGTACATCATTGGCAAGATTTCAACCTGACCATTCACTGCCATAGGACGTTCCTGGATTTTATGCATACCCAGAATCGCAGTTTGTGGAGTGTTCAAGATTGGAGTTGAAAGCAATGAACCGAAAGTACCACCGTTGGTAATTGTGAAAGTACCACCAGTCATGTCTTCAATCGCAAGTTTACCTTCACGCGCTTTACCAGCGTATGCACGGATACCATTTTCAACTTCAGCATAGTTCATACGGTCTGTATCACGAAGTACAGGAACCACTAGACCACGGTCAGAAGAAACTGCTACACCGATGTCATAGTAACCATGGTAAACGATGTCATCGCCATCGATAGACGCATTCACTGCTGGATAGCGTTTCAGTGCTTCAGTCGCAGCTTTAACGAAGAATGACATGAAGCCTAGACGTGCACCATGACGTTTTTCAAACGCTTCTTTGTACTGGTTACGCATTTCCATGATTGGTTTCATGTTTACTTCGTTGAACGTAGTCAACATTGCTGTTTCTTGAGTTGCAGCAAGCAGACGTTCAGCAACACGTTTACGCAGACGAGTCATTGGAACGCGTTTTTCAATACGTTCGCCAACCGCAACGCTTAACGGTGCAGCAGCAGGCGCTGCAGGTTTAGACTGATGGTTCGCAACATCTTCTTTAGTAATGCGACCGCCACGACCTGTACCAGATACGTCAGCAGCATTGATACCAGATTCAGTCAATGCTTTACGTACTGCTGGAGCTTGGTCTTGAACCTGTTGACGCTCAACGATCGGTGCATTACCCGCTTCAGTTTTTGCAGCAGCTTGCTCTACTGATGCTTCAGTTTCAGATTGAACTGCTTGAGTTTGAGTTGCGCCAGATACGGCACCCTCTTCAAACTGTGCAATCACTTCAGCAGAAAGCACTGTATCGCCTTCATTTTTAACGATTGATGCAATTGTACCGTCTGCAGGAGCAACAACTTCTAAAACAACTTTATCAGTTTCAATATCACAGATCACTTCATCACGTGATACTGCTTCACCTGGTTGTTTGTGCCAAGTTGCGATCGTACCGTCCGCAACTGACTCTGGAAATACCGGTGCTTTAATTTCGGTTGCCATTATTTAGAATCTCCTGGATTATTCAGCATCGATCGCTAGAGCGTCGTTAACGAGCTGAGCTTGTTGTTTTGCATGCAAGTATGGTGAACCACACGCCGGTGCAGCTGAAGCTTCACGGCCTGCGTAACTAATACGGATTTGTTTGCCCGCTTTCATCACATCGTCATATAAACGAGGCGCGATGAACAACCAAGCACCTTGGTTTTTCGGTTCTTCTTGTGCCCAAACCAGTTCTTTCACGTTTGGATACTGAGCAAGAACTTCTGCAAGACGTGCTTCTGGGTACGGATACAATTGTTCAATACGTACAATTGCAGTGTTGTTCAATTCTTTTTCACGACGTTTTTCAACCAGATCGTAGTAAACCTTACCACCACACAATACCAGACGGGTTACGTCTGCTTTGCTGATGTTGTCTACTTCGTCGATCACAGTCTGGAATGTACCGTTAGCCAGTTCTTCCAGGTTAGACACCGCCAATTTGTGACGAAGCAATGATTTAGGTGACATGATGATCATTGGTTTACGGATCGGGCGGATTGCCTGACGACGTAACGCGTGGAAGATCTGTGCAGGTGTAGTTGGAGTCATCACTTGCATATTGTCTTCAGCACATAGCTGCAAGAAACGTTCCAGACGTGCAGATGAATGCTCAGGACCTTGGCCTTCGAAGCCGTGTGGCAGAAGCATAGTCAGACCACATACACGTTCCCATTTGGTTTCACCAGATGAGATGAACTGGTCGATCACCACCTGTGCACAGTTTGCAAAGTCACCGAACTGAGCTTCCCAGATGATCAGGCTCTTAGGAAGAGTAGTCGCGTAACCGTATTCAAATGCCAGTACTGCCATTTCAGACAATAAAGAGTCATAGATCGCAACACGCGGTTGGTTCTCTTTAATATGGCAAAGTGGAATATAAGTTGAGCCATCTACCTGGTTATGCAGTTTTGCATGACGGTGTGAGAATGTACCACGACCCACGTCTTCACCAGTTAAACGGACCAGATAACCATCATCTAGCAGTGATGCATAGGCTAGAGTTTCAGCAGCACCCCAGTTCAGCGGCATTTCACCAGTTTGCATTTTCAGACGGTCGTCAATTACTTTAGATACCTGACGCTGCATCACGAAGCCTTCTGGAAGCTCACGCATTTTGCGGCCAAGCTCTTTAAGACGTTCTAGATCGCAAGTAGTATCCCACTCGTCTGTGTATTCATGACCCAGGTAGGGTGTCCAGTCTACAAACATTTTTTTGTTCGGTTCTAGAACCAGTGCATTGGCAACATGTTTACCTGCTTCAAGATCAGAACGGTATTGTTCAACCATTTGATCTGCAGTAGCACGATCAAGTACACCTTCTTGAACCAGTTTGTCAGCATAAAGCGTACGAGTTGTCGCTTTTTTGCTGATCACTTGGTACATCATTGGCTGAGTTGCAGCTGGTTCGTCCGCTTCGTTATGACCACGACGACGGTAACAGAACATGTCGATCACAACGTCTTTACGGAAAGTATGACGGAAATCGTGGGCAAGCTGAGCAACAAACAACACAGCTTCAGGATCATCACCATTTACATGGAAGATCGGCGCCTGAATCATTTTCGCGATATCAGTACAGTATTCTGTAGAACGCGCATCACGTGGATCAGATGTGGTGAAACCAACCTGGTTGTTCACTACGATATGAACTGTACCACCTACTGTGTAACCACGAGTCTGTGACATCTGGAAGGTTTCTTGGTTTACGCCCTGACCTGCAAATGCAGCATCACCGTGAACAATGACTGGCAATACGTCATCACCGCCAATGTCTTTACGACGGACTTGACGTGCACGTACAGAACCTTCAACTACAGGTCCAACGATTTCAAGGTGAGATGGGTTAAACGCCAATGCCAAGTGAACTTCACCACCTGGAGTCATCACGTTAGAAGAGAAACCTTGGTGATACTTAACGTCACCAGAACCTTTCTTGTGTAGTGATTTGCCTTCGAACTCACCGAACAGGTCAGCCGGGTTTTTACCCATGATGTTAACCAGAAGGTTCAGACGACCACGGTGTGGCATACCGATTACGACTTCTTTACAGCCTACAGAACCGGCACGCTGGATCAATTCATTCACCATAGGAATGAAAGACTCACCACCTTCAACACCAAAACGTTTTGCACCCACGAATTTATTACCGAGGTATTTTTCCAGACCTTCAGCCGCAGTTAAACGTTCAAGAACATGTTTTTTCTGATCAGCACTCAGGCCATATTGACCACGTGCGCTTTCAAGACGTTGCTGGATCCAGCGTTTTTCTTTGGTATCCACGATGTGCATGTATTCAGCACCGATAGAGCTACAGTAAGTCGCTTCCATCGCTTGGACCATTTCGCCCAAAGTCGCTGCTTCCTTACCAATCGCAAGGTTACCGGTATTGAATATAGTGTCCAGATCAGACTGAGTTAAACCGTGCGCAGAAAGATCAAGATCTGGCACAACTTCGCGTTTAGCCAGACCTAATGGATCCAATTTTGCTTTTTGGTGGCCACGGTTACGGTACGCAGCAATCAGCTGTAAAACGCCAATTTGACGACGTTCATGCTCTGAACTTACTGTCGATTGGATAACAGGCTGAATACGGCTTGAATTGCGACCTAAAAGTAGGAATTGCTCACGTACATTACTGTGTGGTTGATCACCTTTTGGGAATTTATCGAAGTACGCTCTCCAGTCAGCACCCACTGAGTCTGGAGCAGTGAGGTACTGCTCATAAAGTTCTTCAATATACGCTGCACTATCAGCGGAAAGTTCAGTGTCAAGACGCAGAGCGTCAGCAACTTCTTGCATTTGTGGACCCATTTCCTATTGCAAAAACATTTTCAGGATGCTTTTTAAGCAAAACCCAGGATTAGTAATGTCAAATTGATAATTCAACATTAGTCCCCCATAAGGCATAAGCCATGAGGCGTTATCACCACACCAAGAAAATTCTTGATATGTTTAATGAACAATAACGCCCCTCAGCGGCATCATCACTCATTGAATACCCGATCGTGACCGAGCAATTTTTTGCAAATCGACTTAGAAAAAACAAAGATTTAAACTATATTTTTTCTAAAGCGACTTTGACTTACACTTATATACTATTCTCAACCTCTTCCGTGTTTAAAAAATGTACATCGGCCCACACATTTTTTAAATATAGTCTTGTGCTAAATGCTATCACGATCTCGACTAATCAATTGATTTTTTTGACGAGGAACGCATGTTTTTTAGTCAAATACTTCTATCAGAAATTACTCTAACATAGGGAGCTTTAAATGAAAAACACATTCAGCGTAGACCAAAGTCCTACATCTTTTTGATAAACAAAAAGAGAGTAAATCTTCCAATCCACTCCCTTTGCAACTTTGCGTTATATAATAACATTATTGAAAACCTTTTTCAGTCCAGAATTACATCTAAAAATCATAAATACCTCAAACAACGTCATAATAGTGCATAAATCCGACCAAAATGTTCTGCAATGATTCATTACCCGATTTGATCATATGAGATACAGCACCAATAACAGCAGTTTTCACGACCACTGTTCGTTTATGGAGCCCTATAAAGCAAAAAGCACACCAAGTGGTGTGCTTTTTAAAAAACTGTTTATTGCAGTCTAAATTAGCCAGCCATATCTAGAAGCATGTTACGGATGTGACCGATTGCTTTAGTAGGGTTCAAGCCTTTAGGACATACAGATACACAGTTCATGATACCTTTACAACGGAACAGAGAGAACGGATCGTCAAGACGAGCCAGACGCTCTTGAGTACCTGTATCACGCGAATCGATGATGAAACGGTATGCATTCAATAATGCTGAAGGACCCAAGAACTTGTCTGGGTTCCACCAGAATGATGGGCATGAAGTTGAACAACATGCACAAAGAATACATTCATACAGACCATTCAAGTGTTCACGTTCTTCAGGAGACTGCAGACGCTCTTTAGGAGGTGCAGGCTGGTTGTTGATCAAGAACGGATGAATCTTGTTGTACTGGTCGTAGAACTGGTTCATGTCAACTACAAGGTCTTTGATTACTGGAAGACCAGGTAGTGGACGAATCGTGATTTCATTTGGTAAATCGTTCAGGTTCCAAAGACACGCCAAACCGTTTTTACCATTAATGTTCACACCATCAGAACCACAGATCCCTTCACGGCATGAACGACGGAATGTCAAAGATTCGTCCTGTACTTTTAATGCAAGAAGCGCATCAAGCAACATACGGTGCTTATCAGTCAGTTCAAGCTTAAAAGTTTGCATATACGGTGCTTTATCCTTATCAGGATCGTAGCGGTAGATATGAAATGTACGAGTACCTCTACTCATCTTTAATCTCCTGATTAGAATGTACGTGGTTTCGGTGGAATTGCATCAACCGAAAGTGGTTTGTAACGCACTGGCTTGTACTCAAGACGGTTATCAGCAGAGAACCACAAGGTGTGTTTCATCCACTCGTCGTCACGACGGCCATATGGATACTCTGGGTGATCTGGTGGTAATTCGAAATCTACCACAGTGTGAGCACCACGACATTCTTTACGTGCAGCAGCTGAAATCAAGGTCGCTTTAGCAACTTCATACAGGTTTTCAACTTCTAGAGCTTCAATACGTGCAGTATTGAATACTTTAGATTTGTCTTTCAAGTGAATGTTGCGAACACGCGGCTCAATTGCAAGAATTTGTTTTACACCTTCTTCAAGCAGCGCAGTTGTACGGAATACACCCGCGTGGTCTTGAACGATGTCACGGATTGCATCAGCAACTTCTTGAGCATTCTCACCAGTTGTTGATTCATCCAGCTTACGAACACGCTTAATTGTGTTTTCAAGCACAGTTGTAGGAAGCGGTTCATACTCATCACCGTGGTGTTTAGTCACGTAGTCGATGATGTGCTGGCCAGCAGCCTTACCAAATACAACCAAATCAAGCAGTGAGTTTGTACCTAAACGGTTTGCACCGTGTACAGATACACATGAACATTCACCGATCGCATAGAAGCCTTTCACTGGTTTCGTGAAGTTGCGACCTTCTTGGTTAGTAGAATAGGTATCAGTATTCTTGTCGTAGTTCGTTACTAGAGCTTCAGATTCTGGAGACTCAGGAACAACTACCTGACCATGAATATTCGTAGGAATACCACCCATTTGGTAATGGATTGTTGGTACTACAGGAATTGGCTCTTTAGTAATGTCAACGTTCGCGAATTTCTTGCCAATCTCGAATACAGATGGCAGACGTTTCATGATGGTGTCAGCACCCAAGTGAGTCATATCAAGAAGGATATAATCGCCTTTAGGACCACAACCACGACCTTCTTTGATTTCCTGGTCCATAGAACGTGATACGAAGTCACGAGGAGCCAAGTCTTTCAGAGTGGGTGCATAACGTTCCATGAACGGTTCGCCGTCTTTGTTACGAAGGATTGCACCTTCACCACGACAACCTTCAGTTAACAGTACGCCTGCGCCCGCAACACCTGTAGGGTGGAATTGCCAGAATTCCATATCTTGTAATGGAATGCCTGCACGAGCTGCCATACCAAGACCATCACCAGTATTGATATAAGCATTAGTAGATGCACGGTAAACACGACCAGCACCACCTGTAGCGAATAATGTAGCTTTCGCCTGGAATACAGCAATTTTACCAGTTTCCTGATCGATTGCTGTCACACCCAGTACATCACCAGCTTCGTTACGGATCAGGTCAAGCGCGATCCATTCAACGAAGAACTGAGTACCCATTTTCACGTTGCTTTGATAAAGCGTATGAAGAAGAGCGTGACCTGTACGGTCGGCTGCAGCACATGCACGTGGAACTGCTTTTTCACCGTAGTTTGCAGAGTGGCCACCAAATGGACGTTGATAAATCGTACCGTCTGCGTTACGGTCAAATGGCATACCTAAATGTTCTAATTCGTATACCACTTGCGGTGCTTCGCGAGTCATGAACTCGATCGCGTCTTGGTCACCTAACCAGTCAGAACCTTTAACTGTGTCGTAGAAGTGGTAGTGCCAGTTATCTTCTTGCATGTTACCAAGAGATGCACCGATACCACCCTGCGCTGCTACAGTGTGAGAACGTGTTGGGAATACTTTAGTCAGTACCGCAACTTTCAAACCTGCTTGAGCAAGTTGGTAAGAAGCGCGCATACCAGAACCACCACCACCAACGATAACTGCATCGAAAGTTTCGTGTGGAATATTTGTGTAATCTTCTTTAGGGGTTATAGCGCCCATGATTGTTTCCTATCAATTCGCCCAAAAAATCTGGATTGCCCAGATCGCATATGCAAATACAGCAATAATCACTGCTGAAGTCAGTACAAGGCGTAAACCTGATGCTGATGGACCCATTTGACGAGTAGTCACATAGTCAGTGAATACCTGCCACATACCGATCCATGCATGCGCAACAAGAGATAAGACTGCCAACAAAGACATGATCTTCATTGGAACTGTCATCATAAAGCCGTACCATTGCTCGTAGTTGAAGCCACCATTCAGTAGGATCCAACCAAACACCACAACGGTATAAACAGCTAGAACTACAGCACTGATGCGTTGGACAAACCAATCACGAGAACCTGAACCTGTTAAACCAGTAGCACTTTTCATTAGAGTACGATCCATACAAATGCTGCAACAATACCGATTGCAGACAAGATTAATGAAATAGTAGCTGCAGTACGACCGCTTTGCAGTTCTTCTGCAACGCCGATATCTGCAAGTAAGTGCTTAATACCAGTGAACAAATGATAAATTAAGCCGGCTACAAATACCCATACGATAAAGCGGACAAAGAAACCGTTAAAGATTTCCTGCACTTCAGCAAAACCTTCTGCTGAAGACAATGATTTATCCAACAGCCACAAAAGGACCGGTACGAGTAAAAATACGATGACACCTGAAAGACGGTGTAGAATTGATGCAATAGCCACGGGTGATTTTAAGTTTACTTCTAAAACTTGACCCATGGACAAATTGACAGGTCTGTTGCTTTTCACAGCGGGCATCCTGTAGTTAAAAACTCCATCCGGAGTTTGTTGGAATTAATTCGAAGGAAAGCTGGCATTATCAGGCAAATACATGCCTAAACATAAAACGACACTGAATTATAAAACGTGAACTATTAAAATACAAACAACTGTATTTGGCTTTTTGAACAAAAAACCTTTAAATAAGAATCATTAACAACAACTTTAAGTTCTCCCCCACTTACTTTATCTTCATATTCTCATTCTAGATATTTGTTTTTTAATAATTAACTTGATTAATTTAGTCTGTTATCTAGCCAAGCTTTGACTAAGTAGATTTAGACTAAAGATGAACAGCAAAAATATAATTTCGATCCTAAGTCCTTATTAATCCCAAGTAAAATCATAAGGATATATTTCACAAATAAATAATGACTATTTATATAAAGGCATCTCAATTTAGAATTTTTATACTAAAACCTACTTATCTCTTTGTAGATCATAGTTTTTTTAATGTTTTTAGACATTTTATATTCAAAAAAACACTTATTTATTTTTGTTTAAGTTGTATTAAACAAAGTGAAGCAAATTTACGAGCTATTTTTTAGCCGATTAAACAGAGCCAAAAAGAAAATTTATTGCTTTTATTTATAATTCAAGTTTGAAGTAAAAACTTAAGGAAATCGATGTAAGTTACGAGATTTATATAATTTTAAGTTGCAGTCTTAGAATATTTTCTCAATTTCTCCTTTATTTTTTGCTAGGAAAAAACGCTTACAAATACGGCAAAGACTATATTTTTTTCTGCACCTTCTGTTCAATTTGACTTATTATAGAGGTTTGGTACTGTGATTTTATTAAACTTTTTATACCAAGATAAATGACTAAACCACTGTGAGAATGTCATTTTTCATCCATAAGTATAATTGACAAAATTTCAGTAGCCACTAATCTTATAGCAAATTTTTGATCCGTCCGTTTTGTGCATTAAAAGATTGATAGGCAACTCGGATATACATTCACCAGGACAGGAGATCTATTGAATGTCTGAAGCAACTGGCAAGAAAGCCGTTTTACAGCTTGATGGCAAAGAAATTGAATTACCAATTTACAGCGGCACATTGGGCCCAGATGTAATCGACGTTAAAGATGTGTTGGCTGCAGGTCACTTTACTTTTGATCCTGGTTTTATGGCAACAGCTGCATGCGAGTCTAAAATCACTTTCATCGATGGTAATAAAGGTGTTCTTTTACACCGTGGCTACCCAATTGACCAGTTAGCAACTAAAGCTGATTACCTAGAAACTTGCTACTTACTTCTTAATGGCGAGCTTCCAACAGCTGAGCAAAAAGAAGAATTCGACGCTAAAGTTCGTAACCACACTATGGTTCACGATCAAGTAAGCCGCTTCTATAACGGTTTCCGTCGTGATGCTCACCCTATGGCAATCATGGTTGGTGTTGTTGGTGCGTTGTCTGCGTTCTATCACAACAATCTGGACATCGAAGATGTTAACCATCGTGAAATCACTGCGATTCGTTTAATCGCTAAGATTCCTACTTTGGCAGCTTGGAGCTACAAATACACTGTTGGTCAACCATTCGTTTACCCACGTAACGATTTGACTTACGCTGAAAACTTCCTGTACATGATGTTTGCAACTCCTGCAGACCGTGACTACAAAGTAGATCCAATCCTTGCGAAAGCAATGGACCGTATCTTCACGCTTCACGCTGACCACGAACAAAATGCTTCTACGTCTACAGTACGTTTAGCTGGTTCTACTGGCGCTAACCCATATGCATGTATCGCTGCTGGTATCTCTGCACTTTGGGGTCCTGCTCACGGTGGTGCGAACGAAGCTGTTCTTAAGATGCTTGATGAAATCGGCACTGTAGAAAACGTTGCTGGCTTCATGGAAAAAGTGAAAACTAAAGAAGTTAAACTCATGGGCTTCGGTCACCGTGTGTACAAAAACTTCGATCCACGTGCGAAAGTAATGAAAGAAACTTGTGACGAAGTTCTTGGTGCTCTTGGCATCAACGATCCACAGCTTGCTCTTGCTATGGAACTTGAACGTATCGCGCTTTCTGACGAATACTTCATCAAACGTAACCTTTACCCTAACGTAGACTTCTACTCAGGTATCATCCTTAAAGCGATTGGTATCCCAACAGAAATGTTTACTGTGATCTTCGCGCTTGCACGTACAGTTGGTTGGATCAGCCACTGGTTAGAAATGCACAGCGGTCCTTACAAGATCGGTCGTCCTCGTCAGCTTTACACTGGTGAAGTTCAACGCGACATCAACCGTTAATTCGGTTAGCGTTGAAAGACGTAAAAACCACCCTTCTGGGTGGTTTTTTTATGACTGACAAAAACCAACACAACCAAGATGTGAAAAACTTAAAATAGTAAACCTGAAGAATTTTCAATTTCTACAAATTTCTAGAAATTACTCTTATATCGTTAAGGATTGAGTTTTAATGCTGTTTTACCTGCTTCCCTTCATCCTGAGAATGATTCGTTTTGATCAGTTTAAAAGCCGGAACTTAACTTCAGGGGAAATCAAGCTTTGCCAGCAAGTCTTTGCTGACCGGATTGACTATTCAGCAGTCCGTGTCATGAATCACCCTTTCCTGCCTTGGCAATCCAAGCATGTGATTATGGCACCAAGTGGTTATATTCACGTCCGCAACCTGAATTATCGGGACGATTATTCTAAAGAAAGCCGTTCTTATCAGGCGCTTTTCATTCATGAAATGGCGCATATTTATCAATATCAGCAGAATATTAATGTGTTGTTTAAGGGCGCTTTTTTACAAGCCGCTTATTTTTTAAGTATGGGAAAATATAATCCTTACAAATATCAATTTAATCCCAACAAATCCTTTTTAGACTATAACATTGAACAACAGGGAGATATTGCACGCGATATTTTTCTAAAAAAAATTCCCAATATTATTTTAAAAAATCAGATAAGCAGATGATATTGAATACTTTTCACTCAAGTATTCTGTTGATTTCTATTTATGAAAAATAAACTTATTTAAATCCAATTGAGTATTTTTGTGCATTTATCAGAATAAAAAAGCACCATAATAAGTCATTTTTGACCATAACTTTTGCATCTGTTTCAATTCTCCTGAAACAGCTCTAGCATCTGCCTCAAATTTCGATAAAATAAGCCAAGTATGATATTTTTAGCTCGCAAATCAAGATTTAATGATCATGCGGTCATGACTTTTTTAATTTTGGCCATTTGGCATTTTGTTCGTATCAAACTGCACTCAGCTGGATAATTAGAATTTTAAAAATCAGTGATTTAGTGTATTCACCTATAGGAATAGGACTTAATTGGAATGAAAAGTTTTAAAATTGCGATTGCTCAATTCTCTCCACATGTGGGCAATTTAGATGCAAATACGCAGACAATGATAGATTTGGCAAATCAGGCCAAAAAAGCTAATGCTGATCTTATTATTTTCCCTGAACTTTCAACTTTAGGTTATCCGGCTGAAGATTTATTAATTCGTCCAAGTCTGGCTAAACGTACAAAACTGGCGTTTGAGAAACTGACTGAAGTAAAAGATATCGTCATGGTCTTCGGTTTTGTCAATCAAACTGAAGATGGTGAACGTTATAACTCAGCAGCCGTCATGAAAGATGGTGAAGTTTTAGGGGTTTATAATAAGCAGACTCTGCCAAACTATGGTGTATTTGATGAGAAACGCTATTTTGGTGAAGGACATCAGCATCTGGTCTTCGAATATCTGGGACACAAGTTTGGTGTTCTGATCTGTGAAGATGTCTGGTCATTATCTACGGTTCAACAGCTGGCTCAATTGAATATTGATACTGCACTGGTTCTGAATGCTTCTCCATATGAAGTCGGCAAACCGCAACACCGTATCGATACCATGGCTGCGCTGGTCAAACAGTTGAATATCAATCTGGTGTACTGCAACCAGGTAGGTGGCCAAGATGATCTAATCTTTGATGGTACCAGCTTTGTACTCAATAAATCAGGCGAAGTGGCTCTGCAAGCACCTAGCTTTGAAAAAGGCCTGTATATCGCTGAATATGATGCAGAAAAATTAGAGTTCAGCAAAGGTACGATTACTCCAGCCCTAGAAACTATGGCCGAGATTTATCAAAGTCTGGTGATGGCAACCCGTGATTATGTACAGCGTTCAGGTTTCCCAGGTGTAATTCTGGGTCTGTCTGGTGGTATTGACTCTGCCCTGACTCTTGCCATCGCAGCAGATGCGATTGGCCCTGACAAAGTTCAAGCAGTGATGATGCCTTATACCTATACTGCTCAGATCAGTGTAGAAGATGCTACTGAACAGGCAAAAACCATGGGTGTAACTTTCGGTATTGCCGAGATTAACCCGATTGTAAGTGGCTTCTTGCAAACGCTGTATCCATTCTTTGGCAATGCCCCTGTAGATGCCACTGAAGAAAACCTGCAAGCACGTGCACGCGGTACGCTATTAATGGCGCTTTCTAACAAGTTCGGCAATCTAGTTCTGGCAACTGGTAATAAATCTGAACTTGCCGTTGGCTACTGTACGCTATACGGCGATATGGTGGGCGGCTTCGCGGTATTAAAAGATGTTTATAAAACCATTGTGTTTGAACTGGCGAAATACCGTAACAGCATCGCAGAAACTCCTGTGATTCCTGAGCGTGTCATTACTCGCCCACCATCAGCAGAACTTCGTCCAGATCAGGTCGATCAGGATTCATTACCGGCTTATGAAGTACTTGATGCGATTCTTTATGCTTATATTGAAGAAGATCTGAGCCAGGATGACATCATTGCCAAAGGTTTTGAAGCTGAAGTCGTGAAAAAAGTGATTCGTCTGGTTGATATTAACGAATACAAACGTCGTCAGGGTGCGATTGGTCCACGTATTAGCTCGCGTTCTTATGGTCGTGAACGTCGCTATCCGATCGTTAATGGTTGGAAAGCAGGTATCTAAGTTTTAACTAAACCAGATCAGCCATAATGCCCAAGTAAATGCTTGGGCATTTTTTATCTTTAAAAAATGATTCGGGTTAAAAAATAAAAAAGATTCAAAAATTTAAACAGACAGATATTTAGAAGAACTTTCTCTTAATTTTTTATTGATATTTTTATGGCACAAAAAAAGAGACCAAGCTGAGAGCTTGGTCTTTAAAAATGGTGGCTATGACGGGACTTGAACCTGTGACCCCCGCATTATGAGTGCGGTGCTCTAACCAACTGAGCTACATAGCCGTAAACTGTGTGCGCATTATCGTAATTTCAGGTTGTATCGTCAAGCATTTTAAACCACAAATGTTCAGTCTTTATGCAAATTAATCATAAACTCTTAAACTTTGTACAAATCATGCTTTAATTCGAAACCTATTAGCAAATACTATGAAAATTAGTATCTTTTTTTAAAGCCAAATCTGAATCAAAGTCGTATCACATAATATTTAATTTTAAGAATAACTTGCTGAAGAAAAAAAATAAAAAGTGAATCTAGGACCTTTTCCTATCGCTATAATGCTTTTCCAAATATGGCCAATAGTATCTCTGGATTAAAGCAAAACTGAAGATGACGAAATTCAAAATATACCTAAGCCTGCTCCTATTGAGTTTTATAAGTTTAGCCAATGCAACTGTTATTCATCCAAGCAGCAGATTTTCAGGATGTGATGATGTGAAAAGTTTGGCTCAAGAAGTCATGCTCTTTAGACTGAAAGGTGCACCACAGAAATGGATGATTCAGCAAATAAAACAGCACTACGGTACAGCGAATGATCTCCATACTCTGATTGGTATAAAACTTACTGAAAAAGCGTTTAAATATGAAATACCCCAAGATCAGTCTGGACGTTCCGCCTTAATTAAAAACTTTGCAATTGATCACTATAATGAATGTGAGAAATCCATTACAGATCGTGCTCAATTTAAAAAAGAAAATAACGGTATTAACCCACCCTTGGAAAGGGAAGTTTTAGAACACTAAAATTATGCTGATAGAAGGTTACTATTAGAAATAGCAGTCTATCTTTATGCAGTTTGATAGATTTTTCATTATTAAAATCTCAATTTTAAACCTGTTCCTATAGTTTTATATAACAGGGATTTTTTGAATCTAAAATTACAGGTAATAACGCAGTATTAAAATCAGATGGCTTTTTTAAGTTAGTTCATTAATATTCTAAAATCATATTATTTTAATCTCAAAATATAAATATAAATCAAAAACTTATAAAATATACCAACCATTAAAAATTATTGCTTTGTTAAACATAATACTGAGGTATTTACTTGGTTTTATTTTTATAAAATACGCGTTATGATCAAAGTATAAACAACAATTCGTATACGATTTTAACGCGTCATATTTTTATAAAACTTATTTCCGATAAGGAGAATTCTAATGTCATTTGAACATATTTTAGTACCCGTTGACGGTTCAGAAACTTCCTACGCTGCAGTCGATAAAGCTGTCGAAATTGCCAAAGCATTTAACAGTAAAGTGACAGTGGTTCAGGTGCTGGCACTTGATCCCTATATCGCTGCTGAATACATTACAGCAGCTCAAACCAATGACCTGGTTGAACGTGCCCGTACTGCAATTCTGAAGACACTTGATGAAGCGAAAGCGAAATTTGCTGCGGCAGGTATTGATGCAGAGACCCAGCTACTCGAAGGTCAGGTGATTTATAGTGAAATTGTCAAAGCAGCAGAATCCTTGAATACTGATCTGATTGTGATTGGCTCACATGGCCGTACTGGCTTCAAGAAACTGTTCCTGGGTAGTGTTGCGCAAAGCATCTTGGGACAGGCCAATGTTCCTGTAATGGTTATCCGTAAATAATAAAAAAATCCCCACTTCAATCAAGTGGGGATTTCTCTTTCAAACAAATCCATCCCATTGATACTGCTTTAAGCTGACCCGATTTCCAACACATAGAATTCCTTCTGCGCCTAATTTTTGCTGTTGAATATTATGTCCATATTCATCCAGTTTATTGAGACTGATCTTACCTTGAGCGTTCAGGACACGATGCCAAGGCAAATCGGTTTCTGTATCAAGCTGGCTTAAAACCCTACCTACCAGACGTGCATGTTTGGGCAAGCCAGCCAGCTTAGCGATCTGTCCATAGGTCGCTACCTTCGCATAAGGAATCTGGCTGACTACACTCAGAATCATTTGTGCCATTTCCTGGCTTGCACTTGATGTCATAGGCTTTCAATCTTGATAGAAAATTCTAATGCTTAGAAATTCTCCGGATTCTCTAAGCGTTTCACTTCTTGTACTTTGTCAGGATGATGCACGGTTGCTACACCATCGGCATCTTTCTTATCAATCAGCATCTCAGGCTGGAAGATGGTGATGGTTTCATTTCCATTTGCATCCTCCCCCACAATATACTGAAAACCGCGACGGTTCATCTTGTGGCACATCCGCTGATACCAGCCTTTAAAGCCTTGAGTTTCTTCATTCGGGTTGTAATAGAAAGCATTCATTACGGCTGGCAAACCTAGGCCACAAACCACCCCAGAAAGAAGTACCACAATGAAGGTATATCCAATCAGAATACTGCTATATGCTTCCAGTTGTGGAATATTGGCAACCGCCAGAATCAGAGCTAAGGAAATTCCGCCACGTACACCACCCCAAGACAGAATGGTTAAACTGCCATTATAACTTTTCTTACGCATTCTAGGGAATAATGCAAAAGACAGATGGTTGGCCAGGAAGCGTGCCAAATGCAGAATTATGAAAGCAACAATTCCGCCCAGAACCAGACTGGTGCTTAGATCAATAATGAACAGTTCCAGACCAATCAAGGTGAACAGGAAGGAATTGATAATCCCCTCTACCGTATGCCAGAAATGGTTTACATCACCGATGTCTGCATCAGCCAGAATTTCTTTCCATTTATTACCGACAATCAAGCCGCCAATTACACAGGCAATTGGTGCAGAAGCATGCGCCAGTAAAGCAACCAGATATGAACCACAAGCCAACAGTGCAGTAGTTAATATCAGTGATTCCATTTCATGCTTACCGCGCAGAATACGTAGAATCGCTAGACCAAAACCGATTCCGATCAAAACTGCCACGACAATTTCATAAAGCAATGTTTGCAGGACAGCGAGTACGGTAAAGTTTTCACCTTGCAGTACATTCAGTAAGGTCATAAATAATGCAATACACATCGCATCATTAAACAGCGACTCGCCTTCCAGCTTCACGATCAAATGATGGGGTGCGCGTACCGAACTGAGTACACCTTTAATCCCAATGGGATCCGTTGCTCCGAGCGCAGCACCCAGCAATAGTAGAACCAATATATCGACGTGGTTACCAATCAGGAACTGATAACCGTACAGCGCAATACCAAAGAAAACTGCACAGAAAACCAATGCCAGACTGGCCAGAATACCAATCGGCCGCCAGTGATTGCGTAAATCTGAAACCTTAAACTTCAATGCGGATGATGTCAGAATGAAACAGATCACACCATTAATCAGGAAGTCATAAAAATCGACATGGCGGACTGCTTTCTCAATATTATCAATATTGATGCTAAAAAATGGATTACCCTGTAACAGGCTGGCGCACCATTGCAGGATAAAAACAAAAATAGCGGAAACAATCGGCACACCAATGGCCTGAGGAAAACTTAGAACACGTTTGTTGAACATGGTAGTGGCAATTGACAGAGCAAAGACCACCGTCAACAGTTGTAAAAAAAAGAAACTTCCCATTAGGTTTCCTAAGATTTGGCAATTTGCAGCCGTGAGCTGAAAGATTTACTTGAAATATAAATTTAAAAAAAACAGTATATTTTAGCGGATCAAGTTTAGTCCCATTTTTTTTCGAATTAAGTTAAGTTTCTTTTCAATATTCACAACTGATGATTTAACATACAGCCTTAAAGCACTTTATTGCTCACCTCTTCTTTATATTTAGAAATTTTCTCCCATGCATCAAACTGTCAAAACCATATTCCGTCTGTGTCTCGCTGCTGTCATTTTTCTGGTCACACTTTCCTTGATGTTCACCTGTGTTGCCAAAGTTCAGGAAATTCTGAAAGCAGATCAACATTATCAGCAAGCCGTGAGCATTCCTTTAAAAAGCAGCGCCAAAGCGCAATATGTACTAGTGTCTAATAATCAACGTCCAGACAATGCCTTGTTTATCCTGATTGCCGGAAATGGTTATGTAGCAAAAATCAGCTGTGAGCATTATGCTGCCCTATGTACTGATGACTATAACCAGTCACATACCCGGCAGATTCAAAATGTTAATTTATTAAAAGCGAGAAATTATTTTTATATTGAAAATATTCAGTTCCAAGATAGTCGAACTGGTCAAATCACTACACTCAGCTATTCCAAAAATGAATTGAAGCAATTTTATAATAATGACATCAGCAATTTAAAATATATTCTCTTTGCGATTTCGCTATTTGCCTTGGCTGCCCTATTTGTCAGTATCAAGATTTTGAAAAACTTCCGTCGTTTTCTGGAAAAATAACTATTCAATCATGAGGGGAGCATTTGCTCCCCTTTTTTGATCTTTAGTTTTAGATATTTTGATTAAAAGTATCACAAGCAGACATTTGACCTGATTTCAGACCGGTATTAAACCATTTTACCCGCTGTGCACTGGTACCATGCGTAAAGCTGTCCGGCACGACATGGCCTTGTGCCTTTTTCTGCAGATAGTCATCACCGATCTTGTGTGCCGCATCCATAGCTTCTTGTACATCACCCTGCTCCAGGAACTGCGTACGCTCATGGTTATGATAAGCCCATACCCCAGCCAGACAATCCGCCTGTAGTTCTTGACGTACAGAAAGCTGATTGCCCTGAGCTTGAGTGGCTTGTTGACGTGCCTGCTGTACCTCTGAAGAAATACCTAAAATGGTCTGGATATGATGACCCACCTCATGTGCTACCACATAGGCTTGAGCAAAATCGCCTGCCTGATCATTGCGAGATAACTCGGTTGAGTTCTGTTCCCCGCTGATTCCCATTTGAGTACGCATATCTTTAAAGAATGCCGTATCAATATAAACTTTCTGGTCTGCCGGACAGTAGAAAGGTCCCATAGCCGATTGCGCTGTACCACAACCAGAATTTACTACCCCACTAAATAGAACCAGTTTAGGCGGAGTATATTGCTGGTTCAGCTGCTGCTGAAATACTTGAGACCAGGTATCTTCTGTATCGGCAAGGACAGTTCCTACAAAATCGATCGCTTCTTGCTGCTCTGGCGTTGGATTTTCCAGACCTCGTGTTTCTGCACTAGAAACACCTTGCGTAACTTGCTTGGTGGTTTGATAGGCTTGCTGTGGATCAACACCAAAAAATTTCCAGGCCACGAAAGCAATAATTAACCCGAGAATACTGATTCCACCGGCTTTGGCACCACCGCCACGACGGTCTTCTACATTGCTACTAACACGACGTCCTTTCCAGCGCATAGTGAGATTCCTTATAGTTTAAATTCAGCTTATTTTAACGGGCCTGATTTATACTTGCTTTGGTTTCGATCTGATTTTTTGAATAAAGCCAATCAAGATAAATACAATTAACCCTGCCACAAAACCAATCACCAGATTAATCAGTGTAGGCGTAACAGCCCCTACGATACTGCCCAGACTAGGCATATGCTCTACATACTCAACCGAATCTTCAGTAAAATGATGAAACCATGGAATGGTATGGGCAATAATCCCGCCTCCGACCAGGAACATCGCAATCGTACCTACAATCGTGAGGGTTTTCATCAATTTAGGAGCAAAAGCCAGTAATCCACGGCCTATACTTTGTTTGAAGCTGGATGCCTGCTTAGTCAGGTATAAGCCTAAATCATCAATTTTAACAATCATGGCAACGAAGCCGTACACCCCGACTGTCATTAATACAGCAATCCCTGCCAGTACGATGACCTTGGTGGTAAAAGCTGCAGCTGCCACCGTGCCCAAAGAAATCACCACAATTTCCGCAGATAAAATAAAGTCAGTTCGGATCGCACCCTTAATTTTCTCTTTTTCAAATGTGGCCAAATCGGTTTCGATCGTAGTGAATTCAGCCTCAGCATCTTCTTCAGTCTTGGCTTTCTTATGCTTTAAACTATGTAGAACTTTTTCTACGCCTTCATAACAGAGAAATAAACCGCCAATCATCAGTAAAGGATTGATTAACCAAGGCGCAACCACACTAATAAGTAAAGCCAAAGGAACAAGAATCAGCTTATTAATAAAAGAACCTTTCGCTACCCCCCACACCACAGGAAGTTCACGTTCTGCCCGTACACCGCTGACTTGCTGGGCATTTAATGCCAAGTCATCCCCCAAGACACCTGCCGTCTTTTTTGCAGCCATCTTGCTCATCACGGCAACATCGTCTAAAACAGTCGCAATATCATCCAATAATATTAATAAGCTGCTCGCCATTCTTGTTATCCTTATCATCTTTAGACATATTTTAATGAAAATATTTAAAAAATATTGTATTCACTTGTTTAATTAATAAGATTTTTTTACTGCGGCTTTTTTTCTGGCTGACATTCAAAAACAGAATGCCGTACAATGTGGCCATTCGTTAAAATATAGATGTAGTACAGACTACTTTTTGGAATAGATAATGAGTAATCAAGATAATCGTCCAGTAATCTTGACTGGCGACCGTCCTACCGGACAGCTTCACCTTGGCCATTTTGTCGGTTCATTACGCTCTCGCGTAGGTTTACAAGATTCTCACCATCAACATTTGTTACTCGCTGATGCTCAAGCCCTGACAGATAATGCAGACAACTTTGAAAAAGTACGTCGCAATATTATTGAAGTAGCAACAGATTATCTGGCTGTCGGTATTGATCCAACCAAAACTACTATCTGTGTTCAGTCTTGCCTGCCAGCCTTAAACGAACTGACTATGCTCTATCTGAACTTTGTGACAGTTTCACGTCTAGAGCGCAACCCGACCATTAAATCAGAAATTCAGATGCGTGGTTTTGAGCGTGATATTCCTGCAGGTTTCTTATGCTATCCAGTGGCTCAAGCAGCAGATATCACAGCCTTTAAAGCAACTGTAGTTCCGGTGGGCGAAGACCAGATTCCAATGATCGAACAGACCAATGAGATTGTACGTCGCCTTAACCGTCAGATTGGCCGTGAATTACTGCCTGAATGTAAGGCGCTGCTTTCTAATGTGGGACGCTTACCAGGTTTTGACGGTAAAGCGAAAATGTCTAAATCATTAGGTAATACTATTGTTCTAGATGCCTCTGACAAAGACATCAAAAAAGCTGTCAATGCGATGTATACCGATCCGAATCACCTGCGCATCGAAGATCCAGGCCAAGTTGAAGGCAATGTGGTATTTACTTACCTGGATGCATTCGACACCAATAAAGAAGAACTGGAAGAACTGAAAGCACATTATCGCCGTGGTGGTTTAGGTGATGGTACAGTAAAAAAACGTCTGGAAGGTATTCTGAAAGAGCTAATCGGTCCGATTCGTGAACGTCGTATGGAACTGGCTAAAGACCCGGATTACATCATGGATATTTTGAAAACGGGTACAGATAAATGCCGTGACATTACACAGGCCACTTTAGATGAAGTGAAAACAGGCTTAGGTGTTTTCCATTTCTAAGCTAGACAATATTTAAAAAAGCCCTTCATAAAGGGCTTTTTTTATTTAAGGCCAAAATGCGCAAAAATAAGGCAAGTTTCCACACAGATTCTTCATAGTTTTAACCTTACTTAACATCTATTAACATGAATACTGATGAGTCACATGAGAATGAGTCCTAATATACTTACATACAGTAAGGAATCAAATTTAACTCTCTCCACAGTTAATCTTGATTTAGTTTTGAAAGAAACTTCCTTTTTCTACGCAATGACAACCCCAATCATTGCGTTTTTTTTGTCTGTAATTTTTGAAAATATAAAAAAATCCTGCCAGATGAGCAGGATTTTGTTGTGTCTTGAATATTAATATTTGAACAAGCCTTTTTCTAATGGAATTTCAATTCCAATAGAGGCACCGCCATCCTGACCATTTACATCTGAGTCACTTATCCAGGCATTAATTTTAAGTGGCATTTCTGGACGAATATAATGCGACCAGGTGACATCTAGTGCTTTAATTTCATCATCAAAAGCAAAAGCAGCATTATTTACACTTGCACGCTCAGACTGATTGACTTCAGCAAACAATACCCGCCCAGATAAACGGTTCATCGGATCAAAACGGATATCACCACCTACTGAAACCATCTGTGCATCACCACCTAAAGCATGTGCCAGCGGATAACCATGCTGATAAAAACCATCAGTATAATTGGTATGGTTATAAGAAATACCTCGCACCTTGCCGTTAGTACGTGTATCTGCCCATTCTGTATAAAGTTGATATGGCATATTTCTTACAGTCGAAGAATAGTCTATTCCAGCCAGATACATTTTCTTCGCAGGCAGACCACCCGCTTCATCTTCACCTACATATTGCCCATAGAAGCCCATAGGTACCTGTGTCAAAGGAAACAGGTTCAGGCGTGCATCAAAACCCGCGATCTGGTTCGATGGGTCAGGTTCACCCGTACCACCGTTATCTTTATTCCCGACAAAAGCATCCCATAATGAACTTAAGCTTTCAGGACGTCCTTCCCCACCCCATTGAATCGCACGAGAAGCACCTAGCTCCAGGTAAGATAAAGGTTGTGCTGTTACACGAAGGCCAATAAGTTTGGCATCTGGAACGGCAGTATAATCATCCAATTGGCCTGCAAAAGCCTGATATTGCCACGGTCCAATCCAGGACAGCCATTTAGTTTCAAAAGCTGTTTGTTCTGCACGCTGTGCCATAAAGCCATATACTGGGCGGCTAGCATCGCCACGAATCAAGCTGCCATCATGTCCTGGACCCCAATAGGTCGGAATTTGGCCGGCAATCAGCCATTGATTCCAGAGTTTCCCTGCTAGATAAGATCCTTCCAGATTCACATCCTGATCATTCTCAATTTGTCGATCTTTTTCGGCATTAACCCGGAGTTTGGCATCCCAGTTTTCGCCGCCTGCATTAAACTCTAAAGCTGCCTGAAATTGTGCCTTTTGCTGATCGCCAAAGGCTTGAGGAATATCTTTTGGATCACTTTCCGCAAATAAGCCTACTTTGAGCTGCTGATTGTCTGCTGTTAATTTTGCCAGAACTGAATCAATAACACGTTGTTGTACTTTGTTACTCACTTGTGCATTGGATAGAGCACGTTGAATTTCATCACCACTGAGCGGCCAGGTCGAGGTACTGATCTGGATCACCCCTTGCTGGTTTAACCAGTTCAAGTCAGTACGAAGATTTGCATCATTCAGAACCAGCCCTTGAGCAAAAACAGGAAGTGAAAGTGTCGTAAGAAGTACACTTAATAATGGTTTTTTTAGAAACATGGGATCAATATTCTCAAGTTTATTTTTGCCTAACCATAGATATTTCAAAAACAATATTCAATGGCGAAACTGTATCAGTATAATATGAAACCCTAGATTTAATTGACTTTCAAAATAATAAATCGCTTCGAGAAATGAGATAGAAATACAAAAATGAAATTACAAATGTAAAAAATAGAATTAAATAATGCTGGGTTTTAATTTTATTTAAAATAAATACTGAACACATAAAAAAGGCAGTTTTAAAAACTGCCTTTTTTCGAATAAGTCATTAGTGTTTATGACGCATATGCGGGAATAAGATTACATCACGGATACTTGGTGCATTCGCAAAGATCATCACCAGACGGTCAATACCGATCCCTTCACCTGCTGTAGGAGGCAGACCATATTCCAGAGCTTCAATGAAGTCAGCATCATAGTGCATTGCTTCATCATCACCCGCATCTTTCTCAGCAACCTGTGCCTGGAAGCGTTCAGCCTGATCAATCGGGTCATTTAATTCTGAGAAGCCATTTGCCAGTTCACGACCACCGATAAAGAATTCAAAACGGTCTGTAATATGCGGATTTTGATCATTACGGCGAGCTAGTGGAGAAGTTTCCGCTGGATATTCAGTCACGAATGTAGGCTGACGTAGTTGAGTTTCTACCGTTTCTTCAAATACGATTGTTTGCAGTTTACCCAGACCAAAACCTGGTTTTACCTGTTCTTTCAGTTCTTCCTGAATGAATTTCGCCAGGAACTCACGGTCATTGACATTTTCTGGAGTGAACTGTGGATTGTGCTCAAGAATGGCGTCAAACATTGAGATCTTTTTAAATGGTCCTTTGAAGCTAAAGACTTCATCGCCATAAGGCACATCAGTGGTACCCAGAATATCAATTGCCAGTTTTTCCAGCATTTGCTCTGTCAATTCCATCAGGTCTTTGTAATCTGCATACGCCTGGTAGAATTCGATCATAGTGAATTCAGGGTTATGACGAGTAGAAACACCTTCATTACGGAAGTTACGGTTAATTTCGAATACGCGCTCGAAACCACCCACAACCAGACGTTTCAAATAAAGCTCAGGTGCAATACGCAGGAACAACGGCATATCCAGTGCATTATGATGCGTTTCAAATGGACGCGCAGATGCTCCACCAGGAATTACGTGCATCATCGGGGTTTCAACTTCCATAAAACGTTTGTCGTTCAGGAAGCTACGAATACCGGCAACAACTTTGGCACGAACTTCAAAAGTTTTACGGGTTTCTTCATTTACGATCAGATCAAGATAACGCTTACGATACTTCACTTCAGTATCAGTCAAACCATGGAACTTGTCTGGAAGTGGACGTAATGATTTTGTCAGTAATTCAAAATGTTCGATATGAACATACAGGTCACCTTTACCAGAACGACCGATATAACCTTCAACTGCAATGATATCGCCCAGATCCAGGCCTTTGATCGTTGCAAGTACTTCTGGCTCAAGTTCTTTACGTGGAACATAAAGCTGAATACGACCGGTCATATCCTGAATCACGATGAATGAACCGCGGTTCAACATCACACGACCTGCTACTTTTACATGAACGTGTTCGCCAGCTTCAATTTCTTCTTTAGATTTATCAGCAAACTGGTCTTGTAAATCTTGCGCATAATGTTCACGTTTAAATGTGTTTGGCCATGGGCTAACACCAGTTTCTTTTGCGTGGTCTTGAATCTGCTTTAACTTGGCATGACGCTGTGCAATTAAATCGTTTTCGGAAATGATTTGTTCAGAAGTCGATTGAGCGTTATTTTGCGTCATCTCTGCCTCGGATAAGATTAGTTAAAAAATAGAAGTTGCATAGAATAGCAGAAATCTGCATCAAATCGTAGCGTAAAGACTTCCCACACGTGGCTTTTCTTGAGAAAAATTTCTGGATATATGAAATTTTTAAAAACAAATGATTTTCATTATTTTCAGTTTCGAATTTTATGATTGGTTTTTTTAGAATATTGCCCAACTTTTGTTAGATGAAAGTCCAAGACCTCAATCCTCTGCACAAATTCTGCCTTTATATCCCGTATCAGCTTAGACCAATAGCTAACTGCTTCCTCGAAATAGACGTTTTACAATAATGACCATATTAGAAGGTGGTGTCTTAACACCCTGACCACGACTTTGCCATGTCCGATAAAAATGAGTAAAAATATGTCTAAAATATTGTTTTTTCATGGCTTGGATTCGTCAAAACAGTCCACGAAATTTCATGCAATTGATGCAATGCATAAATATTGTATAGATGTGGATTATCGCAATCTGAGCTACCAGTCGGTAGCCGATTTCTACCACGAAATGGTTGAAACCATTAAACCGGATATTCTGGTCGGACACAGTCTGGGCGGTTATTGGGCGCTAAAAATGTCACAAGCTCATCAGATCCCTTGTGTGATCGCGAATCCTAGCTTGCAACCGAATTTCCGCGATGATTATCCTGCGATTTGTGACAGTGATTTGCAGCATGATATTCCGCAAATGGCCTATCTGGAATTAGGTGATGAAATTCTGGATATGCATGCGGCACAAGCTCAGCTTGAAGACTATATGCAAATTCATGCCATTGAAGGTGGTCATCATCGTCTGGAACATCCCGAACAGATTAACGACCTGATTCAGGAAATTGAATATCATTTTATCCGGCAATAAAAAAGCCCCAATAGTTGGGGCTTTTTTGATCATTCAGACTTAAGCAACTGCAGCTTCAGGCTGAGATTTATCGTCAAGTACTGACCAGATGTCCAAGCCTAATTCACCGTGTAAATCTGGCAGATCAAGGAAGATGCTCGCACCTAGAACCTGATGCTGACATTTCTCAGCCAATTCATGAACTGCTTTCAATGTACCACCAGTTGCCAGTACATCATCCACAATAATTACTTTTTGTCCCTGAACCTCTGCAGACATTTCCAGACGGTCCAGGCCATATTCAAGGCTATAACCTACACCTACCACTGGAGGCGGCAATTTACCTGCTTTACGAACCAGCAATAAGCCTTTGCCAGTACGCTGCGCCAACAGACTTGCCAGCACAAAACCACGTGCTTCCACTGCCACAAAGCTGTCTACTTCAGCAAGCTTTTCTTCAGGAATGCTGGCAATCAAAGCATCAGTTAATGGCCCTAGATTATTCATGAATAATGGAGTCAAATCGAAGAAACAAATGCCTGGTTTTGGGAAATTCTGGACAGTACGAATGTGAGACCACAGAGAAGTAGACAAATTGCTCATGGGAGATCTTTAAACAAGGAAAGGAATAGGTGAATTTTAAACTAAATTAACAATGTGTAACAACAACAACTGTGCAATATTAAAGCAGAAAATAATAATAACCAATTGATTTAAATATATAAATTTATTTTAAAAAATATTTAATAAAGACTTTTCTAAGTCTAAGTTAACTGATTTTAATCATTTTTTCTGCCCGACTTTGGTCTACAACTTAAAATCTAAGCCAGAAACGTGTTTTATGAAACTAAAAATACAACTCTTTGCCTAACCTTAAATATATTTCTAGTAATGAAATACCTAGGGACTGCCCTTTCTGCTGTTAATTTCACTGATTAAACTTTTATTCGCTTTACTTTATGAATAGAACTGCGTAAAAATTTAGCCAAATATGTTTACTATTAAAAGTCATATTCTTTAGGGTCTTGCCATTTGTGGATTTTAAGCTGACAGCTACAGTTGGTCAGTTTTGGAGAGTTATATGAAAAAATATCAATGCATCGTTTGTGGATGGATTTATGACGAGGCAGAAGGTTGGCCTCAGGACGGAATCGTTCCTGGAACCAAATGGGAAGATATTCCTGATGACTGGACTTGTCCGGATTGTGGTGTTTCTAAAGTCGATTTTGAAATGATTGAAATCTAATCATGTTCTTTTAAAGACCATATTGAATGGTCTTTTTTATGTCCTTTATACCTGAAAAAAACTAATTTAAAAAAGCATGGAGAATCGTATGCATCCTATCGTCATCATTGGTTCGGGCATGGCGGGTTATGCTGTTGCCCGTGAGTTTCGCAAACTCAACCCAGACCATGAACTTGTCATGATTTGTGCTGATGATGCGACTAATTATGCAAAACCTACGCTTTCTAATGCTTTAGCAGGAAACAAAGCGCCAGAACACATCCCTTTGGGTGATGCAGAAAAAATGTCAGCACAGCTGAAAATGCGCATCGAAAAAAACACCTGGGTCAAAGTGATTCATCCTGAACAACATCAGCTAACTTTAGAAAAAGACGGTCAGGAAAGCACACAGGATTATTCTAAACTGGTGCTAGCTGTAGGTGCCAATCCAGTACGCCTAGCCATTGCCGGTGATGCCAGCGACGATATTCATATGGTGAATAACCTGACTGACTATAAAGCTTTCCGTCATAATCTGGCAGCACGTGAGGATAAACGCGTGGTGATTCTAGGCGCAGGCCTGATCGGCTGTGAATTTGCCAATGACTTGCAGCATACCAATCATCAGGTCACCGTGATTGATCTGGCACCCCAGCCTTTAGGTCGCTTATTACCAGCTCATGTCGCAGATGCTTTCCAGCAAAATCTTGAAGAGACGGGTATTCATTTTGTATTAGGGACAACAGTTGAAAAAGTCTCTAAAGTTGAAAATGGTAATTATCTGGTCACACTTGCCAATGGTCAGTCAGTTGTTGCTGATGTGGTGCTGTCTGCTGTGGGCTTACAACCGAATATTTCTGTCGCAAAAGAAGCCGATATTCATACCAGTCGCGGGATTCTGACCAATACAAAACTAGAAACCAATCAACCGGATATTTATGCAGTAGGCGACTGTGCGGAAGTAAATGGAATGCTTTTGCCATATGTCATGCCAATCATGCAGCAGGCCCGCGCCCTGTCTAAAACATTGAATGGCGAACATACTGCAGTCCATTATCCAGCAATGCCTGTTGCGGTAAAAACGCCAGCTGCGCCATTGACTGTCCTTCCTGCTCCGGTTGATGTCGAAGTAACTTGGGAAAATGAAGAGTTTGATGACGGTATGCTGGCCAAAGCCTTTGATGCCAGCGGTACTTTGCGTGGATTTGTCCTGCTTGGTGCCACTGCTGCCAAACAACGCCTGGCATTGACCAAGCAGGTTCCTGACTTGATTCCAGCTACAGTTTAGATGTTTAATACAAAGGACATTTTTTAAGCGAAATGTCCTTTAATCAGGAAATACATCATGCACAGTGCCCTGCAGTTCAATCATTCTCCGTATACAGCTTTCATGCGTGAAACCAAGGCCGATCTTGGCAATGGCATCGAATTGCACGTGGAAGTCGGAGGAAATCCTGAACACCCGACCATTCTGCTGATTATGGGGCTTGGGGCACAGATGCTGTACTGGCCGGACTTCTTCTGTAAATCCCTCATTGATCAGGGCTATCATCTGGTGCGTTTTGACAACCGGGATATTGGTTTATCTTCCAAAATTCACCATAAAGGGCCTCGCTTAAACACTTTAAAAATGATGAGCCGTTTTGTACTGGGTTTAGGCAATCAGGGCGCGCCTTATACGCTGTACGATATGGCAGATGATGTACATCTTCTGATTGAAAAAATGGGACTGGGTCAGGTCTATGTGCTCGGTGCCTCTATGGGCGGCATGATTGCCCAGATTCTGGCCGCACGTTATCCTGACAAAGTTAAAAAAATGGGTTTACTGTTTACCAGTAATAACCAGCCACTGTTACCTCCGCCTTTTCCAAAGCAACTCTTTAGTTTAATTGACAAACCCGCTTCCACAGATGAAGATGGCATTGTCGATCATAGCTTGAAGCTGTTTAATATTATTGGCTCGCCGGGTTATGTGAATCATCTGGAAGCGATTCAGACCGCCCGTAAGTTATATAAGCGAAGTTACCATCCAGCGGGTGTACTTCAACAGTTTTTAGCAATATTATGTACGGGTTCATTGCTGCAACTGGACAAGCAAATCCAACAAGAGACCCTGGTGGTTCATGGTGCTCGTGACAGATTGCTGCCTCCTAGTCATGGTAAGGCTGTTGCAAAAGCAATTTCAGGGGCTAAATTTGAATTAATTGATGGAATGGGGCATGATATCCCTCCGCATTTTATTCCATATCTTAGCGAATTATTTGCTGATCATTTTAAATCATAAACATTAGGACACTATGGCTGCATTACCATCCCTAAGACAGCTGTCATACCTCGTAACACTGTCTGAGACGCTGCATTTTACAGAAGCTGCTCGCCGCTCATTTGTTACCCAGTCAACTTTGTCTGGCGGTATTATGGAGCTGGAGCGTTTACTCGGTGGCGTTCTTGTTGAACGCGATCGCCAGAATGTACGTTTAACGCCGCTTGGTGAACAAGTGGTTGCACGTGCCCGTGTTCTACTGGCTGATGCTCAGGACTTAATGCGTTTAAGTCGTGAAATGAGTGAACCATTAACCGGTGATCTGCATCTTGGCGTTATTCCAACCATTGCCCCTTTCATCCTGTCGCAATTTCTGGATGAAGTGCATCAGCAGCTACCGAAAATCCAGCTACATTTACATGAAGCTCAAAGTGAGAAAATTGTAGAGAAACTGGAGCATGGTAATCTGGATATGGTGGTGCTAGCGCTGCCTTTCGATACCCGTAGCCTGAAAGTTGCTGAAATTGCCAAAGAGAATCTGTATCTGGTGCATCACAAATCTGACCAGAATGCAGCTCAAGCCAAATCTCTGGAAGATCTGGATCTGTCTCGCCTGATGCTTCTGGAAGAAGGACACTGCTTGCGTGATCATGCATTGAGTGCCTGCCCGATTGGTGAGCGCAAAAATGATCATCGCCTGAAAGCGAGTTCATTACCGACGTTGATCGAAATGGTGTCTGCTGATCTTGGTTTTACCCTGTTGCCAGAAATTGCGCTGCATACCAATATGATCAAAGCCAATCCGGATCTGCGTATTAATCCAATTAATGCTGCACCAAGCCGTACTCTGGCGTTGGTCACTCGTAAGAGCACACCGTTACAAAGCGAGTTCGATGTGTTATTACAAATTTTGCAAAAAATTACTGCCCATGATGCAGCTTAATTAAACCCTAAGAAAAAAAGGAGCACTTAGATTGCTCCTTTTTTCTTGCCTGCGTCTTCTTTTAAAGTAATTTTTATACATTCAGTCAATTAAAATGATCCAAAAACCAGTTTTTCAAACTTTAACTATTTATAATATATAAAAATTAAATCCCTATTTCTGGGGATTGGCATTGAAACCAATTTAAGCCAAAATACATCTGTATATTAATTACTCTCAGGATAAGATTTCTTTGGCCTCATTTTTGCCCGCACCCGTATTATTGGTGCAACCTTATCCCCCCCCGCTCTCTTCCAATCTTGATCTTGCATTGCTACAGCTCGGTTATCAACCGGATATGCTGTCCTATACCGATCATCTGTCTGCTCAATCCCATATTGAACAGTATCTTCCCAATCTCGTGTTATATGAGATTCATGAGAAAGCACAACTTAAGAATCTTAATGTAATTCAAGCACGAATCCAGATTCCTCATCTGATTATAGTTTTAGCTGATGATTCACTTGAAATGATCGATTTATTCTTGTCATCTGGCGTGGATCGATATCTGATTGCTTCGCATCCTGTTTCGAAAATAGTGGCAAGCCTGAAAATCATTCTACGTGGCGGTTCCTATTTACATCCTGAATTAGCCCGTTATTTAGTGAGTCAGGAAACAAAGATACATCTTTTAAATCAGACTGAAGTACAGATGTTAAAGTATTTCAGCCAAGACCTGACTTTGGCCGAAATTCAAAACAGATTAAGTCTGCACGATTACCAGATTTATGCTGCTATTCGCAGAATCTATCAAAAGCTCGTGAAGCCATTAACTGGTTTCCAAACCTAATAGGGTATAAAAAAGGCTGAATCATCAGCCTTTTTAGTTTTTTTGAGTTATTTAAAGGTTTCCAGCAAGGTACGCTGTGCATTATGTGGTTGTTCACCTTCAGCGACTTGGGCACGCACCCAGGTTCCATCTCCCTGTAACAACCAGGCCTGCTGATTGTCTTTCAGGTAATTTAATAAGCCTTGCTGGTAAATGCGTTTCTTTAATGCTTCATCTTCAATCGGAAAACAGGCTTCTACACGATTAAACAGGTTACGATCCATCCAGTCTGCGCTTGAGCAATAAATGCGGGAATTGCCATTATTGCTAAAATAAAATACGCGCGTATGTTCCAGGAAACGGCCGACGATTGAACGTACCCGAATATTCTCTGAAAGTCCCGGCAAGCCTGGACGCAGACAGCAAATCGAGCGGATAATCAGATCAATCTGTACACCTGCTTGAGAAGCTTCATAAAGTTTATTGATCAGTTGCAGCTCAGTTAAAGCATTGACCTTCACGATGATCTGGGCTTTCTTGCCCGCTTTGGCATTGGCAATTTCATTATCAATATAGTTGATGAGCTGGGCATGCAATGTAAATGGTGCATGGAGCAGCTTTTTCAGCTTGGCCATTTTCCCCATTCCGGTCAATTCCTGGAAGATACGATGCACATCTTCACACAGATCCTTGTCTGTGGTTAACAAGCCATAATCTGTATAAATCCGTGCATTGCCCGCATGATAATTCCCGGTTCCCAGATGCACATAACGCACCAACTTGTTATTTTCTCGGCGTACCACCAGAATCATTTTGGCATGGGTTTTATAACCAACAATGCCATAGACCACGACAGCACCCGCTTCTTGCAGCACATTGGCAACTGCAATATTAGATTCTTCATCAAAACGTGCACGCAGCTCGATGACTGCAGTCACTTCCTTACCGTTACGGGCCGCTTCTGCCAGCACCTGCACGATCTCGGAATCTGGACCACTACGATACAATGTCTGCTTGATTGCCAGTACCTGAGGGTCACGTGCCGCTTCACGTAACAGCGTAATCACTGGTGCAAAAGATTCAAATGGATGATGTAGCAAAATATCCTGCTTCTGCATGGCACTGAAAACATTTTCAGATTTCTTCAGTACTTTAGGCAGAATTGGCGTATGTGAATCATAACGTAAATGTGGACGTTTGAAGTTGGACAGTAACCGCGCCAGATTAACCGGTCCTGCCACTTTATAGAGCTGTTCTTCATCCAGATCAAATTCTTCCAGCAGATATTCATAAATATGCTGCGGACAATTTTCAGTCACTTCCAGACGGACTGCACGACCAAAACGGCGCGAACTTAGCTCGCCTTTTAAGGCTTTGGCCAGGTCTTCAACATCTTCATTTAAGGCCAGATCGGCATTCCGGGTAACACGGAACTGATAGCAGCCAGTCGCGGTCATGCCCGGGAACAGGTCAGACACATGTTCATGAATGATGGCGGATAACATCACATGATGTTCTTTACCATCAGTCAGTTCATCCGGTAAACGCACAACACGTGGCAATGAACGTGGCGCAGGAACAACCGCAAGATCAATCTGACGGCCAAAGGCATCTTTCCCTTCGAGTGTCACAATAAAATTCAGGGATTTATTCACCAGACGTGGGAATGGATGTGCCGGATCAAGGCTAATAGGCGTAAGAACTGGAGCAACCTGTTCCTGAAAATATTTTTTCACCCAGGCCGATTGTGCCGGTGTTAGCTCTCCACGGCGCAAGAAGCAGATATCTTCCTCACGCAGTTTAGGCAAAATCTCTTCATTTAAAATACGGTACTGACGTTCAATGGCGGCATGTGCAGTTTCGGCAATCTGCTCTAATACTTGTTTTGGCGTCAAACCATCTGGACTGCGGCTTTCATTGCCCAAATCCAGTTGTTCCATGACGCCAGCCACACGAATTTCAAAAAACTCATCCAGATTACGTGAAAAGATCAGTAGAAAATTCATGCGTTCCAGCAAAGGATGCAGAGGATCAACCGCCTGTTCCAGCACTCGCAAATGGAAATCCAGAATAGACAGTTCACGATTAATGTAACGATCATTATAAGTATATTCGGTTGGTGCCGAAGTCGTACTGGCTGCCGTATTCATATCAAACCTACGCTATTTTCAAGTCTTGCTTATTGCTTTTAGTATGCTTCAAATTAATGACATTTTCATAAAAAAAGCCCAAATATTTGGGCTTTATCTTGATATTTTTATTTAAGGGATTTCAGCATAGCGCATATAACGCTGAATCATACGTTTACGTGCTTTTAGTGCAGATGCATTACGATGATCTTCAAAATATTTTGGATTGGTGAGAATCGCTGCCAGGAAGATGGCCTGATCACGGGTCAGGCTCTCTGCAGTCTTACCAAAATAATGTTTGGCTGCCGCTTCTGCTCCATAGATATTGTCTCCAAACTCAATCGAGTTTAAATACACTTCCAGAATACGCTCTTTAGACCACATGCGTTCCATCATCCAGGTCGCGACAGCTTCCTGACCTTTACGCAGGAATGAACGCTTGTTGACAAGGAACAGGTTTTTAGCCAGCTGCTGGGAAATGGTTGACCCCCCTGCCACGACACGGCCTTCATTCTTGTTACGGCTGAGCGCAGTCTGAATACCATCCCAGTCAAAGCCATGATGGTGCATGAATTTTCCATCTTCTGCAGTCACTACCGCCCGCTTGAGATTGGTACTGATTTCATCATAAGGGCGCCACTGATGTTGAATGGGTTTGGAGGGTTCAGTCCAATAATCGATCCGCATCATCATGGTGGTATTCACCGGATTGGTCCGCCACCAGGCTAAACTTGCAAAAATCCACAGTTGAACAAGTAGAATCACACTGACAATCACGAGAAGGGTGCGGGTCAGAAAGGCTTTCATGTCAGTGCGTTACTCCTGAAAATTCAATTTTTCGTGTTAAGCTTATTCGAAATATACAATCACAGCAAAAAAATAGCATGCCTGAATATTCTCCCCCAACAACACATCGCAAACTGGAAATGCAGCTCTGGTGGATGACCGCACTCCTGATCTGTATCAATGTCGGCCTGTTTGGCTGGCAGGTTCTGAATGGAATAGACATCACACAGCCAAGTTCTCCAGATGCCATTCGCTGGGGAGCAGATTATGCACCTTTAACGTATTTAGCGGAACCCATACGCCTGTTTAGTAGCATGTTTTTTCATTTTGGCTTAATTCACCTGATGTTGAATATGTGGGCACTGTATATTTTTGGTAGTGTCGCTGAACAAATTTTTGGCCGGGTCTATTTTACAGGTCTTTATATTTGTGCCGGCCTGATGGGTAGCTTGCTCAGTGGCTATATGAGTATCCAGGACAGTTATGCCTTAATCGAAGGCGGTGTAGCCAATCCTGGCTTATTGCCGGGTGTTAGTGCGGGTGCTTCGGGTGCAGTCATGGGTCTCGGTGCCTCCCTGACTGTTCTATCTTTACTGCCAATGTTGCCCCGTCAGCCTTTTATTCTGGATAAAAAGACGCTCGTAATGATCATGGGCCTTAACCTGGCGATGGGCTTTATGATTAGCGGAATTAACAATGCCGCACATATTGGCGGCATGATCATGGGGGCCGGACTGACAGCGCTCTGGTATCTCGGTCAGAAAATGCAGCGTGGCCGTCTAGTCAGTCTGGTTGCCTTACTGTTCGGCGTCGCTGCCTGTGTCGTACTGTATCAATATAATCTGGCCCTGCTTGAACCGATCCGCCCATTCTGGCAAGAAATTTTACAAATGCTACAACAGCAGTTGGCGGATCAACCCGTAAGATAAATCTTATTGATTCATCTCACGCAGGCTTTGCAAGGGCGGAATCTCGGAAAGATAACTCAGACGATAACGCCCGATCAGGGTACATAACACAGTCATAAATACAGGCAGGATAATCCAGATTTCCCAATGGGGCTGAATGATCAGATCCATCTTATAGCTGGCAATGGCGCTGATCACTTCTGCAAACAGACATGAAACAATACCGGCGAATAGTCCGATAAAACCGATTTCCAGACTCATCATGGTTTTCAGCTTCTGTTTGGAACTACCAAAAGACCGGAGCAAAGCCACTTCACGTTTACGTTCATCCATGAGCAGGTTTAGACAGGCCATCAGTACCAGAAAACCGGATACACTGACCAGCACAGCCAGAATGGTAATGATCTGTACCAGCACATTCACAATTCGTTTGATTTCTTCCAGAATCAGGCTGACATCAATAAATACCGTATTCGAAAAACGCTGAACCAGATTCACCAGTTTATCTTTGTCTGTTTCCGGTACATAGAAGCTGCCCAGATAACTGCCCGCATTGGCATCCATAGTATTCGGTGCAAAGATAAAGAAGAAGTTTGGACTAAAACTCTCCCACTCTACCGTTCTGAGATTCACCACTTTGGCTTCGAGTATGCCTTCAGGCAGGCTAAAGCTGAGCTTATCTCCCAGTTTGATGCCCAGCTCTTGTGCAGTATTGGCTTCGACCGAAACCTCACCCGGCTGTTTCAATCCTGCCTCCCCTTGCACAATGACATTATCCTGAGGATAGCGATCCGACTGGGTCAGATTCAGTTCACGTCTTAAGGTATTACTCTTTTTGACCAGTTCAGCAGCAAAAGGATGATCATTTTTCGCTACCAGACGCCCGCGAATATTGGGATAAAGCGGCGTGCTTTTCCAGCCATTCTGTTCTAACTGAGCTTTTAAGTCAGGCATATCAAAAGGCGGCAGACCATAGACAAACTGGTTGGGTGTCCCTTCCGGCAACTGTTGCTGCCATCGATCAAGTAAATCTGTACGCAGTACAGCCAGCACACTAATCAAACTGAGTCCTAAAGCTAAGGCAGTAATCTGTAAAGCGGTCTGATACGGTGTCCGTACATAGGCAGATAGATTGAATTTCAGATTACGCAGCAGTTTTAAAATACTCCAGACCGTAAAATACAGAACAGCACAAAGCAGAATAATGGCCCCAATCACCCAAGCTGTCAGCACGATATTTTCCGTTAAAATCACACTGAAAATAATCAGACTTAAGGTTCCGGTCAGTAACATCCACAACATCGAATGGACGGATTTTTCCTGCTGACGAATGACCCGAATCGGAGGAGTATTTAAGAGTTGAAACAGACTCGGCATGACAAAGCCCAGTAACACCACTGCACTGGTCAGCATGGCAATTGGCAAGGGCCCCAGCAGCATCGCCGTAGCAGAGAACTCAAGCTGCAAGTTTGGAATCAGCTGTAGCATGAGTTGCAGCAAGCCATAACCTAATGCAACACCTATCACGCTACCAATCAGCATGGCGATTAAAAGCACTAAACCCAGCAAAGCCAGATAAGCGGCCAGAATCTGATTTTTGGTCGCGCCAATACAACGCATCAGGGCAATATGATCCTGGTTCTGCTGTACATAGCGTTGTGCGGTTAAAGCAATGGCAATCCCGCATAATAAAATGGTGAGAATATTGGCCAGTTGCAGAAAAGTATCCAGATTGGCAATTGGTTTCATTAAACGGGTATTGCCTTCGCTTGCATTACGCAAGCGTAGACTGCCCTGCTGTTCCAGTTCTTGTCCCTCAACCTCAGCATCTGCTTCACCTGAAGTTCCATTTTCAGATTTTATCTTTTGCTTGAACCAGGTTTCATATTGCCGGGTATCGGCTGGATTGCCTGCCATTAATAAGCGGTAATCAATCCGGCTACCGACCTGAATCGCATTGGTGCGCGCCACTTCTGATTGAGCAATAATCACAGTCGGCGAAAAGCCAGAAAAACCCAGCTCCTGATTAGAATCCTGCTCAATTTTTGCAGTAACCTTAAATTTGGCATCGGCGATATTCAGTTCATCACCCAGTTTGACCTTGAGCAGATCCATGGCCCGTGAACTCAGCCAGATTTCCCCCGCTTGGATTTTATCTGCTGCAGGCTGAACCCGTAGCTCTCCTCGTAAAGGAAAAGCCTGATCAATAGCCTTAACATTGACCATGACAAACTGATCATTGGTATAAGCCATCGTACTGAAAAATGTGACTTCAGATTGCTGTAAATCGAGCTGCCTGGCCTGATCACGCCATTCCTGAGCTAGCGGCTCATTATCAGAAAGTACCAAATCTCCCGCCAGCATTTCAGCTGCCTGTAAAGCAACGGCGTTCTGAATCTGTTCATTACTGAACTTGAGCGCCGTTGTGGCGCTAATGGCTAAGGTCAAAGCAATAATCAACAGATAAATCCCTGTCGTATTAAAACTTTGTCTGAGTAAAGGACGAAACAGATGCTGCATATCAGCCTCCACTCGCATGTTCAATCAGCTGACCATTGACCAGTCCAAAATGACGCTGGCATTGTCGGGCCAGATCAGGATCATGGGTAACCAGAACCAGCGTAGTGCCTAATTCACGATTCAACTGAAAGAGCAGCTGTTCGATTTCTTGGGCAGTTTCCCCATCCAGATTACCTGTCGGTTCATCAGCAAAAATGATTTTGGGTTCACTGACCAATGCGCGGGCAATGGCGACACGTTGCTGCTCCCCACCCGACAGTACTTTTGGTGTTTGCTGAGCCTGACGGTCTAATCCGACCTTTTGTAGCAATGCCAGCGCCTTTTGTTCGGCATCACTATATTTAAAATCTAGCTGTAAACGTAAAGGCAGCATGACATTTTCAAGCGCAGTAAGATGAGGTAAAAGCTGGAAAGACTGAAATACAAAGCCAATATTTTTTAGCCGGACTAAAGCACGCTGTTCTTCATTCAAGCTCGATACCAGCTCCCCACAAACCGTTAACTGCCCGGCACTGGCCTGATCCAAAGTGGCCAAAATGCCCAGTAAAGTCGACTTTCCTGAACCGGAACGTCCGGTAATGGCGACCTGTTCTCCAGTCAAAATTTCCAGCGAAAGATCTTCAAAAATAGTCAGTTGTTTTTGTGAAAGTTGTATCTTTTGTGTCAATTTCTGGGCAGAAATAATCGCTTGTGGCATGATGGTCGAATCGTTGCTGCTTTGAATCATACGTGTCCTATATGAAAGATCTAAATCAGAAAAATCGTGTATTGCCTTGCCTGGTATTCTTTGGACTGTGCCTGATTCCTTTTAGTCTGTCGGCAAAGACCATTATGATTGTGGGTGACAGTATAAGTGCTGGTTATGGCATGCAACCACAGCAAGGTTGGGTACATTTATTACAAAAGCGTTTGGACCAACACTATCCGAAACAGCATAAAGTGGTCAATGCAAGTGTGAGCGGTGAAACCACCAGTGGTGCCTTGGCAAGGCTGCCGAAACTGCTACAGACGCACCGTCCAGATATTGTGGTGATTGAGCTTGGCGGGAATGATGGCCTGCGTGGACAGCCACCCCAAATGATTCAAAAAAATTTAGCAGCTCTGGTACAACAAAGTCAGAAAGCCAAGGCGAATGTGGTTGTTTTTGGAATGAAAATGCCACCAAATTATGGCCAGGCATATAGTAAGGCTTTTGAAAATAACTATAAGGTGGTCAGTCAGCAGTATAAGGTCAAACTACTACCCTTCTTTATGCAAGGCGTCGCTGGTAATAAAAGTCTGATGCAACAGGATCAGATTCATCCCAACACCAAAGCCCAGTCTATTTTATTAAATAATGCTTATCCTTATATTAAAGGCGCCCTCTAAGGCGCCTTTAACTGAATCAAATCTTAAAGTTTCCTTAGAAGTCAAAGAAAGTTACTTCACCGGTTTCAAGTGAATATTCTGCACCAATCACCTGTAGCTTACCTTTAGCAATCAGGCTTTCCAGAACTGCAGAACCATGACGTAATTGGTTTACTGAAGCAAACACATTAGAGCGCACTGCATGTTTAGACAGTTTATTCAGGTCATCTTTCAGTTCAGTCTGCATTAGAATTTCAACTGATGGACGTACACGGTTCACGATTGACATCAGATTTGCAGATGGCGGTGTTGCCGGATTGGTTAATGCTTCAATTGTTGAATGAATAGCGCCACAATGCGTATGACCCAAAACAATCACAACCGGACAGCCAAAACTTTCTGCTGCGAATTCGACACTGCCGACTTGAGACGGTGCAACAATATTACCTGCTACCCGAATGACAAACAGATCACCTAACCCTTGGTCAAAAACCATTTCTGCGGGTACACGTGAATCTGAACATCCTAAAACAATAGCAAATGGTTCCTGACTTTCTGCCATCTCAGCACGTTGCTGATGCGATAATAATTTTAAATGCTGCGTTTCACCATTGACAAAGCGCTGGTTACCCTTTTTAAGACGATCTATAGCTTCCTGAGCTGTGAGCATTCTTTTTTACCATCGATGTTTTTAGTGGGAATATCTTACTGCTAGATTTTTTGAATGTCACTTGCAAAAAAAATTAGCTGTAAAATTTTTAGCTCTTTGATGATTTATTGTTCTGGGAATTTTTCTGTGAAGTTCATCACGTTTTTTGGGCATTTTTTCTGCTCAAGCTAATAATTAACAGATGTACAATATTAAGGAATGCTTTAAAATAAGTGAAAGATTACGATTTGATTCATCTATAAATTGCAAATCGATAACACGGAAGTATTTTGAGCGTTTTTGCTCAGTTTTTTCAGGGGACAGTGCTAATGAAGAAAATAATAAAATTGCGCTCAAAAATTATCTATTCCACTTTAGTCGCTCTGGGTCTCAGCCTATCTAGCCTGAGCCATAGCCAATATCTGTTTACGCCGCCGAAAGCCAAATCTGCCGAAGTTTTACAGCTTTACCTGAGCCAGCAACGCATCCAGGCGGGTCTACAATCCAAAACCTTGAAAGTCGGGGATGTGACTTGGAGTTATAGCGAAGGCGGTGCAAAAAACAAACCCTCGATTATCCTGATTCATGGCCTAGCAGGCACACGCGACAATTGGAATCGTGTCGCCCAGTTTTTGACTCCGTATTATCATGTCATCATTCCAGATTTGCCGAGCAATGGCGATACTCGAGTTCCAGCAGATTTTGATTTGTCTGTACCCAATGTCACTTCGCAATTACGTACTTTTGTCGAAACCCTGAAGATTGAAAAAAATCTGCATGTGGCCGGTCATTCTTTGGGCGGTTCAATTGCGACAGTTTATGCATCCCAATACCCTTTCGATACCCAAAGCCTGTTTCTAGTAAATAGTGCCGGCATCTATAAAATGGGCAATACGCCTTATACCAAAGACCCACATGCGCTCAAAGATCTGATTGTCAGTAAACCGGGCGATCTGGAAGATGTCTCCAAACAGCTGATGCAGAATCCACCAGCGATGCCTTACCAGTTAAGACATGCGCAGGAAAAACTGTTGATTGCCCGTTCGGAACAAACCAGCAAATCGATTGATCAGGTGGTAATGCTCAACCGGCTGTATACGCCTGATACCTTTGCCCGTCTGACCCGTACAGTGGAAGCCCCGACTTTAATTTTATGGGGAAAACAGGATCGAATTATTAATGTCGAAGTGGTGAAAGAGCTATATTCTTTATTGAAACGTGCTGAAACTCCGGTAATTTTAAATAATGTTGGTCATATGCCGATTCTGGAAGCAGAGAAACAGGTTGCCCAACATTATTTGCCTTTCCTGGCCAAGACACAGACCCTAAAAAATCCACTTGCTGATAAACTCATTCCTTTCAATTAAGTTTCAGAGAAGTTATGCAGAAACACCCGATGATTGAGCAGTTGATTGATGCTCAACTTGATTTTCTTGATCAGGTATTTTCTCAATCTGAAACCATTCAAAGCGAGTTTCATGAGTTTTATCTCTGGTTGCGCAAGCAGACCCTAAAAGATCTGTGGAGCTGTGAACTGATCAATCAGCTGCTACAAAAGCAGATTCTGGATACTGCTGCCAGTTCTTTTCTAATTGAGCAGATTGCCGAACATATCCGTTTTGCACTGGTCCATCCGGCCAATGATACAACCAAAATCGCCGATGTCATTCCGGTACTGACCATAGATAAAATTGCACAATATGTGGCCAGCAAAAGTGGTCATCGTCAGCGCCTAATCAAAGCGGTGGTGAATAATCCTGCTTTTTCAGCCATGATTACGCAACTGATCCAACATTCGATTCAGGATTATCTGGATAATTCTGTGATTGCCAAGAGTGTTCCGGGCGTTTCCCGCTTCATGAAAATGGGCAAATCTGTTCTGGAAAATGTTACGGATTCCAGTCTGGACAATACAGTTGCCCGTTATTTGCAAAAAAATATTTTAAAACTCAGCCAAATGAGTGAGCATGTGCTGAACCAGCACTTTGATGATGACAAGCTATACCATTTTCAGGCCAATCTCTGGCATAAGATCAAAGACATGCCGCTGTCCGTGCTCAAGAACTATATTGAAACCCAGGATCTGAACCAGACGGTAAGTTTGGGGCACGAAATCTGGGATCATATGCGCCAGACGGAATATATGCAGCAGCAACTGCATGACGGGATTTATACCTGGTATGTACGCAATCAGGAACATACATTTGATCAGTTATTACGAGATCTGAATATTGATGAATCGTTGATTCAATATGAACTGAATGAATCGCTAACACCGATAATTCAGCAGATGATTCATCAGGGCTATTTACGTGAACGTGCCCGTGCCTATCTGGCAAAATTCTATTATGCTGAAAATACCTTAAAAATTTTAAAGGTTGCAGAATAAAAAAAGCCGCTTTAAAGCCACTGCTGTCCCATAGTTTGCTTTAAATAAAAAAACCTGAGTCCTAACAGTTAAAATATGAGTGCAAACAAACACTTTAACGACCAGGATTCAGGTTTTGTTACATCAGAATACCGTATTTCATGAGCTAATTAAACCTGTTGTGCGACAGGATTTTGAACAACTTGCTAAAGTGCACCATGTTGGACAGAAATTTAGAGCGGCTTCCCGGTGGGATCAGTTTATTGCCATATTGATGTCTCAATTCTCTTGTAGGCAAAGTCTGAGAGATATTCAATCCAATTTGGAGTGCCAACAGGAAAAGCTAAGTCATCTCGGAGCAAAGTCTATTCCCCGAAGCACGCTGGCACGAATCAATGAGCAGCAGCCTGCTGCCTTGTATCAACAGCTATTTTACAAGTTGCTTAAATACTATGACCACTCAAAAGTCGCTCATAAATTTCGCTTTAAGAATCCCTTGTATTCCTTGGATGCCAGTCATATTGACCTGTCGCTTTCCTTATGTGAATGGGCCAAAGTTCACGACTCAAAAGCCAGCATGAAACTCAGTATAGGATTGAATCACAGCAATGATATTCCTGAGTTTGTTGCAGTTGAAAATGGCAAAGAAAATGACATGGTACAAGGCCGCAAATTCCAGTTTCCTGCTGGCAGCATTGTAGTTTTTGATAAAGGCTATGTCGATTACCAATGGTATGCAAATCTGACTGCTCAAAACATTGGATTTGTCACACGTTTTAGGCCTAAATCTGTGTATCAGGTGATCCAGCAACATCCAGTGCTTGAATCCAAAGGTATTCTAAAAGATGAAACCATTCAGCTGAATAGCGCACATGCCCTAAAAAGAAAAGCCCCAGTGTTAAGAAGAATTGAATATAGAGATCAGCAAAGTGGCAAGCACTTTAGCTTTCTCAGCAATAACTTTCATTTAGCCGCCTCCACCATTGCGGCGATTTATAAAGATCGTTGGAAAGTTGAGCTGTTCTTTAAGGCGATTAAGCAGAATCTCAAATTAAAAGCGTTTCTAGGCCGCAGCAGGAACGCAATTCAGACACAAATCTGGATTGCGATGATCGCCTATTTATTGGTGAGTTTCGCTCAACATTTAGGAAAAACAGGTTGGACAGTTCAACGTTTACTCAGAATAATTCAAGTGAATTTGTTTGAAAGAAGAACTTTAAAAGCTTTATTTTCACCCGATAAAATACCCATAAAACAAGAGGAAGCTCATTTGAGCTTCCTCTTGTGAAAAATTGTGGGACAGCAATGGCTTTAAAGCGGCTTTTTCATATCTATGAATTAGAATTTGATATTCATACCCACGGTGTATCTACGACCATCAAGTACAATGTCATAATCGCCATTGGTAATTTCTTTATTTGCAATGTTATAAATACCAGCGGTCAACCTTAAGTTATCTGTCGCTTTAAAGACTGCACCGGCATCAAAAGTACCATATCCCGGTGTCCCATTATCCATAGAAGTACGGCTTAAATAATCACTGGTTTTGCCACGGTAATTATAGTCCATCCAGGTCGTCCAGGTATCTGAAACATCATAATCCAGACCGACATTCAGCATATGTTTTGGCATTTTATTTAAAGGCTGGCCTTTAAATTCGCCACTTTTTTGCTCAGTTTTTGTATAAGTATAACTTGTACTCGCGTGAAGATTATCCAGTACATCATAGTCTAATGTGAATTCAGCACCTTTCATTTCTGCATCGGAAACGTTTTTCATTTGGCTAACAAATCGATATGGCTTGCCATTTGCCGAACATTTCCATTCTTCTACAGGAGAACTATTTGTTGTTCCTGGCGTGTCACATAAACGATCTTCAACAATTTTATCTTTAAAATCAGATTTAAAGACCATTAAACTGCTTGTTAAACCAAGTTCAGGAGCCGAATAGTTAAATCCGAATTCATAGCTCGTACTTTTTTCTGGAGACAAATCAGGGTTACCAATGATGACAGCACTGCCTTTTCCTGTTCTGCTACCAAAACCTTCTGAAATTTGGCTAATCGTTGGTTGTTTATAGCCTGTACTTACACCACCTTTCAAAGTTAAAGCATCAGTTAAATGATAAACACCATAGACGCGCGGTGTAATTTCACCACCAAAGTATTCATCTTTATTGTAGCGGGCGCCCACAGTTAAAGCGAAATCATCGGTAATGCTCCACTCATTTTCTGCATATAAGGCAAATAACCAACGGTCGAGTGAAGTGACCCCAGTAATATCGGCTAGACCATTTGTGGTATCAGTAATTTTTTCTTTTTGATATTGACCACCCACTGTTAATGCATGGTTACCCAAAAAGAATGAGCCTTGTGTATTAAAGACTTTTAATTCTTCATTTTTTTCGTCAGCAACGACACCACTATAAACTTTTTTAGTTGTCTCATCTTGATAGTATGAATCAAGGGTAAAATTATCGTAACGTGCTTTATGCGTTAAGGTATATAGATTTTTCTCATTTTCATTGATAGAGGCTTGAGTGGCAACATCCACACTTTTACCCAGTGTTGTAGTGTACTGCTGCCCTGTAAAATCATATCTCAAACCAATATCGTTATGTTCATCGACATTCCAAACCAGTTCAGTACCGAGCTTTCTCACTTTCTTCTCAGACTCACTTGAACCAGATTTTTGCCCTTCTCCACCGACAAAGTCACTTTCGTCATTCCCCTGGAAGTTACCATCTATACTTAAAGATAATTTATCTTGAATTAATGGGCCTGTGACATACATGCTGACGCCATAACTATCATTTGCATAATCATTATCAGACTTCGTATATTCAGGAGAAATACTTCCATACCAATTACTAGCAGACGCTTTTTTAGTAATAATATTAATTACACCACCCATAGCATCTGAACCATAAAGTGATGACATTGGACCACGTACGACTTCGATCCGTTCAATCATGTTAATTGGTGGTAAATATGCACCAATTTTCCCACCGTCTGTACCATTACCATTCACTGCCCTACCGGCGCTAATTGGTCTGCCATCAACAAGGTATTTCGTATAGGTTGCACCCATACCTCGGATTGTAATCTCTTTATTATTGCCGCCACCTTGCACAGAGACGCCTGGCATATTTTTTACAGCATCAATTACATCTGTATATGATTTTTTTTGTAATTCTTCCGCGGTAATGACTGAAATAGAAGCGGGTGCATCTGCAATATTTTGTTCAAAACCGCCCGCTGTGGTTACCACAATGGTCTGCAATTTAGTAGTTTCAGTCTGTAATGTTGCTTTTTGTTCTTCAGTTACCTGGTCTTGTGCTTGTACTGAAACAGCTAATGCTGAAAGCACTGCAAAGGCCAAAGTCGATTTCATAAACGGCTTACTCATATTCGAAGGTGCCCCAAAAGTTGATTTATGAAGAAATATTGCTGGAATTGTGACGCATTGTATCAAATGTAACTATAAATACAATTAGTATTGATAATTACTATCATTATTAAATCTAGATAAAAAAATACCCCGAGCATTCGAGGTATTTCTTACAAGCTAATTTTATTAGAGACTTATTTGAAATAAGCACCTTCAGCTTGGGTATGGTCAGTTTGGTCAACCACACGTGCCAATTCAGGAATATGCTGTTTCAAGGTTGTTTCAACGCCTTGTTTTAAAGTCACATCAATTGCTGAACAGCCCTGGCAACCACCACCAAACTTAAGAACTGCAGTTAAGCCATGCTCAGGATCTTCAATCACTTCAACCAGTGCACAGTTACCACCGTGACCTGCCAGACCCGGGTTAATTTCTGACTGAAGCACATAGGTAATACGCTCTTCTACAGAGGCATCAGGACCGACGCGTGGCACTTTAGAGTTTGGTGCACGGAAAGTCAGCTGACCACCAAAACGGTCTTTATTGTAGTCAATAACTGCATCTAGCAAGTATGGAATTGACGGAGAGTCAATATAGGCCGGAAAATCTGGATATTCCTGCTTATAGTCTGTAGGTACAACCTCATCAGGTGCACTATAAGCCATGCAACATTCAGCGCGCGGTGTACCCGGATTTTCTACAAACACACGTACGCCAATACCTGGTGTATTCTGTTTGTCCAATAGATCCTTTAAATACTCTTGTGCTGTCGGTGTAATCAAAAGATTTGGAATTTCTTCTGCAACCGGAGTGTTGCTGTTCTCAGTCGACATAACAATAATTTCCTCAAGCTGAAGCTGCTATTTTAACTGAAGATGCGGGGTAATTATAAAAATTCAACCAAAATTGTCGGATTTATTATAAAAGTCGCACTTTAGATTTGTTTTAATGGCATGATCATTGTCAAATAGATAGAACCAGAATTACTTATATGCTTGATTTACCTTTTAATCATACTGTCACTATTATTCTGATCACCTGTATTGTTTCTTTTATTGCTTTTTCAAAAGAAACGGTAATGAATCGTCTGATTTTCTGGCCGCCTGCCATGCAACGTGGTCAATATGACCGCTTCATTACCCATGGTTTTATTCATGCAGATGGCACGCATTTACTGTTCAATATGATCACGCTGTTCTTTTTCGGCAGTATTATTGAAAGTTTTTATCGGCAGTATTTATATGATCTGGGCTTTATCCTGTTTTATCTGGGTGGTCTGGTTGCAGCGATTCTGCCAAGTTATCTGAAACATAAAAATGATGCGCGCTGGGCCAGCTTGGGTGCTTCCGGTGCAGTATCCGCCGTTCTGTTCGCTTACATTCTATTTGAGCCATGGAAGCTGATTTTCGTATTCTTTATTCCAGTCCCTGCGATTATTTTTGCTGTTTTATATGTGGCCTATAGTATCTGGTCGGGCAAACGCGGCAACAGTAATATCAATCACAGTGCCCATCTGTGGGGTGCAGCTTATGGTGTGGTGATGACGATTATTCTGGAGCCGCGACTTATTCCACATTTCCTGAATAAACTAACCCAAATCCCTTTCTAAAGTCTTGGATGATTAAGAAGGGATAGCCAGTATCCCTTTTTTAATCATTCACATATGAAAATGATTTTCATTTCCAAAAATTATGCTAATCTTGTCGCGAATTTAGAGGAATAAACATGAAATTTAAGACTTTAGCACTTGCCACAATATTAGGACTGACAACTTCCTTTACAGTTTCTGCACAGGTCACTTTCGACTATAAAGACCAAAATATTCAACTCAAAAAAGCCCCGAAAAAGATCGCAGTATATGACCTTTCGGCACTGGATACCTTGAATGCACTAGGGCTTGAAGCTTAACTGGTGCCTGCAGCAAACTTTGTAGGCAACTTAAGCAAATACCAGCAGGACAAATTCACCAAAGCTGGTTCACTGTTCGAACCGGATCTCAATGTACTAAAAACTGCAAAACCTGATCTGATTATTGTCGGTGGCCGTTCGGCTTCTAAAGCCGAGGCAGTTAAAGGTATTGCTCCGACTTTAGATCTTTCTCCAGATACTAGCCAATATATTGTCGATCTGACGGAACGTACCCATGTCTTGGCTCGTGCATTTGGTAAAGAGAAAATTGCTACTGAAAAGCTCGGTAAAATTGCAACGCTGCAGCAACAGCTTAAAAAGCAAACTGAAGACAAAACTGCACTGATGTTGTTTGCGGTTGGTGAAAACTTTATGCCACATGCAGAAAATGACCGTTTTGGCTTTGTTTATGAATTAGCAGGTTTTAAACCAGTCTTGGATCCATCTGAACAGTCTAATGCACCCCGTCCAGAAGCCGGCTCTCCGGAAGCATTGAAAGCAGCGGAGAAAAATGTTCAGCGTATTACAGCAGCCGTTGAGAAGAATCCTGATTACATCATTATCCTGGATCGTGGTGCGGTGAATACCCAGAAATACACCGCTCAGGATAATATTCAGAAACACCCTGCCCTAAAAAATGCCAAAGCCTTGGCAGAGAAAAAAGTGATCTATGTGAATGCTGATGCTTGGTACATCACTGGTGCGGGTTTGGACAATACCGCTTTCATGCTGGAAGAACTGATCAAAGGCACAGCGAATTAATTTTTAACCCATTACTAAAAAGGAAGCTTCAAGCTTCCTTTTTATTTGAAACATCTAGTAATAAATTAAGACCCAAGACTGGAATTTAATGCCAACTCAGGAAGCAACTTAGCAGCGATAATGTATACATCTGTATATTAATTGCTGTAAATCGCGAGATATTTTGCATGTCCACTTCCCTAGACGGTCTTCAATTTCCCATTTCTGCTTCACAACAAAAACCAAGCACATCGAAAATCGGCCGTAATATTATTTCTGAAGCCTTAGGCGCAGTCGATCCTGTACATGCTACCGCAGCGCAGCAGGAAAAGAACTGGCGTAAGCAATATCCGCTGCACTTTAAACATCTGGTTGAAGATGGATTACGCTCTGCGGGTGCAGCACTGAGTATTGCCAAGCAAGGTCTGGAAACTGCACATGCCAGCTTTGAATTTTATCGTGATGGCCAGAAGCATCTACTGAAAGATGTCATGTCTTTACCAGCGCAGAACCTGAATACTTTCCAGCTGAAAGGCCAGTCTGAAAAAGCCCCAGAATGGTATGTGCCTTATCATGGCAAAAAACTGCAAGGACAAGCATTACTGGATCAGATCCAATCATGGGAAGAGCGTGGCATTGTCGAGCCAAGTCATGCCAATGCGCTACGTGAATGTATTGCTCATCCGGAATGGTTTGACCTATCCGATCGTACCACTGTTCTATTTGGTGCCGCTTCTGAAGCAGGTCCACTAACCTGGTTGTCGAAATGGAAAGCCAATATTGTCGCGATTGACCTGCCGAATACTCGTGTCTGGGGCAAGATTTTAGATACAGTAAGTCAAGGCAACGCTACTTTATATGCACCATCAGTTGAAGCCCTTCCTGCTGATACTTCACTGGAAGTTTTAAAAGAAAAACTCGGTGCCAACCTGCTCACCCAGATTCCTGAAATTGCTCAATGGCTGATTCAGTTTGAACAGGATCTGGATCTCGCGGCGATTGCTTATCTGGACGGTGAAAAGCACGTACGTGTTTCCATGGCGATGGATGCCATTATGAAATATGTCAGTGAGCAGAAAGCCAATACCAGCCTGATGTATATGTGCACCCCGACGGATGTATATGCAGTTCCAGAAGAAGTGGTGCAGGCTTCACAAAGCAAATACCAGCAGTTATCGAAACTGGAAAGTACCTTAACCAAAGGCATTTCACTGATTTCACGCAAGCATTTTTTCCAGAAGAATGAACAGGATCTGTTTAAGGTTGGCGACAAGTCCTATGGTGTTTGCGACTGTCTGGTCGTTGAGCAAGGTCCAAACTATGCACTGGCTAAACGCATCCAGCAATGGCGTGCAACATTGGCTCGTGCTAACGGGCAGCAAGTGAGCATCAATATCGCTCCTTCAACCACAACTTATTCAGTGACCAAGAATCCGTTATTAAAAGCTGCATTTAACGGTGCCAGCCTGTTTGATGTAGAAGCATTCGCTCCTGAAACCACCAATGCGATTATGGCTGCACTGTGGATTCATGACTTACGCAACTCTGAGTCTGTTGCAAATCCTGATGTACAACTTAATCATCCACTTGAATTGATGATGTCAGGCGCGAATCATGGCGGTTTATGGCGTGTGGCTTATCTGGCACGTACTGCTCTGCCTTTTGCTGCGTTGTATGGTTTTGCAACGGATAAACTACCGAAAGGGTTGTTGGGTAAGTTGAAGAAGTAATTTTTTCTGAAATAAAGACGAAATCAATTTTATTGGTCAGGCGACATGCATGTCGCCGTTAGGCTGTGATATAGGGACATATCATCAGCCTAACAAAAGATTTTTGTTACCTTGCGAAGTGCACTTCTCATCTTTCAAAAGTAAGGCTAAGAAATACTCATTTTTTACATTTAGTTGAAATTAGCTATTAATCCTTCTATTAAAGTACTTTTAGCCTTCTGATTACCCTCACCCCCTTGCGCAGCAATGCTACTCATCCCATAGGGAGAGGGAGCATCCCTTATATTTCTAAAAGCCATGAGATAATAAAAAGTCTCTTATTTCCAGAAAGAAAATCGCTATTTCTTAAGGCTAAAACTTTTCTAGCACCCATAAAAAAACGCTGCCTAAGCAGCGTTTTTTACATCGAATCTTCTTAGAAAACTTTCAGAAGAATCCAGTACAAACCACCTGATAAACAGATCGTTGCTGGCAGTGTAAATACCCAGGCAGACAGAATCGATTTTACCATTTTGAAATTCAGGCCGGACTTATTCGCCACCATCGTACCTGCAACTGCAGAGTTCAGGACATGAGTGGTAGAAACCGGCATACCAAAGCCATCAGCAGCAGCGATCGTAGACATGGCTACCAGTTCGGCAGACATCCCCTGACCATAAGTCATGTGCTCTTTACCGATCCGCTCACCGACAGTTACGACAATTCGTTTCCAACCCACCATGGTACCTAAACCCAATGCCAAGGCTGTTGCCACTTTCACCCAGGTCGGAATGTATTGCAGGAATGAATCCAAGTTGTCTCGATACTCATCAACGGTTTTTTCCTGAGCCTCGCTCATTGCCGGTAAAGCTTCTGCTTTGTCCAGACGTTTAAATGCTGTGGTGCTCAGGTACATGTCGTTACGGAATTCTGAAACTTGTGCTTCTGGAACATCCTTGATGTTGCTGTAGCTACCAACTTTATCACCCAAATGATCGGTCAGACTTGCCAGTGCAGGAACAACCTCAGCATTCAATTCTTTGGTTTGAATGTATGTGGTAATGATGGCACGTGCTTTTTCGTTCGGAATATCTTCATGCTGCGGATAAATCGCATCAGCCGTTTGCGCAGACAACTGGCCAAAAGACTGGATATGAGCTGCATCCAGATTTTTGTTTAATGAATATGCCAAAGGTACACAGCCGATCAGGATCAGCATGATCAGGCCCATACCTTTTTGACCATCGTTTGAACCATGCGCGAAGCTTACACCAGTACAGGTAAAGATCAGAATGGCACGAATCAGCGGTGGTGGTGGTTTGTTGCCTTCAGGTGGCTTAAACAATTCAAGTTGCTTTCTGAAGATCTTTTTCACCAGCAGGAATAGCACTCCAGCAAAAGCAAAACCGATCAAAGGTGAAAACAGCAATGCTTTACCAACTTTCAGCACCTGTTCCATATCCACACCAGAAGCACCACCACCTGAATTCAACAGGTAGTTCATGATACCTACCCCCAGAATCGAACCGATCAGGGTATGTGAACTGGAAGCGGGAATGCCAAGGAACCAGGTACCCAAATTCCAGAGAATCGCGGCAATCAGCATGGCAAAAACCATAGCGAAACCGGCACCTGTGCCGACATTCATAATCAGCTCGACAGGCAATAATGCAATGATCCCATATGCAACAGCACCACTGGCCACCATTACCCCAAGGAAATTACAAAAACCTGCCCACATGACTGCAACCGGTGCAGACAATGCATTGGTATAAATCACGGTCGCAACCGCATTGGCCGTGTCGTGAAAACCGTTGACGAATTCGAAGCCTAGCGCAATGAATAACGCCGTGCCTAAAAGAAGCATTGAATACAGACCGATCGGTGGGACATGAGCTAAATCTGAAGTCAATTGGAAGCCGATATAGATCAGCGTGGAGATAATTAGAGTCAGAAACACCGGCATAAAAAATTTCGGTGTGGGCACATGAACATTGGCCGGCTTATCAGAAGGCGACTGTTGTGCTGAACCTAAGGGAGTTTGATTAGAATTCATGCAAGCAGGAATAGAGGATTCAAGAATCCCCATATTGTTCAGTTAAATTGTGACAATTATATGACAAAGTGCTGTCATATAAACCAGTTTTTTAGACTTTCTCGTTGCCGTTTATCCTGTAACCACATGCTCTGAATTTTAAAAATATACAAATATAATCAAATATTTATTAAAAATAAAACGTTTGAATCACCCGGCTTTATTCATGTTTTGCAATATATCTGATCGTTCCTACTCGGCTGTCATATTTCCGAGTCTGCCATATTTGGCTAAAGATTAGCTTTGTAATATGACACTCTGATGAAAGCTGCTTACATTTTATTTTCCAGTCGTACCCTTTTATCAGAAACTTTAATTTCCAGATTTCCATCTGTTTTCAGCTTCCTATACCAACTTAAGTTTCTTTATCAAATTTTCATATCAAGCATATCCAGCATTCTGTATAAGCACTACAGAAAACTGCGCACTAATCTGTTAAGATTATTGCCGTTTTTGATGCTTACTGAGAAAGTTTGAATGTCCACACTTGCCACCCTAAAAGAACTTCTTGCCAAGAGAATTTTAATTATCGATGGTGCGATGGGTACCATGATCCAACGCCATAAATTGGAAGAAGCCGATTATCGTGGTGAGCGTTTTGCTGATTGGGCATACGACCTTAAAGGCAATAACGACTTACTTGTGCTGACTCAGCCACAGATTATTCAAGGCATTCATGAAGCATATCTTGAAGCCGGTGCCGATATTATTGAAACCAATACCTTTAACGGCACCCGTGTTTCAATGTCTGACTATCACATGGAAGATCTGGTTCCTGAGATCAACCGTGAAGCGGCGCGTCTTGCCAAAGAAGCCTGTGCAAAATACTCAACGCCTGAAAAACCACGTTTTGTGGCAGGTGTGATTGGGCCGACATCACGTACTACGTCGATTTCTCCAAATGTAAATGACCCTGCCTTCCGTAATATCACTTTTGACGAATTGAAAGTGAATTACATCGAATCAACCAAGGCCTTGATTGAAGGTGGCGTCGATATCATCCTGATCGAAACCGTATTTGATACTTTAAATGCCAAAGCTGCGATCTTTGCAGTGAAGGAAGTGTTTAAAGAACTGGGCACTGAATTGCCAATCATGATTTCAGGTACGATTACTGATGCATCTGGCCGTACATTAACGGGTCAAACTGCGGAAGCGTTCTGGAACTCAATGCGTCATGCAGAACCAATCTCAATTGGTTTCAACTGTGCCCTTGGTGCAGATGCCATGCGTCCACACGTAAAAACCGTATCTGATGTGGCAGATACTTTTGTATCTGCCCACCCTAATGCCGGCTTGCCAAATGCCTTCGGTGGTTATGATGAAACGCCGGAAGAAACTGCAGCCTTCATTAAAGAATTTGCTGAAAGTGGTCTAATCAACATCACCGGTGGTTGTTGTGGTACCACTCCCGATCACATCCGCGCGATTGCTCAAGCAGTTGAGGGTATTGCTCCGCGTCAGGTCCCTGAAATTGAACCAGCATGTCGTTTAAGTGGTTTAGAGCCATTTAACATCACCAAAGATTCATTGTTCGTGAACGTCGGTGAACGTACCAACGTGACCGGTTCGAAAAAATTCCTGCGTCTGATCAAAGAAGAAAACTTCGCTGAAGCACTAGATGTTGCCCGTCAACAGGTTGAAGCCGGTGCACAGATCATCGACATCAACATGGATGAAGGCATGCTCGATTCAGAAGGTGCGATGGTGCACTTCCTGAATCTGGTGGCATCTGAACCTGATATTTCTCGTGTGCCAATCATGATTGACTCATCAAAATGGGAAATCATTGAAGCTGGTCTGAAATGCGTGCAAGGTAAAGCGGTTGTTAACTCGATTTCCCTGAAAGAAGGTTATGACGAGTTTGTAGAACGTGCCCGCCTCTGCCGTCAGTACGGTGCAGCGGTGATTGTGATGGCATTCGATGAGAATGGTCAGGCAGATACAGCTGAACGTAAAAAACAAATCTGTAAGCGTTCTTATGACGTGCTGGTGAATGAAGTTGGCTTCCCGTCTGAAGACATTATCTTTGACCCGAACGTATTCGCTGTTGCAACCGGTATCGAAGAACACAACAATTATGCTGTAGATTTCATCGAAGCCACTGGCTGGATTAAACAGAACCTGCCAAATGCGATGATCTCTGGTGGTATCTCGAATGTATCTTTCTCATTCCGTGGTAATGAGCCGGTACGTGAAGCGATCCATGCAGTATTCCTGTACTACGGTATCCAGCAAGGTCTGACTATGGGTATCGTAAATGCCGGTCAGTTGGCGATTTACGATGACATCGACAAAGACCTGAAAGATGCAGTTGAAGATGTGATCCTGAATCGTAACCAGGGTGAAAGCGGCAATGAAGCCACTGAAAAACTGCTTGAAATTGCTGAAAAATACCGTGGTCAAGGTGGCGCTCAAAAAGCGGAAGAAAACCTTGAATGGCGTAATGAACCCGTTGAAAAGCGTCTTGAATATGCGCTGGTCAAAGGTATCACTACCTACATCGATCAGGATACTGAAGAAGCTCGCCTGAAAGCAGTTCGTCCACTCGATGTAATCGAAGGCCCATTGATGGCGGGTATGAACGTCGTTGGTGACTTGTTCGGTGCTGGTAAAATGTTCCTGCCACAGGTGGTGAAATCTGCACGTGTCATGAAACAAGCTGTGGCATGGCTGAACCCGTACATCGAAGCGGAAAAAACCCAAGGTGAAGCCAAAGGTAAAATTCTGATGGCGACCGTAAAAGGCGACGTACATGACATCGGTAAGAATATCGTAGGCGTGGTACTGGGCTGTAACGGTTATGACGTGGTTGATCTTGGTGTGATGGTGCCATGTGAAAAGATTCTGCAAACTGCGATTGATGAGAAAGTTGACATCATCGGTTTGTCTGGTCTGATCACCCCTTCTCTAGATGAAATGGTCTTCGTTGCTAAAGAAATGCAGCGTAAAGGTTTTAACATTCCATTGATGATTGGTGGCGCAACGACTTCTAAAGCGCATACTGCAGTGAAGATTGCTCCGCAATATCAGAATGATGGCGTGTACTACACGGCTGATGCTTCTCGTGCTGTAGGTGTGGCGACTCAATTGCTTTCTGCCGAAATGAAGCCAAAACTGGCAGCAGACTATGCAGCGGATTATGAAAAAATTCGTATCCGTCTTGCCAACAAGCAGCCGAAAGCAGCGAAACTGTCTTATGCTGAATCGGTTGAAAATGGTTTTAAAATCGACTTCGATAAGAATGCACCATTTAAACCAAACTTCATCGGTTCACAAACTTTCACCAACTATCCTTTAGAAACCTTGGTGGAATACTTTGACTGGACACCGTTCTTTATTTCTTGGAGTCTTGCGGGCAAATTCCCGAAAATCCTTGAAGATGAAGTCGTGGGTGAAGCCGCACGTGACCTGTATGCACAAGCACAGGCGATGTTGAAAGACATCATTGAAAATAAACGTTTCGATGCGCGTGCAACTTTCAGTATCTACCCTGCGAATCGTGTGGCGGCAGATACTGTTGCGGTGACTGATGAAGCTGGCAATATAACGCATACTTTCGAACACTTGCGTCAGCAATCTGACAAAGTAACCGGTAAGGCTAACTACTCATTGGCTGACTTTATTGCGCCTAAAGATGTGGCTCAGGATTATCTGGGTGGCTTTACCGTTTCGATCTTCGGTGCGGAAGAATTGTCTCAGGAATATAAAGCCAAAGGTGATGACTATAATGCGATTATGGTTCAAGCCTTGGGTGACCGTTTTGCGGAAGCCTTTGCAGAGCATCTGCACCAGCGGATCCGTAAGGAGTTCTGGGGCTATCAGGCTGACGAAACTCTGGACAATGATGAATTGATCAAAGAGAAGTATATCGGCATCCGTCCTGCACCGGGCTACCCTGCTTGTCCTGAACATTCTGAAAAAGCACCATTGTTCGACTGGTTAGGTACTACTGAGAAGATGGGGACTTACCTGACTTCTAGCTTTGCGATGTGGCCACCTTCATCAGTCAGCGGTTTCTATTATGCAAACCCTGAAACTGAATACTTTAACGTGGGCAAAATCTCTGGCGATCAGTTGGAAGATTATGCGAAACGTAAAGGTTGGACACTGGATGAAGCGAAACGCTGGTTAGCGCCGAATTTGGATGATTCAGTGGTGTAATACTTTATATAAAATTTAGATGACTCAATTTTAACTCTCTAAAAAAACCTCTTACTAGAGGTTTTTTTTTGTATCAAAAGGCTTTGTTGCACAAAGATTTGAAATGCAAAGCGCCCCTAATTGATCCAAATTTAAGGCGTAACTTGGGTAAGTGGGCGACCTAATTCCGTAAATCTGTTAAGGACTGCTACACGTGCATGGATCTCATTCACCTGACTAGGAAAGCTTCTTGCCATTAATTTATCGCCTAATAATTTGATGCAATGCATCTTGGTTTCCACCAAACTGCGGCGATGATAGCCTGACCATTTTTTCCATAATGTCCTGCCTAAATGTTTAACTGTTCGAAGTAATTCATTTCGCTCTAGCGAGCTACTCTTTGTATCTTTCCATGGTTTCGCATTTTTTCTAGGTGGAATCACCGCATGCGCTTGCCGATCTGCAATGACCTGACGGCATTGCTTGGTGTCATAAGCTCCATCGGTATAAACAGAGTCAATCTGCTCATCTTGTGGAATCTGATTAAGTAAATCACCAAGCACCTGTGAATCACTGACATTATTGGTTGTGAGCTGAATAGCGCGTATTTGTAGGGTTTTGGCATCTATACCAATATGTAGTTTACGCCATTGGCGACGATATTCAGCTCCATGTTTCTTGCGTTTCCATTCGCCCTCACCTAGAAACTTCATGCCTGTAGAGTCTACGAGTAGATGCAGCCCATCGCTACTTTTTTGGTAGCTGATTGCAATATCAATATGCTTTTGTCTTCTACAAAGCGTACTGTAATCTGGTGCGGTCCAATTTAATCCGCAAAGTTTAATCAGACTTTGCACAAAGCCAGTGACCATACGTAAAGACAAACGGAATAGAGATTTAATCATTAAGCAGCATTGGATAGCTGCGTCGGAGTAGGTTTGATTTCGCCCTTGTTTGCCTTTTGATGGAGCATACCATTGCGTAGCAGGATCAAACCAAATGGCAATATTTCCGCGACTCATGAGTGCTCGGTTATATGCGGGCCAATTGGTTGTGCGGTAGATTTTGTGTGTAGGCTTCTTCATTTGAAAATTATATCGCTGAAAAAGCCTTTACAGATAGGTTTGTGCAACAAAGCCGTTCACTTAACTCAGATTGGGTTCAAAAAGAAATCAATTTAGCAAAAAATTTATATGATCAAGGCGCCCTATCACGTATTTTTCCTATAATTATTGATAAAAACATTTCTTATGAAGATGTACGTATACCCCAATGGATGAAAGAAACAAAAAATATACAACATATTGTTGCACCTAAAACAGCTGCTAGAAAAATTAATCAACGTCTTACGGTATTAGCTTGGGAAACTCATCCAAGTTTAAAATCTAAACATAATTTTTTTGTTGGAAGAAATGATAAAATTGCTAATATCGAAATGAGATTAGATGATTTTGCAAAAAAAACTGTTTCTACTCTTTTTGTGACAGGTTTACCATCAATTGGCCGTAAAACCTTTATTAAACACTCTTTAACTAAGGCTAATCTTATTAGAGACTATTATAATTTCTTAACTATATCATTAGAAAGCAATAGTGGTATTGAAGACTTTATATTAAAATTAATTGATCTGGGATTTACAGACCACACTCTCGAAGAAAATTTAATAACAAAATCGATTGATAATAAAATTGAAATTGCTGTAAAAATTTTAAAAAATCTAAAACCTCAAAAAGAAAGGCTTTTAATTGAAGATAATGGGGTATTAGTTCAGGGAAATGGAAATCTAGCTGATTGGTTTTCAAAAATTTTAGATCAACTAAAATCTGATAATTATTTATCTTTAGTTATTGCATGTATACATAAGCCAACTAGAATTTATAATGAAGAGCATTATTTTCAACAAGAACTTTTTGAATTAACAAAACCTGAACGAAATGGTTTCTTAAAAAGATATAGTAACTTTTTAGGTCTTGAACTTGAGCAAGAAGATTTAATATTGTTTTCATCCATATTAACAGGTTATCCTGATCAAGTAAAATTTGCAGTTGATTTAATAAATATTGAAGGACTATTTGAAGCAAAACGGCAAACTCACTTAATTCAACAATATGCTTCAGAAAAAGCAAAAATTATTCTAGAAAGTTTTAAAGATGAAAAAGATCTACTAGATCTATTATATCTATTATCTAAATTTGATTTTATAAGTTATAAACTTCTATTTGAATTAGTAGATATTGAATTATATTACCCAAAATTAACTATACTATTATCAAAATCTATTTGTGAAAAAATAGGAAATAATAGTGATTATATTCGGGTAAATAATGTTATTAAAGAATATATTTTAAGAAACAATTTTGGAACAAATACCAAGTTTGACAAAATATTAAATATTCACGTAGATAAATTCTTACTAGATATAGATTTAAATGATAAAGACTTATCAGATATTAATTTTTCTATACGAACAGCGCTTAAAGAAGGAAAAACTGTACCACATAGGTTACTTATCCCATCATACTTCTTAAAAACAATAATTGAACTCTACAATAAAAAAGGTATTAATAATTTTAAAGAATGTATAAAACTTGCTGATAGAGTTTTAGAGAATACTGAGTTTATTGAAGACAGTATTATTAATAAAATTTATTTTTATAAATGTCAGTCTTTAGCACGTCTTAAAGATTCTAAATTTTTTGAGACTGTAAGATTAGTTCCACAACCTGATAATAGTTTCTTATGTGGTTTTTATCATCGTTTAATGGGTAATCCAGATCAAGCTATAAAAGATTATGAATATGTATTAACTAAGAGACCAAAAGATTTCAGGGTCATAAGTGAATTAGTATTGTTATATATTCAAAAAGATCAACATGATAAAGCAATAGATTTAGCCAAAAATCTTTATGAAACTTATCCAAATAATCCTATAAATGCGATTAATTACCTTAAATGTTTACTTCACGGCAATAAGTCTGAGATAAATATTCCACTTATTCAAGAGGTAATAGATAATTTAGAAAGTATAAATACCGATAAAGCTATTGAAATGAGCTTTTCAGCAAAAGCTCAACTTTTAGCCAAAAAGGGACAATTCCAAGAGGCTTATAGAATATTAGGTAATGCAATTCATAAATTCCCGAATGTTAGTTATCCAAAACTTTCTTTAGCCGATATAGCGGTACAAGATAGAAATGTCCATCAATTACAAATTGCAGTTAACATGCTAGAGAAACACTACGAAAAACACGAATTAAATCAATCTAATAGATCTTATGTGAAATATAAAGCTATATTGCTTGCCTTACAAAATAAGGTAGATTCTGCCAAACTCTTAATAGAGAATGAATTAAGAAGCAATACTAGTAGAAGTTATATTGATGAAATTAAAAACAAAATTGAACAATATGCATAGTACATATTGTGCTAAAAATTTAAGATGCTTCAATATTTGAAGCATCTTAAATTTCATTAATAATTTAAAACAATTACATAAAATAACTTAAGTAAATTCATAATTCCTTAATATAATTATATTTATCTTTTTAACCTTTTTTTATTTTAGGTTTTCTTTATCTAATAATTTCATTAATAATAAGCACTTATTAGTCTCCCAAATCAATGACTATTGGTGTTCCAATGAAAAAACTCATGAACGGTGCTGAAAACATCGTTGTCGAAATGTGCAAAGGCTTTGTCCTGGCACATCCAGAACTGGCATTTAATGAATCTTATAAAATCATTTCTAGAAAAGAAAAACACCAAAATGTCGCCCTGATCAGTGGGGGTGGTAGCGGTCATGAACCTGCCCATGCCGGTTTTGTCGGTCTAGGCATGCTTGATGCTGCCGTATGTGGTGACGTGTTCGCCTCTCCTTCACAAATTCAGGTCTATAAAGCCTTGCAGCAAGTCGCGACTGACAAAGGCGTCCTAATGATTATTAAAAACTATTCTGGCGATATGATGAATTTCCAGAATGGCGCAGCCTTAGCCACTGAAGATGGCATCAAAGTTGATTACGTGAAAGTAGCGGATGACATCGCAGTAAAAGACAGTCTATATACAGTTGGCCGTCGTGGCGTTGCCGGTACAATCTTCGTGCATAAAATTGCCGGTGCTGCCGCATCAAAAGGTTATGAACTTGCACGTGTGAAAGAACTTGCACAAAAAGCTGCGGACAATGTGATTAGCCTTGGTTTTGCCTATACCTCTTGTACCGTTCCAGCCAAAGGCACCCCAACCTTCACTTTAGCTGATGATGAAATGGAATACGGCGTAGGCATCCACGGTGAACCGGGCATTCGTCGTGAAAAGATTCTGCCGTCTAAAGAACTGGCACAACGTATTATCGATGACCTGTTCCTCGATCGTCCTGACACGCAAGAAGTTGCTGTTCTAGTGAATGGATTTGGTTCAACACCAATGCAAGAGCTGTATGTCTTTAATAATGATGTGTGCGAACATTTGGCGCGCAAAGGCATCAAGATTTATCGTACTTTTGTCGGCAACTATATGACCAGTATCGACATGGCAGGTGCATCTGTTTCCTTGTTGGCGGTGGATGATGAATTGAAAACTTATTTGGATGCAGAAGCCAATACTCCTGCATTTAAAATGGATGGTTCAACTGCACTGCCATTTGAGTTTGCAGCCAAAGACGAAGCTGCTGTACGCACAATAAATACAGATGTTGAAACGCATCCTGAACATGCTGTGATTGCCAATGAACAATTCACTATTGAAAACATGCGCTATGTGGTCGATGTGATGAGTGCCTGCATTATTAAAAATGAAGTGCCTTTCTGTGAACTGGATGCTCATGCAGGTGATGGCGACTTCGGTATGAGCGTATCTAAAGGCTTTAAACAGCTAAAACGTCAATGGCATGAACTGGTTCAAGCTGAACAGATGGATGATTTCCTGCTGAACTGCTCTATGATCATCATGGAACATTGTGGCGGTGCATCAGGTCCAATCTGGGGTTCAGCATTCCGTGCAGCCAGTAAAGCCATTAAAAGCAAAACCACTTTAACTGTGGCTGATTTTGCCGAGATGTTACAAGCAGCGGTAAAAGGCATTCAAGTCACAGGCGAACGTTCATTTGGTCGAGGTGCAGTTGTGGGTGATAAAACCTTAATTGATGCTCTGGTGCCATGTGCAGATTCTTGGTCGGTCAATACTGACAAGACTTTTAAAGAGAACTTTATTTTAGGTGCTCAAGCGGCAGTTCAAGGTGCGGAATCAACTAAAGATATCGTGGCACGTATGGGCCGTGCCGGGACTGTGGGTGATCGTAGTCTGGGTTATCCGGATGCTGGCGCGCATGGTTTAGGTGTGATCTTTACTGATATTGCTGAGCATATTAAATAATTAAAAATCCCTCCCTTGCGAAGCGGTGCTTCTCACCCTTTTATAAAGGGGGATTCTCTTAAGGAATCATTCAAACAATACTGATAAATCATTTCCACCATACCATCAATCTTCCCTATCACCTCTCTATTATCAAATCTTAATACTTCAATCCCAAGTGAGCCAAAGCTTCATCTCTTATTCGATCTGCTTCTAAATTCTCCTCAGTAAAATGCTGACTACCATCACACTCGATCACTAGATTTGCTGATGGACAATAAAAATCCACGATGTAATTTAAAATCGGTTTCTGTCGGTAGAACTGCAAACCTAATAATTGTTTTCCACGTAATCTAGACCAGAGCAGCTTTTCAGCTTCAGTCATGTTGTTTCGTAGATTGCGTGAAACTTGTTTTAAATTTTTATGATAGGGTTTCATTTTTATTCTCTTTTTTAGAATCTCCCCTGACCCCTCTTTTCCAAAGAGGGGAACTCCAGGTAAACAAATAAATTACGTGACAGCTCCTCCCTTTATTAAAGGGAGGTTGGGAGGGATTATTTTATTTATATTTCTGCAAATGTGTCTCCAACTCCTCCGTCACCACCACCCTTTTTCTACCCTTCAACTGGTCCTTATCCAGCAAACCTTCTGAATCTACGACTAGTACTTTATGTCCATCCTGTTTTAAACGATCTACACCTTCAAACAGCATTCGGGCACCGACATCATGCATCAAAGTGAGATTAGTCAAATCAAGGATAATGGTACTTTTACCTTCAGGTTCATCCTGCAAAATGCGTAGCAGCATTTCAGACTCGGTAAACTGCAATACGCCACGCAGTTCATAAACCACGACGTTATTCTTTTTCCCCACTGTGTAACGACTTTGCAAAATGGTCTGTGCTGACGGCGTACCTTCCATGAGATGCAGTCCCATATCGTGCGACAGATTTTCAAAGATTCTGACCCCACGTACACTATTACCATGCTCATCGATTTTCGGTGAAAAGACCGCAATCCCCACTTGCCCTGGCAGTACTCCAATAATGCCACCTGCCACACCACTCTTGGCCGGAATACCGACTGTGGTCAGCCAGTCACCTGCAGCATCGTACATACCGCAGGTTAGCATCACACTGAGTAATTGCCGGACTAAGGCCCGATCCAGCATGCGCTTACCCGTCTTGGGATGCACACCACCATTGGCCAATATACTGGTGATCACGGCTAGATCTTTGACGGTGACCTTAATCGCACACTGCTTGATATAGCCATGCACGATTTCTTTAGGATCTTCGTCCAGCACCCCAACAGTACGTAACATGTAGCCAATCGACATATTCCGAAAAGCCGTTTTAATCTCAGAGTTATACACCTGCTCATCAAAGGACAATTCACGTCCAGCCAGTCCACTTAAAAAACGGCGTAACTGTTCAGCACGTGATACTGTTTTCTTGGCAGGAATCAGAGAATGCGTGGTAATCGCACCAGAATTAATCATCGGGTTTTTTGGAATATTGCGTTCTTTTTCCAACGAAATCTGGTTAAAGGCCTCTCCCGAAGGTTCTACACCCACTTTTTCCAGTACCTGTTTTAGCCCTAGTTCCTTGATTGCTAGCGCATAGGCAAAAGGCTTGGAAAGAGACTGCATGGTAAATTCAACGTCATCATCCCCGGCAGAATAGATGGTTCCATCTACTGTCGATAGTGCAAGTCCGAGCTTGTCAGGATCAACCGCAGCAAGTTCAGGAATGTAATCTGCCAGCGCGCCTTTTTTATTATCATGGCAAGCAGAAAGCACATGATTCAAGTAATCCGGTACCGGCGTTTTCATGGCAAATGCTCCCATCTCAATCTTTTATATCATTTTTATTAAAACTGAATACTGAAGACGGTTTTGCTACTTTTATGCAGTTTTATGTTGTGAAAATGGGATATGGACAAAAGAGATAGAGGAAATAAATGAATTCATTGGACAAGATCAGGAAGCTTAAAATAGATAAATTATAAAGATGAGCATACTATTTTCAGATTACAGGTCTATTTCTATCGAGCAATAAACCTGTAACCGATGACAACCAGCTTGATCTTGCAAACAGATTATTTCACCTTAGTTTTGCGAATCATCTTATACAATACTTTTGGCGATAGACGTGACACTAGAACACCCAGTTTTTCTTTAGAGCCCCCCACCACGATATATTCTTCACCACGTTTCAACGCTTCTACAGTCTGACGGGCAAAATCAGCCGGTTCCAGACCATTTTCAATCGCTTCATCCTGCTTGGCCTGAGGTTTGCCTTCCCCATTTAAGGCATTAAAAGACACATTAGTTTTAATAAAGCCCGGAAAAATCACGGATACCTGAATACCCTGATCTGCCATTTCAGCGCGCAGGCTATTCGCCCACATATGAATCGCGCCTTTGGCTGCTGAATAAGACGCCCGATATTGAGTTCCAAGCAGGCCGGCCACACTGGAAATAAAAGCAATCCGGCCAGATTTCTGTTTTAAAAATGTCGGTAAAACTGTTTTGGTGAAAAACACCTGAGAGAAATAATCGACTTCCATAATGGCGCGTTCAGTCTGCATGGTGGTTTCCTGAATCAGGGCACGCTGACTGAGTCCGGCATTATTGATCAGCCAGTCAATGCGGCCTTTCTCACTTAGCACCTGTTCATAAGCCGTGCGTACCTGACTTTCATCAGTAATATCGGCCACGACTGAGATGTGTTGATCAGGATTCACCAGTCCTGAACGGACTTTTTCCAGTTCTTCCAAACGTCGTGCAGTCAATACTATCTGTGCACCTTGGGCAGCACATTCTTCAGCCAGTGCCTTACCAATTCCTGAAGATGCTCCGGTAATCCAGACTACTTTTCCCTGTAAATTTTCTAGTTTTGCCATTAAATCCTGTCACCCTCTTTATATGAATGTGTTCCTGGCGGCATTTCATCTTCCAGAAATGCCAGCAACTGCTCAAAATAATAACTCATGGTATCCGCATCATAGAGGCTACCGAGTTTATCAAAACGTTTATAACCCAGTTGTGTGGTCAGGTGAATCACACCATTCAATGTTTTATCCACCACCACATTAAATTTCAGCATCTTTTTTGGTTCACGCACCAGATGCGTCACACCCTGATCCACCACCTGAATAAAAGCTTTCAATGCCGGTGAGACATACTGGTTATTGCCACTTTTCATCTGCTCCACGCAGCCCAGCAGTTCCGTGATCAGCATGCGTTCTACCGGATAGCGAACAAAGTATCCATCTTCATTTTCATGGGTCATCTTGTACAGATAGTTCACCATAGGAATCAGCCGATCATTACCAAAGAAAGAAACCGACCATGGCATATATTTGCGAGTCGTTTCTAAAATCTGTTGAATGACTTTTTCGGATTCCTGATCTGGGGAGCTAGAGAGCTGCACCACACGACCAAAAATCTGGTCAATAATTTCACAGGCAATATCGGCCAGATTTTCACCGAGCAGTTTGGCCAGGCTTTCCTGCTCACCGGCATTAAATCGGGAATGCAGGTCTTTAAAGCGTTGATGGGTATCGGGGTGAATCTTGAGAGAAATGCTATAGCTCATCTTGTTATCCTTTTTTTAATCGTCTGCGATGAGTCGCGTTTTTATCAATCTATCATACGTTGAGTTCAGGCAACTGCCAATTGGCGAAAGTTTGCTTTTGGTTAAGCTGCCGCATGCCTTGATTTTTTTGCTACAATAGATGCAATTTTTTATCCACTTTTGATCTGTTTAGACTATGACTGATTCAGCGCAAAATATTGCTACGACCTACGATCCGACCGAGATCGAGAAAAAATGGTACCAAACCTGGGAAGAGCGCGGTTACTTCAAGCCGTCTCAAAAAGGTGAATCATTCTGTATCATGATTCCGCCGCCAAACGTCACTGGTAGCTTGCACATGGGTCATGGTTTTAACAATGCCATCATGGATGCCTTGACTCGTTATAACCGTATGTCAGGCAAAAATACCTTATGGCAGCCAGGTACTGACCATGCGGGGATCGCAACTCAGATGGTTGTTGAGCGTCAGTTAGGTGCTCAAGGCGTAAGTCGTCATGATCTGGGCCGTGAAAAGTTCATCGAAAAAGTCTGGGAATGGAAAGAACAGTCTGGCGGTAACATTACCCGTCAAATCCGTCGTTTGGGTTCTTCAGTAGACTGGTCACGTGAACGCTTCACCATGGATGAAGGTTTATCCAACGCGGTTAAAGAAGTATTCGTGAAACTGCATGAAGAAGGCCTGATTTACCGCGGCAAACGTCTGGTGAACTGGGACCCTAAACTGCAAACCGCCCTGTCTGACCTTGAAGTAGAATCTGATAAAGAAGAACAAAGCTCATTGTGGCACTTCAAATATTTCTTTGAAGATAAATCGCTTCGCACTCAAGATGGCAAAGACCATATTGTCGTTGCAACCACTCGTCCAGAAACATTACTCGGTGATACTGCGGTTGCGGTCAACCCTGAAGATGAGCGTTATGCACATCTTGTCGGTAAAAATATCGTTTTGCCTATTACTGGCCGTACCGTTGCCATTGTTGCTGACGAATATGTAGAAAAAGAATTCGGTACAGGCTGTGTGAAAATTACGCCTGCGCACGACTTCAATGACTATGAAGTGGGTAAACGCTGTGGTCTGGCACTAATCAACATCTTCAACAAAAATGCTGAAGTTCTTGCTGAGTTTGAGTACATTGCGAAAGCCGGCGAACAGATTTCTAAAACCATCCCTGCGCCTGCAGACTACATTGGTTTAGAGCGTTTTGAAGCACGTAAAAAACTGGTTGAGCAAGCAGAAGCTGAAGGCTGGTTAGACCAAATCCAACCTTACACACTAAAACCACCTCGCGGTGACCGCTCAGGTGTGATCGTTGAGCCATTACTGACAGACCAATGGTATGTAAAAATTGCGCCACTGGCTGAACCTGCAATTGAAGCGGTTAAAGATGGCCGTATCAAGTTCGTTCCTGAGCAGTACAGCAACATGTACATGTCATGGATGAATAACATTCAAGACTGGTGTATTTCACGTCAATTATGGTGGGGTCACCGTATTCCGGCCTGGTACGATGCTGAAGGCAATGTATTTGTCGGTCGTAACGAAGAAGAAGTTCGTGCGAAACACGGTATTGCACCTGAAGTTGAATTGAAACAGGACGAAGATGTACTGGATACCTGGTTCTCTTCTGGTTTGTGGACATTCTCAACTTTAGGCTGGACTGGCGACGAAGCGAAAGATAAAGAAAACTATTTCTTGAATACTTTCCACCCGACTGATGTTCTTGTCACTGGTTTCGACATCATTTTCTTCTGGGTTGCCCGGATGATCATGATGACCATGCACTTCATGAAAAATGAAGATGGCACACCACAAGTACCATTCAAAACTGTGTATGTACACGGTCTGGTACGTGATGGTGAAGGTCAGAAAATGTCTAAATCTAAGGGTAACGTACTTGATCCATTAGACCTGATTGATGGTGTTGATCTGGAAACCTTGGTACAAAAACGTACTTTCGGTCTGATGAACCCTAAACAGGCAGCGAAGATTGAAAAATCAACCCGTAAAGAATTCCCTGAAGGTATTCAGGCTTACGGTACCGACGCAGTTCGTTTCACATTCTGTGCGCTTGCCAACACTGGTCGTGACATCAAGTTCGACATGAAACGTGTTGAAGGTTACCGTAACTTCGCCAACAAAATCTGGAACGGTACCCGTTTCGTGATGATGAATGTTGAAGGTCAAACGGTTGGTCAAACTGCACGTCCTGATCTTTGGGAATTGCCTGAACAATGGATCGTGAGCCGTCTGCAAAAAGCGGAACAAGCAGTTCAGCAAGCATTTGCGACTTACCGTCTGGACTTGGCTGCACAAGCGATCTACGAGTTCATCTGGAATGAATACTGTGACTGGTATGTCGAGCTGACTAAACCGGTTCTAAACGATGAAAACGTATCTGAAGAGCGTAAAGCTGAAGTTCGTCGTGTGTTATTGGCTGTGATGGAAGCGTCTTTACGTCTTGCTCACCCAATCATGCCTTACCTGACTGAAGAAATCTGGCAAACGCTTGCACCTAAACTGGGAATCTCTGGCGAAACTATCATGCTGGCTCAATACCCTGTTGCAGATGAAGCGAAGATTAACGAACAAGCTGAAGCAGATATGCAATGGCTGCAAGGTTTGATCGGTGCTGTACGTAACATCCGTGGTGAAATGGGCTTAGGTAATGCGCGTCTGTTACCAGTTCTTCTTCAGAACACCACTGAAGCTGAAAAAGCACAGATCACACGTATTGAAGCACTGTTCAAAGCATTGGCGAAAGTTGAAAGCATTACCTTCTTGGCGGATGGCGAGCAACCTCCATTGTCTTCTTCTTCTGTGGTTGGTCACGTGTCTGTATTCGTTCCAATGAAGGGCCTCATTGACCCTAAAGCGGAATTGGGCCGTCTGCAAAAAGACTTAGACAAAGTTCAAAAACAGCATGACCAGATTGCTAACAAACTTTCGAATGAAGGTTTCGTGGCAAAAGCACCTGCTGCTGTAGTTGAAGGTGAACGTGCAAAACTGGCTGAGTTTGCTGACCAGTTAGCGAAAATCAAAGCGAATATGGAGCAAATTGCAGCGCTTTAATGTGTTGTTAGTTTGATCTAATTTGTGTATAAAGGGCTGATTATTCAGCCCTTTATACTTATGAAAAAAAGTTTTTCTTCATTCCTCCAAAAAAGCATTGAATCAGAATCAATATTGCAAAATAGATTTCAAAATAAGGAACTTTCTGAACAAGAGCGTCGTTTAAAGCGTATTTATGAAGTTGCAATTGAAACTAGAAATTTTGAAATAATTCAATTAGTACAACGCAATAATTTTTTTATGATATTTCAAGGAGTACTAGTAGCTTGTATCATCAATTCTAATAATACTGTTCCTTTGATACATACTTTAATATGTTTAGTTGGTATAGGCATTTCCTTTTATCAAATGCAAGCTGCCTCAGGTGCAAAATTTTGGCAAGAATATTGGGAAATAGAAGTCAATAAATCAGAGAAAAAATTAAAATTATTTTATGAAAATCAAGGTAAGGAATTTCATCAACTTTTTGATAAAAAAACAGAAATTGTTCAAAAAGAAGTATATGAAAAATTGCAGAGCAAATATATTAATAAATTCAGCTTATTTTGGTCGAAATACTATTCTACAAACCCATATAAACTATTCCGAACTTATAATCCTTTTACTTTTACCAGAAATCGTATTCTCACAAAACCATCTGTAAGTAAAATTCCTATTCAAGTTGGAAGATTTTTACTATGTATTTGGCTTATAACTTTATTTACAACCACTAAATGGGGTGCCACTAGTTATGAGTACTTAAAAAATACAGGTATCATTAATGGCTTACCAGGAAAATCTATAACCAATATTGATATTAGAAATCAAGCTATTCCAAATAGACAAGACGGCTTCGATGACTCAAATGAAATAAAAGAATTAAATATGCGAGATGAATAATTATGAGTGGATACAATTTAGAACAAAAACTTGTTATTGGCTTAGCTTCAAGTGCTTTATTTGATTTAGAAGAATCAGATGCAGTTTATAGAACTCAAGGCGAATTAGCTTATCGAGAATACCAACGAGAGCATGAAAACACTCTTTTAGATCAAGGTGTAGCTTTTCCATTTATTCAGCGCTTGCTTAGTTTAAATAGTATTTTTCCACCAGATAAGCCATTTGTTGAGGTCATTTTGCTTTCTCGGAACGACCCTAACACTGGCTTACGTGTTATGAATTCAATCGAACACTATGGATTGGGTATTAGAAGAGCTATCTTTTTACAAGGTCGTACACCTTATAAGTATATTAATGCTTTAAATATTAGTTTATTCCTTTCAGCAAATGAAACAGACGTGAATCAAGCAATTACAGCAGGCTATCCCGCTGGCCTAATTTTGAAAGGACAAATATTTGATATAGCACACGATGAAGAGCTTCGTATTGCTTTCGACTTTGATGGAGTTATTGCTGATGATTCATCAGAACAGGTCTACAAAGAAAGTGGACTTGGCGCATTTATTGAAAATGAGAAGAATCTTGCAGACCAACCTGCTAATGAAGGCCCACTTCATAAACTTTTGAAACAACTATCTACTTTGCAAAAAGCAGAACTAAAATATCAATCCCAAAATTTAGATTATAAAAGTCGTTTACGAATTTCTATTGTCACTGCCCGCAATGCACCTGCTCATAAACGTGTAATTAATTCTTTACGCTCATGGGGAATAGAAACCGTCAATGAAGCCTTTTTCTTAGGTGGAATTGAAAAACGTAAAGTTTTAGAAATACTACAACCTCATATTTTCTTTGACGATCAAGTTACTCACCTTGAGAGAACTGCCGAGAGTATTGCATCTGTTCATATTCCTTTTGGTATAGCTAATAAAAAAGCTGAACTGAAACAAACTGCCACCTCTAATGATATAAACGAACTAGTAAAAGAGGATAGCTAATTTTCATACCCTCACCCCAACCCTCTCCCCTAGGGAGAGGGAGCGTCATTTAATTTAATTCCTGTATGAATTTCACATTGGAATTCCCTCTCATAAGCAAGTTTTAAAGCACTGCTTTAAAACGAAGCGCAAGTGAGGGTTAGGGAGAGGTATTTTTTGATTCAGTACACCTCTGCCACAAATCCTCCAACACCACATCCGTCCGCCCCAACACTTCATTATTCCAATACCTCACAACTCTCAAACCCAAAGCCTCCAAAAACTTGGTTCTTTCAGCATCATATTCCATAGCATCATCCGTTCCATGCTGACTGCCATCCAACTCAATCACCAAACCAATTTCATGACAGTAAAAATCCACAATATAAGGCTCAATCACATGCTGACGACGAAATTTAAGATTCATAAAACGTTTGGCACGAAGGATTTGCCACATGAGGTGCTCAGCATCGGTGGCAGTGTGGCGCATGAATTTGGCGAAAATTAAAAGTTGAGGATCAAGCTTTTTGTTCATGGTATTTTTTATTTTTTGTGAGATTAGCAGATTTTATAACCTCTCCCCAAGGAAGAGGTAGAAAAACCTTAAAGCATCCCACGCCTTAAAAACATCTCTAATCCACTTACCTTTTTGATATACATCAGGCGTTCTTTTTCGACCTTAATCTGCTGCTTGATAGTGGAAGTATCTTCATCAATCTGTTTATACAGATCAGCAATTTGAACTTTTCCCTTTGCTTTTTTGACTGCAATTCTGGTTTTCGATGACCAGACCAATCTATGAATTAAGGTATCAATCTGCTCTTGTAACTTCTGGCTCTGCGCATCCAAAGCCAGTTGATACAGCTTGACTTGCTCTGCACTTAAACTCTTTTGCGAAGGATCTCGATCTTGCTCAATCTGAAGCTGCATTTTTAGTAAGGCAAACAAATCCTGTTCTGCATAGGCTTCGTTGGCACGCTGCAATAATTCAGTTTTTTTAATCTTTTTTACATCATTTGCTTCACGATCCGGATGAATCGCTGCAGCAATCTTCAAATATACCGATTTCACTGACTGCTCTGCCATTGCGGCTGCCTGTTTCTGCTTTTCCTGCTGGCGTTTTAGTTTGGCCTGCTCGCGGATTTGCTGAAAATGATCAGAAGCCCATTCTTCAAATCCCTCAGCATCTGCCGGATCTGGGATATTTTCATTCTTAAAGAATCTTTCCAGTTCATTGGTCTTTTTTTGGCTTTTTCTGAATTGGGTATGTTCAGCACGCTGCTGATAATAGGTGAAGATTTCATTGACCTTATTGGCTTCTTGCGCTGACATCGCCTGAGAATCTTGCAGATAATCTGCCAGGTATTGAATCTTCTCATCCAGTACTATCAACTCGGCCTTGGTGAAATCTGTTTCCTGTAAATGCGTCCAGAGCTGTTCGAGCTGCTCAAACAGAACACCATACAATTCATGATAGACCGGCATGAAGGTTTTATGCGTATATTGCTGTAGGTCTTCTTCAGCCTGTTGCCATTGTTTTAACTCCAACTTCTGCTGTTCGATTTTATCAATCAGACGATCCAGCTTCTTCTGCTGTGGCGAAAGCGCTGTGAATGGCTGGATCATGGTTTTTAAGTCAAAGAGCATGGCAGCAGAAAGACCCAAGGAAATCTTATCTATATTAATTCGTTCAGCTTTCGCCACAAAGTTCTTTTGACCTTAGGCTATTGAAATTTGTATCAGAATTAAAAAAAGCAGAACTAAGTCAGCTTTTTCATCCAGATTTTTTTTATTCCAGTACCACACGGCCATTTAAGGACTGCACTGGACGGTTATTTGGATGACCCATTAACTTGGAAAATTCTGAAATCTGTGTCGCAGAGGCCTGTTGGATCTCTTTCAAAATCAACCAGCGCACACCTTCAGAACATGGTGGTGTCGTCAGCGAACCACTAAAGCGGTAATAATCCAGATTCTTAGGCAACATCTCATTTACAGGTTGCGGAGTTTTCAAGACGACTTTTTCACTTTGCTTTTTCGGCAAGCGATTCCACATACGTTTAAGCATCGGATTTTCTGTACCCTGCGCAAACATCATCGCCACTACAGCAAGTTCACCTTGAGTATTGGCATGGACAAAATGAATCTCTAGAGGATAGCTCTTGCCTTTAATTAGGTTCTCACTTGGGCTATGTAGATGAAACTGTTTCAGCACAAAAGTTTCACCATCCAGCTGTAATTCTCCGCCTTGAGCAAAGTCTACCTGAACGGTATGACCTTTATTTTCAATTGTGTGAATCATAGTGTTATAGCTAAACTTGAGCGGTTCCAGTTCAGCTTTGACTGTTCGCTCGATATTGATTGGTGACTGGTTCAGTCCATTACAGGCTGAATATTTCTGGTTTAGAGTCGACCATTGTTCAGGCTGATCATAGTTCCAGTCTGCATCTGCAAATACCGCTGTACTTAAGCCCATAACCGTTAAAAGCGTGAATATCTTTTTCACAATACATCCTTTCTTGGAAGTCAAAATCAATATTTTTAATTTAAAAAACAGATTTTTAGCTTGATCTAATCGCTATATTTTTCAGGGCACAACATACAGAAATTTATAATTATCAAGTTATTTGATTACAAATCATTAAATAGTTCTCATTATTCCTAGGAAATTGCTCAGATTTTATCTTGATATATTTCAGTAGGATATTATTTGTACTGATTAAAAATCACACAGAGTAAAATGTGAACTGGTTCAAATTTAATCTGTTGAATAATCAATCAATATTTACATGAAATATCTATCTTATTTTCTTAAAATCGCTATATCTTTCACTCATAGCAATCACATTCAAAAAACATAATTTATTTTTATTCAAAAACTTACACAATTACAGCAGCAAACTAACAGCCGAGATTGATAGACTCGTAACAAAGAGTGATCTGGAATAATAACAATGGACTGGGCCACCATATTTATAAATGATACGACCTGGGAATTTGCCACAGAAATTTTGCTGCGCTGTGTAGTGATGTACGCGATGATTATCCTGTTTCTGCGGCTGACAGGTAAACGTGGGGTACGACAACTTTCGATCTTTGAAGTCACCATCATTCTTGCTTTGGGTTCCATTGCCGGCGATCCGATGTTTACAGAAGATCTTCCCCTGATTCAGGCAGCACTGATCATGTCGGTGATCATTTTCCTGTATCGTCTGACCACCTGGCTCATGATGAAATTTCAATGGTTTGAAGACCTGCTCGAAGGCAAACCGATTCATATTGTGGAAGATGGTTTACTGGTCATTGATGAAATTAAAAAAGGCAAAATGTCTCATGATGAATTCTTTGCTGAGATGCGTCAGCAAGGCATTGAACATTTGGGTCAGGTGCGCCTAGGTTTACTGGAAACAGATGGTAAATTCAGTATTCTATATTTCCATCCAGATGATGTTCGGCATGGGCTCCCGCTTTTCCCTAAATCCTGCTGCATAGTCAAAGAAGTCAAGCCAGAAGAGCTTTATGCTTGTATTTATTGCGGTCAAGTCCAGCATTTAAAAGAAGCGGAACAAACTTGTCCACGCTGTCATTCTCACCAATGGGCAAAAGCCATGAATAGTCACCGGATTACTTAAAGCTACTTAAGCCGCTGCAAATGATCAAAGATTTCTGGTAATTGCTGAATCTTATATTGAATATGTCCGGCATCCGGATGGAAACCTTGCATCCACAAAGCATGCATACCTACGGCTGTTGCGCCTTGAATATCATTGACAGGATGATCACCAATATATAGACACTTCTCTGGCTGCACGCCTAAACGCTCTGCGGTAATCTGGAAAATTTCCGGTTGCGGTTTATTAAAGCCGACCAATCCTGAACTGACAATCTCATCAAAATACTCTGCAATACCTAAACCGCGAATGGTATTTAATCGGGTCTCATGTCCGCCATTGGATACAATGGCCAAGCGATAACCTTCAGTTTTAAGCTGTTTTAATACTTGCCCTGCTTGCGGCATCTCTACGGCAAAACGGCCAAACTGGTTGAACCAGAACTGCGCCAATTCATCTAGATCTGGTGGAGTCACCCAGGATAATTCCTGCAACAATGCATAGGCAGCTGAAGCGCCAATACTGCCATGGGTCAGCAATTCCTTTTTCGGATAACCGCCATTATCAATGCGTCGTACAATTTCGATAATTTTCTCAAGTTCAATCTGTGCTAGTGCCGAAGCATAATACTCCGCCAGATAACGGCTATAGGCCTGTGTCGTCAGATCACGATGGGTCAAGGTATTGTCGAGATCAAATAAAACGGCTTGAATGGTCATAATTTAAAAAGGAATAGAAGGTTTTCTGTCATGGTAACAGCTGGGAACTTTCAGGATTAGATCTAAAATTGCTAAGTTTTGTTGTTTTAGGCATAAAAAAAGCGATGCCGAAGCACCGCTTTTATTTTGTTCTAAAATTAGAACTTGTATTCGACGCCTGTACCAACAAGTAACTGGTTATCTTCATCAGAACCTTGTTCAATAGTCAGGTAGCCTGCCGTACCGTACACTTTGACTTGCTTAGATAAAGCGTAGTCTACACCAGCAAGAATTTGCTTAGCTTCAAAGTCTGGAGTTGCATTATTGAAAGTTACATCGCTGTAGCTATATTGACCCTTTACTGTCCATTTTTTCGCGTTTGGTAGATTATATTCAGCACCAATCAACCATGCTTGAGCATCGTCGATATTACGCGCAAATGTTGGGGCGATGTTAGTTGTTACACCTTCAACAGTAACGTTAACTGGAACACTAGCATCTGCATTTTCAACATCTGAAACTTGGTATAAACCACGGATTGACAAGCCATTATCCAAATTCACACGACCAATCGCACGTAGTGTATTTAGTTCAGTAGTAAAATTAGAACGCTCACCTACATCACGTGAATCAGCATTTAGAAAACCACGTGCTAAAAGACGAGATGGAATTGCTTTGTCATAACCCAGACCTGCGACAAATGTTTTGTCTGAGTAAACAACTGAAGAAGACCAAGAATCACCTAAACCACGACCAGCAACAGTAGAGCCGCCCTTAGTTGCTTTAATAGTGTCGTTACCTTCACCAGTTGCAAGCTGAAGTTTTGCCTCAACCTTACCTTCACCCACATTGAATGCAGGAGTTTCATAAACCAATACGTTATCGATACGGTTTTCACCTGCCATAATACCGTTTACGTCAGCATTGTTTGCTACATAGTTGTTGAAAGTATCAACTACAGCAGAAAGCTGTTTTACAGGCGTATCAATCTTACCGACTTTTAACGCACCTAATTTCTCATCTTTTAAACCAATGAGAATATTACGCGGTACGAATACGTCATTGCTGCTGTTTGAACCTTCATCACTATAGAATGTGAATTCAGCTTGGTATAACGCGCTTAAACGGTCAGTTAATTTTTCATCCCCTTTTAAACCCAAGAATGAGTTATTAGAGTTCAAGTCAGTAATATGACGATCTTCTACGCCATTTTTATTATCTGCTTGTACATGATCTAGAGAAAGATCGATTTCACCATAGAAAGTTGGTGCTGCAAATGTAGTCCCCGCTAAAAGGCTGAGTGCGATTGCTGTTGCTAACTTAGTTTTCATTAAAAAATCCTTTAACTTATTTTGTTACAAATAATACACACGACGCCTATATTACAAAATTATTAAAAAAATATTTACATATTCTTTTTAATACTTTAGGTGGGGAGTTAATTAACCTATTTATTCATAAGGGATTTTAAATATTTCTCGCTATTTTCATCCATCGGAAAATAGGAATCAGGCAAAAAATCGCGATGATTACGATCGAATTTAGATAGTTTTGGTAACCCAAAGCGTCCCCTAGTAGCCCGCTCAGGCTATAAAGCCCCCCGCTTATAGTAGCCATCAAGGCGACCTGAAAGGTGAAATCAGTCCCTGCTAGATGCTTGCGACTGTATTGCATCACCAAGGTCAGCATAACCACTAAGAGCATGGCCGATATCATATCTTCAGCAGCATTAATAAGATAAATGATCCAGTTTGTTACTTTGTTTTGGGCTTCATACTGTGCAGCCAGCCAGGCATAAGCGATTAGACTGAGTATTTTCAGAATAGAGAAAATCATTAAACTCCAGCTGCGCGACCAGTATTTCAAACACCAGCCTGCTAGCCCTGCGCCAATTAATGCTGCAAAAGCACCAAGCATGGTGACATAAATACCGATCTGACTAAAACTCAGTCCCAAATCGACCATCAAAGGTTTTAATAAAGGCCCAGACAGACCATCCGCCACTTTAAAGGTTAGTAAAATCAGCAGCCATTTCGCCAAGGTAGAATCAGCTAAAAAATATTGAAAATAAGCTTTGATTCTAGTCCGAGCAGGTAATTTTTCAGATGATGAAGAAATCATCTTTTGGTGATCCGGCTCTTTAAACCATAACACCGGTAAAGTATTCAGAAAGACCAGAGCTGCCAGCAGTAAAAAGGTCATCTGCCAATGCAAAAAATCGAGTAACCATAGGACTGCTCCGCCTCCAACAATAAAGCCCAAGCGGGAGCCAATCACCTGAAAGGTATTACCCCAGTGTTGCTGTTCATTTTTCAGAATATTGACTGCCAGTCCATCTGTAGCAATATCCTGAGTAGCACCGATCCCATTCATCACTAACAACGTGATAAAAAAGATCAGCAGATACAGCGGCTGGTTTAAAGCTTGGATCGGCAAAAAAGACAGTCCTATCAGCACAGCGACAGAAAGCCATTGTAAAGGAATAATCCAGCTTCGATAATGGCCTCGAGATTTTGATCCATGCTGATCGACTAAAGGTGCCCAGAAGATTTTAATCGACCATGGCAGCATGAGCAGACCAAAGCCACCAATATGTGCCAGAGATACGCCTTCAGCTCGTAAAATTACAGGTAAAGCGTGCGTCATAAACCCGACCGGAAGCCCCTGTGCCCAATATAGGGAAAACAGTAAAATATAAGTATTCCGCATATTCAGCGCAGGTCCTTAAGGTAAAAATGCTAAAAGCATCCATCATCGCTATACATTTTGCCAATGATCCAGATTTTACAACAGTCTAATATGATCAAAAATAAAGAAAAATACGTTTCAGGATGAGACATTGATGAGTACAACACGTTTCCCCAGACTCCCTCCATTAGTTCCCTCCCGCGGAGGTAAACTGAGCCAAGCCCTGTTTAAACAGCTATTTCTGGCTCAGGGCTGGCAGCTCAAAGGCGAATTCCCTAACCTGCCTAAAGCAGTAGCGATTATTTCCCCGCATACCTCGAATATCGATGCCTGGCTGGGCTTCAATGCTTTGCTCGGTCTCGGCATTCAGATCACGATTTTTGGCAAGGACAGTTTATTCCGCACACCACTTAAACCGATCCTGGAATGGATTGGTGTGGTTCCGGTTGTACGTGATACCCCTCAAGGACATACCCGACAGATTGTTGATGTCATTAATAAGACTGATCGGATCTGGGTAGGTATGGCACCGGAAGGTTCTCGCAAGGCGCCAGAAAAAATCCGCAGTGGTTTTTATCATATTGCCAAGGCAGCCCATTTGCCGATTGTGATGTTTTCCTTTGACTATGACATCAAGACCGTTCATATCCTCGGTGTATATCACCTGACAGGTGATTATGAATATGATCTGGAACAGATCTATAAGCATTATGAAGGTAAATTTTCGGCCAAAAATCCGGATTGGGTCGCCAAGCCGTTACAAAAGCTTTTGAAAAAAGACTAGGCAAAACTGGCTTTTTTTGATGTGATAGCCTGAATTTTGTTGATTTAATCGCCAGTTTTTTATAATGAAATTAACCCGTTATGCTCTGATTGGCTGCTTGGGTTTAAGCCTTGCAGCATGTGATAAAGCTACTAAAACCCCAACAACCTCTACTCCTCTTCAGGCTCGTGAACCTGTGGTGGCTATTGCGCTCGGTGGTGGCGGTGCCAAAGGCTTTGCCCATATCGGGGTACTCAAAGTCCTCGAATCGCACGGCATCAAACCGAAGATTGTTACTGGAACTAGTGCCGGAAGCTTCGTGGGCAGTCTATATGCCAGCGGCAAATCTCCTTATCAGTTGCAGCAAATCGCCTTGAACTTTAAAGAATCCGATATTCGTGATTTAACCCTGAACCGCCAAGGGATTATTGCCGGACAGAAACTGCAGGATTTCGTCAATAAAAATGTGGCGAATAAACCGATTGAACAGTTCCCGATTCGCTTCGCGGCAGTGGCAACCCGCCTAGACAATGGCCGTAAAGCTGACTTTATCAAAGGCAATGCCGGACAAGCCGTGCGTGCCTCTTGCAGTATTCCGAATGTCTTTGTGCCCGCTGTAATTGGCGGTACAAAATATGTCGATGGCGGTCTGGTTAGTCCAATTCCAGTAAAAACGGCCAAAGATATGGGAGCAGATATTGTTATTGCCGTAGATATATCTGCACGTCCGGACAGCAATAAAGCACTCAACATGTGGGGCGTACTGGACCAGACTATTAATATTATGGGTCAGCAAAGTATCAATGAAGAACTCAGGCAAGCTAATATCGTGATCCAGCCTAAAGTAGGTCATATCGGTACGCTAGATTTAAAAGCCAGCAATGAAACCATTCTCGAAGGTGAAAAAGCCGCGCAACTAAAAATCCGTTCAATTGAAAAAGCCATCAGTGATTTTAAGCAGTCTCCGGCTGCATTCAAGCCTGTACGACCGGCAAAATTTTAATCAGAATTTTTTATATTCATCTGCTGCTGCATCTGCTACATTGGAAGTAAATCATATAAAGATGATGATTAATTAAATACTTAGCAATATAGGTCACGATATGGAATTAGTTCTTGAACCTTGGCACTGGTTTGTATTGGGAATACTTCTTATTCTTTCAGAATTACTCCTGCCCGCTTTTGCTGCCCTCTGGTTCGGGATTGGTGCCATTATGGTTGGCATTCTGTACTGGATGTTCCCAATGATGGGATTGACCACTCAGATCCTGACCTGGATCATCCTGTCTGTTCTTTGTACCTTGCTCTGGTTTAAGTTTATCAAGCCGCTTTCTACAGACAAGACCAAAGCCGGCTTGTCGCGTGAGGCCACTATTGGCCAAATTGGCATGGTGATTCAGACCGATCTTGAACAGGATCAGATTCGGGTTCGTTTTCCGCTGCCAGTTTTAGGCTCGGATGAATGGGATTGCCGTGCTCTGGATAAAGTTCAGGTTGGAGATCGTGTCCGTGTTGTCGATATCTTGGGAAATGACCTGGTTGTACAGCCCCACAGCACTCAATATCAAAACGAAAAAGGTGAATAAATTATGTCTGCTGGCACTATCATTGTTATTGCGTTCTTGGCCTTTGTTGCGATTACCATTTTTAAAGGTGTACGGATTGTTCCACAAGGCTATAAATGGATCGTACAACGTCTGGGTAAATACCACACCACACTTAATCCTGGCCTGAATTTTGTTATTCCTTATGTAGATGAAGTGGCTTATAAAGTCACCACTAAAGATATCGTCCTGGATATCCCTTCTCAGGAAGTAATTACCCGCGATAACGCTGTTCTGCTGATGAATGCGGTAGCTTATATCAACCTGACAACTCCTGAAAAAGCGGTGTACGGGATTGAGAACTACTCATGGGCAATTCAGAACCTGGTACAAACTTCGCTACGTTCAATCGTGGGTGAAATGGATCTGGATGATGCCTTATCTTCACGCGATCATATCAAGGCGCGTTTAAAGTCTAGTATTTCTGATGATATTTCAGACTGGGGTATCACCTTAAAGACGGTTGAAATCCAGGATATCAAACCTTCTGTAACCATGCAGACGGCGATGGAAGAACAGGCAGCGGCAGAGCGTCAACGTCGTGCAACCGTCACTAAAGCGGATGGTGAAAAACAGGCCGCCATTCTGGAAGCTGATGGTCGTCTGGAAGCGTCACGTCGTGATGCAGAAGCGCAAGTCGTACTGGCAGAATCTTCACAGCGTGCGATTGATATGGTGAGTCAGGCAATTGGCGATAAGGAAATTCCTGTGGCTTATCTGTTGGGTGAACAATATGTCAAAGCCATGCAGGATATGGCCAAGTCTCCAAATGCCAAGACTGTGGTCTTGCCTGCCGATGTGCTGAATACCATTCGCGGTGTGATGGGACGTCACTAAATTTCAGAGATACTTCACAATAGGCAGCCAATTGGTTGCCTATTTTCTTTCAAAATAAGAAAATCTCAGCAAAGATTGTGAATTTATGGTTAAATTTCGCGTTTATTTTTGAAATCCTCTGGATTCGATGTTGCCTGGCTTTCGGATTAAAGTCTTTCGCATCTGTCATAATCCTTGTTTCGATCTACTGTCCAACTTAAAAATGGATACCGTATGAGCTCCCTAAATCCAACCTTAATTACCTTTCTTTTTTATATTGTCGGCATGGTCGTGATTGGCCTGATGGCATACCGCGCGACAAACAACTTTTCTGATTACATCTTAGGGGGCCGACGTTTAGGTAGTTTCGTAACTGCACTTTCTGCAGGGGCTTCCGACATGAGTGGCTGGCTGCTGATGGGCTTGCCGGGTGCAATTTATCTTTCAGGCCTGTCTGAAATGTGGATTGCGATTGGTCTGATTATCGGTGCCTGGCTGAACTGGCTGCTGGTTGCGGGTCGTTTACGGGTCCATACCGAAGTCCAGCATAATGCCCTGACCCTACCGGACTATTTCTCGAACCGTTTTAACGATCAGAAAAAAGTACTGCGTGTGGTTTCTGCATTTGTCATTCTGATTTTCTTTGCAATTTACTGTGCTTCAGGCATGGTGGCAGGTGCACGTCTGTTCGAAAGTATGTTCGACATGTCTTATAGTACAGCGCTCTGGATCAGTGCGATTGCAACGATCAGTTATGTGTTTATTGGCGGTTTCCTGGCAGTCAGCTGGACGGATACCATTCAGGCAACCCTGATGATCTTCGCCCTGCTTCTTACACCAATCGTAACCATCCTGACTTTTTCAGATATGTCGCAAGTTACGCTCGCTTTGGAAGCCGCACGTCCACAGGCCATGAACTTGGTCGGTGATCTGAGTACCATCGCGATCCTGTCATTAATGGCATGGGGTTTGGGTTATTTTGGTCAGCCGCATATTTTAGTGCGTTTCATGGCCGCCGATTCAGTGAAGTCGATTCCAAATGCACGCCGTATCGGGATGACCTGGATGACCCTTTGTCTCGGTGGCGCTGTAGCTGCAGGTTTCTTTGGTATTGCCTATTTCCAGCAACATCCGGAACTCGCTGCTGTGGTGAATGCCAATCCTGAAACCGTATTTATGGAACTCACTAAAATTCTGTTCAATCCATGGATTGCCGGTGTGGTTCTGGCGGCAATTCTTGCTGCAGTAATGAGTACGCTTAGCTGTCAGTTACTGGTTTGTTCAAGTACCCTGACTGAAGACTTCTATAAATCATTCCTACGTAAAAATGCCTCACAAAAAGAACTGGTTTGGGTCGGTCGTTTGATGGTGCTTCTCATTGCTTTATTGGCAATCTGGATGGCTGGTAATCCTGAATCTAAAGTCTTGGGTCTGGTGGCGTATGCCTGGGCAGGTTTTGGCGCTGCTTTTGGTCCACTGATTATTCTGTCTTTGTTCTGGAAACGTATGACTTTAAATGGTGCTTTGGCAGGTATGGTTGTCGGTGCATGCATGGTGATTCTGTGGAAAAATACTATTGGTGGAACAGGTCTTGGTTTTATTCCAGCCGGCATCTATGAAATTATTCCAGGCTTTATCTGTTCTTGGATTGCGATTGTGGTTGTGAGTCTATTAGGCAAAGCGCCAACAGCTGAAATTACGACACGCTTTGAACAGGCAGAACGTCTGTATAACGAAAGCAAATAATTCAATATAAAACAAAAAGAGGACTTTAAGTCCTCTTTTTTATGCTCGTTTTAAGCTAATTTCAAGAAGACTAGTTTTAAAATCAGCTTTTACGTGTCAGCAGGAACTGGGTAATCTGCATCAGGTCATCGGCTTGTCCTTCAAAATGATTCAGTGCAGTCATGGCCTGATCATGTAACTGCTGTGCATAGGTTTGGGCTTTCTCTAAACCCATCAATGCTGGATAAGTTGACTTCTCCACTTGTTCATCCTTGCCCGCCGTTTTACCCAGCACTTCTGTATCAGAAATAATATCCAGAATATCGTCCTGCACCTGGAAAGCCAGACCAATCGCTTGCCCGAATTCACGCAGTTTTGGAATGGCCAGATCAGTCCCTTCAAAGATGGTCACCGCTGCCATCATAATCGCTGCACTGATCAAGGCACCGGTTTTATTTCGGTGAATGGTTTCCAATGCTTCCTGATCAATTTTTTTGCCTTCGGCCTGTAAATCCAGTACCTGACCATTGACCATTTTCGAGGAAGCAGTCGCCAGAATCTGCATCTGCTTCAAGACAATCGCAGGTTCTACTGCAGGCCCCTGATCAAACAGACGACTACCCAGAATTTCAAACGCCATAGATTGCAAAATATCACCCGCCAAAAGAGCCGTATCTTCACCAAAAGCAGCATGACAGGTTGGCTGACCACGACGTAACAAGTCATTGTCCATACATGGCAGATCATCATGTGCCAGTGAATAGCAATGAATAAACTCGATCGCAACTGCGGCACGGCGTACCGCAGCACTATTCTGATTTGGCTTTAATGCGGCAGTGGCATAACAGAGTGCTGGACGTACCCGCTTTCCTCCTAGCATTACGGCATGATGAACTGCAGACTTTAACGGTTCCGGAATGGAAAAGGCTTCCAAGGCAGTCAGTAAATCGTGTTGAATCCGTTGTTGTGCTTGAGTTAGTGCATGGGTTGATACGTCAGTGATAGATGACACATTCGCCTCGAATACGTAGCCAGAATAATAAAATGACAGTTTATAAGTGCCTGTCTGTTATCAGGCATTGTACCTAGAATTGCATTGAATTTTCATTCTTAAATCCAAATGTTGTTTCATAATTCTGTATTGAGACTGAAAATAATCAAATCAGAAATATCTTTTTTAATAAAAAAACCACCAGAGAACTGATGGTTTTACTTAGGCTAATTTTCTCAAGGAATAATTTTAAGAGAGAACATCTTCAGGGACACGCACCCAACCTTCCATTAGCACACGAGCACTACGGCTCATAATGGCTTTTTTCACTTTCCATTCCCCATTTTCCTGCACTGCTTGCGCACCCACTCTTAAGGTACCGGAAGGATGACCAAAGCGGACTGATTCACGCTCCCCGCCACCTGCAACACGATTGACCAAGGTTCCCGGAATTGCAGCAGCGGTTCCAATCGCGACAGCCGCTGTCCCCATCATGGCATGATGCAACTTACCCATCGATAAGGCACGGACCAGAATATCGCTATCTGTTTCAGTGACTTCCTTACCACTAGAGGACGTATAAGTCTTTGGCGGAGCCACAAAAGCGATCTTTGGCGTATGCTGACGTGTAACAGCTTCACTAATGTCCTGAATCAGACCCATCTGTTGAGCAGCATAGGCTCGGATGGTTTCAAACTTCACCAAGGCAGCTGCATCATTATTGATATGGTCCTGTAACTCGGTACCGTTATAGCCCAGATCTTCTGCCTTTAAGAAAACTGTCGGGATCCCGGCATTAATCATCGTTACTTCAAAGCTGCCAATATTCGGTACTTCCAGCGTATCGGTTAAATTTCCTGTTGGGAACATTGAACCGCCCTCGGCATCATCATCGGCAGGATCCAGAAATTCAATCTGCACTTCGGCTGCTGGAAAAGTTACGCCATCCAGTTCAAAATCGCCTAGTTCCTGAACCTGACCATTCTGCATTGGTACATGGGCAATAATGGTTTTCTGAATATTCGCCTGCCAGATTCGCACCGTACACAGCCCATTTTCAGGAATACGTGCAGGATCGACCAGGCCATTGGAAATCGCAAATGCCCCAACTGCTGCAGTCAGATTGCCACAATTACCACTCCAGTCCACAAAAGGTCGATCAATCGATACCTGACCAAAAAGATAATCCACATCATGATTTTCTTGCTGACTTTTAGTCAGAATCACGGTTTTGCTGGTACTTGAACTGGCACCGCCCATCCCATCAATCTGCTTGCCATATGGATCCGGGCTGCCGATCACTCTTAATAATAACTGGTCCCGAATTCGGCCTGCCTGTTGTGCAGCAGCAGGTAAATCGTCCAGTTTAAAGAACACCCCTTTACTGGTGCCTCCGCGCATGTAAGTGGCCGGGATTTTGATTTGGGCAGCGAAACTCATGAATACTTTCTTCCTCTGGCTTGTCTTTATTCTGATCAAAATTATTGAATATTTCTGAGACGAGTATAATCGGTTTAAAGCCAAGTAGCTGCCTTGCCCGACCTAAGTATAAAAAAACAGCATTTGTGTCGAGTTAAAAAAACAGCAAACTCATCAGTTACATTTTCAATAAAATTAATATATTGATTCACATATCTTTTATTCTATTTATTTTTATAATTTTTTTTTATAAATACGATAATAATATTTCATCCAGACGGGTGCTCTAGGCTTCTTATCTTTGTTCCATTACAATCTTTATACCTATTTCTTACATTGTCGGGCTGAACACTTTGAATAACGAGTCTTCACAACTTCAGCGTGGCTTAAAGAACCGTCATATTCAGTTGATCGCCATGGGCGGTGCAATTGGCACAGGCTTATTCTTAGGTTCCGCACAGGTGATCCAATCTGCGGGTCCTTCTATTATTCTTGGCTATGCCATTGGTGGCTTAATTGCATTCTTAATCATGCGTCAATTGGGTGAGATGATTGTTCATGAACCTGTAGCAGGTTCATTCAGCCATTTTGCTTATAAATATTGGGGTAAATTCCCTGGTTTCCTTGCGGGTTGGAACTACTGGATCTTATATATCCTAGTGGCTATGACCGAGCTTACCGCCGTTGCAAAATATATTAATTACTGGTGGCCTCATATTCCTGCCTGGACCTCAGTCCTGTTTTTCTTCATCGTAATTACGCTGGTCAATCTCGGCAATGTGAAATTCTACGGTGAATCAGAATTCTGGCTATCCATTGTGAAAGTGACTGCAGTCATTTCCATGATCGTCTTTGGTCTCTATCTGATCCTGACTGCTGATGCATCTTCAGGAGCTTCTTTCAGCAACCTTTGGACAGCAGGCGGTTTCTTCCCGAATGGTTTTGAAGGCTTATTCTATATGCTGGCCTTCCTGATGTTTGCCTTCGGTGGGATTGAACTGATCGGGATGGCGGCAGCAGAAGCTGAAAATCCAGAAAAAACCATTCCAAAAGCGATTAATCAGGTCGTATTCCGTATTCTGGTATTCTATGTAGGTGCATTGACCATTCTATTGTCTTTAGTACCTTGGAATCAGTTAGAGCTTGGCGGCCTAGATAAAAGCCCGTTTGTGATGATCTTCAGCCAACTAGGCATTGACTGGGCAGCACATTTACTGAACTTCATCATCCTGACAGCGGCACTCTCTGTTTATAACAGTGGTATGTATGCCAATAGCCGTATGCTTTATGGTCTGGCACAGCAAGGTAATGCCCCTAAAATCTTCAAGACTGTGAACAAACAAGGGGTTCCTATTCCTGCAGTACTGTTCTCTGCCCTGCTGATTTTCGGCTGTGTACTCCTAAACTACTTTGTTCCTGAAGATGCCTTAAGTCACCTGATTTATGTGGTGGTAGGTGCATTGGTACTGAACTGGGCCATGATTAGCTTGACCCACTTCAAGTTTATGCAAAGCATGAAGCAGTTAGGACAAAAGACCAGTTTCCCTGCATTGTGGTCACCTGCAAGTAATATTCTGGTTTTAGCTTTCATTGCAACCATTCTTTACATCATGTGGACACAAGGCTTTAAAGAATCAGTACTGATGCTTCCGATCTGGGTAGTGATCATGTTTATTCTGTTTAAGGCACTGCGCCCTAAGAATTAATCAAAAAATCTTTTAATCGATGATTTTTAAAGTTATTGCTGCGGCAATAACTTTTTTTTTGTATTTTTTACAGTACAATAGCCTTCTTTTCGCGCCCTTAGCTTAACTGGATAGAGCAGTTGCCTCCTAAGCGACCGACGTGGGTTCGAGTCCCGCAGGGCGCACCATCCTTTCAAAATGTGATCTATACTTCAAAAAATTAGCGTTAATCTTCATATTTTTAGAATATTTTTTATACAAAAAATCATTTTTTCTCCATTATTTTATTTCTTTTACTTTCAAATACTTATTTCAAAATAAGGCTATTTTTTGGTGCAAAAACTCTATTTTGGTGCTTTTTTAGACTAATTAGTTTTTTCTAGAGCATTTACTCTTATTTTAATTGTGCTATTTTTGTCACATGGAGTAACAAATGATTGCGGATAAATACCCGAAATCTCCAAGAATTTAATAAGTGCAAACAACAACGCTAGATATAAATTTGTACCTCAAGGAAAGACGTAAATGAAATTAAAAACATTAACTACTGCAATGATTCTTGCAACTGTACCTATGACAGGCGCGTTTGCAGCGGCGATGGACCGTTCAGGCCAATCTATCGCAGCGTTTTTACAACCAGGTAATTATGCTGAAGCAGGCATTTCAGTCCTAGATCCTTCTGTTTCTGGTGTTACATCTGCAGGATTAGGCGGACAATCTACTGGTGATATGGCTAGTGATTATTACTTCCCATCTGCTGCTTTAAAACTTCAAGTAACAGATAATTTCTCTTTCGGTCTTCTTTATGATCAACCTTTTGGTGCTGAAGCTGAATATAAAGCTCAATCTGCTGCATTTAATCCTACTGGAACAGATGGTACACAAGCTGAAGTACATACCGAAAATTTAACATTCTTATTTGGTTTCCAGCCTAATGAAAACTGGAACTTCTATGCAGGTCCTGTATATCAGAATGCTAAAGGTGAAGTACATCTTCGCGGCGGTGCATATAGCTCTTTACAAGGCTATGATGCAAACATGAAGAAAGATGGTGAATTAGGTTGGATTGCTGGTTTAGCATTCCAAATTCCTGATATTGCCCTAAAAGCTTCTTTAACTTATCGTTCAGAAGTTGAACATGAGCTTAGTACAACAGAAAATGCTAGTACCGTTGTACCAGGTTTCCCAGGAATTGCCCCAGTTGGTGTACCTCCTCAAGCATTTGCTTATGCGCCAGGTAAAACTAATGTTACCACCCCACAGTCTGTAAACTTAGATTTCCAATCAGGGATTATGGCTGATACAGTGGCTTTCCTAAATGTGCGCTGGGTTAATTGGGATGGTTTCGCAATTCGTCCTACTCAATTTGGACAAGCTCTAGACCAACTTGCAGATGTAGGTAATACAATTCCAGATGTTCCAGTTCCAGAAGTTGCTGCAACTAAAGCACTCTTAACTTCATTACAGGGTGGAAACCTAGTTGAATATAATAAAGATCAATGGTCAGCTACAGCAGGTGTTGGTCGTAAATTCAATGAAAAGTGGGCAGGTAATGTCTCTGTAGGTTGGGATTCTGGTGCAGGTAATCCTATAACAACTTTAGGCCCAACTGAAGGCTACTGGAATGTTGGCCTAGGTCTACAATTCTCACCTGCTCCAAATTACTTTATTGCCGGTGGTGTGAAGTACTTCTGGTTAGGCGATGCTCAAGCATTAACTGTTGCTAATCCAAATGTTGGTAACTTTGAAGATAACCATGCTCTAGGTTATGGCTTAAAAATGGGCTATCGCTTCTAATTCCTGATAGTTAATAAAGACCACCTTCAGGTGGTTTTTATTATCCCAATTATATTTTGGCAGAGTAAAACTTGAAGTGCGACATAAACCACCTAATTAATTTAAAGGGTTTATGGAGTATATAAAATTGTCATACCATCATCTTAACTTTGAAGATCGTACTGCATTAATGCTTGAGTCAAGAAAAGAAGGCTTTTCAGCCAGAAAATTTGCTGAACTCATTAAAAGACATCCTAGTACGATCTATCGTGAGCTTAAAAGAAATAGCATCAATGACGTTTATCAAGCTCAATATGCTTCTGATAACACCTTCGCTAGACGTAGACGCGGTCACAGAAAACTCAAAATCGACTCAATTCTCTGGAGATTTATTGTTGAAGCGATCCGTTGTTTATGGTCTCCTCAGCAAATAGCAAAGCGTTTAAAGACATTTCCTGATTTGGATCAAACAATGAATGTAAGCCATACAACGATTTATTCAACTATACGAGCATTACCAAAGGGTGAGTTGAAAAAAGACTTATTATCCTGTCTGCGTCATGAAAATAAAAAGCGAAAAGCTAACGGTGAACCTAAAAAAGATTCTATATTACAGGATATTAAAACTATTCATGAGCGCCCAGCCGAAGTTCAAGAAAGAAAAATACCGGGTCATTGGGAAGCCGATTTAATTAAAGGTAAAGACAATAAAAGTTCGATAGCAACACTTATTGAACGAAATACACGGCTCTGTATCTTGGCAACATTACCTGATGCAAAGGCAGAATCAGTGCGCAAGGCTTTAACTGAAGCTCTGAAATATTTACCTGCAGAACTACGTAAAACGTTGACCTATGACCGTGGACGTGAGATGTCAGAACATAAAATCCTCGAAGAAGATTTAGGCATAGATGTATATTTCTGTGACCCACATTCGCCATGGCAGAAAGGTACATGCGAAAATATGAATGGTTTAATTAGGCAATATTTACCTAAAGGGATTGATTTAAATCAGGCAGATCAGCATTATTTAAATCAAGTCGCCATGTCACTGAATACTCGTCCTAGAAAAGCTTTAGATTGGCTTACACCATTAGAGAAATTTGCTCAGCTTGTTGATTATCATAAGGCTTTTGAAACTGTCGCACCTCATGTTTGAATTCGCCATATTTTTATACACCTGTATACTATTCGATGCTTTTATCACCAATCAAATTTTTGCCTAAATTTTGTTTTTAATATATTTTGATAAAAATTATTATTTGTTTATTTTCATTAAGTTAATCAAAAAAATATAGTATAAATACTCTAAGCAATCATTTTTTATAACCGCCATAGTTCATTTCTTGGACGAAGTGGAGCATTTACTCTTTTTAAATTTGTGTTACTTTTCCACAACTTTTATTAATATTTATGCAACATTGTCAAGGATGAGCCATGAAGCTTAAGCCAATCTCTATCGTTATTCTTCTTTCTAGCCTGCCTACTTCTCTCGTGTTCGCTGCCGGTTTAGACCGTTCAGGCCAGTCTATTCAGGCTTTTTTACAACCTGGTAACTATGCGGAAGCGGGTATTTCTGTTTTAGATCCAGAAGTTCAAGGTAAAGACAATGCCGGCAATAAAGTCAGCGATATGGCTGAAGATTACTACTTCCCTACTGCTGCTATAAAAATTCAGGCAACTGATAAAATATCTCTGGGTTTACTTTATGACCAGCCATTTGGAGCTGACGCTCAATATGCGCCTGAATCTAATGCTTTTGCTACAGTAAATACCAATACTGGTGTATTGGAGGGCACTTCTGTTGAAGTAAAAACCAATAGCATTACAGCACTTATAGGGTATCAGCCAAATGAGAACTGGAATGTTTATGCCGGACCTGTCTATCAAAGCGTAAAGGCGAAAGTCTCCCTACGTGGTACAGCTTATAGAGGCCCGCAAGTTCTTGGCGGTTATGATATTGACCTTAAAGAAAGTGAAGCTTACGGTTGGTTAGCTGGTTTTGCATATTCTATTCCTGAAATTGCCTTAAAAGCTGCTGTGACTTATCGCTCTGAAATTAAACATGAATTAGATACCACAGAAACCTTCGGTTTTGGTACAGATGGGGCTTTATATATTCCTGGATTAACTGGCACATTATTGGGTAAACCAGTAATTCCAACTTACCATAAAGCGGAAATTACTACACCACAATCAGTCAACATTGACTTACAGTCAGGCATTGCAAAAAATACCTTAGCCTTTGCTAATATTCGCTGGGTACATTGGGATCAGTTTGCAGTAAAACCTGCTTATTTATCTCAGCTAACTGGCGCACTCACCGGAAAACAGCAGAATCTTGTCGATTATTCAGATGATCAATGGTCTGCAAATGTGGGTTTAGGTCATAAATTTAACGTTAAATGGTCAGGCTCTGCTGCTGTAGGTTATGACTCTGGTGCAGGAAACCCGGTAACCACCTTGGGTCCAACTGAAGGTTATTGGAGTGTCGGTCTAGGCGGCCAATACAGCCCTGCAGAAAACTATTTTATCCAGGCTGGGGTTAAATACTTCTGGCTAGGAGATGCACAAGCACAAACAGGTGGTGAAGTAAAAGGTAGCTTTGAAGACAACCATGCAATCGGCTATGGTATGAAAATCGGTTACCGTTTCTAATTGCGTTAAAAAATTAGTATTCAACAAGAAAGGGCGCTATAAGCGCCCTTTCTTTTATTACATACACTTAAATATTAAGCTGGAATATCACGTACTGAAGCATTACGAATCGCTTCTTTTAACGCATCATAACCACGAATTGGCGGGAATTGCGGGAATTCAGCAATCACATTTTCAGGCGCATCAAATAGGAAACCATGATCTGCTTCACCTAGCATCGTGGTATCATTATAAGAATCTCCTGCTGCAATCACACGGAAGTTCAAGCCATGTAATGCTTTTACGGCTTGACGTTTTTGGTCCGGCTGACGAAGTTTATAAGCAGTGATCATGCCCTCTTCATCAGTTTCCAGCTTATGACAGAAAATCGTTGGCCAGCCTAGTTGCTTCATTAGAGGATGAGCAAATTCATAGAAAGTGTCAGACAGAATAATCAGCTGAAAATGAGTACTTACCCATTCTACAAATTCCTTGGCGCCTTCAAATGGCCCCATATCCGCAATCACAGCCTGGATATCATTTAGACCCAAACCATGCTGTTTTAAAATATTCAAACGCTGGGTCATCAACACATCATAGTCAGGAATATCACGTGTCGTTGCTTCGAGCTCTTTAATACCTGTTTTTTTAGCAAAATTGATCCAGATTTCTGGAACCAAAACGCCCTCTAGATCTAGACATACGACTTCCATGAAGCATCCCCTCAGTTGTATTGAAAAAATTTTGCCCTATCATAGCTGAAGAAAAAGATTTTGCACTGTTCTTTTTTAAATCTGTTTTTTTCATAAGTATTTATTTTTTAGTGATAAGTAGCTTTGGGCATTTCTATTAAAATAGAATAAATCTGAAATAAATTCATATAGGCCACGTCATTTCCAAGCCTATGCCGCCAGGACTCATATGACCAAAATCCCCACTATTGCTATGGTAGATGCGCTTGCATCTGAATATGCAGATAAATCACCAAGTGAAATTTTAGCGCTTGCTCTCGAGCAGGAAGGCGAAATTGCCATTTCATTTTCTGGTGCAGAAGATGTCGTACTGATTGATATGGCATCCAATTTAGGTAAACCTTTCCGGGTATTTAGCCTGGATACAGGGCGTCTGCATGCTGAGACTTATCAATTTATTGAAAAAGTTCGCCAGCACTATAATATTGATATCGAAATCTGTTTCCCGGAAACAGAGGAGATTCAACAACTGACGACTGAAAAAGGTTTGTTCAGTTTCTACCGTGACGGCCATCAGGAATGTTGCGGAATCCGCAAGGTGCAACCTTTACGCAAAAAACTGGCAACTTTAGATGGCTGGATTACCGGTCAGCGTAAAGACCAAAGCCCGGGAACACGTAATGACATTCCAGTGGTTCAATCTGATGAAGGTTTTTCTGGTCCAGGCAAACAGCTGATTAAATATAATCCCCTTGCCAACTGGTCTAGTGCAGATGTGTGGAATTATATCCGAATGATGGAAATTCCATACAACCCACTACATGAAAAAGGTTTTATCTCCATTGGCTGTGAACCTTGTACCCGTCCTGTGCTGCCAAATCAGCATGAACGTGAAGGACGCTGGTGGTGGGAAGAAGCCACCCATAAAGAATGTGGCTTGCATGCCGGGAACTTGAAAAAATAATCTTAAAAAACCATCCGTTCGTCGGGTGGTTTTTTTGTGAACCAATCGGCTACAGAAAAATCAGTACCTTTATGCGACAAAATCGCTATACTTTGTAATGTGATACCAATAATTCTAACAAGGTTGCTTATACATGAGCAGCTGAAGAAAATGCAGTGAGGCAATCTACGCTATGCGTCCATTACATCCGATTGACTTTATTTTTTTGTCTTTAGAGAAACGGCAGCAGCCTATGCATGTAGGCGGGTTATTTTTGTTTCAAATTCCTGACAATGCACCAGCCTCTTTTATCCGGGATCTGGTGACTGATATTCGCAATTCCAAATCCTCACCGATTCCTCCATTTAATAACTATTTAAACGGTTTATTTTGGGATGAAGATGAAGAGTTTGATTTAGATCATCATTTTCGTCATATTGCCTTACCGAAACCTGGGCGTATCCGCGAGCTGCTGACTTATATTTCCCAAGAACACAGCGCACTGATTGACCGCGCTAAACCTTTATGGACCTGTCATATTATTGAAGGCATTGAAGGCAACCGTTTTGCCATGTACTTCAAGATTCACCATGCGATGGTAGATGGTATTGCAGGCATGCGTCTGGTAGAAAAATCACTTTCCCATGATCCACATGCGAAAAGTATTGTGCCACCTTGGTGTGTAGAAGGTCCACGAGCAAAACGTCTGAAAGCGCCGAAAGTCAGCCGCATGAAGAATGTGTTACAGGCGATTAAAGGCCAGCTGGAATGTACGCCACGAGTGGCTTATGAATTATCACAAACCGTACTAAAAGATATGGGGCGTAATCCGGATTATGTGTCCAGCTTTCAAGCACCAAGTTCTATTTTAAATCAGCGTGTCAGTGCCTCTCGTCGTTTCGCAGCCCAATCTTTTGAGTTCTCGCGTCTGCGTCATATTTCTAAAGCTTTAGGTGTAACGATTAATGATATCGTGTTAGCGATCTGTTCAGGTGCCTTACGCGAATATTTACTCACACAAAATGCCTTGCCGAAAAAACCATTAATTGCAATGGTGCCCGCTTCTGTACGTAGCGATGACTCCGATGTTTCCAACCGTATTACCATGATTCTGGCGAATCTGGGCACGCATAAGGATGATCCTTTGGAGCGTCTTAAAACGGTACGTCGCAGTGTACTCAGTGCTAAAGAACGCTTTAAGCGCATGAATGCCAATCAGATTCTGAACTATAGTGCTTTTGTCTACGGTCTTGCAGGATTCAATATTGCATCTGGCTTAATGCCAAAACGTCAGGCATTTAACGTGATCATTTCCAATGTCCCTGGTCCTCAGAAACCTCTGTACTGGAATGGCGCACGTTTGGAAGCCTTATATCCGGCTTCGATTGTACTGGATGGACAGGCACTGAATATCACCATGACCAGTTATATGGACAAGCTTGAAGTAGGTCTTACTGCTTGCCGTAATGCTCTACCCAAAATGCAGAATCTATTGACTCATCTTGAAGAAGAAATTCAACGCTTCGAACGGATTGTGGATGGTGAACCCGTCCCAAAGTTGAAAGCGGTCAGTTAGCCGCGGACGAATAAAATCTGGCAATGGACTGCTAAAAAGTGTGTGAGCACTTTTGCCAATCATTTAGTAAAAAATAAAGGGGCAATTTAAGCCCCTTTATTTTATTCTTTTTACAGTTTGAATGAAATTCATACAACCGCAATCTATTTTGGTTTAATTAACTTTTAATAGTACGACATTGTTTCAATAACTGATGGCAGACAGAGCGAATCATAGAAGCTGTAATCTGAACTTCATTCCCGCGTTCATCCACAATATATCCTGCATGCACAGCCTTTGGTTCTAATACGTGTTTCAAGCTTTTATTGATTACAACTTTACTCATACTCATCATAGACTCCTTTTGCTAAGCCTAGAACTGGGAGAAAGGCTTTGGCTAATTTGATGTTTCTAGTATTGTAAATATCAGTAGAGTTGTAAAATTTCAGATGTAACAAGTGTTTAACGATATTCTGTTACAATTTCAGCTAAGAATGATATCGTATTGCTCTTGTGTGTATAAATTTTCGACCTGGAATTTAATTACACGATTAATAAAGTGTTCCAGATCCGCCACAGCCGGGGCTTCTGCAGTCAACAGCCGATCAATCACTGCCGGATGAGCAACAACAGTAAAGCCACTTTGTGATTCATAAGCGCGAGCATAGCGCAGGATTTCCCGAAAGATTTCGTAACACACTGATTCTGCTGTTTTCACATATCCACGTCCCTGACAGGTCGGACAGGACTCGCATAACAAGTGTTCCAAAGACTCACGGGTACGCTTACGCGTCATCTCCACCAACCCCAGTTCAGACACCTGGGTGATCTTGGTTTTGGCATGATCACGTTCCAGCATTTTCACAAACTGGTTCATCACCTCTTCACGGTGCTGGGCTTCCTGCATGTCAATGAAGTCGATGATGATAATACCGCCCAGATTACGCAGACGCAGCTGACGTGCAATCACCTGTGTGGCTTCCATATTGGTTTTAAACACCGTATCTTCCAGCGAGCGGCCGCCCACATAAGAACCGGTATTAACATCAATGGTGGTCATGGCTTCAGTCTGGTCAATCATCAGATAACCACCGGACTTCAGTGCGACACGGGTTTGTAAAGCCTTTTGCAGATCTTCTTCGACATTGTACAAATCGAAAATTGGTCGCTCGCCCGGATAATGCAGTAAACGGTCTTTCATATTCGGCACGAACTCATCCACAAACTCTTTCAACTTGCCGTGAATTTCGCGTGAATCGATATAGATCTTTTCGGTTTCTTCATTGGCTAGGTCACGAATGACACGCTGTGGCAAAGGCAGCTCTTCAAAGATCAATGAAGGCACTGCAATAACTTTTTGTTTGCGCTGGATGTATTCCCACAGTTTGGCTAAGTAAGCCATATCCTGTGCAATCGCCTCTTCTTCAATGCCATCCGCAGCAGTACGGACAATCACGGAGCCAGGCAACTTGTGTTCTGCCTGAATACGCTCAATGATCGAGCGTAAACGATTGCGTTCATCTTCGGATTCAATCCGCTGCGATACGCCAATATGATTGCCATATGGCATCAGGACCAAATAACGTGAAGGAATAGAAAGATCAGTAGATAGGCGTGCGCCCTTGGTACCGAGCATGTCTTTCATCACCTGAACGGTAAGAATCAGACCCGGCTGCAGCAGTTCGAATACATTCGGCGTTGGCTGGTTACGTGGCCAGACCATGTCATTGATATGCAAAAATGCCGTTCTGGACAGGCCAATATCAACAAAAGCGGCCTGCATGCCCGGCAAGACCCGGACCACTTTTCCTTTATAGATATTCCCGACCAATCCGCGCTTGGCCGTACGCTCGACAAACAGTTCATTCACCGTGCCGTTTTCAATCAACGCCACCCGACATTCCATCGGTGTGACGTTAATCAACAACTCGTCAGACATAACAACACTCAAAACATTATAAGAATTCTTTTTCAGCAGTTAATTTAGTGCCTTAACCGTCTGCAATAACTGTACTGTTTCATATAGTGGCAATCCCACTACATTAGAATAACTACCTTCTATTCTTGGAATATAACGCGCTGCAATTCCCTGTATTGCATAGGCGCCTGCTTTCCCAAGCGGCTCACCTGTTGCCCAGTAACTTTCCATATCATGGCTATTTATTGGCTGAAATTCAACCTGTGTACGAACTACTATACTGTATTTTTCTTCTTTTGTGCGGACGCACACGCCAGTATACACATCATGCCATCTCCCTGAAATTTTTTCCCACATTTCAAAGGCATGCTGTTTGGATTCAGGTTTCCCCAAAATCTCATTATTCACACCTAAACTGGTATCCGCAGCAATAATAATGGCATCCGGAAACAGCTTGGCCACCGCTTCCGCTTTGACTTGCGCCAGACGTTCGACATAGGCTGCAATGGACTCATTTTCCAGTACAGATTCGTCTACATCTGGGCTACAGATCTCAAAGTTCAGCCCGAGTTGCTGCAAAAGTTCACGGCGTCGGGGTGAGCTGGAAGCGAGGATTAAATGCGCCATTTTCTCAAAAAGTAATAAAGCACTGGCCATATGATGACACTAGTCAGCATGGGAATCCAATGTCGTGCAAATGAGAATTGTACGCCGGTCGAAATCTGGGCAAAGAAGATAATCATCAAATGTGCCAGAATCGCAATTGCCGTAATGACCCATAAATTAGCAAAGGTCAGAATACGGCGCTCACGGGTCAGGAAACGTGCCACAAAAGCAATGATGATAAAGCTAAGTGCATTGAGACCTAAAGGCGCATCAAGCAGTAAATCAATGAAGATCCCGGTAGCAAATGCAAACCAGATTCCACACCAGGTCGGCTGACACAATACCCAGAACAGCATGACCATTAACATAAATAATGGACGCCATCCCGAGGTCTCGTAAGACAGTGGATAGACTGAGAGAACAGAAGCCACGATCACCGAAATGACAATGGCAAATAAAGGATCACGATGTGTTTTAGGTCGCATCTTAGCGATTGACATGCGGTTGCTCCATCGCTAATGAGTCAGAGAACAGCACGACGACATGATGACCACCGGCCAACTGTGCCGCTGGAGTAACATCAATCTGGGCAAATTCCCCTGAATTATGCCGTTTCACGTTAGAGACCGTCCCCACCAGATAACCTGCCGGAAAATGCTGTCCCAGACCCGAGCTGTAAACTTTTTCACCGACTTTGATATTGGCGCTGGTCGGTACATATTCCATTTTCAGGCGTCCCAGATCCCCGGTCCCCGAGACAATGGCACGCATACCAGTATGTTCCAGACGCACTGACAAGGAGTGTTCTTTATCAGAGAGCAGCATGACCCGGCTACTATGCGGATAGACATCAATAATCTGTCCCATAATCCCCATATCATCCAGTACGGTCTGACCGACTTTCAGCTTGTTATTGGAACCACGGTTGATCACGATGATATGGCGCAGCGGATCAGCATCGGTACCAATCACCTCAGCAATTTCCATACGCCCATCAAGAATCAGAGGGGTATCTAAAAGACCACGCAAACGGGTATTTTCCGCAGAAAGCTCTGCAATTTTTTGTAAGCGAACTTGCGCCTGCAATAGCTCAGCCCGCATCGCGGTGTTCTCACGACGCAGTTGTGCTTCAGATTTGGTTTGTTGATTCAGCCATTCTCGCGACAGTACCGGATAGCTGGCCACGGCATAAATGGGATTATAGGCCGCGTACAAGACATCCCTTGCAGGTTGAACAACATGTGGCATGCGCCAGTCAAAGAACAGCACCACCAGACATGTTATCAGTGCAATGATAAAAGAGCGAAAAGATGGCGGTTGTCGAGAAAACAGATGTGCTTGCACCCGCCGAATCCTTGTCTTAGCCTACAAATAACATGTCATGATTTGGATTGTCGAAGAATTCGAGTACCTTACCACCACCACGAGTCACGCAAGACAGTGGATCTTCAGCAACCACAACAGGCAGACCTGTTTCTTTTGCAAGAAGCTTGTCCAGGTTACGCAGCAATGCACCACCACCGGTCAACACGATCCCGCGTTCAGCGATGTCAGAAGACAGTTCAGGAGGTGTTTGTTCCAATGCAGATTTCACCGCAGACACGATGTTTTGTAGTGGATCAGAAATCGCTTGAGTGACTTCATCCGAGTTCACCACAATCGCGCGAGGCACACCTTCAGCCAAGTTACGGCCACGAACTTCAATTTCCAGCGGTTTTGCACCTTCATCTGGAAGTGCCATGCCAACTTCTTTTTTGATCACTTCAGCTGTGGTTTCACCGATCACGCAACCATGTGCCTTACGTACGTAGTTGATGATCTGTTCATCAAATACATCACCGCCAATACGCAGCGAGTCTGCATATACACAGCCCTGTAATGAAATTACTGCAATCTCAGTTGTACCGCCGCCCACATCAACAACCATCGAACCACACGCCTGCTCAACCGGCATGCCTGCACCAATTGCAGCTGCCATCGGCTCTTCAATCAGACGTACTTCACGCGCACCCGCATTATAAACTGCTTCACGGATCGCACGGCGTTCAACCAGTGTCGATTTACATGGCACGCAAACCACCACGCGTGGCGCTGGCGGGAATAAACGTTTTTCGTGTACCTTACCAATGAACTGATTTAACATGGTTTCGGTCACTTCGAAATCCGCAATCACGCCGTCTTTCATCGGACGGATTGCAGAAATATTTGCTGGGGTACGACCAAGCATTTGTTTCGCGTCAAGACCTACGGCAGCAACAATTTTATGTGAACCGCTGTGACGGATGGCTACAACCGTCGGTTCATTTAATATAATGCCTCGTCCTGGCGCATAAATAAGTGTATTTGCAGTACCTAAATCAATAGCGAGATCTGGCGAAAACAAGCCTATTAGTCGTTTTAGAATCACGGGGACGTTCTCAGTTAAACTTTATATGGACGCAAGGTGGCCACTTTAACTAAATGTGATGATTTGGACAAGTCAATCGCTTATCATAACGCATGATAATTTGAATTTTTTTAATACTGATTAGGTAATATTATGTCTACATCGGATGCACAGTCTTCTGCAGATTTAAATGCAGAAACAGTTTCAGCTATTGCCAACCTCGCAAGGTTATCTCTTAATGATACGCAATCTGCTGAATATGCTCAAAGTTTAAATAAAATTTTAGGCATGATGGAAACCCTGAAAGGCATCGATACTGACGGTGTTGAACCACTGAAAAGCCCTTTCGACCACCCACAGCCTTTACGTGAAGATGTCGTGTCGGAAAGCAATCATCGTGAGGAATACCAAGCAGTTGCACCTGCTGTACAGGACGGTTTGTATCTCGTCCCACGCGTGATTGAGTAATTACTACCCAGTTCATTCTTTTTATTAAATTAAACGTAAAGAATTATTTCTCATGACAGATTTACATCGCTTATCCATTCGTGAACTGACTGAAGGTTTGGCAAATGCTCAATTTTCATCCCGCGAATTGACTCAACACTATTTAAAACGCATCGAAAAAATTGATGCACAGGTCAAGGCTTATGTGACCGTGACTGCTGAACAGGCATTGGCTCAAGCTGATGCTGCCGATGCTGCAATCAAAGCAGGCAACGCCACCGCCCTGACTGGTGTGCCCATTGCACATAAAGATATTTTCTGTACCCAAGGCATTAAAACCACTGCCGGTTCTAAAATGCTGGACAATTTTATCTCTCCTTACGACGCGACCGTTGTAGCGAAAGGTAAAGCTGCGGGCTTAGTCACACTTGGTAAAGTGAACATGGATGAATTTGCCATGGGTTCAACTTCCGAGTCTTCTTATTTTGGCGCGACCAAAAACCCTTGGGCACTAGATCACGTTCCAGGCGGTTCTTCAGGTGGTTCTGCTGCGGTTGTGGCTGCTGATCTGGCACCTTTTGCAACCGGTACGGATACCGGTGGTTCAATCCGTCAACCAGCATCTTTTTGTGGTCTGACTGGTCTAAAACCGACTTATGGCCGTGTATCACGTTTTGGTATGATCGCGTATGCATCATCTCTAGACCAAGGCGGCCCAATGGCACGTTCAGCTGAAGACTGTGCTTACCTGATGAATGTGATGGCTGGTCATGATGCTAAAGATTCAACATCAATGGATAAAGATGTTGATGACTACGTTGCCAACCTGAACGGGACTTCTGTAAAAGGTCTACGCATTGGTATTCCAAAACAGTACTTCAATGTTGAAGGTTTAGATGCAGACGTGAAAGCACGTGTTGAAGAATCACTGAAAAAACTGGAAGAAATGGGTGCAACTCTGGTTGAGATTGATCTCAACATGACAGAAGCTTATGTTCCAACTTACTATCTGATCGCACCGGCTGAAGCATCCTCTAACCTGTCTCGTTATGACGGCGTACGTTATGGCTACCGTTGTGAAGAGCCAAAAGATCTACTCGACCTTTACAAACGTTCTCGTTCAGAAGGTTTTGGTGCTGAAGTTCAGCGTCGTATCCTGATTGGTACTTATGCCCTGTCTGCGGGTTATTACGATGCTTATTATGTGAAAGCACAAAAAGTACGTCGTTTAATCCAGCAAGATTTCTTAAAAGCATTTGAATCTGTAGATGTCATCGCTGCGCCTTCTGCACCGACTACCGCATATCGCATCGGTGCGAACCTGTCTCCGGTTGAAATGTACTTAGGTGACATCTACACCATCGCGGTCAACCTTGCCGGTCTTCCTGCGATTAACGCGCCTGTTGGTTTTGACAAAGACAACTTGCCAGTTGGCTTACAGTTGATTGGTAACTACTGGTCAGAATCTCAATTGTTGTCTGTGGTACATCAGTATCAACAAGCAACCGATTGGCATACTAAACGCGCTGCAATTGCTGAGGAGAATGCATAATGGCTAAAAACGCTGCTAAACCAAAATCTAACCTGATTGATGGTTGGGAAGTCGTTATTGGTATCGAGATTCACACTCAGCTTGCGACTAAATCTAAAATCTTCTCTGGTTCATCAACTGAATTTGGTAATGATCCAAACACTCAGGCGAGCCTTGTAGACCTTGCGATGCCGGGCGTATTGCCAGTATTAAACAAAGAAGTGGTTGATCTTGCGATTCGCTTTGGTCTGGGGATCGATGCGTATATCGATCAGGCTTCTGTATTTGCACGTAAAAACTACTTCTACCCGGATTCTCCAAAAGGCTACCAGATCAGCCAGATGGACAACCCGATTGTGGGCTTGGGTCATATCGACATCCAGCTTGAAGATGGCACAGTAAAACGTATTGGCGTGACTCGTGCGCACCTTGAGGAAGATGCAGGTAAATCAATCCATGACCAGTTTGAAGGCATGTCAGGCATCGACTTGAACCGTGCCGGTACGCCGCTTCTTGAAATCGTATCTGAACCAGATATGCGTTCTGTTGAAGAAGCTGTTGCCTACATCAAAGCAATTCATACGCTGGTTCGCTGGTTAGGTATTTCTGACGGTAACATGGCAGAAGGCTCGTTCCGTGCCGACTGTAACGTGTCTTTACGTCGTCCGGGTCAACCGTTCGGTACACGTTGTGAATTGAAAAACCTGAACTCATTCCGTTTCATTGAACAGGCGATCAATGTTGAAATTGAACGTCAAATGGAAATTTTGGAATGGGACGGCACCATTGATCAGGAAACTCGTCTGTTCGACCCTGTGAAGATGGAAACCCGTTCAATGCGTTCTAAGGAAGAAGCGAACGATTACCGCTACTTCCCTGATCCAGACTTGTTGCCTGTGGTGATTCCAGATGCGCAAATCGAAGCGATTAAAGCGCAAATGCCTGAGCTGCCTGCTGCACGTCGTGCGCGTTTCGTGGCTGACTTCGGTGTGACTGAGTATGATGCTCACGTACTGACCCTGACTCGTGAAATGTCAGAATTTTACGAAGAAGTCGTTAAGGCTGCTGGCGGTGCTGCACAAGGTAAGATTGCTGCGAACTGGGTGATGGGTGAATTCTCAGGTGCTTTAAACAAAGCTGGCCTAGACCTTGCTGACTCTCCTGTATCTGCTGAGAAGCTGGGTGGCATGATCGCACGTATTGTTGATAACACCATTAGCGGTAAGATCGCGAAACAGGTGTTTGGCTTTATGTGGGAAGAAGGCAAAACTGCGGATGAAATTATTGCTGAGAAAGGTCTGAAACAGGAAACTGATACAGGTGCGATTGAAGCAATCATTAAAGAAGTGCTCGCTGCCAATGAGAAGATGGTTGAAGAGTATAAATCTGGTAAAGAGAAAGCCTTTAACGGTCTAGTTGGTCAGGTGATGAAAGCGTCACGTGGTAAAGCCAACCCTGCTCAAGTGAATGAATTGATGAAGAAATTGATTGGTTAAAACTGATTAATTTTGGAATAAAAAACCCGCTTTAGAGCTAATGCCAGTCAGTTAAGCAGACATTAGAAAAATGTAGTAAAAATGAGTGTATGCCAATACGCTCATTTTTTTATGACTTTATCTGAAAATTTAGATTGTACTCTTCAACATTCTCTACCTTCACTTAGCCATTTCAGTGAATTCATTGATTTAAATTGGATTGAAGAGAGCCTGCGTCAAACAGGTAAGGCTTCTATCAGGAGAAGAAAATTACCTGCCGAACATGTGGTATGGCTGGTGATTGGGCTTGCCCTGTTTCGAGATCAACCGATCGGGTATGTGGTAGAGCAACTAAAACTTGTGTTTGGTACCACAGAATATTGCGTTCCCAGTGCAGCAGTACAAGCACGACAACGCTTAGGGCGAGAGCCCTTGAATGCCTTGTTTTCTCTACTCAGCCAAGCCTGGTTTGAAGAATCCCAACAGCAATACTCAAACTTTCATGGCCTTAGTGTATGTGCTGTTGACGGGGTGGTTTGGTCTATGCCTTATACAGATGAGAATTTTGCACACTTTGGCTCATCTAAGGGTAAAACTGCGGTAGCACCTTATCCGCAAGTGAGAGCAACCTGTCTGGTGAATACCAACACCCATGAAATCATTGATGCCCAAATAGGTAGCATGGATCAAGGTGAACTTACACTGGCAAATCGATTATGTCCTCCATCGCATAGTATTACTCTGTTTGATCGAGCCTATTTTTCTGCTGATTTTCTAATAGGATGGCAAACACGTGCAGAGGCAAGCCATTGGCTTATGCGCGCAAAAGATAATTTACGCTATGAGATCATTAAGCGTAATTCCCAGCATGACTTTCATATCAGGATGCCAATATCAGCAAGAGCCAAGAAGCTGAATTCAACATTAGGGGATTATTGGGAAGCGCGTTTGATTGAAGTTGAGCAGGCAGGAAAAATTAGACACTATATCACTTCATTAATAGATTCAAAGATATATCTACTGCTAGCCTTAGCAAAGCTTTATGCTCAGCGCTGGGAAATAGAAATGTGTTACCGAGAAATCAAAAGTGATTTACAGGAAAGTAAGCATTTGAGGAGCAAGCAACCTGATTTAATTTATCAAGAATTATGGGGTGTCTTCATTGCTTATAATATTCTAAGAAGACAAATGAAATATATGGCTCAACGTGCAAAAGTCAGTCCTTTGAGAATCAGCTTTCATATTGCATCTATCGGCATCCTTAAGTAAGCGTCCGCTGAACCCCATGCCTATTTTTTAATTCGATTTAGGTTTCCAGCGGTGTGGTAGCAATTCTTCAATCTGAGTCACTTTATGTGTCGGCAACCTTTTCAGCACATCACTTAAATAGGCATAGGGATCCAGCCCATTCAGCTTTGCTGACTGGATTAATGTCATAATATTGGCTGCTCGCTGACCGCTGCGCAGCGAACCTGCAAATAACCAGTTCTTACGTCCCAACGCCCAGGGGCGCATCTGGTTTTCCACCCAGTTATTGCAAATCGGTAGATTGCCATCATCCAGATAGCGGCTTAAAGCTGGCCAACGCTTCAGAGTGTAATTGATCGCCTTGGCGGTTGGAGAACTCGATGGCACAGTCAGTTGATGTTGGTTGAGCCATTCATACAGTTGTTGCATCACCGGTTGACTATGCTGTTGTCGGTATTCGCGGCGCTGTTCTGCTGTACCATCGGTCTTTTTCCTGAGTTCTGCTTCTATGGCATACAGTTTCTGAATCAGCACTAATGCCTGTTCAGCGACCTGACTTTTTTTGGTCACATGCAGTTCATGGAATTTACGACGCGCATGCGCCATGCAGCCCACCTCAATGACCTGACCTGATTTAAAGCGTGCTTTATAACCGCTGTAATCATCACAGACCAGATGGCCCTGCCAGTCTTTCAGGAACGCTTCAGCATGCTGACCTGAACGACTATCCTGAAAGTCATAGATCACCGCCTGAACTGGATTGTACTGTGTGGTGGCATAGGCCCAGACATAACCTTTCTTCGGTTTTTTCTCATTCTCACCCATCCGCATAATGGTGACTGGTGTTTCATCTGCATGCAGCACCTGCTGTTGCAGCACCACCTCTTTTAAGGCATTAGCCAGAGGCTCCAGTTCCACACCGCAGCGACCAATCCAGTCAGATAAAGTGGATCTGGACAGATCAATGCCAGCCCGCTGATAGATCAGGCGCTGACGGTACAGCGGCAAATGATCGGCATACTTCGATACCAGCACATGGCTGAGCAGTTCAGGTGAAGCAATGCCTTTATCAATCACATAGGCAGGCATCGCTTGCTGAGTCAGGGTGTCACACTGATCACAGACCCATTTGCCACGAACATGCTGTTCCTTGTAGAACTGTGCCGGTCTGAAATGCAGTTTTTCACTGATATCTTCGCCGATACGACGTAACTGGCAGCCACAACTGCATTGGGTTGATGCAGGTTCATGCTCAATACGGATGGTGTGTAGATGATCTGGCAGCAGTCGACGTTTAGGTTTATTGGTTTTGGCTTTCTGTGTCGCTGCATCGGTTTTATCTGCATTTAATCGTTCTAATTCCAGATCAACGGCTGCGATATCTTCTTCGACCGCTTCGTCCCACAGATGGATTTGTTTTGCGGTGAGATGTTCGTTTTTACTGCCGAATTTATGCTGTTTAAACAGCGCCAGTTCATGCTCGTATTTTTGATTGAGAATAGAAAGATGTTGAACTTTAGAATCTAATTGCTGATTGGTGACTTCAAGATGTTGAACTCTGGCATCTAATTGCTGGTTTGATTGTGCCAGAGACTGATGCTGCATCGCCAACTGCCTGGTGAATTCCAGCAGTTGTTCATGGGTCAGTTGGCTTAAGTCAGGCAGCGTATTCATGACCGCAGTATGCCTGAGGTCATGAGAAGAATGAAATAGAACGTTTGGAGAATAGCAGAATGGAACAGCCTGGTTTAAAGCATCGTCACCACCTGCTGTCGTCCAATTCTCTGCCAGGGCAAACCTTGGATTAATGCCTGTAACTGTTCCGGGCTGAGGGCCACGGTTTCACCTTGGTGAACTTGAGCCCAGTGGAATTTTCCCTGTTCCAGCCGCCGGGCACACAGCCAGATGCCCAGTCCATCATGTACCAGCACTTTCATGCGATGGCCACGTTTATTACAGAACAGGTAAGCACAATGCGGTTTAATGTAGCCAAAGGCTCTCACCACCTGAGCCATGACAGTATCCATCCCTGCTCGCATATCCAGAGGTTGGGTAGAAAGCCAGATTTCATCGATACGGATCATGTTGCCAGCACCTTGAGTAATTCTGCCAAGGCAGGTATTTCTGATACTTGCCATTTCAAGCCAATTTCTGCTTTTGAGTGGGGTAAAGTAATTTGAACTTTTAACATGTCAGTAGGAGTAGGATCTAATGGTGCAGAGCAAGATAAGGCAATAAATGCAGGTTTATTCGGTAGTGGTGAGCGATCACTCCCTGGCTTAGCATCAATTAAGCGAATCCATTTGGATACAAGATTTGTATTCAATCCATGTTGCAAAGCGACTGAAGCAATTGAAACGTCCGGTGCTTTACAAGCCTGAACGATCTGCTGTTTAAATTCAGCACTGTATGTTCTTCGTTTTTTCGCAAGAGATGCGATGGATGTCTGATGATTTGTAGTCATAAATTTAAGTCCCCACTTGTTTCTAAGTGGGGACTAAATTAAGGCTTATAGGATGAATTCATAAGGTGTGTTCAGCGGACGCTTACATCCTTAATATATTAAGATTCGACTCTTTAGACTCCGCAGGGAATTTACCCAAACATCTAGAAAGTTTACTGGAGAAATCTAGGAGGTATGTTTTGCCTGAGAGGAGGGTTAGAAGTTGCCCAAGAGTTGTGAAAGGTAAACCACTGAAATACCCAAGAAAATGCCAGTCAATTTCTTAACTGACTGGCATTACGCTTTAGAGCGGGTTTTTTATTTTTTCAATAATTTCTTTAATGTTGGCATTAATCTCTTCTACATGATTAAAAAACTGTTCTGATAAGTTTTCTCTAGCAATTTTAGACTCAATGATTTTATGATCGGCTTCTGTTCTATCTTTTTGCAAAAGACGTACTGCTTTGGTTAATTTTTTTGAAGATCCTATTTTTTCTTCAAACAATCCTAATAACTCTAACTTACTAATATCTCGTCCTGATTCATATACAAAATCTTTATCTAAACAATCTTTATTATTTCTAAGAAAATCTTTTAAAGTTTTCTGATTAATATTATCTGGTCCGACTAATTTAAAGAGTTCACTACAACTATCAAAATAAGATTTTTGAGTATTTTCGACTGGAGGACGGCAATAAATATTTTGTACTTTATTAAAAATATTATTCTCAAACAGTGAGTTTAATGACTCTAAGTTGTTAGTTAAATCTGATAATTCATCAGTATAGTTCACCCACGCACCTTCATAATTTCTATTAAAGAATTTTTCATAGGCTTCGTCATTAGGGAGAAAATCTAATTCATGGATATTAAGCTCGTGCGAATGCCAATATCTTTGTTCAAATTCGCTCATGTTAGCCAAATCTTTATATATGGCAACAATGGCTGATTTTCCATTTGCTAATGCTTTTCTACCATGTCTAACATGGATATATCTTTCTTCAGGTGTTTCTTCAGAACAAATATAGATATGCCCACCTGATCTAGAATCATCGAGTTCATAATATTCAGGATAATCAAAATATCGAGCTAATACAGATTCATCAAAAAGTACCTGTGATAACTGATGAGCTCCTAGATATAATCTTTTCTTATACTCTGGAATACTTTTTCTAACTAAATCACTAGAGTAAAAAAATTCTTCTAGCATCTGCTTTGAAGGAAAATATATATGCACCTTAATCGGAGTAAATTCAAATTCTCTCGTTTCTGAGTCTATTGATATTTGAGACAATTCGACATTTGCATTGATAGTCCCATAATTCGCAGCTACTAAATCTTCCATAGCACGCATGACAATTGAATTATCAATTTCAATTTCATTTGCTATTTCTGAACTAGCGGTTCCACCAAATGATTTATTCCAATTTTCTATTGAAATTTTTTCGATATTTTTCTGTATTTCATCTAATTTCAAGGAAAAACTCTCACTTTTCTAATTATGACGGTATAACATGTTAATTTATAAAATCTTTCCAACTTTATTCAAGTGATAATTCTCAACGTAAAATAACATGATCATCAAAAAAGTATCCTCCATCGCTAAACTCGAAGACTTAGGACGAATTCAACTTTCAAAGTCTTTCTTTATGCGTGACTTTCTGTATAGCGAAATCGCTAATTGGTACGGTGTACCCAACTTTCCCGATTATCCTGACATTGCCATTCGAACAGGCACAGAACTGTGCAAACAACTGCTCGAACCTATACAAGAAAAGTTTGGACGTATTGCGATTCGCTCGGCGTATCGCTCACCAAGCGTCAACCAACTTGGTAATGAAAAAGGACATAACTGCGCCAGCAACGAGAAAAACTTTGCTAGCCATATTTGGGATTATCCAGACGAAAAAGGTTATGGTGCAACAGCGTGTATCGTTATTCCTTCATTTCTAGAACTGTATGAAAAAGATCAAACCACCTGGTAACAACTTGCTTATTGGATTCATAACAACCTGAACTATAGCCACCTACAATTTTTCCCAAAACTTTGCGCTTTTAATATCGGCTGGCACGAGCAGCCTACGCGGGAAATTTATAGTTATATTCAGCCAAAAGGTAATTTGCTGCGGGGTGAAGCTGTAAATCCGGAGTTTGAGAAGTTTTATCCTGATTTTTTGTAATTCTCCCTCACCCCCTTGCGAAGCAGTGCTTCTTGTATCTTGATTGATATAGTGATTAGCTACCACTATACGCAAATTGTAGAGTTTGGAGTGCTGCTAAAATCTTAAATTTGAACCTGAGATAAAACCTACAATTTGCCCTTATCCCTCATACAACTCTGAACGGTAACTAAGCACTTTGATGCTGTATTCACAAGGTAAGATGATGGTTAATGGGATAAAAATCATAGCTTAAACTCAAGGAATATCACCATGATTATGCTAGGTATTGATGTCAGTAAAACCAAAATAGATTGTTGCATTTTCCCTCAAGGTTTGACTGGAAAAAGAAAAAATAAAATATTTACTAATACAGAAAGTGGCTTTGGCAGTCTGCTCAAATGGCTCATCACTCTTAAAATTGAACCTGATCAAGTGACAGCAATCATGGAAGCGACTTCGGTTTATCACGAGAATTTGGGATATTATCTATATGATGCAGGTGTAAAGGTTTGTGTGGCTAATCCTTCACGAGTAAGAGCCTTTGCCAAAGGCATGTCCATGCTAAATAAAACGGATAAAGCTGATAGTGAAGCTCTTTCACGTTATGGTTACACCGCAAAGTTAATCATATGGCAGCCTGAACCTGAAAATGTCAGATTATTAAAAGCTTTACTAGGCAGACGAGATGTCTATCTAGGTAGTCTATTGCAGGAAAAGAATCGACTTGAAAAGGCGCAGTCCACTCATACCTCCGTTGTTGTGATTAAATTACTTGAAGAGAATATTGAGTATTTAAATCAGCAACTTGAACATATTGATAAGTTAATAAATAATCACATAGATCAAGATCCAACATTGAAACAGGATTTGAAATTACTGCAAACTATTCCTTCAATCGGTGAACGATCAGGCTTATTACTGTTGGGGTTATTTCATTCGCACAAGTTTGAAAAAGCAAGTCAAGCTGCTGCATATGTAGGTTTGGTTCCAGTACATCAGTTGTCTGGCAGTTCAGTCAACAAGCAAAGTCACTTATCAAAAGCAGGTGACAGTAAAATACGCTCAGTATTGTATATGTCGGCATTAACAGCGATTAAATATAATCCACACATTGAAGCTTTATATCAACGATTATTAAGCCAGGGTAAAAATAAAATGTGTGCTTTAGGTGCTGCAATGCGCAAGCTTATACATCTGTGTTATGGCGTTTTAAAACATCAGACTGCCTATCAAAGAGATTATTTAGTGGTCGAATAATCTCAAAACCTGATTGACTACCAAGACGGTATCTCATCCCATAGGGAGAGGGAGTATCAAATAATTTCATGACTGCATTAATTTAATAGTGAATAATCCCCTCTCCTTTTAGGAGAGGGTTAGGGAGAGGTATTTCTAAAATGAAGCACTAGAGAGGCTTAGAGAAAGGTTAAATTCATGCTATAAAATCAAAAACAAACCGAAGAAAAACAAAAAAATGCCAAATCACATTATCTTACTCAGCATTATCCTGATCATTCTTGTATTCATCATTGGCGCATATCAGTCAAGACAACGCAAACCCATCAAACCACGGAGGCACACAGCCAGAGAAAGCAAACTTGCCAACCTTTCCGATGGTATCGAGCTAATTTTCACACCCATTTTCTGGATCATTAAACTCATGATCGGGATATTCAAATCATAAAGCGGTTGTTAACGATTTTTTTGAATTTGATCATAAAATCGTGTTTATCCCATATTGAAAATCACTCAACAGGAATACAATCTGCACATTCTCCCATCCCGCCCTTATCATGTCGAAAAATCTCGCTACGCTGATTGGCTTAAGTGCCATTTTACAGTGGTCATCTATCGTGGGATTACTCAAAAAAATCAGTTTTAGTATTGGACCTGATCTGGCTGTACTTATGATGTATAGCTTAAGCACCCTGCTCTTACTGGCTGTTTTTGGCGTTCCCAAACTCAAAACCATACCCAAGTTCTATCTGCTCAGTGCAGCTGCATTATTTCTGGTATATGAAATCTGCTTTGCCTATGCCGTAGCACTCGCACAAACTGCACAGCAAGCCATTGAAATTAGTCTGGTGAATTATTTGTGGCCCAGTATGACCATCGCCATGCTGATTTTATTTCATGAACTAAAATTTCATAGCTTGGTGGTGGTGGGGCTTAGTATTAGTCTGGCAGGTATTTTTTATATCCAGACAGGCAACGGCGATATTCATTTAGCAACCGTCATTCATAACATTCAAGCCAATCCGACCAGTTACATCTTGGCATTTATTGGAGCGAGTTTATGGTCGCTGTATTGTGTATTTACCAAAAAATACAGCCAAGGACATAACCCGATCGTGTTCTTTTTCGCGATGGTAAGTGTGGTTCTCTGGAGCAAGACGCTGCTGTTAGATCACGAACAACTGCCGCAACTTCTTAATATTGACTTGAATATTATGCTGTATATGTTGCTGGTCTCGATCGTGACTGGCCTAGGTTATGCAGCCTGGAATATCGGGATTAATCAGGGCAATATCGCAATGCTGGTCGCGTTATCTTATTTTAGTCCGATCTTTTCGTCTGTCATTTCGATGTGGGTGCTGAATACCAGTCTATCCCACACCTTTTGGATCGGCACGATGATGGTCACCTTAGGTTCATTTATTTGCTGGCTGTCGACCAACTGGAATGAAATTCGGGATCGACTGTTTCCAGGCAAGCTTTATAAAACTTAAACCACATTTTGCGGTTTAAGTTTACTGCATCTGCAATCCATTAACGGGTGATGCCTAGTTTATTCCACACGTCAGGTGTCAAAAACGTCGTAACCAGTTTGCTCATGTCGATATATTTGAGTACACCATTCAGCTGACTTTTGATTTCGGGATTTTTGAGAATTTCCTCACCCGTGACCTGCCCAAGCTCCTGGAAACTTTCACCCACTGCTTGTACCCCTTCAGCCTGAATGACCGCTTTGGTCTGGGTTGGACATTCCTCAACCAGAATCCGCTGTAAAACCGTCGCTAAATTTCTGTCGAGCGTTTCCTTTTGAGTTGCAGTTACATTGCTAAAAGCTTTTAGATCAGGATGATTTCCCAATGCCACAAAGGTCCATTGCAAGACTGTGGCTTTATCGGTGGCCGTCGTGGATTTCATTAAACAGTCACTGAGCTGATCAACTGTTGGGCCGGCTGTCGCAACTTGAGTTGCACCCAGCAATACTGTAGTCATAAAGACTGCCCGAAGACCCGATAAAGCTTTGAACCCCATATTTCTTTCCTTTTTCACCCGTTCAAACTGCTTGAACAATGCTGTTTCTTTGTAGCACGTAAAAGGTTGGAAAACCTGTAGAACTCTGTAACCTGAGAGATAAAAAAAATCCCGACATCAGTCAGGATTTTGGGAACCTATAAATTAAATTTCAGACTTACCAGATTTTTACCCGTTTATCTTCTTCCAGATACATTGGATCTTCTTGCTTGACGCTAAAAGCTTCATAGAAAGGTTTCTGGTTAAGTAAAGTGGCTCGGCCACGAATGGCTGCTGGTGAATGCGGGTCTGTTTTTAACAGCTGCAATGCCAGTTCCGGACGAACTTTGGCACGCCATGCCTGTGTCCAACCAATATAGAAACGCTGATCTCCGGTATATCCATCAATCACCGGAGCAGGCTTGCCATTTAGTGACAATTTATAAGCTTCATAGGCAATCGCCAGACCTGAGTTATCGGCAATATTTTCGCCTAAGGTCAGCTCACCGTTGACGTGATAGCCCGGTATCGCTTCATAAGCATTATATTGCTCGACCAGAGCTTTGGTTTTTTCCTTGAACTTTTTATCGTCTTCTTCGGTCCACCAGTTTTTCATGTTGCCATCTGCATCAAAGCGGCTGCCCTGATCATCAAAGCCATGACTGATTTCATGCCCGATCACTGCCCCGATTGCGCCATAGTTCACGGCATCATCGGCATTCATATCGAAGAATGGCGGCTGTAAAATTGCAGCAGGGAAAACAATTTCATTGCCCATCGGGTTGTAGTAAGCATTTACTGTTTGCGGCAGCATATGCCATTCTTCACGATCGACCGGTTTACCCAGTTTATCCAGTGCGATGTCATAATTGAAACTGTTGGTACGACGCAGATTACCAATCAGGTCGCCATCTTTAATTTCCAGCTTGCTATAGTCACGCCATTTACTTGGATAGCCGATTTTCACTCTAAAGCTTTTCAGCTTACGGTGTGCCTGTGCTTTGGTTTCTGCCCCCATCCAGTCCAGTTTTTCCAGATTCTGTTCACATGCCAGCAACAGGTTTTCTACCAGTATTTCCATACGTTGTTTTTGTTCAGGCTGGAAATGTTTTGCGACATAGACTTGTGCCAGACTTTCACCGAGTACGGCATTGGTCATATCAACCCCACGTTTCCAGCGTGCCCGTTGCTCGGTCACGCCGCGTAAGGTTTTGCTGTACATTTCAAAGTTGGCATCAGCAAATTCCTGGCTTAAGTAAGGTGCAGCACCATCAATCAGATGGAATTTGAAATAGGTTTGCCATACATCGAGGGGGGTGCTGCTTAAAATCTTGTTTAAATCTTCAAAATAACTTTTTTGCGCCACAATCACGGTTTTGGTTTTTTTATCTAAACCCGTCGCTTTAAAATAGGTTTTCCAGTCAAACTCTGGCACCAGACTTTTGACATCTTTTAATGTATAGACGTTATACATTTTTTCGAGATTACGGTTCTGCACGTTATCCCACTGAATTTTGGCAATTTCAGTTTCTAAGTTCAGGATAGATTGTGCATGTGCAGCCGCTTCTGCTTCTGTTTCACCCGAGAGCGTCAACAGCTTAGCAATATGTTTAACATAGGTTTCACGGGCACTTTTCAGTTTTTCATCGTCTTTTAAATAGTAGTCACGATCCGGTAAACCTAAACCACTTTGACCCAAAAACACTGCCATTTGATCAGATTTTTTCAAGTCAGGAATCACGCCAAATTCAAAAGGCGTACTGACATGGTTTTTTGCATAGTCTGCAAGCAACAAAGTGAAATCTTTCTTGCTTTTCATGGCATCAATTTTAGCGATATCTGCTTTCAGCGGCTGGATGCCTTTTGCATTTAAAGTTTCCGTATCCATAAAGCTGGCATACAAGCTCCCCACTTTCTGCTCATTGCTGCCATATTCCGATTTGGTTCTCGCCAGCTCTTCTACAATGTCATGTAATTGCTGGGTCGAGTTTTCACGCAAAATCGTGAATGCACCCCAGTTTGGCATATCAGCCGGGATTTCCTCATGCTCTAACCAGTGTCCATTTACATGCTGATAGAAGTCCTGTTGTGGTGCGATTTTTTTATCAAAGTGTTGAAGATGAATCCCCGAACCAAGTGCTGTAATAGCGGTTTGATCTGAAGCATAATTTGCAGAGGAAACGGCTAATAAAGCACTTACCAATGCGGTTTTTAGAAAAATTTTCAAAGCTTGCTATCCTCGCGCTTCACTGCGCAGTTGAATTTATCAATGCGTGTTGACCTGATAATCAAACACTTAAATCTTTATAAGCAGCATATATGCCAATTTTTAAACTGTTCTTGACTCTGCCTGCTGGTCGTTTAGATAAAAAATAGGCCTGTCTCTTTTCAGATAAACAGACCTGTTTTTTTAAATCCTGTTACCAGATGGAGATTCGTTTTTCAGGTGATAAATACATCTTGTCCCCTTCTTTAATCCCAAAAGCTTCATAGAAACTTTGCTGATTGCGGACGGCGCCATTGCCACGTACATGACCTGGCGCGTGGCTGGCAAGGTTTAGGCTATTTAACAGATATTCAGGATTACTTTTGCTACGCCAGACTTGTGCCCAGCCTATATAAAAACGCTGATCTCCACTAAAGCCATCAATGACAGGTGCTGGCTGACCCTTGAGTGATAACTTGTAGGCCATATGAGCGATCCCTAAGCCTAGGTTGTCAGAGATATTTTCACTTTTATTTAATTCCGCATTCACCTTATGCCCTGGCAGAGCTTCATATTGTTTATATTGCTCGACTAAGGCTTTGGTGCGTTCATTGAACTTCTTACGGTCGCGCTCGTTCCAGGTTTCTTCACCCTTGCCTTTGGCATCAAAGCGGCTTCCTCTATCGTCAAAACCGTGGCTAATTTCATGTGCGATAACAGCCCCGATGGCACCATAATTCACTGCAGGATCATGACTATCATCATAATAAAATGGTGCCTGCCAGATGGCCGCAGGTAATACGATTTCATTCAGCTTAACGTTATAGTAAGCATTGGCTGTTTGTGGCGACATGTGCCAGGCTTCTGGATCAATCGGTTCTCCCACCTTGTCCAGTTCACGCTGGTAATTGAATAGCCGGGTCCGCTGGATATTCCCAATCAGATCATCTTTACGAATCTCTAGGGCTGAATAATCCCGCCATGTTTTCGAATAACCAATTTTGATATTGATGCTATCCAGCTTATGCCGCACTTGTTTTTTGGTATCCGAACCCATCCAGTCTGCCTGATCCAGTTTCAGATGAAAGGCTTTACGGACGTTTTCTACCATTTCCAGCATCGCTGGGCGCTGGCTTTCATTAAAGTGCTTTTCTACATAGAGCTTGCCAAGTACATTACCTAAAATACCGTTAGTTAGCTTCAAGGCAGACTCATTCCGTGGAGAACGTGCTTGTACACCCTCTAGCGTTTTGTCATAAAATTCAAAATGATGATTTTGAAAAACTTCTGTTAAAAATGGCGAATAACTATTGATCAGATTGAATTTCAAATAGGTTTGCCAGGTTTCAATTGGAACAACCTTCCATAACTGATCCAGCTGACGCAAATAATTAATCTGCGAGATCGCAACCTCTTTTCTTGCACCTTTTAAGCCCAGTTCTGAGAAATAATTCATCCAGTCAAAAGAAGGCATATAGTTAATAATATTTTTAGTTTCAACGAGATAGGTTCTCACCTCATCATTGCGCAGCTCCACAGCGGACCAGCTAATTTTTGCCAGTGCCTTTTCCAAAGCCAGAATAGTGCGAGCATCTTCAATCGGCTTGGGCTGACCGGCAAAATTCAGGGTATTGGCGATATAAAGCAGATAAGTATTGCGAATTTCCTGTTGTCGAGGCTGCTCACTCAAATAAAAATCACGGTCAGGCATTCCCAAGCCACCTTGCCCTACATACATCATCGCCTTGGAAGAAGCTTTACGGTCCTGATAAAAACGGGTAGAGAATGGCAAATTCAGATTGATTTTTTCCGCATAGGCAAAAAATTCTGCCAGATCTTTTTTGGTCTTGATACTTTCAATCCGCTGCAGGTCTTGTTGCAATGCCTCAAGTCCGAGCTGTTCTAGCCGATCGGTATCCATATAACTGGCATAAAGATCCGCGACCTTTTGTTCATTGCTACCTTGCGGATGCTGTTTTTTGGCCAGCTCATTAAAAATGCCAAATAACTGCTGGGTTGATCTCATACTCACTTCAGCAAATGCACCCGACAATGCCTGATCTTCTGGAATCTTTGCGGTTTTCAGCCAGTTTCCATTCACGAATTGATAAAAATCCTGCTTTGGATCAACCGTCCGATCAATCGCATTCAGATCAATTGCCGATTTTAATGAAGTTGTACTCACTGCATAACTCACAGGTGAATGTAGAAATGCACCCACAAGAATCAAATGACTTAAAATATGTTTTCTCAAGCGATAAATCTCATTATTGTGTATGTTAAAAATCAATTAGTTTTTCTTGCTCTGGCCATAAGCACAAAACTGATAATTTTTAAGCAAGAGATATACCAATAATTTTTAGAATATGCCGTTGAATGGGCTTGTATTTAACAAGAGAGATAGAGGAGAAAATCTGAGATGGTGGCGGGAAATTTACTCTGAAATGAGGTTCGATTTGCGACCCAATAATAATTAATTTTTATTCCTATCAACAGAATAACTATTTATCTTTTATCATTGATCTTCAAAAGAAAAATATTATTTTTAAGTTCTGCTATGCTTAAGAAATACTTTTTTAAATATCACCAATACTTAAAGTAGATGACTTTTCATGTGCATCTACTTTGCCAAATAAATGATCAAACTGCATGTGAAAATAATAGACTTATTTTAACTGTCTCAACTGATTCTTCGCCCCAGTATGGTTATAGTTGGTGGCCAGATTCTGCAGTACTCGTTTGGCCTGAACCTTGGAATTTGGAATACGGTTAGCATAGACTGGAATACTGCTTAAACAGCGTGCCACTAGCATGCCGGATTCGGTATAGACACGTGTTCCTTCTGTACCCTGTAATTTGCCATAGTTATAGGCACGCTGGGCATTATTGCAGGCATTGTTCAGGTTCTTACCGCTATTGATATCACGGCGTGCAGCTACATACAGTTTCATCTGCTGCTGTTGTGGCGTTTCGATACTACTTGTACGAGCAGCGGGAACAGCAATCACTGCCGGTTCAACAGCAGGGATTTTTATCTCTTTCTTATCGGCTTCTTTTTTATCTACTTCCTTTTTCTCATCTTTGACTGAGGTTTTGGCCGCATTCTTTTCAGCAATTTTATTAGACTTAGCCGTAGCCTTATGGCCCTGATAGAAATGACGCGCTTCAGCCGAGCTTTGAAGTTTGCTCAGGATCCGGACTACACGGGTAGTATTATTTTTTTCTGGCTGACGTTCAGAGATCGGCTCAATAGAAACAATCCAGTTTTGCCCTTGAGGCATCGTACATTGATAGGCACCAATACCTTGGGTGACATAACGGTTTTTGCTTAAACGGTTCTTCTGGGCAGAATCTTTTACTGAAGCCAACTGGCTTTTGTATAACAGTGAAAACTTGCCGCCCCGTTCATGACAGTACTGGCTTAAAGTGGTTCGTGGATAGAGGGATTGTGGCTCTAAATGCTGCTTGGATTTTTCCCATGAATAAACATATTCTTTTGCCGAACCATCAGCCTGATTCAGGTTTCTTGTAACGATCAGTTCTTGAGGACTTGCATAAGGATGCTGCATATCTGATTTCATTTGCTGAATACTATTACATCCAGCCAGACTTGCTACACATATTGTTGGAATTATTAATTTTAGCTTCACTGCTTATCTCCCCCAGGCCTCTATAACATATAGCAAATGTGCCAAAACAACAATCTCAACAGATTGATAAATATAAAAATATAGCGAGACCTATCACTAAAAATGAGGAATAAAATGCCTAATTCATCCGGCTTTAATCCAGATAAATTGATCAAATTAACATTCTTCAAGTCAACAAATACGCTGGATTACTCATCAATTGAAAGATGAAGCAGTAGAAAAAAGATATAAAAAAACAGAAGAAACAGATCAGTTCTCCGGTTACTCATTCAACAAAAATTAGAGATATTATTATCATGGACAATAACGGCAATTATGCTCTCTATCGCTGTCTGAATGAGATTATAATTTGAATAATTTCCTTTACGTACACTAATTATTTTTATACGTCATATTATTGGAAATTAAACAGCACCCTGGCTGGCCTTTAAAATTCTAGACAAGAAAAAATAGCTTGAATACCCTAATATTGGGATGTTTTAGTGCCATTCATCCTAATTTTTTCGCACCTCTCTAGATCGTAATTTTCAATTAGATTTTGAATAAAAATTAATCAATAAAAAAGCCAGACCTATAATGATCTGGCTTTTAAAATTGTCTATGAATATAAGAAAAATTAATCGAGATGGGATTCAAATGCTTTCAAACGTTTATAGATGGAGAGCAATTCAATAATCGTAGGCCAGGATAAAATCAGATATTGGAAGGATTCACGAACTTTACCGAACACATTCAGGATCTGCATCATCAAACCGAGTGTAATCGCACCCGCGGCAATACTTGGAAACAAAATAAATAATCCGTAAATATTGTCCAGTTGCAGATACCAGATGCGGACCATATTGAAATAGGCATAGTGGAAATATAGCCGGAAATAATTCGTACGTACCCGGCTAAACAGTTCTTGCAAGGTGAGCGGGTGAGCGCGATCGGCATAATCTTCACCATAAACCAGCTCTTTACGATAAGCCGCTTCTACTTTCTGATTATTGAATTCCAGTCCAGGGAGTTTCATCCCGACAATCATTAAAATCACAGTGCCCAGAACTGCCCATCCGATCGACGCCCACATTAATGCATGCGGTATTTCACCGACAATCGGCAGTACTCTTACATGACTAGATAACTCATACAGAATTGGCAGGAATGCCATTAATAGCATCAGAGATTCAATGAGCGAGACACTGAGCTGTTCCGTAGTTTTGGCAAAGCGCATGGTATCTTCCTGAATACGCTGTGATGCCCCTTCAATATGACGTAACTTTTCCCAATGCGCCGTATAGTAGTCATTCATCGCCGTACGCCAGCGGAATACATAATGGCTGACAAAGAACAGGTTAAACACCGCCAGCGTGACATAGACCATGGCAATATAAATAAAGGTCAATGCACCTTGATATAGTAGGCTGACATCTCCGCCCCCTTGGGTGAGCATATTCTGGATCTGGTCATAGAACGGACTATACCATTCATTTAAGACCACATTAACCTGCACCCCAAACCAGATATTGAACAGGATAAAGGCCGAGCCCCATACGGACCAGCGCTGCCAGGGATGTTTCGCTTTAAAATACCAGAAGGTAGCAAATATCGCGGTACTCACAAAAAACCAGAGATAGAACCAGAGAAATTTTGGCGCCCAGAAACGGCTGATTCCTATCGGCATTTTAAGATCATGATAACCTTCAGTCATACCTAAATAGACACCCCAGCCTGATCCACCACTATGCCAAAGGCCAAGATTGATCAGAAACCACAGTACCAGACTACTAAAAAACCACACTGGTTGTGGAAAAAATGACTTAAACATTGGGGCTTAATTCTCCTTATAGATGTACGGGTCATCCAAATGACGCACAGTTTATTCTTATTTTCAGACTTTCAACGAACTGCAGCATAAATTTGCAATTCAATGTAAAAAATTACATACAAACACAAAATCGCTAAAGCCAAATTGATATCAGATTATATGATTCTTGCTTTAATACTAGCGCATAACGTACGCAATAGAATGGAGGAGATCATGACTGGCCTGTCAAAAAGTGACAAGTAGATTTTGCGCTAGATTTACTATTTGGGGCCGTTTGTCTCCTTCTCTTCTTTTCGTCGGTAAATAAACTGAAAATATTCGAGTTTAAGAAACACAAATCGTTTGAAAATTAAATCTTAATCTCTATCCCTTTAATTTACTGACTTAAGCGCTTTTTAAGAAAAATTGACCGACTTGTTGACTTATGTCTCGGTTTTTCAAAAATTAGTTAAATGTGCAAAAATCATGTTAAGATTAAAAAACAGCGAAGTATCAATATTTGGGAATAAAAATATGGAAAGTTCTGTGATTGAATTACTTAAGCCAGTGACCTTGGAAAAGGAAAACTGTCACCCGATTATTTTTGAAGCTGGTACTGTTTTAAAAGTTTTGATGCAAACCCCTACCAGTCTTTTAGTCAGTAATGATGATGACTTTAACTTTACTATTCCATTGAAAGATGAGAACGATGTCTGGAGAGAGCTATAAGCGATCTGCTCTCCTCTTTATGGGGTTATGTCTACCTAGTCTCTCAACGATATAACCCTCTCTCTTCTATGTAGCACCAAGATTTTATAATTTATCCTTCCTTTCAAAACTGGCTTTAATAAAAAATTAATAGGCTGCACTATATTCTTATTTTATATTAAATGTGTTTTTTAATATTTCCAATTTAATACCTATTAGACCTCTTGCGAAAGTCGTTATTGCAAGTTCATCCGATTTACCAGTGCAGCGATTAGGTTAATGCGTAAACCGAATCTTTTTCGTCTATTTCGATAGCGTTCACTTAATATTCTAAATGTTTTCAATTGACTATTAATGTGTTCGATCACAACTCGTATTTTTCCAATCATTTTATTGTACTTTTTCTCAACATCAAATAAGGGTAAATTCTTCTTTTTCTTTATTGGCAGCAATAATTTAAAGCCATCTTGCTCTAATCCGTAGTACCCTAAATCGGTCATAACATATTTACAATGTTTGAATTTTTTAACCGTTTTTCTTGCCAATTTAATGTCGTGCTGACTGCCATTCGATATATCTAGCCCTATGATTTGTTTGCTGTTCGGATGATAGATCACTTGTGCTTTTAGCGTATGTTTCTTCTTTTTACCACTGTAGAACTTACTCTGATTTTTTTTTCGGACGTTCTATTGAACATTCTGTCGCATCAATAATGACCCAGTTAAAGTGTTCGTCTGCTGTGGTAATACTTCGTTTTGGCAGAGTAAAACGTCTTGATTTCATCAACGCATCTTCAACCTTTTTAATGGTTCGATTCACATTACTTTCAGCGATATGGTAATTTGCAGCCAATTCCAATTGAGTGCTGTAATTCCGTAAGTAATTGAGTGTTAATAATAATTGATCCTCTATAGCTAAAGTATGAGGACGCCCAGATTTCTTTTTAAGTGATTCTGCTTCTTTTAAAACTTCGACCATTTCACTAAAAACTGGTCGAGGTACACCAACCAAGCGCTGGAATTCAGAATCTGAAAAACGATTTAATTTCTGATATCTCATGAAATTTATATTGAGGTGGTTTTTACTTTCGCAAGAGATCTATTATTTAATAGAAAGCCAATGAATTAATTTTTAGAAATATAAATCAAAACCATTTTTTACATTAAATAATCAAAAGAATCTTATTTATAGCACTCAAACTTACTCAATCACTTAATATGCAATACCTTAAATATCATTATTAATATATTAAAAATCACTGAAAAATTATTTTACAAATATACAAAGAATATCAACTTTTTCTGCTGAATATTTCCAAATTTTACAAAGTAACTTTACATGTCAAAAGTGTTTCTTTTCTGCGCCTAAAGCCATTTTGAAAAATAGAATATGTTATAAAACTAATTAGATTAAAAATCACACAGTTTAACTATAAATTTTAATCTATTTTATATCAAGTACTTAGGTGGATTTATGTCAGGCATACATAGGGAACAAGATTTAGAAGATTCATCTAGCTCATCTTTTTATATATCGCCAAAGATGATTTTAAATGATTGCAACCTGAATATGGACTCAGACCAGGTTGTTTTATTTCTTGATATTGACGGAACAATCTCTGAATTTCACCCAGATCCAGATAAAAGTATAATTCAACCTAAAATTATAAATATATTGGAAAATTTACAACAATATATTCAGCTGATATTAGTTACTGGTCGTTCTATTTTACAAGCACAAAAACTTATTCACCCTCTGCAATGGAATATCGCTGGATCACATGGTCTGGAATTAATCTATCAAGCTAATTTAAAGACATTAATCTCTTTAAATAAGTCGCAGCTACAAGCCCTAAAACAATATATTCAGGAACAGGCAGTTCAAATCCCTGATTTGCGGATCGAGGTTAAAGATTATTCTGTTGCACTACATTTTCGTGAACATCCTCAACTAGAAGATCGCGTACATGCTTTTGCGCTGGAATGTCTCAACCAGTTTTCCGACTTTGAGTTAAAAGCTGGCAAGTATGTTTTTGAACTGGTGCCCAAAGGCGCCAATAAAGGTTCAGCGATTCAACAGATTATTCAGCAATACCATCTCAATGATCATTATCCCATGTTTATCGGTGATGACCTGACCGATGAAGCCGGATTCAAAGTCATCAATGCCCTTCACGGCTGCTCAATCAAAGTAGGCCCTGGCCAGACCCTAGCACGGTACAGACTGGAAAACGTCTCTCAAGTTCAGGCCTTCCTGAAAGAATTTTTAAAGGTAATTGAAGTACAAGAACAACAACGATTGGAGAAATCACATGTCTAAACTCATTGTGTTATCAAACCGTGTGAATCTACCTAACCCAGAAAGTATGAAGGCTGGTGGATTGGCTGTTGCATTGCAGGATGCATTGCAAGATATAGGCGGTATCTGGGTTGGATGGAATGGCTCCAGAGTTGACCAGAACAAGGAACAGAAATTTCAGATTCTGAAACATCAGAATGTGGAATATCATACCAGTGCACTGAGCGAAGCCCAGTACCAGGGTTATTATTGTGGTTTTTCTAATAATGCCTTATGGCCGTTAATGCATGACCAGCATCAACGTGTTGAATATCAGCCGCAGGATTTTAAAACCTATAAAGATGTCAATTTGCGTTTTGCCAAACACCTGAAACAGGTGGCTTCACCGCATGACATCATCTGGATTCATGATTATCATTTTCTGAGTGTTGCGCATTACTGTCGTAAATTAGGCATGCGCAACCGGATTGGGTTCTTCCTGCATATTCCTTTCCCGGAACTGAAACTTTGGCAAACGCTGTCTCCTTATCAGGAACTGGCCCGACATCTGGGAGATTTTGATGTCATCGGTCTGCAAACTCCACGCGATCAGGCCAACTGTATTGATTTCCTGGAACAGGTATTAAATATCCAGCATTGCAATGATGAAATCCTGAGTTATCAGTCTAAACGGATTTATGTGAAAGCTTATCCAATCGGTGTACACCCGGCGCAGATTCAGAAGCAGGCTGCTGAGAGCCAAGTCACTGACCTGCCCTTTGATCTGGATAAAGCACATGCCCATAAGACCATTATTTCGGTTGACCGGATTGATTACAGTAAAGGGCTGCTGGAGAAAATTCATGCATTCCAGGAGTTGCTGGATGAACAGCCTGAATTTAAAAATCAGTTCCAGCAATTACAGATTGCCTGCCCATGTCGACTAGATGTGAACAGCTATAAAAAACTTTATGAACAGTTCCAGGCTGCGGTGCAGAATTTAAACCATCAGCATGGCAATGTAGACTGGCTGCCTTTTGACTGTAGCTATGACACTTTGGGTCATGAAGCCCTGATGCAGCTCTATCGTAAGGCGGATATTTGCTGGGTGAATTCAATCCGTGACGGGATGAATCTGGTCGCCAAAGAATATATTGCTGCGCAAGATCCATTAGATCCAGGCGTATTGATTCTGTCTAAATATGCCGGGGCTGCCGAGCAAATGAAGGAAGCCTTACTGGTCGATCCTTATGATCAGGACAGTATGGCCAAAGCCTTGAAAAGAGCCTTGCGTATGCCTAAGTCAGAACGTTTGGAACGTTACCGCTATTTACAGCAAGGCTTAAAGAATTTCGATATCATTCGCTGGCGTGATCAGTTCCTGTCGGACCTGAAAAAATCACAAAGCTTGCGAATTTATCGACCAGTGGCCAAAGGCATCTCGACCCAGTTCAATATGCATGCATAAGTCTGAAAAGCCCATAAAAAACAACAGCTTTATGCTGGTGTTTTATGGTCTAGGCCGGCAATAAGACCTTCTGCTTTTTCTGATTCTTTGTGACCGGCAGTCAGATGGTTCAGGATTACAATGCTCATTAAAGCAACTGCGATGACCGTAAATACTAAACGTAAGCCAATAATTTCACTACCGAAACCTACCAGCGCTGGTCCGATCAATGAACCGGTATAAGCAAATACCGATACATAAGATAATGCTACATGAGAAGCCATAGTTTTTTGACGGCCTGCACGAGAGAACATCAATGGAACAATGTTAGCACTACCTAGACCCAAGATCGCATAACCGGTTAAAACGACTTGCCATACTGGTGCAAAGATCACCATGAATAAGCCTGCTGCAGCCAGTAAAGCACTTAGTAAGATAGTGGTTTTTTCACCCAAGCTTTGAATGATGAGATGACCGCTAAAACGTCCAAGTACCATCAAGCCAGCAAAGAAACTATAAGCCAAACCGGTATGCGCCGCAGGTACGTTAAACTGGGTTGCCAGATAAATACCGCTCCAGTCCATCGCTGCGCCTTCAGACAGGAAGGATACAAAACAGATCAGACCAATACCTAAAATTGCGAATGTTGGTAGCGCTTTTTTCGCAGGTTTTGCTGTAGCTGTATTAGTTTCTTCTGTAGTTGATGACTGACCACCTAAGCAGAATGGAATTGCCAGCATCGCAATCGCAAGCAACATCACACTTACGACCAGTGCGCCAGTTAAAGGTGCCAGACCAAATCCCATTAACGTGGTCATGCCTAATACACCAACCAGACCACCCAAGCTACATACGCCATGGAAACCCGACATCAAACTTTTATCCATGAGTTTTTCAATCTGGGCAGCCTGAATATTTACAGTTACACCTAAAGCGCCTGCACTGGCCCCAAAGAAAAACAAGGTAATTGCCATCATCAAGCTGGTAGGACTAATCGCTAGCGCTGGCAGGATGAACAGAAATGCAGCCAGAATAACAGCCAGTACTGTACGGCAACCAAACTTGCTTGCCATACGACCTGCCAATGGCATGGCCAGCATTGAACCTACTCCGGCACATAGCAAAAGTAAACCAAAGTCAGCATGGTTCAGCAATAAGCGCTGCTGCGCATAAGGAATTAATGGCGCCCAGGCAGCTGTACTAAAACCTAGACTAAAAAAACACAGTGCAGTGGCGATTTTCTGCCAGAGATACGGTGATGGAGACTGAAGACGAGAAATTAGCTGTGAATTTAACATTGTCATTCCAAAAGAAAGAGCTCAGGCATCCATTACCGATCATCCATAGAAAAACCCCGCGGACTTATAGCTGAAAAATATAAGTAGCAGGGCTTAATTTGTGTGAATTATAAACAGAATTTTTCTAAATGAAATAGCTTTTAGAGATGAATTTTTAAATTTTTTACAAGTAATTGATTGTATAAAATTTATAATTTTATAGTTTTATTTGTATACGCTGATCGGTTTTTTCATTGCTTCCCGTAACTCAAGCTTTTGTAAAAAACAGGCGAAACCTTCAGTAACTTTTGACCTTAGACGACTACTGGTTGTTACCCTTAATTGATTGGACCAGGTAATGTTGACTCCTGCCTGTTGTAAACGGCGAACAAAGTCGACATCTTCATGACAATCTAGCTGGCGAAACCCATTAAAATCATTATATATACTTGTTTTAAAACATAAATTTGCACCATGAATATGCCGATGATCCATTTTATCCTGATAGTGACCTAAATATTTCAATCGGGCTTCCAAGCTTAAATGCTTCCACTCGTCGACATCAACGACTCCACAAATTGCATCAGTGGGTTGGTGCTGCCACATGATCTTGAACCAGTCCTCCTGAACACATGAATCCGCATCAGTACAACAGATCCAGTCGCATCCTTGTTCAATTACTTTTTGAATTCCTAAATGACGGGTCTTACCCACTGAACGAAAGTCACAACTAATAACTTCCACCCCCAGTCGCATCGCTTTGATCGCGGTTTGATCGGTACAACTGTCTAAGACAACTAAAATCTTAATCTCGGGAATATTTCCTGATGAACCAAGGTATTGATAAAATTCAAATTGTGCTTTTTTTAAGGCCAGCAAGCAGCGTTCTATAAAGGCTTCTTCATTACAGGCAGGAATAGCCACGCCAATTTTATTCATTTAAGGCCCTCTTGCTCTGCCACAGATTGTGGGCTATTCATCCAGACATCAATTAGAAAATCAGGTTCCTGAAGTTGTGAACATTTTCTGTAAAGTAAGTGTGCATTTAAATGGTCATGAATATCATCACCAGTAAAGCTAAAACCTGAAATCGATGCCCGCCAGTGACAAGCCAGAATACAGCCTTCTGCATCAAGGGCGTGCTGCAGCCAGTGGGTCAATTTCTCTAAAGCGGCCTGATCCAGATAATATAAAACCTCACTCAGTACAATTAGCTGGAACTTACGCTCTGGCAAGTCTTCCGGAACAACGCCTTGGACAAAACTGACATGAGAATAATCTTGCAGACGTTGTTGCGCCAGCCGGATCGCTGTCGTATTGGCATCCAGACAGATGAGTTCTCCTGTATGTGGGGCTAGTTCCTGACTTAGCATGCCATTACTGCAACCGATTTCTATGGCAGATTCAAAATGCAGTTTGGGCAAGAGTGCTTTACAAATTTGACGTTTACGCTGTTCATACCAGCGCTGTTCATAATGCCATGGATCTCCCTGATTCAGCGCATAAAGAGCATCAAAATAAGCATGATCATAGGTTGATTTACTATTCATACAGATAAACCTCCCATGGCTGTAAAACACGCTCTAATGCATGCTCAGGAACAATCGGTGCCTGTTCTGTCGTCGGGTCATTCTCAATCTGACTCTTGAAACATCGTGCAGCTCGGGCTTTACATTTTAATTCTTCATCTGTCAGCCTGAGTTTGTGCGCAACCGTCCATGGAATTCGGGTATCTCCTGGTGTGGCCCAGTGCCACGCCCAGATTAGAACCTGAATATACGGTAACTGTAGCTCAGTCGCGAGTTGCTGGGCGACCTGGCCGGTTATTTCATGGTCTGGATGTCCATCATGAACAAAAGTCGTGACCAATACATCATTAGGCTGTAAATATGAATACAATTGCTGTTTGAGCAAGTCTCGCTGCTCAGCCACTTTTCCATCCTGAATATCCAAAGCAATCCGAAGAACTGGCTGTTCTAAGGACAATTCTTCCAGAGCTTGGCGAGTTTCTGCTGGACGAATCTGGTTCAGTTCTTCTGGCGTATACAGACTCGAACCGGGATGACTGGCCGTACCATTAGTCACTGCAAACAGTACAATCTTATAGCCGAGTTTATCCAGACGTTGCATCAGTCCGCCACATCCCAGAATTTCATCATCCGGATGCGGTGCCACAATACAGACTCTGGCATCTGCAGGAATTACACTGGAAATATCGAATTCTGGCATCTGTTGCAGTATTTCGCAGTTACGCCATTCTTCCACCCGCGTCCCTTCCCCATGGATCACACGATCTTCGACAATCTCATGTTTTAAAGTGCCCATAGTTCTTCCTCCTGTGCGCTTAGTTCTCCAATACGCTCAAGATCAAAAGCAGCATGGCTTTGACAGATAAATACCGGCAGATCTGCTGCGAGCTGGGCAAAATAAGAATTGGTACAATAAGGCGATGCGCCAAGCGCTTTTCCAACTTGGTTGAGCACATTTAATGCAGTAGCTTCAACCTGCGCACGCAAAGCCTGAATCTGAAGTTGATGAGGAAATTTAGGTTGCTGGTCAATCAATTCTGCAACCCGATAGAACAAAGCCTGAGTAGCTAAAAGATCACGGCTGATTTCACCCAGATACATGGCTTTATACATATGTGGTTTTCTTAACTGTTCCTGCTGCAGATATTCAGCAAGAGCTACTGTCGCACCATACCAGCAAGCGGCAACGCCTGCTGCTCCATGCCAGAATCCCACCCGATCCAGATAAGCATGTGGATCGGCAACTTTTTTGACAGGGACCTGATTAAATTCAAGTTGAGCCGTGGACGTATGCTGCATTCCCACAGCTTGCCAGACAGTATGGTCATGCTGAATACCGGGCTGCCGCATATCTACAATTAATAACTGAGAGCGATTTTTTTCATCCCGATACGTCAGTAAGCCTGACTCTACCCAGCTAGAAGCGGAACACCAGGTCTTGATGCCAGTCAGCTTGCCTTCATCCAGCTGCAATGGCTGAGGCCCACCTTCTGCTGCCCAGACTGCCCAGAGCTGATGAGGATTTGCCGGAATATTTAATTCATGCAGAATTGCGACTGCATCCAGATGCGACTCAAATATTTTACCCAGACTTAAATTGGTTGCCGAGATCTGGCTTAAAATTTGCCAGCGTTTTAAAGTTTCCCCTGATGCAGGAAAAGGAACCTGATCCGAAAGTTGCACCAGTTCCTTCAAAGTCGTTTGAATATTTTCTTTAGGTTCTAATGATGAATTTTTAAATCTTTCTAATATTGAACTGAGGTCCATAAAAGTGCTTCCTCAAAAATATCGATATTGTGGTCATTTGATGAAAGCCAGTTAAGGAAAAAGCCTTTTCATCTGTTTTAAACGGGTCATCAGTCCTAGTACCTTACGGCGTGCCATAATTTCTTCTTCACTAAAAGGCAACTCTTCTCTGAGTTGACTCATAGGTAGATGGTTATGTTCGATCAGATAAATATCCTGCTCCCTGCTCCATTGCGCATTTTGCATCTGTGCCAGTAATTTTTTAGGATCTGGTCTCGCCATAAAAGTTTTATTCCTTGAAATAGAGAATAGAAGCCGAAGCTTCTATTCTCATGGTATTTATGCAGGAATAGTTTCTGAGATCAATTCACGCGCCCAAACACGGTGATTCATGATCAAGGTCTTGAAGCTATCTTGCACAGTATCGAATTGAGAATTTGCTAAAGTACCTTCATCACTGATCAGTTTTAGATCTTCAATCAGCTGACCTTTATCTCCCAGGAAGACAATCGGTTTCAGATGCTTATAAGCCTCAAGCATATAGTGAGTCGCGATACCATCTTTCAGCACCATGTCATAGTTATCGCCATCGACAATAACTACAGCATCATAGGCAATTGACGGTTCAGCTTTCTGCATACCATCAGATGGGATCACTGTACCTTGCTGGCTCAGAACTGGTCCTGGACGAGGTGTTAACACATCAGCCACAGCACTCTCTGATTCAGCCCAAGCCTGTACAGCTTTAATACTGGCTTCATTGGCTTTGTCATGTGCCAGAATTGCGATTTTACGTGCCTTAATATCGGCAGGTTTAAACGCTTCAAAAGACAGACGCTTAGAAATCAGAACATCAGGCAGTTTTGCGGCTTTTTTCTCAGCTGGGATTTCAATTCCTAACTGGTCCGCAACCTGTTGAGCCAGCGTCAAGTCGATATTGCACAGCACTTCAAGCACTTCACGTTCACGGATATTTTGGCGCTGTACTTTACTCAGTTCGAAGACATAGGCATCAATAATATGCTTCTGCTCATGCGGTGCCTGGCTTTGATAGAATAAACGGGCATGAGTGAAATGATCATTAAAAGACTCACTACGCTGGCGGATTTTATTACCGTCAATACGTTCCTGATAGCTTTCGAAGCCACCTGCCTGAGTCGCACCTGGTGCTTCAGCTGGCCAGTTGTCATCAATCGAGTTTGGTTCGTAGTTGGCCTGTCCGGTGTGAATAAGACGTTGATGCAGACCATCACGCTGATTGTTATGGAATGGACAAACCGGCTTATTGATTGGAATCTGATGGAAGTTTGGACCACCTAGGCGGCTCAGCTGAGTATCAGTATAAGAGAACAGTCGGGCCTGTAGTAGTGGGTCATTGGTAAAGTCAATGCCTGGTACGACATGACCTGGGCAGAAAGCGACCTGCTCAGTTTCACCAAAGAAATAATCAACATTACGGTTCAACACCATACGGCCAATTGGAGTCACTGGAACCAGTTCTTCCGGAATGATTTTGGTTGCATCCAGCAAGTCAAAATCAAATTTCATCTCATCTTCTTCAGGAACGATCTGTACGCCTAATTCCCATTCCGGGTAATTACCGGAAGCAATCGCTTCATACAGGTCACGACGATGGAAATCCGGATCCTTACCTGCCAGTTTTTGCGCTTCATCCCATACCAGCTGTGTCAAACCTTGTTTAGGCGTCCAGTGGAACTTCACAAAGACAGCTTTATTTTCAGCATTAATCAAACGGAAGGTATGTACGCCAAAACCTTGAATCGAGCGTAAATTACGTGGAATAGCACGATCCGACATTGCCCACATCACCGCATGTGCAGATTCAGGTACAAGAGAGACAAAGTCCCAAAAAGTATCATGTGCTGACGCACCTGATGGAATCTCAGTTTGTGGTTCAGGTTTCAGCGCATGGACAAAATCAGGGAACTTGATGCCATCCTGAATAAAGAACACTGGCGCATCGTTGGCCACCAGGTCAAAGTTACCTTCATCCGTATAAAACTTGGTCGCAAAACCACGAATATCACGTACCGTATCTGCTGAACCGCGAGGACCTTGTACTGTAGAGAATCGAACAAAGACAGGAGTCTGGGCACCGGTATTGGTTAGAAACCCGGCTTTAGTCCATTTTTCATTGCCTGGATAAGCTTCAAAAAAACCATGTGCCCCAACACCACGTGCATGCACAATTCGCTCTGGAATACGCTCATGGTCAAAATGGGTAATTTTTTCACGGAGAATAAAATCTTCCATTAAAGTCGCACCACGAACGCCCGCTTTTAGACTGTTCTGGTTATCCGAAATCTTGACACCTTGGTTGGTAGTCAGTGTCTGTTCGGCTGAGTCGCTACGGTATACATCAAGCTGCTCACTTTTTTTATTGGTATTCTGCTTATCTAAACCATTTTTACCTGTGGCTGGACTGTTCGCCTTAATTTTCATGACATTTTCCTTGCTGATCTTGAGTTTAGTGAAGTCTTTTTTTGCCTATCTCAAATTCGCTTGAGTTTTATTCAACATCTTGGCGTTTTTACAGAAAAATAAAGTTCCACTTTTATCTGTATATGGTGAGCTGTTGCTGAGTATGAAAATCTTTTTATTGATTTCGTCTGTATCCCTAACATAACGAGATTTGACGAATACATTGCTGAGTCTTTGTAGTGGCTTGTTTAATAAAGGCACAGTTCTGTTATTTTTCTTAACTACACAGTTTTTTTTACCGAGTAACGATCACAAAGTTCGAAAAATTTAGAGCTGATAGTTTTTACTAAAAGATAAAATCATGAAATAAAGGCTTAATCATCTAAAAATGAAAACAAGTTTTTAAGAAACTGATCCAGACATTTGAGTTTTATAAGGCAAAATTAATTTCTTTATACAGTTACAATCCTGTCACCAGGCTATACAGAACGCCTAAACTTATATCTTTGCCCGTCCTATAAACTATATAACTCAGAAGTACTTAAAATTATTTCCACATATAAATAGTGGCAAAAATCTATTTCATATAAAAGGTCATGCTGCCAAGATTTCCTATCTTTTCAGCCATGACTGGCAAACTTCTATTTTAAAAGATATCTCTCTACAAAATTGTTAAGGAGTAAAACATGGGCTCTTCAGAAAAAAATGCTAAAGCTATGAAAATTGATATTGGTATTTCTTACGAAGACCGTGCCAAAATCGTCGAAGGTCTATCTAAATTATTGGCAGACAGCTATACCCTCTATTTAATGACCCACAACTTTCACTGGAATGTCACCGGACCACAGTTCAATAGTCTGCATAGCATGTTTATGACCCAATATACTGAACAGTGGAATGCTCTTGATTTGATTGCAGAACGTATCCGGGCTTTAGGCTTTGCCGCACCCGGCACTTACCAGCAATTTGTTAAGCTGACTGCTATTAAAGAAGTAGAAGGTGTACCAGATGCCCAAGAAATGCTGCGTTTATTGGTAAATGCTCATGAAACGGTAGCTCGTACCGCACGCAATCTTTTTGAAGTTGTTGATGAAGTCAACGATCAACCGACTGCAGATTTAATCACGCAACGTCTTGATGTGCATGAAAAAACAGCCTGGATGTTAAGAAGTACTTTAGAGTAATTAATTTTTCTCATTGAGAAAACAACTGTAAAATCAGAAAATTAGCTTTTCCTAAAATAAATAAGTGTTCAAATTTAATTGATATCCTTTTGAGCACTTATTTATCCCACCTTTCACCCTATAGTGAAGGCTTTGAAAAATAAATATTTACCTTTTAAAAGATTATTTTTTAATCAATAAATCTTTATTTATTATCTATTTAATTATATTAGGTTAGACAGAAAATTTGGCTTTTAAATAAAAATTTCTTATATTATAAAAATATAATTTTTACTAAATCAGTATTTTATTATTTTGTTGATCTCAGTCTTTTTCCATATCTTTTAAATATATTGAACAAATGGACCAAACCATTTCTGCTTACAAAATAAGCAACAGATTAAGCTTCAAAAATGCTTACAAACTGAATATTATTCATCTAAAATAGAGAACTACATCACACAATATAATTATTGAAATATATTGTATATATTTTGTATTTCTGAAAGATTCAGGGGATTAAGTTATGAGTGTTCAAAAGTTGTTCATTTCACTCAAACTTAATTTACCTAAATTGATTTTAATCCTTTTACTTGTGAGTCTGGTGATTCTTTTTTCAATTACATTGATTGTGAGCAATGTAATTCACCGACAGCAACTGATTAATAATTCTCTTGCAACTAATTATGAGTATGCAACGGCTTTGTTGCACAAACCTATCTGTAAAGGCTTTTTCAGCGATATAATTTTCAAATGAAGAAGCCTACACACAAAATCTACCGCACAACCAATTGGCCCGCATATAACCGAGCACTCATGAGTCGCGGAAATATTGCCATTTGGTTTGATCCTGCTACGCAATGGTATGCTCCATCAAAAGGCAAACAAGGGCGAAATCAAACCTACTCCGACGCAGCTATCCAATGCTGCTTAATGATTAAATCTCTATTCCGTTTGTCTTTACGTATGGTCACTGGCTTTGTGCAAAGTCTGATTAAACTTTGCGGATTAAATTGGACCGCACCAGATTACAGTACGCTTTGTAGAAGACAAAAGCATATTGATATTGCAATCAGCTACCAAAAAAGTAGCGATGGGCTGCATCTACTCGTAGACTCTACAGGCATGAAGTTTCTAGGTGAGGGCGAATGGAAACGCAAGAAACATGGAGCTGAATATCGTCGCCAATGGCGTAAACTACATATTGGTATAGATGCCAAAACCCTACAAATACGCGCTATTCAGCTCACAACCAATAATGTCAGTGATTCACAGGTGCTTGGTGATTTACTTAATCAGATTCCACAAGATGAGCAGATTGACTCTGTTTATACCGATGGAGCTTATGACACCAAGCAATGCCGTCAGGTCATTGCAGATCGGCAAGCGCATGCGGTGATTCCACCTAGAAAAAATGCGAAACCATGGAAAGATACAAAGAGTAGCTCGCTAGAGCGAAATGAATTACTTCGAACAGTTAAACATTTAGGCAGGACATTATGGAAAAAATGGTCAGGCTATCATCGCCGCAGTTTGGTGGAAACCAAGATGCATTGCATCAAATTATTAGGCGATAAATTAATGGCAAGAAGCTTTCCTAGTCAGGTGAATGAGATCCATGCACGTGTAGCAGTCCTTAACAGATTTACGGAATTAGGTCGCCCACTTACCCAAGTTACGCCTTAAATTTGGATCAATTAGGGGCGCTTTGCATTTCAAATCTTTGTGCAACAAAGCCATCAGGAGATCGAAGAGCTTAAACAGGACACTTTAACCGACCCTTTAACCGGCTTTTATAATCGTCGTGGCTTTGAACTATTTTTAAATGATTTGATTAGCAATAAAACTTATTTTGCTGTGGTGGTTTTGGATATTGACTATTTTAAGAAAATCAATGATCGTCATGGGCATGATATGGGTGATGTGGTATTAACCAAAGTTGCCGGATTTATTCGGGAAAGTTTTCGTGAACAGGATATTTGCTGTCGCGTTGGTGGTGAAGAATTTATTATTCTTGCGCCAGTCAAAGAGATTTCACATGCAACTAAAATCGCTGAAAGATTAAGACATAAACTGGCATCGACTTATTTACTTGAAGTAGGAATAGTCACTGCTTCACTCGGTATTGCACACTGGCCTTTAACTTCGTCTGATATCAAAGAAGTTTTAAAACAAGCAGATACGAATTTATATCAAGCCAAACATTTAGGGAGAAATCGTGTGGTGACAGGTGAAAAAAGTGCTCAGTTATAATATTTTTATACAGTTATTAAGTAGATAATTTAAATATATTATTTTGTTATTGTGTTATGGGGTTTAGATCTTTTATTCAAAAAAACAGTATAATTTCTCTAATACTTCTAGGTTTATATAGAGGTTTATACTTAAGGATACAATATGACTTCTTTTTATAATGGAGGCACCAGCCAAGAGATTTTTAATCTGATTGGTCAAGCTGCTGCCTTAGAGGATATCATAGATGCGATTACCGTATGGTTAGGGGACAAAATCCCGGATGCACTGGTATCTGTCATGTTGTATTCGGAACAGGAACAAACGCTTAATTTAATAAAAGAACCAGCCTATTTTTCCAGAGAATATGTAGAAGCTTCAAAAGATCTAAAAATCGGCCCGAATGTTGGCGCTTGTGGTGCAGCTGCATATCATCGTCGTTTAGTGGTCTGTGAGGATTTACTCAATGATCCGAACTGGGTCGCATATAAAGATCTGGTTAAACAAAATGGTTTAAGAGCCTGCTGGTCGGTACCAATTGCCAACGGGAGTGGCAAACTTTTTGGCTCTTTTGGTACTTATTATCGTTCGATCAAGTCTCCTACTCCCAATGAAATTGACCTGCTGCAATATGCAGCTTCGCTGATCGCCTTAACCTTTGAGCTGTATGAAGAACGCAAAAAACGAAATCAGCTCAAAGATAAATATCAGTCATTTTTCTCTTTTCATCCCGATGCAATTTTTGAGCATAATCTGGACGGCAATATTGTAGATGCCAACCTGGCCACCAAATTTTTTAACGAAGTTGGTGTTAAATCGCATATCGGAACTAAAATTGATCATTTTATTGAACCTGAACATCGCCCTCTTGCCTTAGAAGCCTTTGAGCAGGCCAAGCATGGTCTGACTGGACACCTTGAAGTTCAGGCACATAACTCGGCAGGACAGAAATACTGGCTCGATTTAACTTTTTTGCCAATTAAAGTGAATGAGGAAATTGTCGGTATTTTTAGCGTGGCACGCGACATTACTGAACGTTATCAAAACAATGAAATGCTGCGCTTAATGAAACGCAGTGTCGATGCAAATCCGCATGGCATTATTTTAACCTCGGCAGAAAATGACCAGCCTATTGAATATGTTAATCCGGCCTTTGAGCAGATTACCGGTTATAGCCTGGAAGAACTCAAAGGAAAAAATTGCCGCATCTTGCAGGGACCTGATACTTCCGAGGAAAGCGTCCAGCAAATCAGCGAAGCCATTCAGAATAAATCTGAAATCAAGATTGTCCTGAAAAATTATCGTAAGGATGGACACTGGTTCTGGAACAAGCTAAACCTAGGTCCAGTCTTTGATGAAAATCATAAGTGCACTCATTTCATTGCCATTCAACAGGATGTGAGTCAGCATGTTGCCCAGCAAGAACTAATCGCTTATCAGGAATCACATGACCATTTAACCGGCTTTATCAACAATAAGCTGTTTGAAGAAGTGGTTCAGGAAAAACTGCATCTAGCGCAGAGTGGTTCTGCAAATCTAGTGCTTTTATATCTGGATCTGGATGATTTTGAACCTTTGAATCAAAGCCTCGGTCATGATATTGGCGATAAAATTTTAAAACTAGTGGGCAATCGTCTGAGCCAAAACCTGGAGCCTGAAGATGTGATTTCCAGATTTTCAGGGGATGAGTTTGCAATTTTATTAACTCAAATGACTGATCTCAAGCAAGTCGCTGTACGTGCCGAAGAAATCATCGCCGGATTATCTCAGCCTTTTCACGTAGATGGTTATGACATTCATCTGAGTGCCAGTATTGGTGTGGCTGATGCTGATCCAGACATTAAATGTGTTAAGCAGTTTATCAATGCTGCTAAAGATGCCATGCGTGACGCCAATGCCGAAGGGGGTAATACCTGGCACTGGTATAATTTCACGAAAGAGCCTTTACCGAAGGTAGATTATGTACAGCTTCGTCATGAACTGATGGTCGCTCTGCATGAACAGCAGTTTAAACTGTTTTATCAGCCGATTCTGGACAGTGAAACGGGCAAGGTCAAATGTCTGGAAGCTTTGATCCGCTGGCAACATCCAGAAAAAGGCTTTATTTCTCCTGCCGATTTCATTCCTTTTGCAGAAAGGACCGGGCAAATCGTCTCAATTGGCGAATGGGTACTTAGACAGGCTTGTGAGGAAGTTAAAGCCTGGAATATGCAGCATGAGACTCAAATTTCGGTTGCCGTCAATCTATCTCCTTTACAGTTTAAAAGAAGTGGATTCCTGAGTGATCTCCAGCAATTATTAGCGGAAATTGAATTCCCGCATGAGTTACTAAAACTCGAAGTGACTGAAAGCATGCTGATTGCCAGCGGTGATAAGTCCATTGAGATCTTAAAAAATGTCCGGGCTTTGGGCATTAAAGTTTCGGTGGATGACTTTGGCACTGGTTATTCGAGTTTAAGTTATTTACGTAGTCTTCCGATCGATGAGATCAAACTGGATCGTAGCTTTGTTCAGCATTTACCTGGCAATCCACGAGATGAGGCCATTATTGAAGCCATGATTACCCTAGCGCATAAGCTGGATCTGGAAGTCGTTGCGGAAGGAATTGAGAATCCTGAACAGGCTGAGTGTTTAAAATCACATCATTGTGATTATCTGCAAGGTTTTTACTATGCAAAACCTGCCCGGCTCAATCAGCTAGAGTTGATCAGTTCCTGATGAGTATGCCCTGTTTGAGCTGTACAGTTTCAGCTTCTAAGTAAGCTAACTCTTCTAAATGATGGGTCACATAAATCATGGGTAGATTTAACTCATCTTTCATCCGTTTTAGAAAAGGTAAAATCTGTTGTTTTAACTGTTGATCCAGTCCCGTTAAAGGTTCATCTAGCAACAATAGATTCGGTGAAGACAGTAATGCTCGACCAATAGAAACGCGCTGCGCTTCTCCGCCTGAAAGTTGATGTGCTTTACGATGCATTAAAGGGTTTAGTTCTAATAATTCCACGATGTCTTCAAACTGGAATTTTCGATCGGCTCTAGATACCAGTTTTTCTGCATAGCATAGGTTCTGCTGCATGTTCATATGTGGAAACAGCAAAGCATTCTGGAAAACTAATGCAATTTTGCGCTGATGCATTGGAATATTAATTTTCTTTTCTGTATTGATTAAATCCTGCTGATTAAACTGAATATATCCTTGGTCAGGTTTTAATAGTCCAACAATATTTTTGAGTAAAGTACTTTTTCCGCTTCCAGATGTACCCACGATCCCTAACAGTTGCTGCGACATTTCCAGTTTAATATTCAACCCGAAATCGGCTTGTTGATAATGAAAATTACATTTCAACATTTCAGCCTCCCAATTTCCGTTGATAGTTTTGCAAAATAAAATAATTGGCAATTAAAGCAATAAATGCCAAGAAAATAGATAAAGCCACCAGACGCATCGCCATTTCCTCACCATTCGGTTGTTGCAGTAAGGAATAAATTGCGATGGGAATAGTGCGGGTTTCATCCGGAATATTGCCCACAAAAGTAATGGTGGCGCCAAACTCACCCAGACTTCGGCTAAAACATAAGATGCTGCCAATCAGCATACCGGGAATTGACAGAGGTAAATTGATACTCCAAAACACTTTCCACGGTGCTGCGCCCAATGAACCTGCAATGTGTTCGAGTTGTTGATTCATGAGCTGAAATGATAAACGGATCGGTTGCACCATCAATGGGAATGCGACAATCATCGAGGCTAGTACTGCTCCTTTCCAGTTAAATGCCAGTTGCAGCCCGAGTGTATTGAGATATTGGCCAATCATGCCTTGATTGCCAAACAGCACCAGAAGCAGATAACCCAAGACCACAGGTGGCAGCACCATCGGCAATTGCAAACATGCTTCGACCACAAACTTAAGCCGAAATTCATATCTGGCCAAAACCCAAGCCAATGCTACTGCAAAAGGTAAGCAAAATAAGGTCGCAAAGCTGGCCACCTTGGCAGACAGGTAGAGCGCACTGAGTTCTTCTGGACTTAACATCTTGCAGTTATTTCTCCAGTCATTGTCTAGGGATTCAGCCTAAATCCATATTTTTGAAAGATGGCTTTGGCCTGCGCACTTTCTCCTATAAATTGCTCAAATTGAACTGCTTCTTTATTCTGTGCGCCTTGCCGTGTCAAAGCTAAAGGATAAACAATCGGACTATGTGAATTTGCTGGGAAAGTACCGATGATTTTGACTTTTCGGCTGATCAAGGCATCAGTTTTATAGACAATCCCCACTTCACATTCACCGCGTTCGACGAAAGCCAAAGCCGAGCGCACATCATCCGTTCCAACAATTCGTCCTTTCAAGCCATTTAACCAGTTCAGTTTGGTCAGACTTTGCCTGGCATATTTTCCGGCAGGCACTGATTCCATTTGCCCGGTACATACATAACCTTTAAAGGACTGGGCAAAATTAAAACTGGACTGGGGTTTAAAATGAATATTCAGATGTTTCGGGCTGATCGCCACTAACTGATTTAACAGGATGGGATGAACTGAACTGGAATTTATAAGTTTCTTGTGTACCAGATAATTCATCCAATCCTGATCAGCTGAAAAGTATAGATCGCTGCTGGCTCCTGCTTCGATCTGTTTGGCTAAAGCAGAAGATGCACCAAATACGGAAATAATCTTAGTTTGTGGATGTTGGGCTTGGTAAATCCTGGAAATTTCGGTCACAACATTATTTAGACTCGCTGCGGCGTAAACCTTCACTGTTCCTGCATGGACTGAGGAAAACATCATGGCAATGCACATGGATAAAAACAGAGATTTTTTCATGTGCATCTACCCTTATCAGTGAATAAATAAGCCTTGAACAAGATCCCCTTCTTTCAGGCTTTTTCCTGCCGGAATTCGAACCAGACAATTAGCCTGCATGAGATTGCTCAGCATATGTGATTGCTGCTTAGACAGACTTTTAACTCGTAAAACCGACTGCTCAAAGCTGGCAGACATTCTTAAAAAGCGCTCTCTGGCATTCATTTTCAGATCATGGGTGAGTACAGCATTAAACCAGTTCGGCTGAGATTTGTGTCCTTGTAAGGCATTTAATAAAGTTGCGGTGTAGATCTGCATGCCCACATACACTGCTGCGGGATTGCCCGGCAAACCCAGCAGATAACAATGTGAACTATCATTGCGCTGTAGCTGGGCAAAGAACATCGGCTTGCCCGGCTTCTGTTTTACTTTCCAGAATATCTGTTCAAAGCCTAAATCTAGTGCTACAGGCCGAATGAAATCATAATCTCCGACAGATACACCGCCTGTGGTTAAAATCAGGTCATAGCTTGCTGATAATTCTTGAATGAGATTCCGTACTGCCGCCTCAGTATCTGCAACATGAAAAATTTCAACCTGCTGCCCGGCTTGCTGAAACCAGGCTTCAATCAAGGGACCGTTGGCATCAAAGATTTTACCTGCTACAAAGTCTTCTATACTTTCAGCAACTTCATCACCTGTAATGACCACGGCCACTTTAGAATATTGAAAAACCTCAACAGTATTGATTCCCGCCATGCTTAAAGAGGCAATTGCACCGACTGACAGCTGTTGACCTTTATTTACCAATAATTGCCCGACTGAAATTTCTTCGCCCACATCGCGAATATCGGCATGAGCGCTGAGCTGTTCAGTAATTTTGATTCTGGATGAATCGATCACTTGAACAATTTCCTGACGTGCGACCGTAGTAGTCCCAAGCGGAATTTTAGCACCGGTAAAAATCCTGACTGCCTGCTCATCCTGAAGTTGCAGTTCACCCTGTTGTCCCGCCCGAATTTCACCAATCAGTTGGAATTCGCGTTCTGGTTCAATTGCAGCTTGGGTACACAGTGCATAACCATCTACGGCACTTTGCGAAAATAACGGTAGATTAATCCCAGAATAAATATCTTCTGCCAGATAACGATTTAAGGCCTGATTCAACTTCAGTCGTTCAGTTACTAACACTTGAATATGCTGCAAAATCAATTCTAAAGCCTGATCTACTGTAATCAGGCCATGTTCTGCTCCGCATCCAGACATTATTGATAACCACCTTGATGTGGAATATTTTTCTGCACATCAAATAAATGTACCAACGCTGGTAGTACAGCAATTAAAGATTCTTTAGCTCCTTGTCGGCTGCCCGGTAAAGTCATTACCAAACTGTTATCAATATAGCCCGCAACGCCACGACTTAAAGCTGCATACGGCGTGCGTTTCTGGCCGAAACTGCGTGAAGCTTCCATGAGTCCATGAATTTCCCGTTTCAGTAAAGGCTGTAAAGTTTCAACTGTTAGATCTTTAGGACCTAAGCCTGTTCCACCTACAGTCAGGATCAATGGATAGTCATTTTTTTGCTGTTCAACTAGTGCCAATAACTGTTCAGGGTCGTCTGGGATTACCTGATAGGCAATATTTTCAAAATTGGCTTCTTGTAATATTTCCAGGACATTTTGCCCTGCTGTATCCGGTTTTTTACCGGCAGCGACCGTATCTGAAAGTACAATGACAGAGGCTGGTAAAGGTTCTTTCAAAACACGAGTGAAATGTGATTTTCCACCCTTTTTTTGCCCCAGTTTAACCTGATCCAGACATAATTCTTCCGGCTCACAATGTGGTTTCAGCATATCGTAAAGGGTCAAACCTGCCAGACTGACTGCTGTCAGTGCTTCCATTTCCACACCCGTTGGACCAATCGTTTCCACTACCGCAGTAATCACTACATGGGCTTCTTCAAGCTCATATTTCACATCAGCCCGATAAATTGGCAGTGGATGACATAGAGGAATGAGTTCATCAGTACGTTTTGCGCCTAAAATCCCTGCGATCCGGGCGGTTTTTAGCGCATCACCTTTGTCGGTATTACCATTACGCAGTAATTCAATGCAGTGTGGCGGCGCATGCAGAATTCCGGTGGCAATAGCAGTGCGGTAACTCTCCGGTTTCATGCCGACATCTTTCATGGCTTATCCTTCTTGAATCTTTTCATTTTTTACTCAAACTTGAATTTATAGCGGCCATTGATAAAACAGGAACATCTGGCTGGATCAGGTTTAAAGGCAATTTTTCCGATTTATGTGCATCAGTACAGTTATGAGTATGTGCATGCTTTCTATGAGTGTGATGATCTGAACCCTGGTCACGACGAATGCAGCAACCTTCGACATATTGACTACTGCCATCCATATAGAATTCTTCTTTCCAGACCGGTACCTCATGCTTGACCCGTTCCACGGCTTCTTCGCAGGCTTGAAAAGCTTCCCTACGATGTGGTGCATAGGCCATGGCAATAATGGCGATATCACCAATATCCAATGAACCGATACGATGTACAACTCGGACATAGGACACGTCATATTCAGCCTGAATTTCCTGCTCGATCTGGCGAATCATCTTTTCAGCAACAGGTGCATAAGCGGTATATTTCAGTGCTTTAACCGCTTTACCTTCATGATGATTTCGTACTGTTCCAATAAAAATACCGATTCCCCCACATTCAGGAAAATATTGAATCCCATCAAATACGTCCTGTTGCAGCGGTGTGTCCTGAATACGGGCAAATTGTTTCAGTTCCATCTCAACCTCCTGCGACCGGTGACAGCAACACTAGAGTACTGTCCTGATTTAATCGAGTCTGACGAGAAATAATGTCTTCACCGATGGCACAGGCACAACGCTCTAACAGGTTGAAAGCTTCTGGAAAGGACTGAATGACTTTATTGAGTACATCGGCGACCAGACTGTCTATCTGACATTGCACAGTTAAATCTTGAGGTAACTGACGTTCGATCGCACCGAAAGATTCGATTTTGACGGTAATCGATGATTGAAGTTTTGTAGTCATCTTAGCCTCCTATCATATGCATGCTGATTTTTCGGAAATTTGAATGGGTTTTATGGGATGGATTGAACAGTCTTTGCTGAGCCTGAATGGCATGAAAGCCAGCAGCTTTATTCCAGATATAGGGTTGCAGCTGTTGTTGCAGGGTTTGTTCAGCTGATGCTAGGTGCGGTCTTAACTGTTGAATACTGTTTTTGAGTTTTAGACCTTGAGTTGAGAATAAGCAGTTAAAGAATTCACCTTGAGCATTCAGTCGCAGTCGGTCACAGTTACCACAGAATGAATTGGTAATCGTTGAAATAATGCCTATCGACATGCCGTCAATGTAATAGCTTCGTGCTGGATTAGCCCTCTGACCTTGTCTGATCTTTACTTCAAATGCTTGTGCCAGTTGATCCAGAATGTCCTGCTCGCTAACCACATGATCACGTGACCAGTTTTGGTCGCCATCGAGTGGCATAAACTCGATAAAACGCAATTCAACTTGTTCGCATTTGGCCCAGTGTGCCAAAGACAGAATCTGGTTATCATTAATACCTTTAATTAGCACCGTATTAATTTTGATTTGAAAGCCAGCCTGTTGGGCTGCTTGGATGCCTTCTAATACGGGTTGCAGTTTTTTTGCAGTTAACTGTTCAAATTGCTCTGCATCCAGACTGTCCAGACTGATATTCAGGTCATCTAGCCCGGCCTGCTTTAATTCTGCTGCATATTGTTTGAGATAATGACCATTCGTAGTCATTGAAATACGTTTCAGGCCGCTTTTTTTCAGTTGTTGTAGTTCGGCAATAAAATGCACCACACCTTGGCGCATTAAAGGTTCGCCACCGGTAATCCGGATCTGTTCAATACCACGGCGTACCATGAATTCACAAAAATGATAGAGTTCTTCAAAGCTGAGTAAATCGTGTTTTTTCATCCATTCTGGATGTTCTGGCATGCAATAAACACATTTAAAATTACAGCGATCCGTCACAGAGATACGGAGCTTACGCTTATTGCGTCCAAACTGATCCTGAAATACCGGGACTGGTTCAGCCTGCTGTAAAGGATTGATGTGGTTCATTGCTTATTCCATCAGGATCGATCATCAACTTTGTTTCTAGCCAAATTTTTGCTGACCGATGCCCTATTAAATTGCTATTGCTCTAGGGTTAAATTGCAATAAGTGTTCCAACTTTGCGCAGAAATTGCGGCTTTTTAATATTTGAGTGCGATTTATTGGAATTTAAGAAAAATAAGGGTTTGAAACAGGTGTATTGCCCTGCTTTTAAGCACTACTCAATCAGCACTTAGAGAAAATGCAGTTGCTGATGTTGCTGCAATTCATCAAAGGAGTTAATGCTGTGAAAAAAAAGTGCATGATTTTTAAATCGTGCCATTTGCATGTGCATTTTCGCAAAACAATGTCTTAAACTGCGCTGATTTTGTTCGAGATGCTGAACCAGTGTCGGCAAACTGCTTCGTTTAAGTAAGCAGAATGGATACAACGCTATATCATTTATTTCCACTACAGCCACTTCACAAAGAGGATCTCGCTGCATGGCCCGATGTAATCCAGAAATAACCTTTTTTGGAATGTAAGTTACATCGCATGGTACAAATAACACATAGTCAGATTGCACATGAGACCAGGCACTTTTCATGCCCATCAAGGGTCCGTGAAAGCCCGGTTCATCATCCTGAAAATAACGGATTGATGGAATAAGGCGTTCATAAATGGAGTGATCACGGTGGCTGTTGATCCAGACCTGACCAACACGCGATCTAAGCTGCTGGTGAATCTTGATCAGTTGAATTTCATCATCAAACTTTTGCAGCAGCTTGTTAATGCCATTCATCCGACGCGCCTGGCCACCGGCCAGGATGACTAAATCGGTGGGTGGATAGTTCATGCTCTTATGGATTCTTTTCATTATACGGACTCCGTCTGGCAAGCTTTAATCAGGCCACGAATTTCAGGTAAGCAGGAACCGCAGTTGCCGCCGGCTTTTAGACATGCGGTCACCTGTTTTTCATTGGTGATATTTTTTTCTTTTATGGTTTGAATGATGCGATTTTTACCGACTTTAAAACAGCTGCACACTAGCGCACCTTCACTCTTGCTCATTGAGATCGCCTGACCGGCCAGCAACGCTTTACGGTGCATGGCACTGAGTCGTTCACGCTGAAATAGCCCCGATAACCAGTCGCGATCTGGCAACAGCTCTTTTGGTGCGATATACAGGCTGGCAATCAGCTTGCCGTCCTGCAACACTATGCTATGGCTGATATGCGCGGTCTGGTCCTCCAGATTTAGCCATTCAAAGTCCTCTTCAGTAAAAGGCAATAAGTTCTTTAACTGTTGGGTTGTGGTATTGAATTTCTGACGATCCGCAATTTCATAACGTGTCGCACGAATAGCCTTTACCTTGGTCCACCAGATGGTTTTATCAATAAAGGGTTGCACATAACTTTCATAACCTTCACGTACATACAGCACGCCCTGCCACTGGGTATGGAATGGCTGGATCAACACTGGCGTATGCTTAAACTCAGGCTCGCCAGAAATGGCATCGACCACCGGATTCACCAGCTTGCCGATACGTGCATCGGATGCCGCCTGATCATTCCAGTGGATTGGTGCAAAGACCTGACCACGACGGATATCGTCACTAACCTGAGCACGTAAAATACATTGTCCCCATTCAGAACGAACTTCGACCAGTTCACCATCCTGAATCCCGTATTTCAGTGCATCATTCGGGTGAATTTCACAGTAAGGTTCGGCACGATGTGTACTGAGATTGGCAGATAATCCAGTGCGGCTCATGGTATGCCATTGGTCACGAATCCGGCCGGTATTCAGAATTAAAGAATATTCACTGGAAACCTGATTAACCGGATCAATCGCAGTTGTGGCAATAAACTTGGCTTTACTATCAGCATGACTGAACTGGCCTTGGGCAAATAATCGTCCTACAGATTGAGCAGGTTGCTGTTTATCCCAAACCGGCCATTGCACTGGTTCCAGTTTGTCATATTCTTCTGCGGTTAAATTACTCAAGCCTTGCAGATTAAAATAACGGAAATATGGGGTTTCTAGACGTTGGGAAATTTCTACATTCTGATAGGCAGAGAGTCCGGCATGTTCTTTAAAAATTTCATGGCTATTGTGAAAATCAAACCCTCTGAAGCCCATTTGCTTCGCCACCTGTGCAATCGCCCACCAGTCGGATTTGGCTTCACCCGGCGCATCTAAAAAGGCATGTTGCCTTGAAATACGGCGTTCCGAATTGGTGACGGTTCCATCTTTTTCGCCCCAGCCTAAAGCTGGAAGTAATACATCAGCATATTGAGTAGTATCCGTATCCTGACAGATATCAGAGACCACTACGAATTCACATTTATCCAGAGCACGCTTCACTTGATCGGCATCGGGCAAGCTGACCACCGGATTGGTGGCCATAATCCAGATCGCCTTGATCTTGCCACTTTCAACGGCCTGGAATAAATCAACTGCTTTCAGTCCTGCTTGTTTAGCAATATACGGACTTTGCCAGAAATCTTGTACCAACTGCTGATGTCCCGAATTTTCTAAATCCAGATGTGCAGCCAGCATATTGGCCAGACCACCGACTTCACGCCCTCCCATCGCATTTGGCTGACCGGTCATGGAAAATGGCGCTGCACCGAGTTTACCGATTTTACCGGTGAGCAAATGACAGTTAATAATACTGTTGGCTTTATTCACCCCTTGCGAAGACTGATTGACCCCCATTGAAAATAGAGTCATGACTTTTTCAGTTTGAGCGAATTTCTGATAAAAAGTTTGCAGTTTCTCGACTGCAATACCGGTACGTTGAGCAACTTCTTGAATCGGAGACTCAGCTTCACTTTGTACTAAGGCTTGCTCCAAGCCTTGTGTATGTTGAGCAATAAATTCTTGGTCTGCGTGACTATTTTTCCAGAGGTACTGCAATAAGCCATTAAACAGCGCCACATCCTGACCTGGCAGAATTGGTAGGTGTAGATCTGCTGCTTCACAGGTACTGGTAAAACGCGGATCAACCACGACCACAAACAGGTCGCGCTGTTCCTTGGCTTTCATAATGCGCTGATACAGCACTGGATGACACCAAGCGGTATTGGAACCGACCAGTACCACCATGTCAGTATGTTCGAAATCTTCGTAGCTGGCTGGAACCAAATCTTCGCCAAAAGCTCGTTTATGTGCAGCAACAGCTGAAGACATACACAGACGTGAATTGGTATCGATGTTTGCAGTACCGAGATAGCCTTTGACGAATTTGTTCACTACATAATAGTCTTCAGTCAGCAGCTGACCCGAGACATAAAAGGCAATGCTGTCACGACCATACTGGTCGATACATTGCTGAAATTTATTGGCAATGGACGAAACTGCAGTATCCCAACTCGTGTCTTCACGCTGATCTTTCCGACCCAGCATTGGCTGTAGTAGACGGGTTTCCAATCCTAAAGTATCTGCTAGATTACTGCCTTTGATGCATAACTTGCCGAAATTGGAAAGATGGTTAGCATCGCCTTCAACAGTCACTTTCGGACCTGATGTGGTCGACGTTACATGTACAGTTACACCACAACCCACGCCACAATATGGGCACGTGGTCTGTGTGGTTTTAGTTTTTAATTCTGTGGAGCTTTCAATTTCCACAACGGGAATACTGTTCATGGATGCTCCTTAGGAGTTGAAACACAATTTAATTCTTTTCAAAAAGGGTTCATTACAACGGTGTCTTTTCAATGCAACTCATTTATTTGGATCAACCTTCGGTTCGACCTACTTTTCTTTCGGGAAAAGTAGGCAAAACCTGAGCCACACTGTGGTGTAAGATCCGCAAAACTCGCCCTCATCCGGCATGTATCAAAAAGGTCGCAGAAACATTCATTTTCATATTTTGTCTTGGCTCAAACAGTTGCGGATGACGTTTCCGCGGATCTTGGTTTCACCATGACAAATTAATTTTTTACCCTGCTTTCTTTAATGCAAAATCCCGACCAAAAAGCAGCTTGTTACGAATCGTTGCAATTGGGGTTTGATCTGCAATCAGTTCGGCATACCAGGTACCGTCTTCCGTATCACCAAACAGCACCGCACCAATGACTTTATCCTTTTGAATAATAATGCGTTTATAGATCTGACGCTTTTCATCATTCAGTACGATATCTTCAAAATCATCTTTTGGTTCGAAGTCACCTGCAGAGAACACATCACAACCACTCACTTTCAGCTGAGTCGGAACCGTTGGCGATTTAAAGGTCAGGCTGCCATGCTCGGCCAGATGTGATGCACAAATGAACGCCTGGCCCCAAAGTGGTTCAACCAGACCAAAGGTTTGACCACGGTGCTCGATACATTCACCCATCGCATAAATACTTGGGTCAAAAGTCTGCATGGTGTCATTCACTAGCACACCACGGTTGCAACGCAGACCGGCACTTTGCGCCAATGCGATATTTGGACGAATACCAACTGCGAAGACCACCAAATCAGCAGCCAGCACGGTGCCATCTTTTAGTTTCACTTGGGTCACATGACCTTCTTCACCAATTAAGCATTCGGTATTGGCTTCAGTCAGGATGGTGATACCTTTCTGCTCAATCGCTGTTTTCAGCATCTGACTGGCTTTGCTGTCCAGCTGACGATCCATGATACGATCCATCAGGTGCAATACTGTGACATTCATGCCTTGCTGTTTCAGGCCATAAGCAGCTTCCAGGCCCAGTAAGCCACCGCCGATGACGACCGCATTTTGTTTGGTTTTGCAGTAGTCCAGCATGTTGTTCACGTCATAAATGTCGCGGAAGCTAAGTACGCCCTTTAAGTCGCTACCTGGAATTGGCGGAACAAATGGCTTGGAACCCGTCGCCAGAATCAAACGGTCATAACTGATCATTTCGCCTTTTTCGGTATACACCTGCTTACGCGGACGATCAATACGTACTGCTGGATCACCAGCAATCAGACGGATACCTTTGTCGGCATACCAGGCATGTGGATGCAGCATGATGTCATCAATGGTTTTCTCGCCAGAAAGCACTGGCGACAGCATGATGCGGTTGTAGTTGCCCCAAGGCTCTTCACCAATCACAGTAATTTCATAACGTTCTGGTGCCATATCCAGCAGATCTTCCAGACAGCGCATGCCTGCCAGACCATTACCGACCAGTACCAGTTTCATTTTTTCCGGTGAAACACCGTTGTTGGTGATATAGGTTTTTTGTGGCACGGGGCTAATGAACACCTTGCCATTTTCAATTTTGTTTGGAAAAACCAGCAGTTTTTGATCTTTATCTTCCAGGCAGCGGCCAGTCGCCAAACTAAAATGCTGCTTGTAAATTGGTGAAGCGACAACACGCTCGCCTTGCAAGTCACCAATGATGCCGCGTGACATCACAAATGCTTTACTAAATGGATCCTGGTTACTGAGTGCATAAACACGTTTTTCTGAACCTACACGAAAGATCGCAATTTGCTGATCTTCCACCAACGCTGCAACGCCAGTATTAGGCGTGATGTCATCCAGTGCACACACTTCAACCCAATTCAGTTCATTCATATCTTTAAACATTGTCATATTCTTGCTCCTTTATTCTTTGAATCAGGCTTCAACTACCGGAATACGGCTGGCATTGCGTTCAGCTTCAGTTTTTGGACGGATCTGACCGCGCACTTCAGTAAATTGAACGTGCGGATCGTTTTGCTGTTCAGCCTTGGCATTAATAAAGGTTTTGAAACGTTTACGGACTTCTGGATCTTCAACTGCAGTACGCCATTCATCCTGATAAGTGCCCACCACATGCTCCATACGACGCTCGAGTTCTGCTGCCAGACCAAGCGAGTCATTCACGATGACATCTTTCAGATAATCCAGGCCACCTTCGAGATTGTCGCGCCATACTGAAGTACGTTGCAGACGATCAGCCGTCTGGATATAGAACATGAAGAAACGGTCGATATAACGGATCAGGGTTTGAGTATCCAGGTCAGAAGCCAGTAGTTCAGCATGACGCGGTTTCATACCGCCGTTACCGCAGACATAGAGGTTCCAGCCTTTTTCAGTGGCAATCACACCGACGTCTTTGCTTTGTGCTTCGGCACATTCACGAGTACAGCCAGATACCGCCATTTTCAGTTTGTGTGGAGAACGCAGACCTTTGTAACGGTTTTCCAGATAGATCGCCAAGCCCACAGAATCATCTACACCATAACGGCACCAGGTGCTACCGACACAAGATTTAACGGTACGCAGCGATTTACCGTAAGCATGCCCCGATTCAAAACCGGCATTGATCAGTTTTTCCCAGATTTCTGGTAATTGATGCAGTTGCGCACCAAACATATCGACACGCTGGCCGCCAGTCAATTTGGTGTACAGACCATATTCTTTAGCAATTTGACCAATTACGATCAGACCATCTGGAGTGACTTCACCACCTGCCATACGAGGAACGACAGAGTAAGTACCATCTTTTTGAATGTTACCGAGGTAGTAGTCGTTACTGTCTTGCAGGCCGGCATGGCTTGGTTTCAGGACAAAGTCGTTCCAGCAAGATGCAAGAATATTGGCCACTGTTGGCTTACAGATATCACAGCCCAGACCATGACCATGTTGCTGGATCAGGTCATCAAAAGTTTTGATCTCATTGACGCGCACCAGGTGATACAGCTCTTGGCGTGAATAAGCAAAGTGTTCACACAGATGGTTATTCACTGTCACGCCTTGGCGTTGCAGTTCAGACTTCAATACTTGAGTGACTAAAGGTGCACAACCACCACATGCAGTAGCTGCTTTGGTGCATTTTTTCAGAGCGCCTAGTGAAGTTGAACCATCGGCAATCGCTGAACAGATATCCGCTTTAGATACGTTATTACATGAACAGATCGTTGCGCTGTCTGGGAGCAGATCTACACCGCTACCGCCTGCTTTTGCAGTCGCTTGATCAAAGCCCGGCATGATCAGGCTTTCCGGATTTTCTGGAATTTCCAGACCATTCAGCATCATTTGCAGCAGGTCGTTATATTCTTTGGCACAACCGACCAGCACTGCACCGAGCAGTTTGGTTTTTTCTGCATTGACCACTATTTTTTTGTAGATCTGTGCCGCTTCATCGGCATAGAAGTAGCTTAGTGAACCTGGTGTCATGGCATGTGCATCGCCAACTGATGCAACATCAACGCCCATAAGTTTCAACTTGGTGCTCATGTCTGCGCCAGCAAATGCTGCACATTCTTCTTGCAGGACATGTTTCGCAGCAATACGTGCCATGTCGTAGCCTGGAGCAACCAGACCAAAAATCTTGTTATTCCACAGTGCACATTCACCAATTGCGTAAATGTCCGAGTTCGAAGTCTGGCAGTAATCATTGATCATGATCCCGCCGCGCTCACCAATCGCCAGGCCACTTTGACGTGCCAGTTCGTCACGTGGACGGATCCCTGCAGAGAACAGGATGATGTCTGTTTCCAGCTCAGCGCCATCACCGAACTTCATCACATGTTTAGCATTTACGCCATCTTCAATAGACGAGGTAGCTTTTTGGGTATGGACTTTAACGCCTAGATCTTCGATTTTGCTGCGTAATACTTTACCGCCAAGATCATCAATCTGAACTGCCATTAGACGTGGTGCGAATTCGACCACATGCGTTTCCAGATTCAGGTCACGCAGCGCTTTTGCCGCTTCCAGACCCAGCAAACCACCACCAATCACGACACCGTTTTTGGCATTCAGACTCGCTGCACGGATTGCATCCAGATCTTCAATGGTACGGTAAACAAAGCAGTTTTCACGGTCGTTGCCTGGAATTGGTGGAACAAAAGCATAGGAGCCGGTAGCTAAAACTAGTTTGTCATAAGTAATCACATCGCCATGATTAGTGGTGACTGTTTTATTAACAGTATCGATTGCAGTCGCTTTGGTACTCAAACGCAGATCAATTCCATACGCATCTGCAAAATCGTTACGGCAAAGGGTTAAATCCTTGGCTGATTTTCCAGTGAAATATTCAGTTAAATGCACACGGTCATAAGCCAGACGCGGCTCTTCTGCCAGAATCGTGATTTCAACGTCATCACCTGCATGCTCAAGCACAGATTCAATAAATTTGTGTCCTACCATGCCATGGCCAATCATTACCAGTTTCATATTCCTTCTCCTAAATTTTCTAAATCTTGTATCTTGTGTTTTAAGCCAGGTTGTTTCGTTCAAGAACAGCTTCTTCATATAGCTTTTGCTCTTTGGCCTTATGCTCAACCGAGAAGCGAATCATCAGAACAAAACTTGCTGCAATCACGACCAGGCCGCCAAGCGCCATCAGGCAAGTTTGAATATCCAGCATACCTTTGAGTAAGAATCCTGCTGCGACCGCACCCACGTTACCGCCTGCACCGATAATGCCGGCCACACCACCTAAGGCATCACGGTCAATAAATGGCACCAGCGCATACGTTGCACCACATGCCATGTGGGTAAATAATGCGAAGACAGTCATTGTGATGATGGCCAGCATGGCACTGTTCATTTGCGAGAATAAAATCAGGAATAAGCCTTCCATCAAGATCATGGCAAACAGCACTTTGGTACGTCCGTCCAAGCCTTTTTTGATGGCGACTTTATCTGAAACAATGCCGCCCAGTGCACGGGCAAACAGTGCTAGCAGACCGAAGATCCCGGCCGTCATACCTGCTTCTTTTAAACCAAAGCTGAAGTTTTCTACGTAGTACATAGCTACGATGTTATGAATGAAGATTTCGATACCGAAACAGGCCGCATAAGCGCCAAATAGAATCCAGACACGGTAGTTACGTGCAGCATGCATCAGAATTGCCATGCCACCTTTTTTCTCGCTACCAACCTGAATTCCTGCTGCACGCAGTTCTTTAAAGTTGCCTTGTGGGCAGTCCTGAGTGAATTTCCAGTACAAGGCACCGACAATCAGCATCATCAGGCCTGGAACAATTAAGGCAATTCTCCAGCCCATCGCCTGTTCAACACCGAACATTACCAGTGCAGCCAGAAGTAATGGCATTAGAGCTTGAGTCGCACCACCACCGGCATTACCCCAGCCTGCAGATGCTGCATTCGCTGTACCCACTACATTCGGCGCAAACATGATGCTGGTGTGATATTGGGTAATGACGAAACTGGCACCAATGGCACCAATCAGTAAGCGGAAAAACAGGAAGGATTCATAGCTATTCGCAGAGGCAACACCAAAAACCGGGATACTGCCGAGCACGAGTAATGCGGTATAGGTTTTCCGTGGACCATATTTGTCACATAGCGGACCGACAATCAGTCGAACCAGAATGGTGATTGCGACTGCTGTAATATTGATATTGGCGATTTGATCTTTGGTTAAGCTGAATTCACCTGCGATTACAGGCATCAGCGGTGCACAGGCGAACCAGGCAAAGAAGCAGACAAAAAACGCGAGCCAACTCATATGGAAGGCTCTCATTGCTGCGCTGCTGAAATTCAAAAGACTTATTTTTGTTGCTTTCTTTTCATATAAATTTGAAGACATCACCATCTCCTTCCAGAACTGAACGTATAGGCTTATCTGCTATGCGAATCGCTGCACACCAGATGCGATCAGAACGGACGTCATTGGCCGTCTTACAAATTTCTTTAGAGTCGTCTTTGACTCAAATTCTAATAAGCACAAAGCGTGCCAATAAAATAGTTATACGAATAAGTATTTGTATTTATATTAATTATCGAGAGGTACTTTTATATTTTTTCTAAATTATAGTGACTGAGAACCAAGCTCTCTCTTATTTTTCTCAGCATATTTATATTTGGATTTTAAAATTGCCACTTCAATGCACCTTTTGGCACAGCTTTAGTGCAAGGAAGAACATAATTAAACTAAGTATTTTTAATTAAAGAAAAACTTGTAGTTAAAATTTAAATTTTTTAAATGAGTTAGCTAATTAAGCATCTAAATGTGTCTAATACAATTAAATTTGGAAAATTTTAATTTCAAGTTATCTACTTCAATTAAATTTTGGATATATCTAGATTAATAAAAATTTATTCCATATTTTTTAAATGATTAGGTGGTAGCAATATTAAATAGAGAGCCAATCCAGAAACTGAATAGCATGGCAACGATGCCCCAAATCATGACACGCAGTGCGCCTTTCCACATGCTGCCACCACCTGCATAACTGGCTAATGCTCCCATCATTCCCAGACTAAGCACTCCCACCAGCATGACGCCCTGATCTAGCAAATGTGAAGGCAAAACCAAAATGGATACCAATGGAAATAAAGAACCTACCGTAAATGCTGATGCTGAAGAAAATGCCGCCGTAAAGGGCCGGGCAGCTGTCTGTTCCAGAATTCCAATTTCATCACGCGCATGCGCATCCAATGCATTATGTGCAGTAAGCTGTTTTGCCACTTCTTCGGCCAGATCAGCTTCTAAACCTCGCTTGATATAAATATTTTTTAGCTCTTTTAATTCATGTACGGGATGCAGATTTAATTCCCGCTCTTCCATGGCGAGATCATTTTTTTCAATATCCTGTTGCGATTTGACCGAGATATATTCCCCAGCTGCCATCGAGGCTGCACCAGAAATCAGGCCAGCAACACAAGCAATCAAAAGTGTTTGTGAGGAAGCACCACTGGCTGCCATCCCAACAACCAGACTGGTCACGGAAATAATTCCATCATTGGCACCAAGCACTGCGGCACGCAACCAGCCAGAACGTTGTATATAGTGTTTTTCATGATGATGGGAATGAGGCATGTCTTTCTCGTTCTTCTAGCTGATGAAATAAGATTTTAAATTTTAGCCACTTACTATTTTATCATCTTACATTAAGCCAAATATTTCAAATATGAATCTTCACCTTCAGAGATATCTTCGAGTTTCATCTACTTATTTTAAAAAAGAAAAATTATTTATTGTGAAGGCTTAAATAGATTTTAGCCAGCGGCCGCCATAAGCAACTCACTGGTTATACCTTAAAGGATGAACTTCTGATTATTAACAATGACCTTTCACTTTAGATAAGTAATAAGGTCAAAAGCTTGAACTAAATGCATTGCATCAAATAATTGATATCAACACTACTTCTTAGCCTCGGATGGCAGCTTCAATTGCAGCGACATCACTTTTCTTCATAGTCATCATGGCATCAAAGGCTCTTTTAGCAACATCACGGTCTGAACTGTATGACGCTTCAAGTAAAGCTTTAGGGATGATTTTCCAAGATACTCCCCATTTATCCTTACACCATCCGCATTCACTTTCCTGACCACCATTATTGACGATCGCATTCCAATAGCGGTCAGTTTCTTCCTGATCCTCTGTGGCGACTTGAAATGAGAAAGATTCATTATGTTGAAATACAGGTCCTCCATTTAAACCAATACATGGAATACCTAGTACGGTAAAGTCTACTGTGATGACATCACCTGCTTTACCAGAGGGATAATCTCCAGGTGCAAGAACGATGGCACCTACAGATGAATTTGGAAAAGTTTCTGCATAAAATCGTGCAGCTTCTTCAGCATCATGATCATACCAAAGACAAATGGTATTCTTTGCGATATTCATGATCTCACCTCTTCTTTCAGAATAGGTTTTAGACTACTTAAGAACTCTTCAATATCTCATCTATTAGTTGAGTCCTATTCTTCCCATCTTTCACCCAAAATTAAGATAAGCCTGTTTTAGAATTGTATATTTATTGATCTAATTGGCCGAGAGCATCATCTGAAAGAATATTTTTAAAGAGTCGAGAAGAAACCTTAATCACCCCTTAATCATAATATGTGGTTCTCTTTTTAGAGAATCGGTCAAGCTGCTTTAAAAATCCTTCGAAATAATCTTTCTGCTTTTCTTCAGTTCGATAACCTGCATATAAAGTCCGACGTAATCCTTTAGGTGCTACACACTCCAAACGGCATGAAGTCACCCAGCCCTTTTGTTCATATTCATTCACTACCCAATCTGGCAAGGCTGCAATTCCCCGACCACTGGCAACCAGCTGAATTAACATTTGAGTTAAGTCGGTGGTTCGAATCTGTTTCGGTAAAATATTCGCTGGAATAAACAGATGTGACATGATGTCCAGACGGTGCTTATCCACTGGATAAGTAATCAGTGTTTCTTCCGCCAATTCCTGGACGCTAATACTTTGGGAACGCACTAAAGGATGGGTATTAGAAAGAACCAGACGCGATTCATATTCAAAAATCGGGAAATACTCTATGCCCTTTAGTTCAATCGGATCGGCGGTAATAAGTAGATCGAATTCCCCAGTTTGTAACAGTTCATGCGGATTGGCCTCAAAGCCAGAAGCGAAATCCAAATCTACATCTGGATATTGAATACGATATTGATTCAGTAAAGGCATCAACCAGTCGAAACAGCTATGGCATTCGGAAGAAAAAATGATCCGTCCTGTCTGCCCATGCACAATGCGAATGATATCACTCTGTGCAACATGGACTTGAGGCAAAATATCATCTGCCAGCTTCAGTAAGCGCTGCCCGACATTGGAAAAACTGACCGGGCGACTACGGCGATTGACGATTTCGACTCCGAACCATTGATCTAATTCACGAAGCTGATGGGATAAAGCTGAAGGCGTGAGACAAAGATCTCCTGCTGCTGCAACCAGTGAACCATGTTCCCGTAACGCGACTAAGGTTTTTAAATGACGAAGTTCTAACATGAATGACCTGAAATCTATCTAATCTGATTCAATCTTAATTAAATAAGCTTACCCTATTTTGAACTTTAATATTATTAAATTTCATTTTAAAATTTATAGGATGAATTTTTCTCAACCAGTAAAATCTACCACTCTTATCGATACAAAATAAAAACCTCCGAAATTAGGAGGCTTTTACTTCAGTTAGAGTTTAAGAATCAACCTCTTTTCAAAAGAAGGAAATACCCTAGCTCAAAAATCATGAGACATTTCCTTCTACTCAGGCTTAATAAACTTAACTGTTTTTTATGGACTGAAAGACTTGATAGGCTGCCTTAATTCGCTCTGCATTGGGAATTTTTTTATTCATCATCATCACCAGTCCAAAATTTTCTTCCGGAATAAACAGCACATAGGTTCCAAAGCCATTGGTTGAACCAGTTTTATGAAAAACTTGTGATTTTTCCTGAACAGTATTTTTGACTACCCGATTTGCTTGCATCACGACTTTTTCAGAATTACTTTCCAGCAAAATATCGAGCGTCGTCGGATATGAAAAGTTCTCCCAACCGAGTGCTTGGGTCATTTTTCCAAGCTTAAAATATCCATGATGAGTTTCCAGAAGCGCTTGTTTAATATCAGTCTTGTTCTTTTTCGGATTCAGATTGGCATCTAATAATTTCAGCATATCGGGAAGTGTAGATTTCACTCCATAGGCCTGGGCATCCAAAGCTCCCGGGGTTACTCGCACCGGATGATTGTTCTGATCATAACCAAAAGCATAATGAACCCTTTGTGCTTTCGGAACATTAATATAGGTATTCTTTAAATTGAGTTTTGGAAAAATCGTCTGTTCCAGCAATACGCTAAAAGGAACATTCATTGATCTTGCACTTAACTCACCAAATAAGCCAATACTGGGATTTGAATATTGCCGATATTGGCCAGGCGGATGCTTAACCTGCCAATCTTGGAAATACTCTAAAACTTGCTGTTCTGTCTTAACCTGATCCGGAAATTGCAAAGGTAAATTGCCACTCGTATAAGTGGCTAATTCCAGCAAACTGACTTTGTTGATTTCTGAATTCTTTAAATCAGGCCAATACTTAGCTGGATGATCATTAAAAGAAAGCTTGGCTCTGACTCTTGGCATAGCCCCCTGCAATGCCCGTAAAAATTTTACTTACAGAACCTAATTCAAAAATTGTTTGCCGATTTACAGCTTTATGGTCGATATGAGATTGCAGGCCATAATAGTATTCATGATTTTTTCCCTGATAAATCACCCCGACTGCCATTCCCAATACATCATATTGTTGCATGAGCGGCTTGAATGACTGATCAATAGCAGCCTTAATATAATTTCCCTTTGTGTCATCTGCATTTGCCTGAACGCTCCATCCTATAGCCAAGGCAATGATTCCTGCCTTAAATCCTTTCACAGTACTTAAAACCATTCTTATTTTTTATCCCATTTAAGAAAGTGGTTATCTTCTCACTTATTTCCCCACTCATCCTTAATAGATTCTTTATTTCTCTTTCTATTAATTAGTGAATTCAATTTCTGAACTATTCAATCTCTCTTGTCTATAAGTTGCTCCCTCATAGAGGACATATAGTCCTTCCAAGCTTTCTCCATTTTTTTATAAAAATGGTAGAATTGCCATACCTATAAAATTTGAAAATAAAATATAAGAGTTAAATAAAAATAAGCTAAATTTAGCTATATCTCTAAACTTAAGCTTTTATTTTATTGACTAAAAAATTATTAAATCGAATTTCAATAGACCTCTTTCATAAATCATTTTTTGCTCAGTTCCAAGTTGTAGATTCCAGCGATTAAATTGAATCTCAAACCAAGCCTTTTACCTCTATTTCGATAACGCTCAGCAAGGATTTTGAAGGTTTTCAGGCTGCCAAATACATGCTCAATTCCGATTCTTCTTTTATTGATTTCTTGATTATAGATTTTCAATTCAGGATCCAATTTACAGTGTCTTTTGGCTTTTAATGGCAACAGGCTATTCGGATACAACACATAAATCCCCTGATAGCCTTTATCTGCAGGGATAAAAGCCCCAAAAGGAATCTGGTTTAAATTGCGTTTGAACAACTCGAAATCATGCACTGCACCACGACTCGTACATAAACTCAGAATTTGCTGAGTTTTGTAGTGAATCATGGCCTGTACTTTAAAGGTATGGGTCTTTTTCTTGCCGCTATAGCTTTTCTTCTGTTTTTTTAGGCCTTTGGATTGGAATTTCCGTGGCATCCACGATTACAACATTCCAGTCGATGCCTTCGCCCTCGGGTAAATCTTTGGGTAAATTAAACAGATTGGACCGAATCAGGCAGTCTTCAACATGACGGACAATTCTTGAGGCTGTGGGCTCTGAAACCCCGTAACTCGTCGCAACGTGAAATAAGGTTCGGTATTCCCGCCAATAGCTCAGACAGAGCAGGACCTGATCCTCCAGGCTTAACTTGGGCAGTCTGCCTTTGGCAGAGACATGCTTCTGCAATTGCTCAACCATCAAATAGAAAGTTGACCATGAGATGCCTGTGTATCGCTTGAACTGAGGATCAGAAAGCTTCTTTGAATCGATGTATTTCATCCGCAGATTATGCATGAATATTTAAAATTCTTCGGTACAAATAATCAGCAAGAGACTGTTTGTTTTTTGATTTATGAAAGAGGCCTATTCTTAATTTTTATAGATTTTTGAATATAAGAAATTAATTTTCATGTTCCAGAGCTTATTCATCTCAGGAAAAGCACAACCGCATACTTTGAACAGGAATGCGCCGAGCCACAAAAATAATATCTAAATTGAGAATTTCATCTTGTTACAGTAGCAGGATCAGACAGAGAGCTACGCTTCAACTTAAAATATTTTCTGGCAGAAAAAAGTTTAGCTGAATGACCACCCTGTCCGGATCAGGCTGGCTTTTGTTGCAATACGCTATAAATTTCACATTCTCGATAGCTCAATTCCGGTCAACAGAAACTGTTTCAGATGAATTTTCTTTATTGCATAGCGCCATACTACCAGGCTAAAACAGAAATTCAGATTTCCTGAAATACCGGAATATCTAGCCACTGTGCATTTGGAAAATCCTTTTGCAAACATTGCTGCAGATACTGAATAGTATCCTGTGCAATGACTGCATCCTGAGCATCATCGGCATGGTTAAATGCCAGCGCATACAGCTCAATCTTACGCTGCTTGAGCAGTTCCAGACTGAGCAGAGTGTGGTTGATACTGCCAAGACGACCTGAGGTCACCAGAATAACAGGAAACTGCTGTGCGGCAATATAGTCTACGGTGAGCAGGTCTTCTGTTAGTGGTACCATCAGGCCACCTGCTCCTTCCAGCAGAACACGGTCAAACTGTGCGGCCAGTTGCTGTGTAGCCTGTTCAATTTTTTGAAAATCTACTGGACGCTGGTCCAAACGTGCTGCCAGATGGGGCGATGCCGGATAGCTATAAATTTCCGGCATAGTCAGCTTTTGCTGATCTTCTGGCAGCAAGCCGCAGCCCATAATCTTGCGATGCTGTTCGATATCTTCAGACAGATCAGTGTTGCCAGTCTGGATCAACTTCTGGGTGATAGTACGAATGCCCTGCGCATTCCAGATTTTGGCCAGAAAACCGGTGGCATAGGTCTTGCCAATACCGGTATCTATACCGCTGACAAAATAGATGTTTGCGTTCATGGGTGCTTCCGTGCAATGAGATAAATCGGGTGATAGGTCAAAGGATACTTCTGGCTATCTGATAGCTGGAATTTTTGATATCGCTCATAAAAAAGCTGTAAGGAAGATTTGCTCCAGCGGAAACCCTCTGCCGTTGCCTGTACGCCGGTGGCTTTGATATGTTTCAGTACCTCGCGAGGATGTTCAAACTCCAGAATCAGATGCTGTTCCTCCTGCATCAGGACCTCAAAACCACAAGATTCCAGCAGTTCAACCATTTGTGGAGGTGAGCGATATTCCAGCCCCTGTCCAGTTAGTACCTTAATTTCTTTTAAATTATCCTGTGCATAGCTGGCAAAGCAGAACAAACCAGAGGGATTTAAAGCCTGATAAATTTTCACAAATAAAGCGTCCAGATGCTGCACCCATTGCAAGGCAGAACAGGACACCACCAGATCCAGCGATTGTGGCAGTGGCAAAGTTTCAATATTGCCAATTCCCCAGTAAATCCGGCCATCTTCCTCAAAATGCTGTTTAACTTCTGGATAAAGGTCATTTAAAAACAACTGGTCGAAACTGTAATGCTGCATCAGCTGGCGGGTAAACAGACCTGAACCACAGCCAATTTCCAGGATACGCTGTAAATTTACCGGAATATGCGCTTGCATATACTGGACCAGTTCCATTGCTACCCGACGCTGGGCAATAGCATGCTGTTCATAGCTAGACTGTGCCTGAGCAAAGCGCTGCGCGACCTGATCAGTTTTCATCGTGGCAACTCCTGCAGAGCATCCTGCAACTGTTGCAACTGTGCCGGACTGACCTGCTGATGTAAACAGATTCGCAATCTGGAAGTGTTTTTAGGTACAGTCGGTGGACGTACTGGCAGGACATAAAAACCTTTTTGCTGTACATATTCTGCTGCAGCGACGGTTTTAGCTGCATCGCCAATAATTACCGGTACAATTTGAGAACTGGATGGACAGACATAACCCAAGGCCTGAATGCCCTGATGACAGCGACTGGCCAGACTGGCAAGCTGTTGGCGCTCTTCCCTCATTGCTTGCATTTTCTGGAAAATAAAATGCGTCCAGACCATACAGATTGGGGGCTGTGCAGTACTAAAAATTAGCGGACGCATGCTGTTGATCAGATATTCACGAATGAGCGGATGACAGACCAGATAGCCACCGACTGAAGCCAGCGCCTTGCCAAAAGTCCCGACCAGCAGGTCAATCTGGTCTATGACCTGATACTCCTCAGCACAACCCAGCCCGTGTTCACCACGCACACCAATGGCATGGGCTTCATCCACATACAGCATAACCTTATCAAATTGCTGTTTGAGTGCCACTAATGCACCGAGATCCGTTTCATCACCATCCATACTAAAAATGGATTCAGTGACGACAATGATGCGCTGAATATTTTCATCTGCCTGATACTTTACTAAAAGCTGCTGTAGATGTTCCAGATCATTGTGCCGGTAGCGTACATAGCTGGCATTGGATAAACGGATACCATCAATGATGCTGGCATGTACCAGCTTGTCGGCAATAATAACGGTCTTGCTATCCGCCAATGCTGGCAGAATCCCGATATTCATATGATAGCCGCTATTAAATAACAGCACCGAACGACCAAAAGCCTGCGCCATGCTGGTCTCCAGCTGTTCATAGGCCGGGAAATTTCCAGTCAGCAGGCGCGAAGAACTGGCACTCATCTGTCGTTCAGCAAGCGGTGTCAGATCAAAAAACTCTTCCCGCAGCTGCAGATCGGCCGCCAGACCAAGATAGTCATTGGATGCCAGATTCAGCATCTCAATTCCATTCAGCTGAAGATAAGGCTGGCTGGAAATCCCCTGCTTAAACTGGCGATACTGGCCCTGCTGTTTCAAATCATCCAGTTGCTGCTGAAAATATTCCAGATGCTTCATGCTGTTGCTCCCATTGCCTGAATCATCTCGCACATATGCACCAGTAAAGTTTTAAGTTGTTCAGCAGAAATCACAAATGGTGGCATCACATAGACCAACCGACCAAAGGGACGAATCCATACGCCACGGCGTACACATTCTGCCTGGAAGCTAGCCAGATCAACAGATTGCTGTAACTCCACGACTCCAATCGCGCCAAGTACGCGGATATCCGCAACCTGCGGCAAGGCATTTAATGGCTGTAAATGGTCTTTTAATACTTGTTCAATCTGTTGCACTCTTGCCTGCCAGTCCTGTGACAATAAAAGCTGGGTGCTTTTGAGTGCCACTGCACAGGCCAGTGGATTCGCCATAAAGGTCGGGCCATGCATAAATACGCCTGCTTCACCACTGGAAATGGTTTCTGCGACATGCGCAGTCGTCAGTGTGGCTGACAAAGTCATATAACCGCTAGTCAGCGCCTTGCCCAGACACATGATATCCGGGCTAACACCCGCATGTTCACAGGCAAACAGTTTGCCGCTCCGACCAAAACCAGTCGCGATTTCATCCAGAATTAACAGAATATTGTAACGATCACACAGCTGACGTACCTGGCGCAGGTATTCTGGATGATACAGGCGCATACCACCTGCTCCCTGCACAATCGGTTCAATGATCATGGCTGCAATCTGTTCATGCTTTTCTGCTAACAATTGTTCCAGTGGCTGGATATCATCAGCTTGCCATTCCCCATCAAAGCGGCTTTGTGGTGCCGGAACAAAATAACGGTTTGGCAGACTGGAACCAAAAATCTGGTGCATACCCGTGACCGGATCGCAGACTGACATGGCATTCCAGGTATCGCCATGATAGCCAGAACGTGTAGTCACAAAATTGCTTTTCTGTGCCTGACCACGGGCATGCCAGTATTGCACCGCCATTTTCAAAGCCACTTCCACAGCAACCGAACCGGAATCGGCATAGAAAATCCGATCCAGTGGCTCTGGAGTAATCTCAATCAGCAATTTAGCCAGATCAATCGCCGGCTGATGGGTCAGGCCACCAAACATGACATGGGACATGGATTGCAACTGGGTCTGCACCGCCTGATTCAGCTCTGGATGGTTATAACCATGGATCGTGCACCACCAGGACGACATCCCGTCAATCAGCTGTGTGCCATCTTCCAGTTCAATTACAGCACCATGTGCCGCCCTCACCTTGTAACAAGGCAAAGGATGAGTCATGGAAGTATATGGATGCCAGATATGCTGCTGATCAAAAGAATCGTGCACGGAAAATAACCTAAACAATAGCGCTGTCCTGATCTTAACGGTTTAATTCTGAAATGAACATCTAGCTGACCTTTAGCATTTTTCTGATTAACTAAGTTTTTGTAAAAATTGCAAGATTGGCTCAATGACCAAACTGGTATCGAACAGGATAGCATCGTGCGCAGCTGAAATTTTTACCAAGTTCAGATGATCTGCATTGAAATGTGCAATATTTTGTATAACTTTGTAGGGAACTAACATATCGTTCTCAGAATTTATAAATAGCATCTTGCCAGGATAGCTTTTTAAGATATCTACCAAATTTAATTGTTCTAAAAGATAGAGATGAGAATGCTGATAGGATAAATCAATATTTACCAATTGCTCTTGTAAATGTTTCGCTCGTTCTCGTGGTGCTACTGAACCTAAAGTAACCAGTGCACAGAAACGTTTTAGAGCCTGTTGAGGTTGTAACATCACCGCATGCTTAAATTGCTCATACTGCACTTTGGGCATAGCATGAGGCCAGTTTTCTTGTGCCACAAAGCAGGGGTTTGACATACAGGCAATTACAGGTTTGGTGACTTGTATCTGCTGATAGATTGCATTAGCCAATAATAAAGCTAATTGTCCACCAAGTGACCAGCCAATCAGTACATCTTTATCAGCTGCAACCTGTACTTTTTCTGCCAGTATTGCTGCATTATTCGGATCAAAGATATCCCAGACTTCGATCTGATGCTGTGGCATTAACTGCTCTTCTAGCTGCTGTACAAATTCATTCAGTACCTGAGTCCCCAGTCCCCAGCCGCTGATGAGCAGAATTTTCATCAATCTTGTTCCCTATTTTTTGTCATCTATTCAATAAAAAAGGGACCAATCTCTTTCGGAATGATCCCTGATATACAGCTGCAAAATTTAAGCAGGCTGCATGGCATCCATAGCAAGCTCACGGCCGGTTTTCTTCGGTGTTTCAGCTTTTAGTCCTAGTTTGGCAAACAGGGCTTTGTCCTTGCCTTCACCACTATTCGGTGCAGTCAGTAATTTATCACCTGAGAACAGTGAGTTAGCACCTGCCATGAATGCCAGGGCCTGATCGGAATCAGATAGAGATTCACGGCCTGCAGACAGACGGATATAGCTTTTTGGCATGATGATACGTGCTACGGCAATCGTCCGGATCCAGTCAATCACATCCAGTTTTTCTACATCGGCGAGCGGTGTTCCTTCGATTGGCACCAGCATATTAATTGGCACCGATTCTGGGTGAATTGGCATGGTCGCCAGTTCAAATAATAATCCCACACGGTCCTGTTTACCTTCACCCAAGCCGACAATCCCGCCACTACATACATTAATTCCAGCTGAACGAACATGGTCTAAAGTATTTAAGCGATCGTCAAAAGTTCGGGTGCTAATGACATTCGCGTAGTATTCACGCGAAGTGTCGAGGTTATGATTGTAATAATCCAGTCCAGCATCTTTTAAACGTTCTGCCTGGGAGGCATTCAACATACCTAAGGTCATGCAGGTTTCCATACCCAGCTTTTTTACTTCTTGGATCAACTCCAGTACATAAGGCATATCGCGCTCGTGCGGATTCCGCCATGCTGCGCCCATACAGAAACGGGTCGATCCTGATTCTTTCGCCTGCTTTGCTTCAGCAATGGCTTTTTGTACCTCTACTCTTTTTTCAATTTCCAGATCAGTATCGTAATGGGCAGACTGGGAACAGTATTTACAGTCTTCCGGACAACGACCGGTTTTAATAGAGAGCAAGGTGCTGACCTGTACGGTATTGGCATCAAAATGCTCACGGTGAATTTGCTGTGCCTGAAATAGCAGATCCATCAGTGGTTGATCATAAAGTGCCTGAATCTCGTCACGCGTCCAGTCATTGCGAATCATAGTCTCAACATCAATGTTAAAAAAGAATGCAGAAATAATACGCGGTTTTTTAAAAAATGGTTTAGCCTTTTCTATCAAAATTTGAAGGAATGGCGCTAATTTATAAGCTGAGCTTTTCAATCAATTACAATTTTATGCTGCAAGATTTTATGATTTAAGCTGCTTTAATCCTTATTATTTATATATAAAAATTATAAATAAAATTCTCAATTTCTGTCTTGATAAAGATTAATAATGAATTTGCAACTTACTCACTATCAAGCTCCCAAAAGCCAGTAAAACCAAGCTTATGGCAGAAAATTTAGAGCCCTTGGCTCTAAAAATCCAAGGGCTTTTTTATAAAAGTATTGTTTAACTCAAGCTGACAATTCATTAAAGTTTAAATCTGAGTCGGTACAAATAAAAAGCGCGAGATTTTTAAAATTTAGCTCAATCTATGTCTATTCATAAAGTGACTCGCTTCATCGGAAACATCAGATATATAAGCTGTATCAGTCCACATAACTTAACCACGAACCGCTGCCTGAATTATTGCTACATCAATTTTCTTCATTTTAAGCATGGCATCAAATACCCTTTTTGCTACTGCAGGATCTGAACTGTAAGATGCTTCAAGTAAAGCCATTGGGATAATCTGCCAGGAAATTCCCCATTTATCCTTACACCAGCCGCATTCACTTTCTTGCCCACTATTGTTCACAATCGCATTCCAGTATCGGTCCGTTTCTTCCTGATCTTGTGTGGCCACTTGAAAGGAAAAAGCTTCATTATGCTTAAATTCTGGTCCACCATTTAAACCAATACATGGAATACCCAATACCGTAAAATTGACTGTAATGACATCTCCCTCTTTTCCTGACGGATAATCTCCAGGCGCAAGGACTATTGCTCCTACTGACGAGTCTGGAAAGGTTTCTGCATAAAAGCGTGCAGCCTCTTCAGCATCGTGATCGTACCAAAGGCAAATGGTATTTTTTGCAATATTCATGATCTCACCTCTACTTAGAGATTAAGAGATGACGCATTTGTTTAACCCTGCTTTACGCTTTTGAGTGGCTAAACAAATTTATCTATGCGTTCTATATTCGACCTAAGCTGGCAAAAGGCCAGTTTCTTTGTTGTGTTTTTATTCTTCGAATTGTAATAGCAGGTATTTCTTGATCTGCTGCAGATTTTATAAAATGCTTTGTAGCTGTTATAAGCCACTAAAATGTCTATAAAATTGTCGATGTCCAAGTCGAAAATATGCCTTTTTTTCATTTGCACTGATTACAGACTGCTACTTTAAAAATACCTTAATGGTCGGAAACTCCATTTCTATCGTCAATGCGATGGCTGGGGTAATTGGTGTTTTCCTAATGTATAAAGGCTGCCAGTATCTATCGTGAAAGTATAGAAGTGGAAAAACTGACAGATTAAATTCCTTCCCCACAGTAAGGCCCTCAATCATTTAAGGGTTTTTTCTTTCTTTGTGAAAAATCAATTTAAAACCAAGGTCTGGATATTTCAATTTTTCAGGTTCTTTTCCTAAAAACCTGAGCTCAGCAAGCCTTGCAAAATAGCTCGTTCAAGACGACTTAGCCTTACAAAAAGCTACATTTCCAGTGCGTTAATTTCCTGGAATTATCTAAAAAATATTTTTTATGAATAACATTAATTTATGTTATAAATTAACCCCATATTTTACTAAATTATTTATTACGTAATTAAATTACGTATTGAATAATATTCAAGATCCAGTATGATGAGTTAAATTCCTTCTTTTTCTTGTGTGCATCAGGAATCGATGCAGTTCAGCAAGTCAAAGAAGTCAGGCAAACGGATTTGTCTTCTCAATATAAAACGGCAGTGATACCTCCGTAGAGCCTGAACAGACAGTAAAAGATGAGCAATAGGATTGCTTCTAAAAAATGAGGATGTTGTATGAATGAATTAGCCAATCCATTAGAACTATGTGGATTCGAATTTATTGAATTTGTATCTGAAGATGGCCAGCTGGATCCTGTTTTCCAAGCCATCGGATTCACTAAAGTGGCGAAGCATAAATCGAAAAATGTCTATTTATGGCGCCAGGGCAATATTAATATCATTCTGAATTATCAGCCTGAATCATATGCAGCCTATTTCTATAAAGAGCACGGTCCTTCTGCTTGCGCAATGGGCTTCCGTACCAAGAATGCGGCAAAAGCTTTTCAAAAGGCGATCGAAATCGGCGCAGAACCGATTTACAGCAAAGTCGGCCCTATGGAACTTAACATCCCTGCGATTAAAGGAATCGGTGGTTCTCCAATCTTCCTGGTCGATTGTGACATTTACCAAAATGATTTTATCTTCTTTGATAATGTTCCATCGCGTCCAGTCGGCACTGGCCTGAATGAAATCGATCATTTAACGCATAATGTTTATAAAGGTCGTATGCAGTACTGGGCAGATTTCTATGAAAAGATTTTCAACTTCCAGGAAATCCGCTACTTCGATATTAAAGGCGAATACACTGGCCTGACTTCTAAGGCACTAACAGCACCAGATGGCAAGATCCGTATTCCACTGAATGAAGATTCAGACAAAGGTAATGGCCAGATCGCTGAGTTCCTGAACGAATTCAATGGAGAAGGCATTCAGCACATTGCCTTTATCTGTGATGACCTGCTTGAAACTTGGGACAAGCTGAAAGCTTTAGGCACCAAGTTCATGACGCCACCGCCAAGCACTTATTATGAAATGCTGGATGAACGTCTGCCAAATCATGGTGAGCCAGCGGATGAGCTGCAAAAACGCGGCATTCTGCTCGATGGCAATACCAAAGATGGTAACAAACGCCTGCTATTACAGATTTTCTCTGAAAATATGATTGGCCCAGTGTTCTTTGAGTTTATCCAGCGCAAAGACGATGATGGTTTCGGTGAAGGTAACTTTAAGGCCTTATTTGAATCAATCGAACGTGATCAGATCAAACGTGGTGTTTTAGACATTTCTAAAGCCTGACCTTTTTAAAACCATACCGGTGTCTATGTAGTCTCATATGCATCGGTATGGTTGCCTCTGTTTCAACGTATACGCTCGTATAACACTTAAGATTCTGCATCGATGACGGCATAAAAATAATAAAGCACATCATAGTTCAGCGCTTAATCTCACATGGATGATGAATAAAAATGCAGCATATTGAACAAGGAAACCTGAAAAAAGGTTTAAGTAACCGGCATATTCAGCTCATCGCACTCGGTGGTTCAATTGGCACCGGACTGTTTCTTGGAATTTCACAAACGATCAAGCTTGCCGGGCCTTCCGTTATTTTAGGTTATGCCATTGCAGGCTTGATTGCCTTCTTAATGATGCGCCAGCTCGGTGAAATGATTGTCCATGAACCTGTGAGTGGTTCTTTTAGTCATTTTGCTTATAAATACTGGGGCAAGTTTGCCGGATTTATGTCGGGCTGGAATTACTGGGTGCTGAATATTCTGGTCTGTATGGCCGAATTAAGTGCCGTCGGTCTTTATATCCATTACTGGTGGCCAGAAATTCCGACCTGGGTCTCTGCCCTCGGCTTCTTCATTTTCATCAATATCATTAATTTGCTTCACGTGAAATTATTCGGTGAAATGGAGTTCTGGCTGGCGATCATTAAAGTTGGTGCAATTATTGCCATGATTGCGTTCGGCAGTTATCTGCTTGCCAGTGGTAGCGGCCATAGCCAGTCCAGTCTGGAAAATTTATGGCAACTCGGCGGCTTCTTCCCGAATGGAATCATGGGCCTGATTATGGCGATGGCCATGATCATGTTTGCTTTTGGCGGCATTGAGCTGGTTGGGATCGCAGCCGCTGAAACCGATAATCCGAAAAAGACTTTGCCTAAAGCAGTCAACCAGATTGTCTACCGTGTCCTGTTATTTTATATCCTGAGTCTGGTAGTGATTTTATCACTTTACCCTTGGAACATGATGGCGCAAGGTGGTAGTCCATTTGTGATGATTTTTGATTCTCTCGGCAGTCAGACAGTTGCCGGAGTTTTGAATTTCGTGGTGTTAACCGCGGCGGTTTCAGTATATAACAGTACTAACTACTGTACCAGCCGTATGCTGTTAGGTTTAGCCCAGCAAGGTAATGCGCCGAAGTTCTTAAGCAAAATTAATCAGCGTGGCATCCCTGTGAATGCGGTGATGGTTTCAGCATTTTTCACCTTGATGTGCGTTTTATTAAATTATCTGGTGCCGGAAAAAGCCTTTAGCATGCTGATGATGCTGGTAGTTGCTGCCATCGTGATTAACTGGCTTGTTATTTCCTATACCCATTTGAAATTCAAGACATCCATGAATCGTACGCAGACCAAAACCGATTTTCCAAGTGTGGCTTATCCATTCACCAACTATTTATGTATCGCATTTATGGGCGGTATTCTGCTGATTATGAGCAGTACCCCGGATATGCGTGTTGCTGTCATCATGATTCCGGTCTGGATTGGTATTCTCTTAGTTGCCTACTTCTTTAAGCGCAAACAGGAATCTCAGACTGCAATATTAGACAACAGCAAAATTAGCACCTTACCAGAAGCGTAATCGCATATTGATTAGATTAGGATAGATTCATGTTTCAACATATTGATACTTATGCCGGTGATCCGATTCTCTCTTTAATGGAAGAATTCAACAAAGATCAGCGTAATAACAAAGTCAACTTAAGCATCGGCCTATATTACAACGAAGACAATATTGTGCCGCAGCTAGACTCAGTGCAGAAAGCCTATACTTATCTAACCCCTGACTATAATAAAGTTCGTGTTTACTTACCGATGGATGGACTGAACAGCTTTAACCAGGCTGCACAGGAATTAATTTTTGGAACTTCCGGTCCTGCCCGTGAGCAAGGCCGTGTGGTCACAATTCAGACTTTGGGTGGCTCAGGTGCACTAAAAGTCGGCGCTGACTTTTTAAAGAAATATTTTCCAGAATCTGAAATCTGGGTGAGCCAGCCGACTTGGGAAAACCATATTGCGATCTTTAATGGCGCTGGTATTCAAACCCATTTCTATCCTTATTATGATGCAGAGACCAATGCCGTTAATGTCCCGGCGATGCTGGATTGCTTAAAACAGCTGCCCGCTCAAAGTATTGTGTTATTACATCCATGTTGTCATAACCCGACTGGGGCAGACTTACAGCCACATGAATGGGATCAGGTCATTGAAGTCTTGAAATCCCAATCCTTAATTCCCTTCCTGGATATGGCTTATCAAGGTTTTGGTCAGGGTCTGGAACAGGATGCCTATGCCATTCGTGCACTTGATCAAGCCGGTATGAACTTTATCGTCAGTCATTCATTTTCCAAAATCTTCTCTTTATATGGGGAACGTATTGGTAGCTTAAGTTTTGTCTGTGATGACGCTACAAGCGCACAAAATGTTTTAGGCCAGTTAAAAGCTACTGTTCGCCGGATTTATTCAAGTCCAGCGGCCAATGGTGCCCTATTGGTGAGCCAGGTGTTAAATGATCCTGAACTATTTAAACAATGGCAAACTGAAGTTGAAGAAATGCGCCAGCGTATTTTACGCATGCGTGGCTTACTCAAAGAAAAATTATCTCAGGCATTGCCAGAACTTGATTTCAGTTACCTGACCCAGCAACAAGGCATGTTCAGCTATACCGGCTTAACTGCTGAACAGGTCGATCTGTTAAAACAGCATTATGGTATTTATCTGGTCCGTAGTGGCCGGATGTGTACAGCAGGCCTGAACCTCAGCAATATTGATTATGTTGCCGAGTCGATGGCTGCAGTGATCAAAATGCAAAATGAAGCAGAACCACTGATCGCTTAGAAATAATTAAGTTGTTAGAAGCCTTCTAGCTTGAGTGCTCGAAGGCTTTTTTTATAAATGGCACTTTGATCTTTTTAAATAAAAATAGAGTCAGGTCATGTTCTTGGGCAAAATCCGTAACCACTTGGATATCTATTCTTATTTCATCTGGATACTTTTTGATTTGGAATTAATGAGATTGTATGAAACCGTGGGACATTACTTCTTTATTATTCGTGAAACATAAAAAATCATAAAAAAAGCCCAATCTAAGATGATCGAGCTTCTTATCACAATTTAAATATATGATTTATATAAATAAAAATAATTAAGTATAACGTGTATTATGTTAATTTTAGGAGATCTTAAGATTATTCTCCAATCAATTTCATATCCTTTTCATCCCACCAATGTTGAGCATAGATTTCAGGATTACTTGTAAGTATCTCATTCAAAATATCAGCTACAAATGTTAGTTGCTCTGATATATCAATTTTCTTAAAAAATCCTTTCTTAATTATTGGCCTGCAAGGATCTATGAAAACCCAAAAACCATTTTCATACTCTTGATAATGATTACATCCAACCCAAATACCTTTAAATTTTTCGTCCGCTAAGGGTATTAAATATCCCCAATCCTCATTTATGAAATCTGATACATTTAAGCCATACTTAGGAAGTTCTTCTGATAAGTATTTTGCTAATGTATGTCCCCAAATTTGTCTGTCCCACTCTTCTTTCTCTTCAGAGGTTGGAGGAAAGTTATCAGATCGAAACTCTATATGTGTTTTTAATAAGGTCATAATTTTTATTCTTTAATATTGAATTATAAAAATAAAAGTTATTATAAAAATTGTCTATATTGCGACATAATTTTTAATTTTTTAAAAACTTGGATTCTCAAATGAAGTGCAACAGAGATTAAATTATTGGAAGGAAGCAAGATGAGCTAGCATTTTGCTTCCGACCGACCAAAGTCAAAGTTGCATCATGAACTATACTCATCTTACTCAAGAAGAAAGATATCAGATTTCCACATTGTTACGTGAAGGTTTTTCTAAACGTTATATCGCCTGGAGGCTAAATCGCTCACCTTCCACTATTTCCAGAGAAATAGCACGCAATCGGGCAAGGAATGGTTATTTCGCTCAACATGCCCATAAATTAGCTCGCAGACGGCATTGTCCTAATCCCAAAAGAATCCCTTATGATACTTGGGTACAAGTCATAGCTTATCTTGATCTCCAATGGAGTCCCGAACAGATTGCTTCTCATGTTTCAGTCAGTCTGCATTCCATATACAGGTTTATACAGCAGGATAAAAGCAGAGGTGGTGTGCTCTTCCACAACTTACGTTTCAGAAATCAAAGAAAGAGAAAATATGGCTCTATTGAAACTCGTGGTCAACTGACAAACCGCAAAAGTATCCATGATCGACCTGCTGAGATTGAGCAGCGCTCTCGCTTTGGTGATTTGGAAATAGATACGATAGTTGGCAAGAACCACCAACAATCCCTGGTTTCAATTGTAGATCGGAAGACAGGTTATCTTTGGCTGAAAAAGTGCAGCACGCGCAAGGCTGAGGAAGTTTGCCAGGCTACGATCAGATTATTGGAACCCATCAAAGCGCATCTAAAAACAATTACCGCGGACAATGGTAAAGAGTTCAGCCTGCATGAGTATGCTGCTCAGGAATTAGATATAGATTGGTATTTCGCTGATCCCTATAGCGCCTGGCAGCGTGGAACAAATGAAAATACGAATGGATTGATCAGACAATATATTAGAAAAGGCAGTGACTTGAATGACTATACGGATTCATATATTGCAGAAATTACTCAACGCTTGAATCATCGTCCAAGAAAAAGACTCGGCTTTAAAAGTCCGAGTCAGGTATTATGGCAACAACATGGTGTTGCACTTCAAATGCTAATCTAAGAAATAAATGAGTTAAACCAAATTGATACTTTAATTTAAAATAAAGGCTGTTATACAAACTCTAAAGCATCTAAGAGGTAAGAGCCTCTGTTCAACTCTTCTCTTTCGTATCCATTAAAATAAGAATTCTAGTTTTCATAATTAAGCCACCTTTTTAATTTCTCTCTAACGATCAAAAGTTAGATATAAAAAAGATCCAGTACCTCAATCAGGTCTGGACCTATGTAATGACTATAAATTATATGTAAAATAAAGTGTTAGACAGCCACTTGTGGATTAAACAAGGCATCAATCTGTTGCTGAATCCCGAGCAGATAATCAATAGCCTGTTGCATCTGGTCTGCTGGCAACTGGTCTTCGGTGCCAATACAGGTAATAACATGATCAAGCTGTCGGCTGAAGTTATATACCGGAATCGCCACCGCATGGATGCCTGCCATCATATCACCGGTTACTGAAGCATAGCCCTGTTGCAGGATTTTCTCTTTAAGTTGCAAGAATTCTTCCCAGTTCGCAGGATATTGACCTGCTTTCGCGCTACTCGCCCACTCTTTTTCCAGCAGAGGCTTGATGATGTATTCTGGCTGGAGGCAAGCATGTAAACGACCAGTTGCCGATTTTAGCAAAGGCATACGCGAGCCGACCCGGGTAATAATATTAAATACATGATTGGATTCAAGCGACTGAACCACGACAGCACCATCGGCGAACCATTTGCTGACATGAATACTGCAATTTAAATGCTGCTGAATCTGCGTAATATATTTTTGGGTTAATTCCAGCATATCGGTACGCTTTAAGGCATTAACGCCAAATGCGTGAGCACGCTCACCCAGGCTATATCGCCCGTCACTGAGCTGCTGGGCATAACCTTTACGTATCAGACTGACCACATAACGATGCACTTTTGCAGGATGCATGGACAGGACTTCCGACAGCTCTTTTAACATCATCGGTGCATTATGTTCAGTCAATGCATCGAGTACAGTTAATCCTACTTCTAGAGACTGCACCCCTCCCTGTAATTTTTCTTCCTCAACGCTCATCGTTTCATCCTGCATATACGCATTAATTTTCATGGCTCTATAAAACCATTGTACTACCGAAATCAAAAATCTTGTTCGGCCAAATCTGATTCCAGATTCAGATCATAGCCGCATATTAACAAATTTACATTATACATAATCAAATTATTTATTGCGTAATTTAAAAATATAAGTATGATTCTGTATAGAACTTAAATTTTCCATGGAAAGGATTCATATTTATGACGACGCGTTTAAAGTCATTTATCGACATCGCTCCTGATTCAGATTTCCCTTTAGAAAACTTGCCTTATGGTATTTTCAGTAATGAGCAAAACACCCAACCACGTGCTGGGGTGGCACTTGGAGAATGGGTGGTTGATCTAGCAGCATTGGAAGCAAAGGGTTATTTAAAGCTGGAACAAGATCAGCAATTTTTTAATCAGCCAACTTTGAATAGTTTTATTGAGTCGGGTAAAGCCAACTGGTCTAAAGTACGTACGGAATTACAAAAGCTACTGTCAGCGGATCATGCCGAATTACGTGACAATAAAGAGCTACGTGATCTGGTTTTCTTGAAACAGTCAGATGTCAAAATGCATCTACCGGTGCATATCCCAGGCTATACCGATTTCTATTCATCCAAAGAACATGCCACTAATGTCGGCTGTATGTTCCGTGATCCGAAAAATGCATTGTTAGCAAACTGGTCAGAACTTCCAGTCGGTTATAACGGCCGTGCCAGCTCCGTGATTGTTAGCGGGACAGAAATCGTGCGTCCATCAGGACAGATCAAATTACCGGATTCTGATCGTCCAGTATTTTCAGCATGTCGCAAGCTCGACTTCGAACTGGAAACCGGCTTTATCATCGGCAAGCCAAATAACTTAGGCGAACCTATTGCGATTGAAAATGCCTGGGATCATATTTTTGGCATGGTGCTATTCAATGACTGGTCCGCACGTGATCTGCAACAATGGGAATATGTACCGCTAGGCCCGTTTAATGCCAAGACTTTTGCCTCTTCGATCTCGCCATGGATCGTAACCATGGAAGCGCTTGAACCGTTTAAAATCAGTTCACCTGTTCAGGAGCCAAAACCTCTGGCTTATCTGCGTGAAGATAACAGCAGTAATAGTTATGACATCAATCTGTCGGTTGAAATCCAGCCTGAAAATTCAGACCAGGCTGATGTGATCTGTGAAACTAACTTCAAATATATGTACTGGTCCATGGCACAGCAGTTGGCTCATCACACGATTGCCGGCTGTAATGTTCAGGTCGGTGATCTGATGGGTTCAGGCACAATTTCCGGTCCTACACCTAATTCTTATGGTTCATTGCTGGAAATTACCTGGAATGCTACCAAGCCACTGACGTTGTCGAATGGTGAACAGCGCACATTCATTCAGGACGGCGATACCGTGATCATGAAAGGTCATTGTGAAAAAGATGGCCTGCGTATCGGTTTTGGTGTTGTGAGCGGCAAAATCCTGCCGGCGATTGATTTCGGTTTTACTGAATAGTCCGGGGTGAAATCATGACCATGCAACTGTATACCTATTTTCGTAGTTCAGCCGCTTACCGGGTTCGTATTGCGCTCAACCTGAAAGGACTCGAAGCAGAACATATCCCGGTTCATCTGGTGAACAATGGCGGCGAACAGCATAGTGAAACATTTCGTCAGGTCAATCCAGGTGAACTGGTCCCTGCCTTAATTGAAGATGATTTCACACTGACCCAGTCGCTCAGCATGATTGAATATCTGGAAGAAAAATTTCCGGAAACTCCCCTGTTACCCAAGGATTTGCAACAGCGTGCGCTGATTCGGGCCTTTAGTCTGAATATTGCCTGTGACATTCATCCACTCAACAACCTACGTGTACTTCAGTACCTCAGTAAAATCCTGAATGCCAGCGACGAACAGAAAACTGAATGGTACAGACACTGGGTCGTCACCGGCTTAAAAGCGCTTGAAGCTCAATTAACGCATTCAAATGGCCAATTCTGTTTTGGAGATCAGCCTAGCCTTGCAGATTGCTGTTTGATTCCACAGGTATATAACGCCAAACGTTTCAACATCGATCTTTCGGATTTTCCGAAAATTGAATCGATTTATGAACATTGCAATTCACTGGACGCATTTCAAAAAGCTGCACCTGAAGCGCAGCCCGATGCAGCATAAGAACATATAAGGATATAACTATGACCATTCAAATCGAAAAAATTCACCATGTCGCCTACCGCTGTAAAGATGCCAAAGAAACCGTGGAATGGTATAAAAAAAACCTGAACATGGACTTTATTCTGGCTTTTGCTGAGGATCATGTCCCGTCTACCAAGGCTTTCGACCCATATATGCACCTGTTTTTAGATGCAGGCAATGGCAATGTATTAGCTTTCTTTGAATTGCCCACCCAACCGGAAATGGGCCGCGATGAAAACACCCCGAAATGGGTGCAGCATATTGCCTTAAAAGTGAAAGATCGTCAGGCACTGGTTCAGGCCAAAGAGCATCTGGAAGCCAATGGCGTAGATGTACTGGGCATTACTAATCACGGCATTTTCCATTCAATTTACTTCTTCGACCCAAATGGTCACCGTCTGGAGCTGGCTTATGATGATGAAAAAGCACCTCAGAAAATCGCCATGATTACTGAAGAAATGAAATATGACATGCTGGAACAATGGAGCAAAACCAAACGCGCGCCTTCACATACCCACTTCCTGCATGCGGATGAATTAGACCATAGCGCTCGCGAAGCCAAGATGGACGCTTGAATTTTAAGAAAAGGATTTCTGATGAATAAAGTCGTTGCTAATGCGCAGGAAGCTTTAGCGGATATCGTGGCAGATCATCAAACGCTCGCCGTTGGTGGGTTTGGTTTATGCGGTATTCCTGAAGCACTCATTGAAGCTTTAAAAAATACTGGTGTGATTGGCCTGACCTGTATTTCCAATAATGCCGGTGTGGATGATTTTGGTTTGGGCAAATTGCTGCAAACTAAACAGATCAAAAAAATGATTTCTTCTTATGTCGGTGAGAACAAGGAATTTGAGCGCCAATATCTGAATGGTGAACTGGAAGTAGAGCTGACACCTCAAGGCACACTGGCAGAAAAATTACGTGCTGGCGGTGCTGGAATTCCTGCTTTCTACACTCAAACAGGTGTTGGCACATTGATTGCCGAAGGCAAAGAAGTCCGTGAATTTGATGGTAAAGAGTTTATTCTGGAAAAGTCATTAACCGCAGATGTGGCATTGGTTAAAGCCTATAAAGCGGATAAGGCCGGCAATTTGGTCTTCCGTAAAACTGCGCGTAATTTCAATCCTGAATGTGCCATGGCCGGTAAAATCACTGTGGCTGAAGTTGAACAGGTTGTAGAGATTGGTGAACTTGATCCGGATGATATTCATCTCCCTGGAATTTATGTAAACCGAATTGTTGTCAATGCTGCACCGGAAAAGCGCATTGAACAGATGACCTTAAAGGCAGGAGCATAATCATGGCCTGGACTCGAAATGAAATGGCTCAGCGTGCGGCACAGGAACTGGAAGATGGTTTCTATGTCAATCTCGGTATTGGTCTACCCACTCTAGTAGCTAACTATATTCCAGAAAATATCAATGTCTGGCTTCAATCTGAAAATGGCCTGCTAGGCATTGATGAATTCCCGACTGCAGAAACAGTTGATGCAGACCTGATCAATGCTGGTAAACAGACAGTCACTTCCCGAAAAGGTGCGGCTTTCTTCTCCAGCTCAGAATCCTTTGCCATGATCCGTGGTGGCCACGTGAATATCGCGATTTTAGGCGCAATGGAAGTTTCCGAAACAGGCGATCTGGCCAACTGGATGATTCCGGGCAAGAAAGTCAAAGGTATGGGCGGCGCCATGGATCTGGTGGCAGGTGTGCAGAAAGTCGTGGTGCTCATGGAGCATACGGCGAAAGACGGTTCACCGAAAATCGTTCCTCAATGTACCCTGCCGCTGACCGGTAAAGGTGTCGTCAATCGGATCATTACGGATCTCGGCGTTATGGATATTACTTCACGCGGAGTGGTTCTGGTAGAACTCGCTCAAGATGTCACACTGGACCAGATTAAAGCTGCGACTGGAGTTAAGCTGATTACAGATAGACTTAAGGCTGCCTGATTAAGATGTCTATTAATCAGATGAATCATCCGTTGGTAACAGGGTAAGCTTTTAAATAAATGATTTTTATCCTGTTTCAACCATGTGAAAAATGCTTTGAAATTAGTGAAATGAGAACATTTATACCAGATCGCGATAAAAGTGATTTCTGAGATACTCAAGTGAGCGGTTCGGACTCTGGAGAAACGACGACTTTGTTTAAGGAAATTCCAGTAGGTTGCTTCAAATTTAAGAAAGAAATCATCAATTACGCAAAATAATTCGGTACTATTAAACATCGGGACTAGAGTTTTAAGTTTTGTGTGGTAACTCAACTGATGGCTCTAGTCCTCTTATTTTTCAAGTCAATTTTTTATCCGCGATTCGGGTATGATTAATTAAATACTTTAAGTAATCAGCTAATATTAAAAAACTTTTTCATCTTAAACTGAATTTGGTAAACGCTTAAAATAAACATGTAGCCAATAAAAAAACCACTTATATAAGTGTCTGATTTATAACAAGAATTTTGGTGGGATGGCGGGAGTTGAACCCGCTAAAGCTTAACTCTATCAAAATCTATCAAATATAATTGTTTGTATTTTCAATAATTTATATAATTTCATTTGATAGTTTTTGATAGGATTTAAAAAAAGTGTGGCAAAAAATGTGGCAATTATTTTTTACCCAATGTGAACCCAAATTTGATTTAGTGCATTGAATCATAAAACTATTATTGTCTAAATCCCCCTAGGATAATGCAATGATAAAGACTCAGAGAACTAACTGTAGTAAGAGATTCTTTTCTTTGAGAATCGCTCAAGCTGCTTTAAGAAACCATCAAAGTAATCTTTGTCTTTTTCATCCGTTCTAAAACCAGCATATAAGGTACGACGTAAACCTTCAGGTGCAACACAATTAAGACGTCGTGAAGTGACCCAACCTTTTTGCTCATATTCATTCACCACCCAATCAGGCAATGCGGCAATACCACGACCGCTAGCAACAAGTTGAATCAACATTTGGGTTAAATCTGTAGTTCGAATATTTTTCGGCTGAATATTTGCAGGAATAAATAGCTTCGACATGATATCTAAACGATGTTTATCCACTGGATATGTAATAAGCGTTTCTTCAGCTAACTCTTGAACAGTAATGTGTTCTGCACGCACCAATGGATGTGTTGTCGATAAGACAAGTCGAGACTCATACTCAAACACTGGAAAGTATTCAACACCTTTCAAAGCAATCGGATCTGCAGTAATCAATAAATCAAATTCGCCATTTTGCAATAACTCATGTGGATTTTCTTCAAATCCTGATGCAAAATCCAAATCGACATCGGGATATTGAATACGGTATTGATTGAGTAAGGGCATGAGCCAATCGAAACAACTATGGCATTCAGAAGAAAAAGTAATCCGACCAGTTTGCCCATGAATAATACGGGTAATGTCGCTTTGTGCAATTTGAACTTGTGGCAATACTTCATCGGCCAATTTCAATAGACGTAAGCCAACATTAGAGAAACTGATAGGACGTGTACGACGATTTACTACTTCTACACCAAACCATTGATCTAGCTCTCGCAACTGGTGAGATACAGCCGAAGGAGTCAGACATAGTTCACCTGCTGCTGCAACCAATGAACCGTGCTCTCTCAAGGCTGTCAGTGTTTTTAAATGTCGTATTTCTATCATGTAAATCCCAGACAATAACTATAATGTTAGAAAAGCCCACACTGAGTGAGCCTGTTCTTCATATCAAATTAATTGAATATCTCTTAACTCAACCCTTTAAACAGGAAAAAGCATCCAACGATACTCAACAATACCGAAAAACATTTTTTCAGCATTTGCGGTGATAAAGCATGTGCCGCTTTTGCACCCAACTTAGCTGTAAAGAAACTCATCAGGCTAATGCCTAAGAATGCGTAAGTATGTACATAGCCGATACTGTTAGGTACAGCAGCATGCGCTTTCACTCCAAAAAGCATAAAACCTAACGCACCTGCAATCGCGATGGGTAAACCACAGGCAGCGGATGTTCCCACTGCCTTTTGCATGACGACGCCATAACGGTTGAGATACGGGACGGTTAAACTGCCACCACCGATCCCAAAAATAGCTGAAGCCACTCCAATCACTGAACCTGCAGCAACCTGTTTACCGGTTGAAGGCAGTGTTCTACTTGAGTCCACGACCTTTTTAGCCCCCATGAACATAGTATATGCCACCCAAATCAAGAATAAACCAACGATGAGTTGAAGATGTATTCCTGAGAGCCATCCCGCAATCGCAGCTCCGGCAAAACAGCCAATCGCCATCGGTGGCGCCAGATTTTTAAATACCGGCCACATCACTGCACCATTTTTATGGTGTGCCATGAATGAACTGATTGATGTCACAACAATGGTGGCTAATGAGGTTCCTAATGCCAAATGCATGATCACATCAGGACTGTAGTCCATCTGAGTAAAAACAATAAAGAGTAATGGGACGATGATCGTTCCACCACCAACACCAAATAACCCTGCTGCAAAACCAGCAAAAGCACCGATGATTAAAAAGGTTATAAGTTCCACAATAGACTAACTTTTAAAAAGATGAAGGAATTAAGGCATTGGGTTAAACGTGTTCCAATTGACCCACTTGATGATAAGCACGGTTAAAATACACCAGACTTTCTTCTTGATCGCTTTGTTGAACTTTAAGAACACGACACATGAAAACACTGTGTGTACCGACTTGCTGAATATCTTGAATCTCACAGTCAAAACTGACCAAGGCATCTTTCAAAATAGGTGAACCAGTTTCCATCGTACTCCAATCACCGAGTTTGAAACGATCTTCTGAGCTGAATTTACTTGAAGCAAAAGCATTTGAAAGCTGTTCATGCTGAGTACTTAGTACGTTTACAGCCAAGACTTTATTTTCAACAAAATGGGCATGTGAACGGGAGGATTGATTCATACAGACTAATAACATTGGCGGTGTATCCGTCACGCTACATACGGCAGATGCAGTAAATCCATGCATACCTGTTTCACCCGAAGTCGTAATAACATTCACTGCTGTGGTGAGTAAAGACATTGCATTTCTAAAGTCTGTTGCTTCAATCATCTCTTTCATCTCAAATGTATAATCACGTGCTTTTGCTTAGAACAGGACAAATGATTCAGTCACCATTTACCCTGCTCAGCATCAAACTACGTTTGATTTAAGCCTCTAATTCTTTACGAACAATGGCAGCACCTGCACTTAACGCCTCAAGCTTGCCACGTGCAACATTACGAGATAAAGGTGTCATACCACAGTTGGTTGAAGGATACAGCTTGTCTGCATCAACAAATTGCAATGCTTTACGTAAGGTATTTGCGACTTCTTCTGCAGTTTCAACTTGATTGGTTGCTACATCAATTGCACCAACCATGACTTTTTTGCCACGAATCAGTTCAATTAAATCCATCGGTACACGTGAGTTTTGGCACTCTAACGAAATGATATCTAGCTTTGACTTTTGTAATTTAGGGAAGGACTCTTCATACTGACGCCATTCATTACCCAATGTTTGTTTCCAATCCGTATTTGCCTTGATGCCGTAGCCATAGCAAATATGGACAGCTGTTTCACATTTGAGTCCTTCAAGCGCACGCTCTAATGTCGCAATACCCCAATCATTTACTTCATCAAAGAACACATTAAATGCAGGCTCATCAAACTGAATAATGTCGACACCTGCCGCTTCGAGCTCTAAAGCTTCTTGATTCAGAATTTTGGCAAATTCCCAAGCCAATTTTTCACGGCTCTTGTAGTGACCGTCAAAAAGTGTATCAATCATGGTCATCGGACCAGGCAACGCCCATTTAATCGGTTGATTGGTTTGGCTACGTAAGAATTTAGCATCGTCTACAAATACAGCTTTTTTACGTGATACTTCACCGACCACTGAAGGTACGCTTGCTTCATAACGGTTACGAATACGCATGGTTTCACGCTTTTCGAAATCCACACCTTCAAGATGTTCAATGAACGTGGTTACGAAGTGCTGACGGGTCTGCTCGCCATCACTGACAATATCAATACCCGCAGTCACTTGCTCATGAAGTGATAATTTTAAAGCATCACGTTTTGCTTCCAATAATTCTTCACCTTCAAGTTTCCAAGCAGACCATAATTTTTCCGGTTCTGCCAGCCAAGTGGGTTTCGGTAAGCTGCCTGCTGTTGATGTTGGGAGTAAAATAGCCATAGTCTTCTTTCTCTAAATTTGTATATCGTTAAATTGTGTCAGCTTAAGCAGCAGTATCTTGTTGTGCTGTTTCAACTTTAAAATTGGCTGCCCATTCATCAAGAATGTCTTTATAAGGCTTAATAAAGTTTTCTTCGGTCCATTTCCCTTGTTTCACTGCCAATTCGCCACGTTCTACACGGTCATAGACAACACGAGTCAAAGAATAATCGCCATAGCTGAGACTTGGTTGATATTCCACACCTGCAGGTGAATTGGTGTTGTAAATTTCAGGACGATAGATTTTTTGGAAACTTTCCATGGTCGCAATCGCACTGATCAATTCAAAATCAGTGTAATCACGTAATAAATCACCGGCGCAGTAGAATGCGAGCGGTGCATTGGCACCTTGAGGCTTAAAGTAACGAACACTTAAACCCATTTTGGCAAAATAGGCATCGGTACGTGAGTAATCGTCATTGGTATATTCAACCCCGAGTACTGGATGCACATTGGCTGTTTGGTAATAGGTTTTCGTGGTTGAGATACTTAAACAAATCACTGGGTTTTGCTTAAATTCTGCTTTAAATACGTCTGAATTCACCAAGTGTAAGTACAATTTACCGTGTAGATCACCAAAGCCTTCAGGTTGCTCATTGAACTTACAACCATGTGCTGGCAGTACCACGCTGAAGTCATAATCACGCACAAAAGAAGAAAAACTGTTACCAATCATACCCTCAAGACGTTCACCGGTTTTATGGTCGATCACGGTGCTTTTTAAAGTTTCAATGAATGGGAAAGTTTGACCATTACCTTCAATATCAATCGCCGCTGAAATAATATCAATTTCAAGTGAATAGCGATCGCCTTTAGGATTATCTACAGTTGCAAGGCTATTGAAACGGTTATTGATCATCGCCAATGTACGGCGCAGATTTTCTTGGCGGCTTTCACCACGGGCCAAGTTAGCAAAATTCGTGGTTAAACGGGTATTGTTTGCTGGTTCATAGTTTTCATCGAAACGAATGCGTTTGATTGAACATGCAAATTTCTGACTCATGGAGATTGCCACCTAAAAAATTTTACAAAATCTAAATTTCTGAATGGCTTTATTTAAACGTGAATCATAAAATGAGTAAAACGATATAAATTCAGGATAAGATGAGTAAATCTCATGTTGGTGTTTTTTTAACATGCAATGGATGAGATCGCCTCATCAAATATCCATATTGAAAGATCAAGTGTTGGACACGTATTAAATAGAAATCGAATGCATCTGTATATCGATACAATGATGAACATTTAATAATGAGAAAACGAGTTGGGATAAGGTGTATCTGAGTTGTGGGCTTATTCATTTTAAAATATACGATTGAATAAGCCCGAAATTGAGCATCATGTGCAATAAAACAATCAGCTCATAATGTTTTCATTTTTTGTTTCACGAATACACATGAAAGCACATAGAGAAACACCTGCCGCGATAGATAAATAATATCCCACAGCATGCAAACCATAATTTTGAGCCAATTGAGTTGCAATCAAAGGGGCAAATGATGCGCCTAAAATACTACCAAAATTATAAGACAAGGCTGTTCCTGTATATCGAACTGAAACAGGGAAAATTTCAGACAAAATGGTCCCAAGTGGTCCATAAGTTAAGCCCATAATACTTAAACCAAGGCACAGGAACACCAATACTGATAATACGTTATCAGCAACAAAAAATGTTGAGAAGAACAATCCAAAGATCATGGTCAGAATACAAATGGCAATGGATGTTATTTTTCTACCAAACTTCTCAGCGGATAATGCAGAGATAGGAATACACAGACCAAAACACACTGTTGCAATCAGTTGGATTTTTAAAAAAGTATCTCGACTATACCCTAATGCGGTTGTCCCCCAATTCAATGCAAATATCGTCATCAAATAAAATACAACCAAGGTACATACTGTCGCCAACATACCCAATACCACTTTTCCAATATGTTTGGTGAGCACATCCTTCAAAGGTACTTTAACTGCTGATTGCTTGTTTAAAACATTTTGAAAAGCTGGAGATTCGTGTAGTTTTAATCGAATATATAAGCCAACGAATACTAGCAATGCACTTGCAATAAACGGAATTCGCCAACCCCATTGCATAAAGGCTTCATCTGATAAAAATGCACCTAATAATAAAAATGAGCTTGCCGCAAGAATAAAACCAATTGGAGAACCGAGCTGTGGGAACATGCCATACCATGCACGTTTACCCTTTGGTGCATTTTCTGTGGCGAATAATACCGCACCACTCCACTCGCCACTCAAACCAAGCCCTTGCCCTAAACGACACAATGCTAACAAGATGGGTGCAGCCACACCAATTTGTGCATGGGTCGGTAATAGTCCGATGCAAACTGTAGAAATCCCCATTAATAGCAATGCAGAAACGAGTGTGGCTTTACGGCCAATTCGATCACCAAGATGTCCAAAAATAATAGCGCCAATTGGACGTGCGATAAATGCAATTGAAAAAGTGGCTAAAGATTGCAGTAATGCGGCACTACCACTACTTTCAGGGAAAAATAAATGCGGGAAAACCAGTACAGCAGCCGTGGCATAAATATAAAAGTCGAAAAATTCAATTGTTGTACCTACCAGACTCGCAAATAAAACACGTGTTTTAGAATTTGGATTGACCGTGGAGGTGTTGTGTTCTACATATTCCATGAAAGACCATCATCATTCGATAAAAAATCAAAAGATATAAATAAGTCGGCTCTCATTTATATTTGTACAAAAAAAATGATGACGGCTTAGATATACACTGAACAAAATATGTTTAGAACCCGATTCAATTTTTTTATGACTTTTAGCGAAATTTAAGTATTCAAATTAATGAGCTATTTTTAGCTTTTCCAAAGAAAAAATAGCTCAGCCTTCAATTTTAAAATTTGGCTTCATTCAATTGATTTGTTTAAGCTCTAATCATATTTCACCAGTGCAATTTATACCCACACCAATACATGAGTAAAACGATATTTCCTCACCAAAAGATGAATTTAATTCACAACTTACATCCTGAAGATCACTCATTTAAACATGAGCAAAAATCACCTTAACCATGAGATTAGATTGTTAAGATGTAGGGTTTAGATTTAAGCCCTATTTCCATGTCAAATAAACTTGAACGTCAAAAACTGACTCTCCCAGAAGGTCATGACAGACTCCTGCTTCACTCCTGCTGTGCGCCGTGCTCAGGTGAAGTGATGGAAACCTTGATTGAATCAGGTATCGACTTTTCAATCTTTTTCTATAACCCAAACATTCATCCTATTAAGGAATATATTATCCGTAAAGAAGAAAATATTCGCTTTGCGGAAAAGCATAATATTCCGTTTATTGACTGCGATTACGACACAGATAATTGGTTTGCACGTGCGAAAGGTATGGAAAATGAGCCTGAAAAAGGCATTCGATGTACCATGTGTTTTGATATGCGTTTTGAACGTACAGCCCTGTATGCCGCCGAAAATGGTTTTAGCCTCATCAGTAGCTCACTTGGCATTTCCCGTTGGAAAGATATGAAGCAAATTAATGACTGTGGTCATCGCTCTGCTTCACATTATGACGGAATATCCTATTGGGATTACAACTGGCGTAAAAATGGCGGTGCTGTTCGTATGCTTGAAATCAGTAAAAAAGAAGAGTTCTATCAACAAGAATATTGTGGTTGTGTGTATTCCTTGCGTGATACCAATCGCTGGCGTATGAGCCAAGGACGTGATCGCATCAAACTCGGTGTAAAATTCTATTCAAATGCAATGGATGACGAGACTTAAGCCTCTGTTGCCAAGTACCAATTTTTCCAAGAACTGGTTCCACGCACTTCAATGGGTACAGTTGGAATCAGTTGTTGTTTTAAAAGCTCTGTTTGCCCTATTGCCTTGGCAAGTCGCGCTTTCACCGAGTGAATACACTCCCGATCACCAAATTCACAACGATCTAAACAGGTTCCTCCACAAGGACCATTGGCCAAGCCTTTTGGGCAAGTTTCAGGACAAATATAAAGTGTATCCGCTAATCGACACTGTCCACAGCTTTCACAGCCCACGACACCATGCTTACTGATAAATTCAGTTTGCAGTAATGCTTTTGCTACAGACTTATTTTCCCAAAATGAAGCTTTAAAAATAAAACCTCCAATCCCCTTAGCAATTTTAGATTCAAACAACGTCTCATGCATGAAATGCAGGTGTTGATATTTAATCAGCTGAGTGGATGTCGGTTGACGTGAATAATACGGTAATTCCGGTACAAATTCTTTTCCAGTCTTCACTTGCCATAGTGAATTCCAGATATCTTCAAGTGCCTCCAAATCCAGATGCTGATATTGTTCTATATAGCTTTCCAAAAGTATCTGCTCTTCAGGCTTATGACAGGCTGATAAATGTACTCCTGCAAATCCAAGCTGTTTACAGATTAAAATTTGTAAAGCACAGCGTTTATAGGCATTTTCTTGTAATCCTGCTTGTTTTTCTTCAGATAAGACTTGCAACATATGTGGTGTAATCACAATTCCAGCCACTTTATTTTTCAGCATAAAATTGGCACGTGCAAAACTGAGTGGCATGACACAAACCAGCATTTTTTGAGGATAATGGTGATGCTTTAAAAATGCCTTTGCCTGTTTTAAAGCATCTATGTCATAACCTAATTGAGTAATGATAAAGCCTGCACCGGCTTTGAGTTTTTTATGCAGTTTTAGATACTGTGCGTCACGTTCAGCTTCTGCATATTTAAACGGGTTAAAGGCGACACCAATATGAAAACCTCCATGCTTATTAGCAACCATAACAGCATTAACTGACTCTAAATAGCGTGTACGAGAACTACCATCACACCCATCACTATGGTTTTTCAGTTTATCTCCAGTGAGTAATAACAAATTTTGAATATTCGCTTTCTGGGCTCGTTGAAGAAACATCTCAAAATCTTGGATATCTCGCCCTTTTCCTGAATAATGCAGCAGCTTTTCAATGTGTGATGGGAATGACTTGGCTACTTCAAGTGGTGCAAGGTCATCATCTGCATGCACGCGATCTGCCAATGTCGTCACTACAGGATATCCTGCCAAAGACTGTGGCACAGCAGTATCTTGAGATGTCGTTAAATATTCCAACAAAATACAGAATTGATTTTTAGATAGGTATTGTGAAAAATTAAGCATGTGCCTTGATCTATCCAACATCATTGATTAAAAAACGCTCAATGGCTTAAAGGCCTATCGCTACCTAGCCCATTTAAAGATATTCTGATGAACTCAACCAAAATTCTATTTTTTCCTTTGGGATGAGCTGATCTTCACTTGACGGCGTAGCGTGTTAATTTTTTGCTCAAGTAATTGAATAATCAAGTCAGAACCACTGATCCAAGTATCATGATCCTGAAATCTCAACTCATCCTTTAGAACAATTTCAGATTGCTCATCATTAGTATTTTTTCTAGCTATCTCAAAACCTAGAATCGAATTCTCTTTCGAACGTATTACCTTGAACACACTAAAATCAATTGGGTTATTGCTATGTATCATTCGACATACACGACCAATAAACTCTTTATCCTTTAACATATTTACTCTCAAACCAACGGATAACTTACTTAAAACTTTTAAACATGCTGATTAATTTGAATATCTTGCAAAAGGATTAATTAAAGCATTTACAGTTATTACCAAGGCAATAATACGCATACTTTGACTGATCACTTTTACAAGACATCCATGATGAAATTAAGGCCAGAACTTTTTTGCGACCTTATTCATTAACTTGATTTTTTCCCACTGGGTATCATAGGAAATTTTGTTGCCCTCCTCAGTTGAAGCAAAACCGCTCTGTAAACACAGCCCTAATTGCTCAATGGGTAAAAATTGAGTTGCGTCATGGATACGCTGTGAAATGTCATCTTCACTTTCCACATACTCTTTTTTCGAAGAGACTAAGCCCAAAAATACTTCTGTTTGTGTGCCTTTGAGTAGCGCAATAGGTTCAAATCCACCTGCCCGATCTGTATCAAATTCCAATAAGTAACGATCGATATTGGTCAACTGTTTGAAAATATATGTAGAGATAAAGTGATAATCACCTTGATACAACCAGCTCGAACTAAAGTTGCCACGGTCAATATGCAACGATATAAATAAATCTTCTGGTTTATCTTTGAGTGCAAGATTGAGTATTTCTACACCTAGCATTGCTAAGTCATGATCTGACATACCAGAAGTGATTTCAGTTGCTCTATATTCTTCATCACTTAAATAGGCCCAAAACTCATCATTCAGTTGTAAATATCGACAACCTTCTTGGTAAAGCGCTTGAATTGCTTCTCGATAAGATTGCCCAATATCTGCAATATAGTCATTGATACGATCTGCATAGAACCGATTGTTTCTTAAGTGTGGAAAAAGCAACATAGTTGGACTTGGTATGCAATATTTAGCAGTTGCAAAACCTTCAATTGCTTTATGTAGATAACGATAATGAATCAGACTTGTGTGTTCTTCTGACCAAGCAATTTTCCCTGTGATACGGATGTCAATCGGTTTACTGATCGCATCTTTATATTTCAATCCATCACGTGTTTTGTAGCTTTCTATGCCTTGCAATTGCTCAAGAAAATCGAAATGCCACCAAGTACGGCGAAAATCACCATCAGTCACTACAGAGCAATCTAGATCAAGCTGAATATCAATCAGATTATCAATTTCTGCATCTTCAACTTGTCTTAAAGTTTCCTCATAAATCACTCGATCAGCAAAATCGTAACGTGCTTTTTTGAGTTTCAACGCTCTTAAAAAACTACCGATATGTTCCACCTTATTATTCGCATATTGAGCCTTCGCTTTAGGAGATGTATTACTTTGCATAAATAAACCAAATGAAAAATGACTTCTGAAAAGCACATTTTGTAAAAAATAGAATTATCGTTGATGGATATACTCCCCCAACGGAAAAAGATGTCTTTCCAGTATTTTGTAGCTATGAATGAAAAACCAGACGACGAATCGTCTGGCTTTCAGGTGCATTACCTTCAAAACGGGAGTATTGAAGGTATAACAACAAAACTGTACTGGTGTTTGCTTAGGTAAATTTGGCTAAAAAACACTATAAAAAACAATAGTAACAATGAATTATAACTATTATTACATGAGCTTTGACTGAAGGATTTTCACGTATAAATGAAGATCCCTCAGTTTCCAATACGAATTATTATTTCATCGCATAACGCAAGGTCACCCAAGCAGTACGACCATCTTGACGATAAACATCACCGTTCCAAGAGTTGTTGGTGTAATACTCTTTATCAAACATATTTGCTAATTTAGCTTGTACACTAAATTCAGGTGTTACTTGGTACGCTACACGCACATCCGCGATTGCAAAACCTGCTAATTTTGCTGTGTTTAGCGCATCTGTATAACGCTTTTCTTCTGCATGTACCGAGCCACCAATTGTCCAATCTTCAACTTTATAATCGAGACTCGCATTAAATAATTGTGCAGGTTTAAATGTTAGCTGTTTACCTTTAGCATTTGGATTTTGATTCTCCGGATCTTGGTAGGTATAGTTTACATTCCATGATAAAGCATCAAAATTTTGCCCCAAGCTGAGTTCAATACCTTTAATTTTTGCTTGACCGTTATTTTGGTTGGCAATCAGGTTATCAATTTTGTTTACAAAACCAATAAGTTCCCAATCTATTAACTGCGAGCCTTTGAATCCAATTTCAATATTTTCAGATTCTTCAGGTTCTAAGTTTGGATTCGCCCAACCAGGATAGTAAAGATCATTAAATGTTGGTGAGCGGAAAGCCGTTCCATAAGACATATAAGCATTATAGTAATCATTAAATTGATAACCTAAAGCAATATTTCCTGTCGTATGCTGTCCAAATTGCTCATTATCATCCGAACGTAAAGCAGCTTGTAAATTTACTGCATTAAATTGACCGATATATTGTGTAAACAAACCAATGTTATTACGTTCTTTTTCATCATAGTCGGTTGAACTGGTTACTTTATCATTTAGATAATCAACACCTGCCACCAAGCTATGATTTTTATTAAATTCAATCGTGTTTAACCATGAAACAGTTTGTTTTTCTGTATCAAACTTACCGGTTGTTTTCTTTGAATCGAAAGTCTCGTACTTATCTTGGCTAATGCCAACATTGAATTTACTTGTCCAAATATCATTTGGAGTAAACGTTAAGCCAGCACCATATACATTCTGTTGAATCTCATTTTCAGGATTCACTCCACCATCATACTCAGCTTCCCCTTGAACATGTAAAGCATTGACTTCGATAGCGAAGAGTTCATTGAATTGATGACCCGCTTTTAAAGATGCAGAAACATTCTTATAGCCATCTTTATCTTCTTCGGTTTTTGACGTAAGAACATCTAGACCTTGCGTTTTTAGGCCAGCTAAACTCGCACTCATCCAGGTATTCTCTTTACGGATATCAACACCCACATTCGCATCATAAGTTTCGTGTGATCCATATTTTAATGATGCGTAAGGTTTAATACCGTCTGCAGTACCTTTACGTGTATAAATTTGAATAACGCCGCCTACAGCTTCAGAACCATACAAACTAGAACGTGGGCCACGAACAACTTCGATACGCTCAATTTGATCAATTGGTAGATGTTCAATTGCTGTTTGACCAGTTGTTGCTGATGCTAGTTTTTGCCCATCAACCATAACCAATACAGCATTGGAGTTTGTACCGCGAATTGAAAGACCCGTTGTCTGACCTAATCCACCTGTATTGACATAACTAATACTAGGAATCGTACGTAATAAATCTTGTAAAGAGCTAAACTGTTTACGTTCAATTTCTTCACGTTCAATCACTGTTACAGCAGCTAACGTATCAGTATTTGCTTGCTCAACCAAGTTAGCAACGACATTAATTTTAGGAAGTTGGAAAACAGTTTTTTCTGCTGCCATTGCCATAGACAATGGAGATAAGACTAACAAACCACCTAAAGCGATTGTATACATTTTATTCATGATATACCCCAAAATTTCGCACCGCCCGTGCAAATATAAATGTGAAGCGCGCGGACGGATTTTGGGTAAGCAATACCAACTCAATATAATAGAAGTATGCAATCCCTTCTTTAACGCCCGCCGCATTAGTTAGGTTATGCAACAGGCCGGTCTCCGGACTTAAGGATATTGAAATAACCTATTCACCGTTGCGGGGGCAGTGTTAGCTTACAATTTGAATTGTACTAACTTCCCAGTTTCACTTCTCTATAGAAGCACCTGAAGCAGGTGCAGAGACTAAAACTAAGTCCTTGCTAAGTCAAACTGTTTCTGATTATTCGTATTACTCTCATAAAGCTAAATTTTCTAAGGAATATAGGAAGTAATAATATTTAAGGTCAACTTAACCTCCATATCTAATTAAAAGATGTCTACAAAATTGGTGGCTATTCACTCACTAGAACTCAACCCTATCAATTTCTATCTAATATAAGTTATTGAATTATCTATTATTCAATTACTTGCATATGATAGTTTGTGATAGCCATTAAAAAAAGTGTGGCAAAAAATGTGGCAAAGATTTATTTAGCTTAGAACTAATAAATCTTAAGTTTGCATAACCTTTTCATAGAAACAGACGTTCTTTCTTAGAAAAGTAGCTAATCCAATTTCTCCCAAAATTTCGACATGTCTTCTCATTCAATTTGAAGAGAAAAGGCTATTTTCCTAGAAAATAGCCTTTTTTATATACTAATTTATCTAAGTTAACATTTGATGTTAGTCAATAAAGCATACATAATTGAAATTTCAATACCTATTTATTTAAAATTTATAAGATATTTCAATAGCCTTAAACTCGCCCAACAATCTGATTAATGATTAAATTTTACAAAATAATTTCACATTAAAACATATACTTAAGCCCTAATTGAGCTTGTATATCATCAGAATTTTTCGCATTTCCTGCTACATCACCAAACATATTCCATTTAGAGTTGTTTGTTAGATAGTTGAATGTAATGCCATACAAGAAGTAATCCTTGTCGTAAGCAGGTGCTTGGTAGCTCACACCAACAGTATTATCTACGTTTGATGCCAAGCTAACATTTGGTAAAGAGCGATCTACCGCATTAGCATATTCACCATAACCACCTAGCGCCAAGTTTTTAGTAACTTGATAGTCGAATCGAACACCTACGTGCAGTTTATTTTCTTTAGCTGTTACATCATCAACAGTAACACCCATTTCACTAGATTCATTAACCTTGTCCAAAGTAACACTGTTAAAGCTTAGTGCAGCATATGGGGATACAGACCATTGATTGTTAATGAAGCTATAACCTACTTCACCGTATACACCATACTTATCTAAATCAGATTTAGCATTGCTTTGCTCTGAATCCACACCGTTTGTTACGCTACGTTTAAATTCAACATCACCAAAACCATATTGAGCATTAGCTGCGAAATACAAGTCTGATGCGGTATTCCATTTACCATAAACACCAAAGGTAGTCAGGTCAGTTTCACTTGTACCATTTGATTCTGAAAACTTAGAGTCATCTTTGTAAGTTGAAACATAAGCACCTAAAATCGCATTATCAGCCACTTGGAAATCCGAACCAGCGGTCAAAGTTGAGATTTCTGAATCAACCTTATCCCATCCTTTAGCTTTTGTAGAAGTCTCCTGATAAGCGCCATTTACCCACGCACCTGTTACACCTTGTTTAGATACTTGGAATGCACGTTGAGCGACTTGCGCATTGGTCATTGCATCGTTGTGCAATAATACAGATGGTGTTTCCGCAAATAACGCCCCCGCATTAGTATTCAAGACAGCTTGTGCTTGCTCAGCAGTCACCGCTTGCTGTACTTTCGCTACATAGCTGGTTAATTCAGTTGATTCACCATTCACAGCTTGCGCATTCGCTTTAGCCATAAGTTGGTTAACTAAATCACCAGAAGCATTAGACAGACCACCGTTCAAAGTACCTGCTACTTTAGCATCTTTTAACTGAACATCTACTGAATAAGTATTAGCATCCTTAGTGGTTTCACCGACTTGCAAGAATGCACTCTTAGCAGTAACCGTATCAAAATCACCTGTAATAGAACCTGCTTTAATTACATCATGTTTACCAGCAGTAACCATTTTTTGATCTTGAGCAGTAACTTCTAACGCACCATCTAGATTAGCAACACCAGTAACAGTTAAATAGTGTTCCAAGCCATACACTAATTTTGCTTGCTCATACTGATTGTAGTCACCAGCGATAGTTAAGCGACCTTTTTCCGTTGAAACAGTACCACCATTATCAACAGCACCAACCTTACCAGCACCTGTTAATAAACCTGTGCTATATACAGCAGTTAATGGAGATTCAATACTGCCATTCACACGCAATTCACCATCACTTACAACAGTATTGCCAAAGAAAGTATTGTTGCCACTTAGTACCAATGTACCCTTACCGCCTTTTACTAACCCTGCATCACCAGTGATGTTGTTAGAGAAAATAGCTAGACCTGAATTAACTTCCGCATTAAAAGTTTCACCAAAAATTTGGCTGAACATTTCAGGGCCTTTCAAAGCCGAAGCTTGATTAAAATAACCCCAACCAAAAGTTTTATTAAATAATTTTTGGCCTGAACCATCATCAACATAATCAGCAGTAGTCAAAATAGTTTGACGCACTTGATCGGCTGTCATCCAAGGATATTTAGACCAGATTTGAGCAGCCAATGCAGTAATTTGAGGTGCAGATGCAGATGTACCTACAAAAACAGCATTACCATTTAAATTTTCGCTATAAACAGGAACTTCATAATCAGCAGCAATACACCAGCGAGCAGCATCCCCACACGCATTTGCACCCGTACCATCTTTTGCACGGTAAAGAGCTTTTTTGGTAGAATCTAGACCAGTTACAGCTAAAAGCCCCTTCTCAATACCCTCCCCCCCCAACGAAGGTTGGAAGCAAGGCTTCAATATTAGGCGTAGAAGAACCATCATTACCTGTTGAGAAAACAATCAATGAACCACCATCGGCCAAATTCATTGCATATTTAGTAAGTGTTTTCTTGTATTCAGTTTCGGCAGTACGTGTCCCAAATGAACCATTAAACAATTTCACACCATGCTTATCATGCAAGTCTTGCATAGCAAGGAGAGCACCTGATGTATAGCCCAGACCACCATTTTGATCTGAAGTGCGTGCGCCATAGATTTCAGCAATATCTTTAGCAGCACCCTCAGGAATATTTTCGTACTCTGGATCACCATTTGACTTAGCAGCAATAACGCTTGCAACTAAAGTACCGTGATTGTTAATACTTAAATCCTGAATATCAATTCCTGCGTTTGTGAGATCGGTAACAGTGATCTCACCTGCTTCATAATCTTCAATGTATTTATAAACTTTTTTAACTGCATGCTCTAAAATATCATTTTTTCGAACGCCAGAGTCGATAACACCAACTTTCACTTTATTTGCAGATGTATCAGGTTCTACAACATTAAAGTTTTCTTTCTTATACACATAATCTTGTTCAGGAGTTGTAGTTGGTTCTTTATCACCTGAACCAGTACCTGTATCTGAACCAGTGCCTGTATCTGGATTCTCAACCCCACCCACTGGTGGTGTGGTTACATTTGGACCATTTGATGCAGAATTACCTCCGCCACCACCACAACCAATTAAAATGGAGGTTATTGCTACTGATAAAACCGTTTTTGTAAAGAAATTATTGAACACTCAACACCCCTATTTTTCAATTAAAATAAATATATAATTATTTAAAACAAATATATAATTTTAATTATAATTAAAAAAAATCTTAGAACAATTATTCAAAAGTAGAATACACCTCTTGTGTTAGTCAAAATTTAATCAGTGATAAGCGTTGATTTTTAAATAAATATCAAAGTCTAAAATAGTCAAAAATGATAATTTCGCGAGAGGTCTAATATTCATATAATTTATTTATAAGAAATCATGAAACTATTTTTAAAATTTATAAATATTTTGAATGCATGGCAGAGTAAAACTTGAAGTGCGACATAAACCACCTAATTAATTTAAAGGGTTTATGGAGTATAGGACTTACGCATTGACGGATTCAAAAAAGTGAACCGTACCGGATTTGTCGGAGAGTCAATATTCTGAGAGACTATCCCGATGACAAAATTAAAATATACCCCTGAAATCAGAGAAAGAGCGTTTCAGCATTAATTTCCTGTTTATATAAACCTGAATACCAATATTTAACTTCCGAAACCCAAGACCCTATAAAATTGTACTTATATATAAATTATATAGCTGAATACTTAATTTATTATCACACCTAAAACCATAGGAAATGAGGTTTTACAGATATTTCCATGTGCTAGTGTTCTTAGAATTTAGCTATAGCTGATTTTTAACGTTTAATAATTACTTAATTAGCAAAGTTGAAAAGTTGAAAAGTTGAAAAGTTGAAAAGTTGAAAAGTTGAAAAGTTGAAATTATTAAGGGGACTATAATCAATATGAAGTCCCCTAAGACAATAAGCCAATTAATTAGTTGTATTAGTGCATGTATTGCATGTATTGCATGTATTGCATGTATTGCATGTATTGCATGTATTGCATCTTATTAATTTACTATTTATGTAGGTAGTCTCCAATACCACGCTTGCTCTCTTTTAAAGCTTATTGCGCCTATATCTCTGATTGCTCTACCATAAGTGGCATCTGATATACCTTCTTCCGAACATAATGATTTCAAGTGTTTAGACGCTATAATCTCATTTTTAGACAATAGATCTAATATAAGTTTTTTTGCCCTATTAATTTCAGTTGCTTTTTCCTTTTTATTACCTGATTTAGTGTCAAATGAGCCAATGAAAGGTTCAAGCCAAGTAGTTTTAGACGTTTCTATCCGTTTGCCAACAGTAGCTGATTCAATTCGATATCTCATGTGAGTATCCGATTGTTTAGTTGTATTCGTTTTCACTCTAGATAAATAAAAATTATCTTCACTTTCATCTTTTAAAGCACATAGTGCCATTCTTGCTTTTGCTGTAAATGCTTGAGATCCTAAAAATCTTTCAACTAAAGGCATATTCTCTTTACCTGCACTTTTAGATAGATGAGTAATACAGACAACCGCACAGTTATAATCTTCCGCAAATTTACTCAAGGGATCTAACGCTTGTCGCACCGTATTGGCTTTATTTAAATCACCTTGTACTAACCCTACGACAGGATCAATAATTAAAAGCCGAAGTTCAGGATTTGCTTTGGCATAGTTTTCTAATGCTGTTATATCCTCTATCCCAAACGACCTGATTTTTCCCTTTCTATCAACTACTCCATCCATCACAGCTATATTATCTAAATTAGCTTCATAGGACATAATCCGAGGCTTAAGCGTATCATCTGCAGCATCTTCTGTTGAATAAATTAATACTTTTCCAGGTTTCTCACATTTACTGCCATCAGGAAATACCCCCCCAACTGAAATTGTTGCTGCAATTGAAAGCATGAGATTCGTCTTACCACAACCTCCAATACCGGCTAATACAGTTATTTTTCTAGCAGCTAACCATCCCTCCCAAATCCAATCAGTTGGCTTTTCTTCAATTTGAGACAGTGTTCTTACAACTAATGCAGTGTTCAGCTGCATTGTTGCTTCAATTGGTGGCTCCTGACCTATCATGTTCAATCTTGCATCTTCAATATTTTTTAAATGACTTACCTGTTCCATTAGGTATTTATATTTATGCTCATCATTAAGATGTTGAAGATTATTACTACTAATAAATAAATCCTCATTCATTGTTGGCGGTTGCGTGCCAAGCATAACTTTAAAAATATCTTCTCCAAAATTATTATTAATTATATAAAAACCATCATCATTATCAGAAACATAGACAATAGGCTGTCTGTTTTTAGCGAAAAGCTTAAAAATAGAGACATCATCTGTTGTAAAAACCCAAGATTTATATTTGATATCTAAATTAGCAACTGGAATTCCTTTACCGATTGAAAAATTAACGTTAATTTCCTCAATCTTTTTTTGAGGCTCACTTAACTCATCCCATTTAGATGCAACACCATTAATTAAATATCCTGTTGCTTTATTAATATCACTTTCATCACATAACTTTATAGCATTACAACCTTCACAATCAAAATCAGGATATTTTGCATATATATTACTCATCTGATTAACCTTATATAATCCACTATCATAATCCTCAATTAAAAAATTATTTTCAAAATCCTCAATTGATTTAAAATACTCAACCTCATTCCTCTTATTAATAATAGAAAAAAATACATCCCCATCAATCATTAAATCTTGCTTAGAATCCGAACCATTAATCAAATTATTCACTTTTACCTCAAATAATTAAAAAACAAATATTTAGTAGACAGACTAACCAACATACTTATATTTCAATTCAGTCTGCAGGAGCATTAAATCAAACTTAGAAATTCAATGATTAATTTGGTTCGTAAAATCAAAAAAAAGTATATATAAAGTTTTTTTTAATTTAATAATCAATGTTTTATAAAAAACCAAACAACTGCGGCACAACAGATTTACGCATTACACTTCCACTAATAAAAATACCAAAATCAATTCACTGAAATGTGGTAAATGCGGTAAATGCGGTAAATGTGGTAAATGTGGTAAATGTGGTAAATGTGGTAAATGTGGTAAATGTGGTAAATGTGGTAAATGTGGTAAATGTGGTAAATGTGGTAAATGTGGTAAATGTGGTAAATGTGGTAAATGTGGTAAATGTGGTAAATGTGGTAAATGTGGTAAATGTGGTAAATGTGGTAAATGTGGTAAATGTGGTAAATGTGGTAAATGTGGTAAATGTGGTAAATGTGGTAAATGTGGTAAATGTGGTAAATGTGGTAAATGTGGTAAATGTGGTAAATGTGGTAAATGTGGTAAATGTGGTAAATGTGACAATATTTAAAAACCCTGTCAATTTCTAAATATTAACCAAAAAAAACTATTTCACTTTTCAATGAATTTTAAATAACAATAATTGGCAATACATAATTCTGTGTATTAAAATTCATCCAAATAGGTGAAAAAATGAAAAATATTGACATCAATAATTTAAACCGTATCGCTTTAAAAATAATTGAATTATTTATTGAAGATGATTTAGATGAATCCTATATAAATGGAAAAATAAAAGATTTTAAAAAGCAAAATAGATATGAAACATTTTATTGGGCTTTATATAATTTAGATTCAATAAAAACACCTGCTTTATTAAGATATTTAGATATTGACCAACAAGAATATCTAAATGCAAAAGAATTATTTAGAAAGCTTTAATTTTTAAACCTCTTGCGAAAGTATCATTTTTGACTATTTTAGACTTTGATATTTATTGGCTTTGTTGCACAAACCTATCTGTAAAGGCTTTTTCAGCGATATAATTTTCAAATGAAGAAGCCTACACACAAAATCTACCGCACAACCAATTGGCCCGCATATAACCGAGCACTCATGAGTCGCGGAAATATTGCCATTTGGTTTGATCCTGCTACGCAATGGTATGCTCCATCAAAAGGCAAACAAGGGCGAAATCAAACCTACTCCGACGCAGCTATCCAATGCTGCTTAATGATTAAATCTCTATTCCGTTTGTCTTTACGTATGGTCACTGGCTTTGTGCAAAGTCTGATTAAACTTTGCGGATTAAATTGGACCGCACCAGATTACAGTACGCTTTGTAGAAGACAAAAGCATATTGATATTGCAATCAGCTACCAAAAAAGTAGCGATGGGCTGCATCTACTCGTAGACTCTACAGGCATGAAGTTTCTAGGTGAGGGCGAATGGAAACGCAAGAAACATGGAGCTGAATATCGTCGCCAATGGCGTAAACTACATATTGGTATAGATGCCAAAACCCTACAAATACGCGCTATTCAGCTCACAACCAATAATGTCAGTGATTCACAGGTGCTTGGTGATTTACTTAATCAGATTCCACAAGATGAGCAGATTGACTCTGTTTATACCGATGGAGCTTATGACACCAAGCAATGCCGTCAGGTCATTGCAGATCGGCAAGCGCATGCGGTGATTCCACCTAGAAAAAATGCGAAACCATGGAAAGATACAAAGAGTAGCTCGCTAGAGCGAAATGAATTACTTCGAACAGTTAAACATTTAGGCAGGACATTATGGAAAAAATGGTCAGGCTATCATCGCCGCAGTTTGGTGGAAACCAAGATGCATTGCATCAAATTATTAGGCGATAAATTAATGGCAAGAAGCTTTCCTAGTCAGGTGAATGAGATCCATGCACGTGTAGCAGTCCTTAACAGATTTACGGAATTAGGTCGCCCACTTACCCAAGTTACGCCTTAAATTTGGATCAATTAGGGGCGCTTTGCATTTCAAATCTTTGTGCAACAAAGCCCCATTTCACTAAAAACTGCTCGAGGTACACCAACCAAGCGCTGGAATTCAGAATCTGAAAAACGATTTAATTTCTGATATTTCATGAAATCTATATTGAGGCAGTTTTTACTTTCGCAAGAGGTCTACTATAAATTGATCTGTTTAATTTGGGAGAGTTAAACAGATTTTTTTCTTGAAAAAAATTATTTCTCTCCTAGCCGAAATTCTTCCGGCACTAACAGCCCCTTCAAGTTATTGAGCGGGTTTTTTCTTTTCTTGAATCGTACCGGGTTTGTCGGAGCCTTTTGTATTTCATTAGCTTATATTAAAACCTGCGCACCAACTTTTAATAATTGAAATTTCTCAGCTGTATAGGTGCATAAAGATCATTAAAAAATAAGCTAAAGCATCTTCTCGGATTCACAACTCACCTTAGGAATATCCATCATCTAACAAACTGAATATCTTAAGGAATTTTTTTAATTGTATTTCTCTTAATAAAAGTCAATAAGTTGATAAGAGCAAGATTGAGATGGTGTCAATTGAACTCAACTCCTAAGCTATTGATTTAGTGAACCATAAAGCCAATAGCATTTTTCCTGTACCCATTTTTTACCCAAATTAGATTTAGTGCATTGAATCACAAAATTTATTTTGTTCAAATCCATTAACAGGATTTGAAATGGTGTCCCGATATTAACACGTACGCATTCAATATTAAAAGTAATGTTATAACATTACTTTTTTATATTTATTTTTTTCATGTATCATTCAAGAGTACAACTTCAGGGTGAAAGTTATGTTTGACAATATAGATGCTTTAAAAACAAAATTAGATCAGCATCGTCCTCTTTCTCCTGCAATTGTAAAAAATCTACAAGAAGATCTTATTGTTCGCTGGACATATCATTCAAATGCAATTGAAGGCAATACACTGACATTGCTAGAAACAAAAGTGGTTTTGGAAGGCATTACCGTTGGTGGAAAAGCATTACGAGAACATTTCGAGGCAATTAACCATAGAAATGCGATCTATTATGTTGAAGATATTATTCGTAAAGAAGAACCTTTTTCTGAATGGCAGATTCGTAATATCCATCAACTCATTCTAAAAAATATCGATGATGACAATGCAGGACGTTATCGCCAACAAAACGTGTTGATTTCAGGTGCTACGACTAACCCACCCGACTATACACTGTTGAATGATAAAATGGCTCAGCTTGTCGATTGGTACAATACTGAGGCACATAAGCTACATCCTATTGAACGTGCAGCTAAAGTACATGCAGACTTTGTAGGCATTCATCCATTTATTGATGGGAATGGTCGTACATCACGCTTATTGATGAACCTCGAATTGCTTAAAGCTGGTTATCCACCCTGTGTCATCACAGTTGAAAATCGATTGGCATATTATGAGGCATTGGATCAATGGATGGCTTTCGGAAAAACAGAATCTTTTATCAAACTAGTTTCCGATGCTGTATTAGAAGGATTTAAACCGTATCAAGTTATTTTAGGTCTTTAAAGAAGCTCAGCTTGTACACAAAAAATATCAAATTTTGGGTGTAGGCAAGCCTGAATAGCCACCGAGTTCGATAGCTCCTTCAGCAACTGAAAAACTTAGCCTTTGACGACTTAATAACAATATGGGCAAGTTACTTACTTGCCCATATTTAATAGCTTTAATCTTTTAATTCATAGCAAAGTCTAAAGCCAGTTTTTCTACCTTTATATTTACCTGTAGAATCCAATACTGGAGTTGGTTTGGCAATATAGTTATAAAATCCCGTTAATGTTTTACAACAAACACAAGTTTTATTATTTAACCATTCTCCAAAATTTTTGGAATCAATAAATCTAAGTTCGTGCTTTTCTAAGTATTTCACATCTTCAAATTTCAATTGAATTTTTTGGAAAGATTTTTCCTTCATATAAGGTGGATGACCAAAAATCTTGTCTCCATTTTCATCATAAAAACTCAGACAGTTGTATTCGAACTCTTCATTAGGTTGACCTATAAAAGATGTTTCTCCATTAAAAGTTCTGTTTAAAGGTGGCGAATAAAAACTCAATCCCGAATCATCATCGATCTTTTCAGAAAAGGGGGAAACCTCTATAAACTCATCATAAGTTAATAAGCGGCTCTCGACTTTATTCTTCCGATTAAACCAACTGATAAATGCCATTACATCATACCAAGTCAATGATACAGGCAACGACGTATCTTCATCAGCATTTACTGATTCTAGATTATCAAGCAAACCTTCTTGCTCAAAAACATCCGCTCTACCTTCTAAGTACAATGGGTTTGAAATTAAAAATTCCTGAAAGTCTTCAATTGGGATTAAATCTGAGACCATCAAGCATTTGCCATTTTCTAACCTAATCTTTTGAAATTTTGGCAATTCAATAGAAGAGCCCAAATCTACGAGTGTTTTGGCATAATCAATATACAAAGAGCGTTTTAATAACTCTTCTGTGCCAGGATAGTCACATGCTTTACCACCAGAAAAATAATACTCTGTTTCTGCTTGATGTGACTGCTGTTGCCTATTTCCCTTAAATTCAAAGTAGAACCAACGCTTAAAATGATATTCATCATCAAATTTAGGTACGTCAGCTCTTTTCAAGTACGGTTCGTAAATTTGATGTTTAAATTCTTCATCACGTTGATTTTTAAAAAGGAAGTCATATTCACCTTTTTCACCTTTTAAAAAAATAAGATTTTCATTAAAAGGGATTACTTCAATCCAACCTTGATTGACTTCCTCAATGCGCTGAATAAACAAGTTCATCTTTTTATTACAATGTATCAGACATTTTTCTAAAGCTGATTCATTGTTATTATAAATTTGAAAAACTAGCTCTTTTTCCCTAGGTTGAATCAGCTGATCTCCAAGCAGGTTGAAACCAGCCTGGATATAAAATAAATCTCCACCAATCACGATATCAATCAGTGATCTCGTATTTGGCTGTTTACGCTTCAGAGGTACTTCTAATGTAGGGTTTTGAAGAGCTACATCTACATTTGATGAATCATTTTCATCATAGGGGTTCTGATGTAATCCATAATCAGAATGATCAATTTCAAAATTGTAGATACCTATACCATCATCGAAGTATTGATCATAACGAAAGTTATATCCTGTAAAAATTTTGTCTGGAATAGGGCTATCGCTATAAAACAGTCGATCAGATACATCTTGACGTTGATGTTTTAAACGACTTGCTCCATCACATGGAAACCTTGGCTCAATCAAATCCGCATATTGGCTTAAGTTATGGTCTTCCATAAAAGGTTTTAGGATTTGCTCATAGGCATCCAAAAATCCTGAAAAACCACCTTTAAAACCCAATGAATGAACAAGAGCATTTAAGAGCGTGCAATGACCTATTTTTTCACGATCGCGAGCTACGCTGTCAACCGATTGTTTAATTAATTTAGGTTCTAAACCAAATATTGGCAGAATATGAAATTTTTTAAGAGGTAAATAACCCACAACAGGTAATTGGGTAAAAAAATGTCTTTTAGAAAATGCTTTTAACATATTAACATCCGTTATATTTCGACAGGAAATAAAAAGCCTTCAACTAAATCTTTTGATTTAGAGACATACTTACGAAATAACGGATTTGGTCTTATTTAAGAATATAAGATGAGGTTTTTTTGTTTAAGAGAGTATGAACTCTTAACCGCAGGCTAAAACTCAACCTAAGCATGATTGCTCATTTGAAGCATAGGCAAACTAAAACTTTTTGTCAACAAGCCAAAATGTGAATATTAAAAAAATATTGAATTACAATTCTGATAAAAAATAATAATATATATAAAACAGACTTCACAAAAATCACATAAATATGTAAGGGTACAAAATGTTAAACGGTGATTTAAAAAAAAATGCTATCGATAAATTTGAAAATGCTAAAAAGATTTATGAAGACCTAGGGCAAGAAGTAGGTTCAAAGTCTGAAAAGTTAATGAATCTCAGAAAAAATGATGCCCACAAAATTATTTCAAAAATTGAGGCTCTATTTAGTGCAATTGCGAATAAGCCTAAAGAATTTGATAAAACATTTACTGAATACAAAGCTGAATTTAAAGTCTTTAGCGACATCTTAGAGAAGATTCGAGAAAATGCTCGCTTGGTCGACCTACAAGCTGGTAGCACTGCGGGAGCTGGAGTTGCTGCTGGCGCTGGAGTTGCTGCATTTGCACCTACTGCAGCTATGGCCATTGCAACTACTTTTGGCACAGCATCTACGGGCACGGCCATTTCTGCATTAGGTGGTGCTGCAGCTACTAATGCTGCATTAGCTTGGTTAGGTGGAGGAGCTCTTGCTGCAGGTGGTGGTGGTATGGCTGCAGGTAATGCTTTATTGGCACTTGCAGGACCAGTAGGCTGGGCAATTGGTGGTACAGCATTAGTCGGAAGTGCACTTTTTGCACGCAGTAGAAATGAGAAAATTGCTAAAGAAGCTGATGAAAAAAGAAAGGAAATCGAAGTTCTAAATAGACAATTTAAAGCCGCGTCCTTAGAAGTGGAAAAACTTACGGAAGAGACACAGAAGCATATTGTGGGGATGCAATCTCAATTAAGAACGCTAGATTCAACACTCACCACACTTGATTATAATCAACTAGATGGCGGCCAAAAAGCACTTATGATTTCATTGAAAAATCATGTAGAGAGCTTATGTCTACTTATGAAAAAGAAAGTTGAGCTCTAATTTAATTAAATCATCAGGCAATATTAATGCAAACAACTTCAGTACAAGACCAGATTTCTAGTGCCATAGTCGATGGCATTAATGTTGCTCGACTGCACGACGAAATTACTCAACTTAATTTGCAGGATCAATGCTTTATTAATTCAATGAAGCATGTTGATCAAGTTCGAGAGTTTATTGGAACACCTGAAAATATTTTAGGTAGCGATCTTACTAAACATGGAGAAATTGCAGAACAAGTCGAAGTAGGTATTCGTAATGCAAGAGATGCTCTTGCAGGTGATACAGTCAGAGCTACCTTTGAAGGAGTGGGACGCACTGCGCCCGAAGATTATTTGATTGATGGGATTCAGGTTCAATCAAAATTTATTAATGGTTTGCGTAACAACCTTGATCATGTGCTCAAACACATGGACAAGTATGAAAACTTTGGTCGTGACGGATCTTATTATCATATTCCAAAAGATCATTATGAATTGATTTCTAAAATTCATCGCGGTGAATCTATTGAAGGTTTAAGTCAAAAGACTATCAATTCTGTTCAAGCAAAAATTGAAGAAATCCAAACCAAGTCTGGACAGCCATTTAATGAGGTGGTTCGTCCTGGGGTATCTGATTATGCTGAAGTTCAACAAGGACAAGTGCATGAAACATTAAATAAGCACAGTGTTGACCTAGAACAACAAAATGAAAAACTGAAAGACATTATTCACGATAAACATCAAGCCAACTTAACAGAAGGGCTAAAAGCAGCTGGAGCTGCAGCAGCTGTTGGTGGTGCTATTGCCTTGAGTTCCTCTTTATATCTTAAATATAAAAATGAAGGAAAAAATTTATTTAAGGGCGAGCTAACTAAAGAAGACTGGAAAGAAGTTGGATTAGATACAGCTAAAGCATCCGCATTAGCAGGTGTAACTGGTGCTGCAGTTTATAGTTTGACTAATTGTGCGGGGTTAGCTGCCCCCTTAGCCGGTGCATTTGTTACCGCATCAAAAGGGGTAAGCTCATTAGTACATGACTTTTACCAAGGGAAATTAACTTTCGAAGAGTTTCAAATGAATTCAATTTTTGTTTGTGCTGATAGCGCAGGTGTTGGTCTTGCTGCCCTAGCAGGACAAACATTTATCCCTATACCAGTCTTAGGCGCTGTCATTGGTTCAATCGCAGGAAAGTTTGTATGTGAAATTTTATTAGGTGAAGATAAAAAGCTAGCACAGAAGATGGAAGCTTCCATGCAACTTTTTGTAGCTAAGGTTGATGAAGTTTATATAAATGTCATAAATAAAATTAATACTGAATTTGAAAAAATTGCTGATTTAAGAAGTAAAGCTTTTGACTTGAGTACAAATATTTCAATTGTAGAGTCCAGTATTATGTTAGCTCGTGCTTATGGAGTCGAAGAATCAAAAATATTGAAAAATGAAAATGATTTACAAAGTTTTTTGTTTGACTAAAACAATTAGACATATGCAAAGTAAATGAACTAAGGTAAAAAAACCGCAAATTTTAATATATATTTTTCAACAAAATTACTTGATTGAAATGGGATCTAAAGTTAAATTAAGTTGATAATTTTATTAAAAAATAAAATTCAATTAACTATGAAATAAGGAGTAATTATGGGTTTTTTTGATTCTTTAGTAAGTGCAGGAAAAGCTGCAGGAAAGGCAATGACTGATGCTGTAACAAAAAAGCAGCTTGAGCAATGGGATAAAATGGAGCGCGCATCAGAAAGTAGACTTATTGATTTCTATAAGCAAAATAATACTTCAGAACGTAGTAATGCAAGTAACCGAGCTTTAGCTTTAGCAGCCATAAATAACCAAAATCAATATAAAGCTCGTGAACTATTAAGAAATGATGAAGACGCAAAACGGGCTCTCACAAGACTACGTGAAAAAATCAGTCTCGAAGAAGGCCGCAGCGCAGATGGACTCAGAGACAGTATTGATAGACTGATAAAATAATTAATAGTAATAATAGATAGTTTGTAATATCAAACTATCTATTATTTTTAAAACTGACTGAACCTATCATCATTTCTTACAGATGGTTTATACTTCTCAATGATCGTTTTAAAGAATATATCGTTAATCTGACAATCTTCCTTTAATGCTAATTTAGCAGTCTCATTTACTATATATCTGAGATCGCTAGAAGTATAACCAACCATTAATATAGCTAAGTTGAACAAATCCAAATCATCAGAACAAGGTCTATTTTCTAAATACTGTTTTAGCATTCCCAATCGAGCATTAAAGTCTGGAAAATCTATATAAATATGCTTTTCTAATCGTCCTGTTCTTAACATCGCAGGATCTATAGCTTTGGGGCGATTTGTGGCTCCAATCACAAGAATACCCTTCTCACCGCAATTTGTTATTTGTGATAAAAACTCATTCACTTCACTTGCGTAATGGTGAGTCAAATTTTCCTGACTTCGGTTAGGTAATAATGCATCAATTTCATCAATAAAAATAAGCGAAGGATTACTCTCTTCCGCTTTTCTAAACAACTTAGCTATCTTTTCTTGTGTACCATGTATATATACACTAGCTAAGTCAGATGGTTTAATTTCAAAATATGAATAACCTATTTCCTCTGCTAGACATTGTGCAATAAATGTTTTACCACAACCTGGAGGCCCATAAAGTAGTATACCGGTTAATGGTTCCACTCCATATTTTTGATATTTATCCTTTTGGATTAAAGGTTGAATAACATCTATATCTAACTGTTGTTTTAGATCATCCATACCAGCAATTTTCTGTAATCCTTTTTTATTCTCGATCTTACTATTTTTGATTTGAAAATTAGCGTTAGATTCTTTTTTATTTATCATCTTTAAAAACTGATACTTAGAATCCAAATTAAATCCAGATATTAAATCTGATTTTAATTCTTGAAAATTTAAAAATAAATTTTGGCAATTTTTATCGAAAACTATTTTAAAAACATTATCTACCTTTTCATAGGTGCTTTCATAAAAAGATAAAGGGGTTGATGAATAGCTAGCTCTATGAAGTTCTATACGCTGCCTAATTGAAATAATATCGTCAATTTCCCAATCAATATCATAATTCCATGGTTGAACACCTGTAATAGATTTATAAAATATAATCATCCATGAAAAAACGTCGTTTCCAATATAATTCTTTTTAAAAAGACGGTTATTAGATTGGTATGCCAAGTAAATTTTTTTAGCTTCTTCTGAACTAAATTCACTAACTTTAACCAAACATAAAAAACTATTAATTTTATTTAAACTATAATCTAAGTATATATAACTAGGATTAATATTTTTGTGCATTATTTTCTGTGAATGCAAATAATCTAATGTGTCCAAAATTGGAAATAAAATTTCTGAACTCTCAAATATACTTAATTTAAGTTTTCGTCTTAATAAATCTTCGAGTGGTTCACCTGAAATATAATTATTAAGAAAATAGTAATATGTTATTTGATTATCAATAAAATTTTTCAATTCAGATTGAATTATCAAATTTTGATGTCGTAATTTCGAATATTTAAGTAAGGTTTTTTCTAATAAATCTAAATCTATACTTGGGAGCTGTTTATTTTGAATAATTTTAAGTAACTTCAGGTCACAAGTTTCAATATCAACGACGCGGTACACTTCACAGCAATCATGCTCACCAAGATATGTTTGTACTTGATATCGATTAGCAATAATAGATTCTTTTGGAAATGTACCGACTCGTGTCATCTTAACCTCAACGTCTCAACAGATCACTATTTACATTCTGCATAGCCGCTTTACTTTCAGGACTCATCAATTGCACAACTTCCCATACAGCTTGCTCAAGTCGATCTTTATTAGGGTTCATATTGAGTAGTTGTTTGAGATTCTGTACTCCACGATAGGCTTCTGAGCGATTTGTCCATTTAATATCCTCAAAACACTCATCTAAATAATATACAGCGCCTACCCAGAAACTAATATCTTGCCCCTGTAGCTCAAAAGCCATTGATGATAATTGGTCCGTTAACTTCTTCGCAGACTGAATATCTCTAGCAGCAATTACTTGACGTACATGCTCTTCTGACTCTTCAACGATGCGATTTGTCTGAGCATTGCCATATCGTTTATTTTGCATGATTAAATCGTTCAGTGCCTCTTGAAGCTCTTGCTTCACTTTTGGCCACTCGCCTTCTGCTTCTTGCTTATCCAATTCAATTAAGGAGTCTTGAAGTTTAGCTTTTACTTCCTCTTTACTAGAACGCTCATGACCTCGTTCATTTAACACTTGTTCAGCCTCATCCAACTGTACAAGCTGCTTCTCAGCTTCTGAACTCCCTTCATTAGCAAGACGTTGTGCAGTAGATTTTGCTACCACAATCTCTTTTTGTAATTCTTCTTTTTTAATATCTTTTTCAATTGTGGTTTCAATCACAACATCAAAGCTTTCATCTAATGCAGGTAGATACACCGACAGCTTACCACGACGTGATGCATCAATATTTAAAGTAACTTCAACATCGCTACCTGCTGGAAGGAAAGCTGAAATATCTTGGCCTGTTATAGCAAATTTACCAAAAAAAGTATTTAGAATTGCCCGTGATCCATCATTTCCACGACTTAACTCATATATTGGAATTAGAATCTGATCTTCCTTAAGACCTGGACGTATATCTTTCATGGTTTTGAAAGAACCTTTACCTTTTGCTGGCAGTGTCTTATTTTTTTCTAGTCCGGATAAAGGATATACACCTTGCTTATTATCTACCGTATCGTAAACTTCAATACCAACGTGATATGGCAGTGTTGCATTGGCAATTTTCATACCCTGAATAATGGTAATTGAGTTTGGCTCACACGGAATATTCGAACCATCTGGACCAGAGAGCTTAATATTAAATTGGTTGGTTTTTCCTTCATTCAACATTAATTCTATAATTTCTACATCGCCTTCAACTAACACCTTACCAGAAGACCAACCACTATCTCCGCGAATGATTTCTAAAGTAAAAGTAGCGGGTAAATTCGCTGTTGATTGTTCACGATCGATACGTATCCCTAAATTTTCCTGGGTTTCTACAGTCGTTTCTGGATATTTCAAACTTAACTGAGCTTTTGAACTATCGCGTTTTTGTAATTCACGAGGGATGTCTTTTGTTGAAGCAAATAAAGCAGCTCCTTTTGCAACCGCTGTCATTGGATCAATACTAGTATCTATCTTCTCGGTGATTTGCTCTTTCAACATTCTACGTAATGTTTGCTGGAAAGTTGGCCCCCCAACTAAAATCAGTGACTCTAAATCTTGGCCACTTAAGTTATTACGCGATAATACATTTTTAACAATATCGATTGCACGCTGAAAAATTGGAACACATACTTTTTCATACTGCTCTAAACTAATATCGAGATCCGCTTGAATTTCTTCTCCATCATCATCTTCACCTAGGTCTTCAAGGAAATGTCCCCATTTTTCTTTGGAAGATAAAGTGATTTTTGCTTCTTCAGCATATTTTTTTAATGCATCTTGAAGTAGTTTTTTAGTACTTCCATTTTCGAGAGTATCATTTAATTCACATTGTTTTTCTAATTCTGGAATTAATAACTGATCGACAATAGCATTATCCAAATTTTTACCACCAAGATGGTTATCACCTTCGGTATCTACTACTTTCATTATCCCTTCTTCAACATGCATTAATGCTGCATCAAAAGTTCCTCCACCGAAGTCGAATACCAACCAATACCCATTTGCATTGTTTGCTTTCATACCGTAGGCAATTGAAGCAGCAATCGGCTCTTGTAATAATTCACAATAATTAAAACCCGCTAATTCAGCTGCCCTCTGTGTTGCATCTAATTGACTCTGTCTAAACATTGCAGGAACTGTAATAACAGCAGAGATAATTTCTTCATCACGGATATAACCTTTCAGTTTTTTTAATACTTCCGCAGACAACTCTTCTGAAGAATATGTTCTATGCATATTAGAAGACGCATACTGATGGTCTGTTCCCATTGTACGTTTAAATTCTTGATAGCCATTAGGCTCAATTTGCTTTCTATTCCGGAAATTTGAAGCTGCTTCTCGTTCTAACGCATTTTTTGCACTCAACCCTACAAAAATTGTTTGCTTTTTATTAAAAGAAACAATTGATGAGGTAGTGTCCATTTGATTATCATCACTTTTTATAATTACTGCTTCACCATCTTCCATCCGAGCAATTGCTGAATTCGTAGTACCTAGATCAATACCGTAATCAATTTTTTGACGCATTTTTATAGTTCCTTAACCCACACTGACTTCTACATCTGCCATACGAATCATTACACCTTTGAAATTTACTTGAGGCGTAACAACTTTAGAAATAATACTTTGACCTTGTTCTAGATCATCACTTGGAATGAATCGTGATTGAATTGATAAATTCTCACTGAATTCCATACCTGTATGATCAATAATTTCATAACCTTGCTCAGATAATTCATCTTCTAAACGCTCTAACGACTTGCTTAGTGGCTTCAACCCTTTTGTATCTTCAGGAAGTGCTGCAAGACGTTTACGCATACGATGAATTTCATCTGCGAGTTTTAAAGGCAAACTATGATCCGGTTCATTATTTTGTTGAACTACTGGGACTATCTTCGCTTGTTCTTTTAACTGAGTTAATACTTCATGTAAACGGTCAGCAAGTTGGATATCAGACTTCACAATATTTTCTTCAGTTTGCCGCACATTATCCAACGCTAACTTCACCTGAGATGATAGATCTTCATTCGATTGTGATTGCTTCTTACGAAGTAAAAGATAACTTGCCGCAATTAAACCCACAGCAAAAATAAGTCCAATCAAAGCAGCTATCGTGCGTGCAGTAATGCTGTCATAAATTGTTGCCGTAGTTTGTGCTGTTGTTTTATCAAGCTGATTGAGCTGATCTACAGTTTGTTGTTGAGCTTTGATGCTTTCCTGTAATCTATTTTCTAAAATGCCAATATTTTCATTTAACTTTTTAATTTCCAGTTGATGCTGTTTGTCTTGTTCACTAATTTTTACTGTTAAAGCTTTTTGTTGTTTAAGACTATCTGTTTTAAACTGGTCAAATTTCTCTAGTGTTTGTCTGTTTATTTTTTCAAGTTCCACCAGTTTAACTTTAACGTCTTGCGGTATTTGCTCATTAGATGCCGCTGATACATGTCCTAACATCCCAGCCAATACAATAAATACAGCAATTCTTTTCATTGAATTTTTCATTTTTAAACACTCAATTATTAATTTCTTTTAGGCATGATCATATTAAGTACGATGTATGCAATTACACCTGGCCAAATAGACATAAACAAGCTAACTACAACAAACAAAATTCGTAGAAAACCAGCATTCCACCCCCAAAGTTCAGCTAAACCACCTAGCGCCCCACTAAATACAATATCTTTATCTGACTTATAGAATCCAGGCTCTCTATAAGTTGAAGGATATGTTGAGTTATCATTGGAATGACTTGAGCTTACATTTCTATTTATGGATTCTAAAAATCTATTCGCTTCATCAGCCTGTGAACTGATACTTTGATAATTATTTTCTAATCGTTCTTTAACTTCTGAATTTTTTTCAAAATTCCTAAGTTGTGCCATAACATCACGAACCGAAACAGCAACTCTATAAAAACTTTCTAAATTTTTATCTCGTTCTAATCGATCACTTGCTTCATTAAATTCATCAATTAAGAAATTCAAAATTTTGGTTACACAGTATGATGAGACTGTATAGTACATTTCGTTATGTACATCTACTTTTGCCAGTTCAATTTTAAAGACATTTAAAACTTTTCTAGCATCATCTATGGAATGCAAATCTCGCTTTATATACTCAGTAATAGTTGCATATATCTCTTCAAATTTATCGCTTTCTATTAAATCAACTAATTCTTCTTTATTTTTCTCAATATCTTGAGCCACCTGCCCATAGGATGGCAGTTCCTCTGCCCATATAATCAATTCATAAGCCAAATCACGGTTATCAATCTGATTATATGCATATAGTGAGCATCTTCTCACCTCATTGGCATATTCATTGATAATATTCTGTATTTTATAATTTTCCGAAAATTCATCTATTTCATAAATCAGATCTTCAACTTCTTTCAAACCATTATATTGATTTATAGAACTTGAATTTTCATCATCCCGTAACTGCTGACTTTTTTGGATCGCAGTCTCTATCTGATTAATACAAGGTGCAAATAATTTTGTCTCTACATAATCTTTTGTACTAGATGAAAACGCCCAAAACTCATTCAAAAGACCAATGCAATATTCACCATAAGGTTGTTCTTCTAAAATACCTACAAAGCTAATGATCTCATCACTAATTTTTTTATTAACTTGTTCTCTATCAATTTTTAAATTATTTTCCCCAAATACAAATCTTTGGACATCCTGAAAATGGTCATCGGTTAGATATCCTAAATCCTCTAATGCTGATTCGAAATTTTCAGTACTAAAATTGGAAATCTGACATCTAAATAATGAAATAACTGCTCGATTAAGCCGCCATGAAAATTTAGCATCATTTCCATTTTTATTAATTTGCTGATCCCATATTTCGAAAGCTTTTTGAACTTGATTATTTTCAATACACTCAATTGCTAATTCATCAACACTATCAACTTTTGCAAACCAGAAGAAAGCGTATACCAATTTGTCAGTATCATTTTCTATATCTTTTGCAGCTTGCTGAATTGTATCTACTGTTCTTGTAAGAGGAACTATTTCCACTAGATCAAGAGGATATTTTTTAATTTTTCCAAACTCAGCAAATGTTTCTAAATCTGCTACTCTTTTTGCTACTTCTCTTGATGAAGCATTTGCAGTGAGCCCTAAAATACGGTATGGATTATTAATTATGAAGTGCAAGTTACCCTCTACTAATATTTAATTTTTAGTAATTTAATCACATTTTTACATAAAAATAACAATTTATTAGTAGATAATTGCACTTTAAATTATTAAGAACAAGATCTTTGATGGTGCGGTGGTGGCAGTTTAACTCGAATTGCAATTTATTGTTTTTATAGACTTAGTATCCTGATAACTTACCCATAATAACCCAAAGCTAAAACGAGTAGTCAGTTTCAATTCCTATTTTATCCAACTTATTTTTTCGATCTTCATAATCAGGCAAAATCAAAGACACTAACTTCCAAAAAGCCTCATTATGCTCAGGTTCAATTAAATGCATTAACTCATGTACTAGAACATAATCAATTAATGATTTAGGCAATAACATAACTTTCCAATGGAAGTATAAGTCTTTATTTCTACTACAAGAGCCCCAACGATAACCTAAATCTCGAATATGAATATTCTCAGGTTGAACGCTAATTTGATTTTTAAAATCTTCAAGTCTTGCCTCCAACCATTTTTGGGCTTTTTTCTTGTACCATTTAACCAAATAACTTTGTGCTTCATCAATGTCCGTTGATGACATGACAAATCGTCCTTGTTTAAGTTGGACTGGATATTCAATGTTTTTAACTATCTTCAGGCGATAACTTCGACCTAAATATAAGAACCCTTCACCATTCACAAATTGTTTTTTCGGAATTGCTTTATGTCGCAACTCTTCTTTTTCTGCCAACTTGCTATACAACCAAAAAGACTTAGATTTGACGAATTCCTCTACCTCTCGTTCTGTCGCTTCAAGAGGGAGAGCAAGAGAGATTGATCCATCTCTCTCTACGGTTAAGCACATCGAATTTCTGATTCTGCTGTGTTTGACCTGAATATCAAATTCGCCAATCTTTTTCTGCATTACAATTTTAATAAAGCTTCATGGTTCGCCTGTGCAATATCCATGATTTTATTTGCAAGAGAAGTCGCCTTAGTAATCGGTACCAACTTAGATTTAAACAAATCCTGTACGATCCTAGACTTCAATGATTCTCGCGTAGCAGCTTTATGCGACTCCCAAAATGTCTCTGTTAATTCATCAGCAATCATATCAACTAACTCATGAACAACGCCACTGATCTGCGCCTGTTGCTCTTCAGTTAACTTAATTTCTTTAAAGACCTCATCCACAATTACATTATAAAATGGCTTGTATTCCTCAGACATTTCAGGCTGTTTTTCTTCTTCAAAATCAAAGGCCTGTTGTGTTAATTCCTGATCCATGATTTTTTGGAATGCTTTAATTTGCTCATCCCAATGCTCATGCATATTTTTTAGAATTTCTTCAACATACTCACTTAATTTTGCATATTTGACAGGATCTTTATCCATGTTTTGAGTTGCATGAGCTCGCACAGCATGTTGCATTGCAGACGCCTTCGCACGCTTACCTGCTTGCTTTTCAATTTGCTCTAGATAATCACTAAAGCCAGCATCCAATAATGTTATTGGTGGAATCTTTGGATCAACGCCCATCCCAATTACATGGTCATCAATTAATTGTCTTACCTTAGCGCCCACATCTTTACCAATTGGCGTACTGTTCATTTGGTATTGATTACGTGCTCGAGCATAGATATAAGCAAGCTGTTTTGCTCCTTTTACAAACTCTAAGCCCTCAGGTCTAGGTAAAACGATATCAAGTAAAGCTAACATTTTCTTTAGCTTCACCGTAAATTCAGCCCTCAGTTTTTCTGACTCTAACAAATGTACACATTCGTTTAAATCACTGTAGATATCTAAACCATGTGTCGTAAAACACTTCATTACACGCGCATAAGCATCTCTCAAACTTGGCAAGATATCTTTAATGCTTGTTAATGCTCCTTCGATATCCGTTTGGCTATATTGCGATAAAGCATCTTTTAGATGCTCAGCCACACCATAGTAGTCCACAACTAAACCTGCTTTTTTACCGAATCCAGTCCTGTTTACACGGGCTACGGCTTGAAGCAGTTCAGCCTCTTGAATCGAACGATCTAGGTATAGAACACCTTCAATTGGAGCATCAAAACCTGTCAAAAGCATTGATTTGACAATAATAAAACTCAGATGATGAACTTTTTCAGGATTTGAGTGGATCAACGGCTTTTTGAAATTTTCAATTCGTGTTTCCTGTGCCTTATGATCTGTCCATTCTTTCCATGTTGGATCATCATTATTATCAGCAGAAATAATCGCAGCGAAATCGATTTTCTGTAATAGATCTTTTTGTCGATAAGCTTGAATTAATGCTTGTTTCTTCAATGGTTTTTGCACTAACTCTTCGTCAGATATTTTCTTATCTGCTTCCGAGATTAAACTAGATTGTTTAAGTAGTTTTTCTTTGGCTTTATTTAATGCTTCAACATAACGAATCGCTGCCAAACGGCTATATACCACTACCTGTGCTTTCAGCCCATTTGCCATGATATGCGTCACGTAGTGACACAACATATCGTAAGCTTTATCTTCAATAAGCAACGGGGCTTCACTGATATCCCCTTTAGTTGCATATTTCTTTTTAATCTCTTCTAGCTCTTCTTTTGATTTCTCTGCAAAGAGATCTTCAAAAAGCTCATCCAAAGTTGCACCATCTTTTAATGCACCTTTTGCAGTACGACCTTCATAGAGGATAGGTACAATCGCACCATCCTCTTCAGCTTCTTTAATTGTATAGCGATCAATAAACTCACCAAAAATATCATGTGTGTATTTCTTTTTACCCATGATAATCGGCGTACCTGTAAAACCAATTCTGGCTGCATTGGGTAAAGCAGCCATGAGATTGGCATGCAAGTCACCAGCTTGAGTTCGATGCGCTTCATCAATCAAGATCAGAATATTTTCATTAGCATTTCTTACTCTAGAAGATTTCTTAGTCGTACTGGTCAATTGATCTAAAGCCATCTTTTCATCTGCTTTAATCGCTTTGAGATCTTGATCCTGATATTTTTGTATCATGGCAAAGACGATATCAGGCGTTGTGCTTTCAATCAGCTTATTCACTGATTTAGCATCTTTAGCTACATAAACTTTTTCACCAGTCAAAATAGAGGTGGCAGCTAATTGCTTTTGCAATTGCTTACGATCTGTAACCATCACAATTTTAAAGGTTTGCAAATGGTAATCAGAACGCATTTTGCGTACCAAGAAAACCATAGTTAAGGACTTACCTGAACCTTGTGTATGCCAGATGATCCCACCACGTTTATCATGTTCGCCATCAATCGCCCGTGTATCACCATTTTTTAATCTTTCTACGGCTTTGTTCACTGCTCTGTATTGTTGATAACGAGGTGCTATTTTGATTAATCGCCCATTTTCAGTTTGATTAATAACAAAGTGTCGAACGAGGTCGAGTAAATTTTTTGGCTCAAGAATCCCCTGAACTAAACGCTGCTGTTCACTTAGTTGTGAAACACCTAATTTCTCACAGATCGTTTCTTCTTTTTCTGGATAGGTTGTTTTCCAAGGCAAGTAATGCTCAGCCAAACCACCGATTGTAGAAACACGGGCTTCATCAAAGCTTGTTGCAATCAGTAATTGATTAGTAATAAATAGGTTTTCATTACCTTCTTTATCGTGTACTTCACCTGCTTCAAAGCGTTGATTGGTGTAACGTCTCAATTGATCAATCGCTTGAATGATAGGTTCTTGAACAGCAGGAGATTTGCACTCAATGACAACCAATGGCAGACCATTCACAAATAGAACAATATCAGGAATGATATAGCCCTTGCCCTTATCGTATCCTGGTGGGCAATCTACTCGGAATTGGCGAACAATCGTGAATTGGTTATTGTGAACATTTTCCCAATCAAAGAACTGAATGATTTGGCTACGCCCACCATTCCACCCTTCCAATCCATCAACTTCATGTCCCTTAAGCAGTAAGTCTTCCGTTACCTGTTTGTTGATTTCTAAAAGTTTATTTTTGGCATTTAGTTGTAGCGCTTTGATCGTGTCATCAATACGTTCTTTATCAAGCCACTCTTCGCCATCACGCAAATTAATTTCACGTAACTTTGTTCGCAAGATAGACTCAAGATAAACTTCTGTAAAGTTCTGACGTAACGTTACTTTTGAATCTTCTACACTGCCATTAATATAATGTGACCAGCCTAACCCTCTTAGCTGGTCAATCAATGGAAGCTCTACATCTAAATATTCTCTGCTCACTTATTCATTCCATAATTTAATTTTGAAGTAAATCTTGCAATAAGCCTTTTTTCATCTTTTGTAGCTTTTTAAGATTATTAATTTCTAATTTATATTTCGTATCAATACCATTATAGATTTCCACTATTTTCATTTGTTCATCAATTGGGATAATTGGTACAGATACGCTAGAAATAATTGACTTATTTATTACAGGCATCGTCCCCCCACCAGCCTTTGCAATAACTTGATTTACATAAAAATCTGATGCTAATAAAATGGCTAAAAAGTTTGGATTACAAAGCTGAATATTAGGTCTTAGTCGCATTAAGCGAGGATTAATTATTCCTTTCTTTAGAGGTGATGAAAGCCTTAGGACTTTCCCAATAGTACCAACTAAGCTGATTAAAATATCATTTTCTTTAACAGCGAAGTCAATCAAGTCATTGAATTTACTTTCTGAAATATAATAATCTCCGATATGTTGATTACCTGCAATGACTTGCTCCTGACCATAAATTTTAAAACCATCAGCTTTATAAAACTCTTTTTTCACACTTGAGCCAAAGGGTCCAGGTTTGATACCAGCATCAGAAACTAAATAAGCATTAATCTTTTGCGCATCCCACTCTTTTGGAATAAATCCTAATTCTGTCTCTTGATAAAGATCAGGTGCATCGTCATAACTTGGACGCAGATTTCCGTGTGAGTCTACACCACGAGTAAGCAAGTCGTTTGAAAGCCCTCGCTTCTTTTTATTCAATTTTGCAATTAGATCTTTTGTTAAATCTGTTTGAATTTCTATTTTGTTAAGCACAAATGAGATTTTTTTCTGTTTTTCAATAGAAAAATATGGGATCTCTATTTTTCTTAACTCGCTTTGATTCAATTTACTTCTAGTACCACCAGAAACAAATTTCACAATATTTTTATGTACAAGTGCCCAATATAAATAATCATTATCTAAAACTTCTGGTATGGCTTTGAGTACATGCGCGTGATTATTCACCCAACTTTTACCACTGACTCTATAAGCAATAGGTTTCGTATGATAATTATCAAAATCTCCACCATCTTCTGCTAGGAGTACAAGATTCTCATCAAATAAAAAATCATCAATCCACCCTTGCTGACCATTAGCTCCATAATAAGGAATGTTTCCAGATCTTAAATATCTCTCATCAGAATTAATTGGTTTTCTAAGATTATCAAGTATCTGAACACAATTTTCTAAAGCAATTGTTTTAGACATAACCAAGCTCCTTTAAGAAACCTGATAATTCAGATGCGACTTTCTCTCGCTCTTGCTCAATTTCATTCAAAGTAACTTTGTATTTATCCCACCACGTTTCAAAACATTGCACCACAGCCTGACGTTGAATATTGATATAACGATTTAAAATCTGAGTCATATCGTTATGCAAAATATTCAAAACTAAAGTTGCTGCCTGCTCGCTATCTAAACCATCTACTGCTTGATTTAAGTGCTCAACAAATTGCGCTTCTTTTTCAGACACCGCTTGTTTTGCTTCTTTTAAATCAGCCTCTACAGCAGCATAAGCTTCCAAAGCTTCATAAACTGGCTGAAGCTCATTTTCAATCACTTGAATTTGACGATGCAATTTACTGGTCTGACTATCAATCCCTTGAGTTTGTGCATCAATGCTTGCGATCATATCCTGATTTAGAAATGCATCTTTTTGCAGTTTTTTCAGTTGTGCGCTTAAAGCTTTACGCTCTTTTTCAAGTGCTTTCACAGACTGCTTGAGTGGCTTAATTTGAGCCTCTTTTGTTTTCTTCTGCTCTTTCAAGTCTTTAATAGAAACTTGATCCGACTCACTTTCTTCCTCATCTGATTCCGTGCCCTCTAAAGCAGCTAACTGACCTTCAAGCTCAGTTTTTTTCGCATTCAACTGCTCTAAGTCATCAACGAAATCCCCCATTAGGAATTTTACCAATTTATGTTCAAGTGGACTTTCTTTACGAGTCTTGTCCTCAAGTGCAGTCACGATCCCCGTACGCCAAGCATCTACTACACCACTTGAGCCTCGTGCCATTAAGGTTAAGAAATCATATTTTGCTTGATACCAAAAACCTGCAATCATCCCTTTCACTTGGAAGTTATCGAGCATCCCGACTTGATTCAATGTTTGACTAAAACTTTCAAGTAATTGCTGACGGACACTTACAAAGCTTTTTTCACCAACCAAAGTTGTGATTGAGCTTGCATTTTCTGACCACCACTTTTCAAATGAGGCTTTAACTTCTGCTTCTCTCGCCACGACCGAAGCTTGCTGTGAGATTAAAGACTTAAACTCAGCCTTTGATTGCATCGCAGGTAAAAAGTCATAATACTTTTCATCACGTTCAACAAACAAAGTTGAAGCATCTAGACCATGCGCTTGGAATAAAGGCGCTTTATTTGAGACTTCACGCTTAGGAATACCACCAACTAAATGGGCCCGAACATCCTGAGGTTCTGGTTCAGGCGTATTATCTACATAGCGACGAATATTAAGGTTGTAATCGTTATCTACAATCTCTTGATAATCGACAATTTTAGAGAAATTATCTAGTTCTGAGTAATTCTCATAGGTTGAAGCGATTTTTTCGATATGTTCAGGCAAGAGATAGTTTTGAGCACGACCTTCGAAATATTCACGATCCGCATTAATAAATAATACTTTGCCTTGTCGATTTTGCGGTTTTCCACTAATACGCTCAGATGCATCGTTTTTACGCTGACGTAAAATTAAGATACATGCTGGAATACCAGTGCCATAGAACAGGTTTGGTGCAATACCGATAACTGCTTCTAATAAATCATCATCAATAATGCCCTGACGAATAGTTTTTTCTTCACCACTACGGAATAACACACCGTGAGGTAACACTGTCGCAACGAGACCTTCATCTGCACAGACTGCTAACATGTGTTGCACAAACATCAAATCTGCTTTTTTAGAACCTAACTTCACCTCACCATAAGGGAAGCGAATATCTGAAAAATCAGGCTTCCAAGCAATTTCTCCTTTTTCATTTTTATCTTTACTCCCCCATGGGATCGAAAATGGAGGGTTAGTCAAAATACGGTCGAAACGACGTAATTCACCATTTTTTAAATGGCGAGGATGTTCAAGCGTGTCATCATTTTGCAAATCCGCTGAACTAATACCATGTAACAGCATATTCATTTTAGCAATCGACCAAACTGTCCCATTGGCTTCTTGCCCATAGAGATTAGCTTTACGACCATCCTGACCATGCTCATCCATATATTCTTTTGCATGAATCAGCATACCGCCAGAACCGCAACATGGATCATAAACATGATGATGCTGTTGAGGACGCATCATGCGTACCATTAATCGAACAACTGATCGAGGTGTATAGAATTCACCGCCCTTTTTACCTGCAGAATCTGCAAACTCACCGATCAGATATTCGTATGCTGCTCCAAGTAAATCAGGGAATTCAAAGTCCTCATTTCTTAAGCGATACGTCGCAAAATGCGAAATAAGCTGTCGTAAATTGATGTCCTTAATTCGGCTTTTACCAATTTTTCTATTGAAGTCGATATGCTCTAAAACATCTTCTAGACTGACATTATTCACCTCAAGACCACCAAGGGCTTTATTCAGGTAATCGCCAACGTTGTTATGCGCATGTTTTACAAGAAAATCGTAGCGTGATTCTTCAGGAACCCAAAAAGAGCCCTCCTCTTTATAGAAGTCCTTAAGCTTAGCTGCTTCCTGAGCCTCTTCCTCAGAATGACCTGCCTCAACGAACTCTCTGATCAAACGCTCTCTATTTTCCTCAAAAACATCTGAACAGCGTTTAATAAATAACATACCAAAAATATATTCTTTAAATTCAGATGCATCCATCTTTCCACGCAAGATGTCTGCTGCTTTAAAAAGATGATTTTCTAATTGGCTTAACGTTAGTGGCATTTTTTACCTACAATTAAAATTTTGACCCGCTTAAACTCTAAAAAACAGGTCAATAAAATTCAAAAATTGATCCATTGTAATGGATAGTTTTCAGTTTTAAACATCGATTTTAGAATTATTTTACCGCCTAAAATTAAGTTAAAATTCGCTAAATATTTTGACAATTACGTTGCTACGATTATGAGAAAACATTAGTTGGCTTATCATAAGGTTGATGTTACTGAAAAGGGCTCAATCTATTACCACGAGCTGCCTTTCCCTATGGTTTACTCCAAGAAAAACAACCTTTTAAAAACTGACGATATCGTTTGGATGACTCAGGGAGTATTTACTGGTAAACCACCTGTTAATTTTTCTTTAGTGGATTGTTTCATCGTTCGCGATCGGATCACACTCCCTTCATTTTTATCAGATGAATTTGTGTGTGCATACGATGCAAAACGTTCAATTCTTCACTCTCCGATAGAAATGAATAAAACTGACCCTAATTGGATCGTCTTACATCAAGGCTTTTTAACTAAACAAGGTAATCTACAAGAGCTAAAGTCCTCACTCTATACCAATGCTTTAAAAGAGATCAGCGGAATTTACAAGTTTTAGGTCTTTAACTTAAGTCAGCTTTGGTAAGCTAAATCTACTGGGAACAAAAAAATAAGGGAGCATTGGCTCCCTTACTATTCACGGCTCGCCAACTTATTTTCAATCCATTGATGGATCTCATAAGCTGACCAACCGATACGGTTTTGGGTGATTTTGACTTTCTTCGGAAATGTAGGATCGTAGTAGGGCGAGTTCTCATCCATCATTTCATAGATGGTTGAACGTCCAACCCCTACAAACTCTACAACCTGTTTGATATTGATGAGTTGATTCATTTGAAAAGTTTGACCAACAAACGCATTCATGATGCTGACTCCAAATCATTGATGCGAGCGGTTATTCGCTCAAATGATACGCAGCTCTGTAAAAATTTAATCTCCTAAAAATCGTTAATTTAGAGCTTGTACAGAACGCTTTAACTCATTCTGTAAATTTAAGCTTGTTGTTTCTTTTTGGTCAGCTTGATGAGCACTCTCTTCAGATTGATAGAACTCTTCAACAACCTCCACTCCTTCGCCTAGATCAAATTCAAATCTAGCATTCGCAAATCCCTTTCGTGCCATTTGATCAAGTGCCTCTTGATTGAACCCAGCCTGCTTACTTTGTTGATCAATATCACGTGCTGTTTGAATCGCGGACTGCAAATCAACACCCTCTCTTAATGTTAAGTCTACATAGTACACAGGCTGACGATAACTTTGGGTCGTGCTCTTTCCTCGCAAGGTAAGTTGCAACGGTAAGCATGACAACAAACCATTTGATGCTGCATGGTAATAGCTCAATCGAGCTGCCAAAGTCCGTATGCTATTAAAACCCGTCGTCCTAAAAACGAATGTGCCAAATTCATCTGACTCGTCTAGGTTCACATGCAAACGTCCATAGGGCTTGCAGTGCCCTCCCTGAGCTAATGGACACAAATCAGGTGAAGGACACGGGTGCTGTTCAACGCCTTGATTAGTCAAACGCTGACATGTTTCTCCATCTCCTACACAAACAGGTCGTCCTGTCTGTCGATCAAACAAGGTGTACTCTGCCCGTAAATTCAGATCAGGATCATTAAAGATCATGCGGACAGGGATAGAACGGAGTTTCTGATTCGGAGCATTAGCCCGAAGCTGTTCATCTAAGGGATGTTTGACCCATCCTTCTTTGTTTTGAATCTGTGAGGTAATAGTGAATTGGTCATCTTTTTCAGGTAGACGCTTACCATTCTTTTCTACCACTCGGCCAATACTGATACGGCCAAGTGCAGGCGGTGTAATTGCTAAACCTTTAATCATGTTAAATCTCCTTATGGAACAGATATAAAAAAAGCCCTTTGCTCTAAGAACAAAAGGCTTTTGTAGAATTACTTGGATTAAAAATAGCTAGTCTGTATAGATGTTAAATCTTCGACCGCCTGTCTTATGCAGTGGATAAAGCTGAATTAAATCAGGCTGATGCTCTAACAAAGCTTTAGCATTTAAACTAACGGTATCCTTGGTTTTCTTCCACACCACTGACCCACGCGCAAAAACCGCACGCTCTTTGTCTTTCATCATCATTTGAATCTGATGTTTCAGCTGGTCAAAACGCTCTTGTTGATGCTGTATCTCCTCTTTCATTTTCACCAATTTGTCGAACATCAAATTGGCACTTTCATTTTGTGATAAATCTTCCACAGTGAGTGGCACATGTGCAGGATAAAGTTGTTGAATCGCTTTCGCTGCTGAGTCACTTGCATCAACAGAAGGTGGAGTGTTTGATTCCACACAATCCCAAAAGTAACGTTCAGCATTCACGATATGTTCAATAACTGATTCAGAACGAGTGACTTTAAAAATTTTAGTTTCATGTCCATATAGCAATACACAAACATGGGCTGCTTGCTTACCTGTCACCGCTAACTGATGTTGAACTTGACACAATACATAAAGTGGCACGCCATCACGCCATAGCTTGGCTCCATGCTCACCCGCTGTTTTACATTCAAGAATCTGAACTTCATCACTGCTGACAACAGCGTAGTCCAAGTTTGCCAACATGAAATGCTTATCAGGATCTGGGTGCTGTAACACTGCATTGACTCGACGTACCTTGTTATTGGTGTGCATGCTGTAATACTCAGCAACCAAAGGTTCAAGCTGTTTGCCCCAATATAAAGGTGCAAGACCAGTGCTCTCATCCTCAAGGTTCTGCTGTGTACGACCTGTTTTAATCATCCACAGCTCTAACATCGACATATACGGATTTAAGCCACATGCAGTTGCAGCATCACTGCTGCCAATACCCTGCTTACGAACTTCTAGCCATTCCTTATAGTCCATATTTTTAGTATTTGCTAAACGCTTCGCTGTACGACTTTGTTTAGTGTTTGAATGCATTGTCTGATGTTTTGTAGCTAATGGCATTGGTCCCATTAGTGGTTGATGAATAGGTGCAATTTGGTTCACTGGGTTCTCCTTATTCCGATCTTTATGAAAACGGCATAAAAAAACCATCTCTAGCTTTCACTAGAAATGGTTTTCTATGCCGTCATCATGGGTAGCTTTATATCTAAGATAGTGTTGGTTTATGTTCAGTACATCAATTAAGCAATCATGGCCAAAGCTTGTTCTAATCCACGCTGTTTCAATCCTGCTCCTGCGCCAAACCATGCTGAATCCAATCGATGATCTGTACTCATTGCACGACGTTCATGATCAGCGAACTCAGTAATAGCGCATAGCAAACCATATGCGGTGTCTTTCGCTGAAGAAAGTTCTGCACCACGTCCTTGCCCATTGAACATGTTCATCGCTTTTGTCATCGCACGACCATTTGGTTCCGACTTGGTAGTGTTAGCCTGATTAGCAACGTCACGGTAGAACTGAATGATTCCCTCCTCCTGTTCAGGAATGCTTAAGGTTGTATTATTAAATACAGCATCAAAGTAGGCTGCTGCCTCCTGTTGGCTGACCTTACGTTGTGTGAGCTGTTTCATTTCATACATGTGGTCATCCCATTGACGTACAGAAATTCCCAATTGCTGTTTCACTTTCTCCGCATCAAACTTGGTGCTGTGTGGAACTTTCACAACGCCTGCACTCGCATTCGATCCCTTTAATGCAATTGCTAAGGTGTTATTACATACGACACGAATGGAGGTAAATTGAGCTGTAGTTGCAAGGGTCCCATCACACGCAGTAGCAAGAAGGATATACCCATTACTGACATCCTTTCCTTTTAGCATTCCACTTTGCCCAGTTCGAGCCAAAGCCCAAAACTTCTTACCACCTTTTAAAACACCCGCAGTTTCCAACTCAAAGCCTGATTGTTCAGTGAGATCACGGTAGAACTCTAAAATCTCCATAGGCTGTACTTCCTGATAACGCTGACTGACCACTGATAGAGGGGCCAACGTATCTGAACGGTACAGTACACGCTGTTCTTCAAACGGCATAATAATGCTCTGACCACGTTCATTCTTTGCCATATAGCTGACGTCTGAAGATTCAATACGCCAATCCATTCCTGCTTGCTTCGCCCATACTTCAATTGGCTGATTTTGAGTAAGCTGATTGCCTAAACCATGCCATGGGGTTTCACCAACATATGCCATTTGTTCAATTTGATGTGCCATGATAATTGTCCTTAATAAACAAAAAAGACTGCTCAATCTCACTCCCTTTATCATAGGAATGAAATCGAGCAGTCTTCTATTTGATTGATGTAATTAGAACGGACTCATCGCTTGATAAATCCAATTCCTGATTGATTCATATTAGTGTTATATAACTGAAATATATTTCAATCAGTCCTAAGAAATTTAGATTCCATGACACTAGCTACATAGCTATCACCTAGCAGTAGTTGCATGATGCATTTACACACTAACTTTCTAGTTTTATGCAAGACAGCTTTTTTAAGTAATAATGTATAAATCAAAAGTGCTGTGTTTAGCCTTTTTTGATCCCTCGTCTGCTGTCTATTTCAAATTGTCCATGACCAAAAGTTTGCATACCCTTAGTAGTCTTTACCCTCAACCTCTGGCTTTCTTTAGTTTCCTTTGTGAGATACAAGCCAACTTTGAGTAATTTCTCCAAATCGCCTTCTACCTCCCGTGACAGTGTGCCGATGCCTATCTCATTACCCTGCATTATCAATTGATTGATATACGCTTTATTATGCAGATTGTAATAAGTCCCTTGTTGGTTAGTCAGCTCAATCCACTTCTCACCAACTTGCTGTGCCAGATATGAACCTCTACGATGTTTATCCGCACTATAGATCAATAGCAAATGTACGTGATAACCGCCATTTTCTGTGCCTTGCTCCATTGCCCAAGCATAACCATGTAGATTTTCAAAACAGGTATCTTGATTTGATATGCGATTTCGCATCTTCTCAAAATGCTGATAAAACTGTTTAATATTGATGTCTGTCTGAGCTTCTTTTGTATACTTCAAGTCCACCCGTACCACTAGTATCCGCGAATAATGCTTAAAAAGTTTCGTGAGATATTCTGCAAGACTTTTTGCATTATCAACTTCCTGTAACTGAAACTGCTGAATATCTGTATAGATACTGCTCTTACAAAGCTGAGCCTGTTGCAGTAGTTCCTGTAATTGTTCAGGTGTCAGTGAAAGTACAAAGTCATAGTTACCCGCTATTTGATAATCTGATCCTATAGGGGGAAAAGGACTATAGCGCATCCCATCTAGTATTAATTTCAGCTTGATGAATGCTTGTAGGTAATCGCAGTAAAACAAATCTATATCATAGATAAGATCAAATTGCTCCAAGAGGTATTTGAAGTACATCAATTGTTCGCAATAAAGTCCAGAACTAATAATTTCTTGTGTGAATTTTTCAATATCCAATAGAATTTGGCTTTCTGAAAGTGGTTGATTTGGTATTTGAGATGTCATTGTGTGAATTTCCTTTGTTTGGTTCATCTCATCAGTCACTTATGTATTTTTTTATTTTGAAAGCTATCTTTTATCTTGTTGTAAGAATATCGGTCAGCTATTGAACTCACTTACTCTTATGAGTTTGGAATGAAAGCCAGAATAAATATATGATTAATCCAATTAGATGTAGATCATGCGTGTCCACTGTCATTAGTTAATGCAGTTGAAATTGTATAATTTATTAAAATTAAGATATCGCTAGATTGATGTTTAGGACTCTTTCAGTAAACTATTGGTAATCCTATAATTTATTTATAATATAAATTACCGAATAAGAAATGCCTGAAAAGTGCTTCAATAGTCCTATGTAGACATGGGTATTTTTTTAAACACCCCCATATTACGGGCTATATGGAGGTGGTTGAGTCAAGCTAAAGTTAGGCCACTGATTCGTCGATCGTTCAGCTTGGTTGTGTTATATGTGCTTCCATTTCCAATGGCTTTTTTTTAATAGTGGATTTTAAAGCTCTCTTGCTGACAGACTCTTTTTTAACAAACAAGTTTGTTAGAGATTGACTCATGCTGAGTTTGTATGTTTGGTTAGATGAAACATCCTGTAAAAAAATAGCCTGCGAAATAAAAAATGGAATAAGATCAGAAATCACTAATTTATCATTAGCCATCTTGCTATTTTTAATAAATAGATATTTCACTCCCAATTGTTCATGTTTTGGAATCAAGCTAATACTATGTGCTAAATCTTCAAGCTGACCAAAATTCACTTGGCCTCCTGACTTTTTCATTTCAGCTTCTACAGTTTTTGTCCATAGTTCCACAACATGCTCACTCAGCTTATTTTGATTTTCCGCTAATTCAGCACTATCAAAAATCAATACAACATCCAAAGAAACACTTTGAGGTTTCTCACATTCCAATAGAATATGTTGAACATCCTTAAAGTGACGTTCTTTACCTGATAACCTCGTTTTAAATTTATTAAAAAGTGACATTAATCCTGCTTTTACATTGGAGTCACTTGGCAGATTAAATTGCCAACGCATAAGAATGCGTTCTTTATCAAAAGCCTTTTGCCATAACTTTGCATTTGCATACTTTAGATATGTTAAAGGTTGTTTCATTTTCTTTTGATACTCTGCGACCAATACTCGCGCCTTTTTCATCAATTCATTAAGCTTTTGAACTTGCTGGTGATGCATCTTCAATTGTGAAAAATCGGACTGATATTCTTCATTAGCACGAGATTCAAACATCGTAGTAACTAAAATCCAATAACCTGATTGAATACTCAGCTCATTTAACTTATTTTCAATATCTTGTGTATGAAAGTCATAAAGTAAAGAAAGATACTGCCCCCCAACAACAGTCATTCCTTCAGGATTACATTGGAGTTTTGATACTACTGCAAAATAAGGATTTGAAGCACTTAGTAAATTATCAATAAAATGCTCAAACCTGATCAGAAAACCTAGAAGTTCTACATCAAGAATCTCATTTTTAAATAATATTTCAGCCCAACTGACACGTTGCTTATTTTTAATTTCAGTTTTCCATATGCCATTTTTCTCATCCAAGACGTAATCAATAAAGTCTTTCAAAATGAGGATTTTTGATGGGTTTATTAAATCTTCATCTTTAGGTGCACCAACATGAAGTTTTTCTATTTTGAAAATAGGTTTACTTTGAAATTTTGGTCTAGGTTTTGATTCAAGAATATCAGCCAAAGGTAAATTATTGGTAATATCAAATTTATCACTGTAGAAAGAAGTTTGGTTAACCTCAGTTCTTCTTTGATGTATTACAGTCTCTTGATTCGCTTGAGATTTTTTTCTTCCTAACTGATTTGAGTTTTCCATCTTCTGCTCATCCCTAGAACGACTATATTTTTCCTGTTTTTCAGGTGTTGCTAATTTAGTCTGAATTTTTTTTGGCTGGGTTGAGGATCGATAAACAAAGCTAACTATAGATGGATGTAAATCCTCATGATACTGCTGGAAATATAGATACTTACTAGAAATGAATAAGTATTTAATCCCCCAGTACTCTAATTTTTGCCTATCTTTATTACTGAAAGAATCATCTATTTCAAACTTTAATTCAGGTTGAAGCTTTCTTAATTGCTCATTCCAATTGATAATTTTAAAGATAATATCGTGCTGATAGTTTTGAAAAGTGCAGTGGATACTTTGCTCCATCTCATCCAAATCTTCTTTGGAATAACATAATTCATTTAAATCCCTATGATTCCGCCATTCGTTTATTTTTTTTGTGTAAAGTGGCTTCAACCACTCATTTAACAATACTTTATCAGACAATCTATGTTGCAATTTTTCATTAAATTCTGCTAGCCACGATGATTCAGTTAGAGTCAAAGATTGCAAAAACATGACTACATGGAATCGAAAGCCATATACCCCATCATCTTCAAACTTCACATAAAATCGCAAAGTATCCGACTGTTGTTTCAAAATATCATTCAGCGCATTTTCTAATAGAGGTTTTAACAAAAAAGCATTTTCTCGCCAATTTTCAATCGCATCCCCTTTGAACTGATCCGCTTTAATTTCAATATCAAATGCTAAAAAGTATGCACTCTCGGTATTTTTTAAAAATAGCTGTAGGTCTTCAAGTTGATATTTATATTCTAAATCTAAATCAAATCGCGCTTCATTTTTGGCTAATAATTTTAGCTGTTCTCGGACGGGGTACACTTCCTTTAACCAATGGGTCAGTCCATTGTCACCATATTTTTTTAGTACCAAATTTCGATATTCACGTAACCTCAAATCAGAGTATAGCTTCCTACAATCTTGTGAGTATTCTGTTATTCCAAAATTTCCAAGCACTTCATCTTTGACTATTAGCCTATCCAATTCTGCTTGAAAGGACGCAAAATCATTTTCAAAAGGAGATGTAGCTTCGACGGACAATTGGTAAAAATAACCTTCACAATTACGATACCATCGAATCAACTCTAAAGAATTCGAAACAGGTGAGCTGATATTAAAACAACCATCCTTATCAAAAATAGAATGTGAATAACGGAGTTCCATAATCTTAAATAAATCACTGCTCCGCACGAGGAACGAATTGCTCAAATAAGTAGTATTAGACACTCTAAAACACCATAAGTTATTGTTTTATTATTCTATAATGAATTATTTACTCTTTTTTTACTACAGCAAATTTAGATTTTTATCACAGCATTTTTTTACCAATACAACAGCAAATTTTATAACTTACAATAATCATTGCACTCAATTACAACACACTAGACAAGTATTTCCACCAACCAATATTTCTGTCAGACATAAAAAATCCCCCTTGAACCATATTGGTTCAAGGGGGATTTCTGTTGATTCAGTCTTGTATAGATAATCTCAGTATTCCATCCACTCCTTCACTTTTTCCCCATACCACTCCATGATCTTCACACGCTCCTCCCAATACTGTGCTCGGTTATATGCAGAGCGAATACGGTTCTGTGGTACATGTGCAAGCTGGCGTTCAATGGCATCAGGATTAAATAAATTTGACTCATTCAAGACGGTACTGAAAAGTGATCTAAAGCCATGTGTTGTCATACGACCTGCATAACCTGAGCGCTTAATTACAGCCAAAATTGATTCGCTACGCATGGGCTCTTTGTTATTCAAACGATGTGGAAACAATAAATCTTGATTATGTGTCAAACATAGTGCCTGAAGTTCATCGATCATCATATCTGTTAGAGGTACACGATGGGGTAATCCGTTCTTCATACGTTCCGCAGGGATATCCCATTTACGCTCTTCTAAATCAAACTCGTCCCAACGTGCTTGTAGTAACTCACTTACTCGAACGCCTGTAAGCATGATCAGAATAATCGCATGGTGCGTTTGCGCATCGGCAGGATAAGCTTTAATACGTCTAAGAAATTCAGGCATTTCACTTTCTGGTAGTGAAGCCAGATTCTTCACTTTTTTATTCTTAAGTGCATAAACCAAATCACTTGCAGGATTGTCATATCGATAGCCATGTGCAATGGCATACTTCATCACCATTCCACAACGGGATAATGTACGCTTAGCAATTTCCGTAGACCCTCTAGCCTCAATCTTTTTGATGACTTGCAAAATCTCTGGTGCTTGAATCTGATTAATCCGTTTATTGGCAAGCGTACTGTAGAGCTCATCTAAAGAAGCTCGTACATTACTAATATGCTTAGATGACCAAGTTTCTCTTTGATTCTCAAACCAATCCTCAGCCACCTCTTTAAAAAATGGTTTGATGTCTTCGTATAAGACTGACTTGGAATGTTTGTATTTAAGTTCAAGTGCAAGCTCTCGTGCTTTCTTTAAACTCATATCAGGATATGGACCAAGTGATTCTGACTTACGCTCACCATGAACGGTATAACGTACATTCCAGTATTTTTGTCCTGCTGGCGTCACGAGAAGTGACAGACCATTCTCATCCGAAAGACGATATAGTTTTTCTTTTGGTTGTGCTTTTTTACACTTTGCATCAGACAGTTTCATGTGTATTTACCCTTCATCAATCGTAAAATTATTGGGTAAATTTTCCCAATAATTACCCGCTGAAGGCAAAAATTGGGTCACACAGCTTAGGACAGGATCGGACGATACAACCAATAAAAAAGCCTTTAAACATTGAGTTTAAAGGCTTTTTTATATTCAGTCGAACATCTCTGAATGGAATTTTGGTGGAGATGGCGGGAGTTGAACCCGCGTCCGCCAACACTACGCTCGAGAATACTACATGCTTAGATATCGTCTATTGTTTTAACACCAAGAGACCCGACGAACAGGGTTCAAGGTGCGATCCTCTAGATTTGGTATAAAGCCCCGAGGCTTGACTCTATACGGACTTGTGTGCGTTCGCTTCAGTCGGGATCTCTAACCACAAGTATTCAGAGATGCGGACAAGCAGCCCTTAGGCTGCTAGAGCGTAAGTTTCGTCGTTTGCGACTATTTAAATGCAAATTTTATTTACGAGAGAAAATGCGCTCTCGGCATGCATCTATGAGTTTCATCATCGGCGTCGAAGCCAAGAACATCCCCAAAGTACAAGCTCATCATAGCATAACTGGCAAAAAATACGATGCATTTTCTACACAAATACACTTTTGAATGCGCCTGATTACATAATTGCGCTAATATTTCATAATTCAAGTCAGCATTTAAAAAAATTATGAGCTATTTATTGGCACTCGACCAGGGAACGACATCTAGCCGTGCAATCATCTTTAATGAACACGGACAGATTCAGGCAACAGCTCAACGCGAAACCCATATTCAGACCCCACACTCCGGTTGGGTCGAACAGGATGCACAGGAAATCTGGAGCTCGCAAATTGCAGTGGTACAACAGGCGCTTGCTACCGCCCGGATTCTGGCCAAAGATATTAAAGCGATTGGCCTGACCAATCAGCGTGAAACGACTGTGGTATGGGATTGTCGTAATGGGAAGCCTCTTGCACCAGCGATTATCTGGCAGGATCGTCGTGCAACAGACTGGTGTAATCAGCTGATACAGCAAGGCCAGATGGATCAGGTACAACAAAAAACCGGGCTACGGATTGATCCTTATTTCAGTGCTGGCAAGCTGGTCTGGTTATTGGAACATGTGGATGGCTTACGTGAACTTGCAGAACAAGGTCATGTCGCTTTTGGCACTATTGATAGCTGGCTGATCTGGAACTTGACCCAAGGGGCTGAGCATATCATCGAAGCCAGTAATGCGTCCCGTACCATGTTGATGAATCTGCATACTCAACGCTGGGATGAGGAACTACTAGACCTATTTAATATCCCTGCTTCAGTCCTGCCACGAATCATCAGTTCCGATTGTCATATTGCAGATACAGCACCGGGTTTGTTAGGAGCCACCATTCCCATTACCGGCATTCTGGGTGATCAGCAATCTGCCTTGTTTGGCCAGTCTTGTTTCGAACCCGGTATGGCAAAAAATACCTATGGCACTGGCTGTTTTATGCTATTTAATACCGGCCATGACATTCAGCTCAGCCAGAATAAATTGCTTTCTACCCTCGCCTGGCAGGCACAGGAACAGACCAGTTATGCCTTAGAAGGTAGTGTTTTTATGGCCGGTGCAGTGGTGCAATGGCTACGTGATGGGCTTGGCATCATTCAAAAAAGCAGTGATATAGAGAAGCTAGCCTGTAAAGTTAAAGATACCGACGGCGTGGTCTTAGTTCCTGCCTTTACCGGACTGGGTGCACCGCATTGGGATAGTGAAGCGCGTGCCCTGCTTTGTGGTATGTCACGAGGAACTAATAAGGCTCATATTGCCCGTGCTGCATTGGAATCGATTGCCTTTCAGGTCTCCGATGTACTGACTGCCATGCAATCTGATATTGCCCACCCTTTAAAAGAGTTACGGGTTGATGGCGGTGCGAGCTGTAATGATATGCTGATGCAGTTCCAGGCTGATCTGCTCAATGTGCCTGTTTTACGTCCGAAGATGCTGGAATCCACGGCTTGGGGAGCAGCAGCCATGGCAGGTCTAAAGTCCGGGGTATTTTCTAACCTAAATGAAATTTCTCAATCCTGGCAGCTAGACCGGGCCTTTGAACCGAAAATGCAGTCCGATGAACGTGAAGCACATTTAGTTAAATGGCAAAATGCCTTGAAACGAGCCAAATCTGATTTATAAGCCCATAAAAAAACCGCTAAATAGTTAGCGGTTTTTTATTTTGGAAAATTTTAATGTGATGGCATTCCACCCACACCCGCTTTCGGTCGTGGTGCCAACCAGACGATTAAAGCAGCAAATACAAAGACCATCGCCAGTATTAAAAACAGATGATTAGCAGACAGCGTTAATGCTTCTTTATCGACCAGACTGGAAATATAACCCAAGGCACTGTCCGAACTCATGCCCTGTGCCATTAAGGTATTCTGAGTTTCTTCAACATTCAGTTTACCTACCAGCTCACTGCGGGCCACTTTACTGTGATCATCCCAGATCGTGACTGCAATTGAAGCCCCGATCGCTCCAGCCATGGTCCGCAGAAAGTTCATCAAACCAGCGGCCGATGCCATTTCTTGTGGCTGTACTGAGGCCAACGCCATATTGGAGAGTGGAATGAAGAAGAACGGCACTGCAAAACCTTGCAGAATCTGTGGCCAGGCCAATGCCATGAAATCCGCATCCGTGGTCCAGAAAGCGCGCATCAAAGTAACCACGGCAAGCAAGGTCAAACCAAAACTGGCCAGAATGCGCTGATCATATTTGGTTGCCATCTTTGCCACGATCGGTGACATCAATAGGCTACCAAAACCCATGGTCGCGGTTAGATAACCGGCCCAAGTGGCCGTATAACCTAGATTAATCTGCACCCATTGCGGAATGAGAACAATACTGGAAAAGAAGGCACCGAAGGCAAAGGCCAATGACAGCACAGCAAAGGTAAACCCGCGATATCGGAAGATCCGGATATCTACGATCGGATGTCGCTCGGTCAGTTCCCAGATGGTAAAGATGATTAAACCAACTATGGCAAGCACCGCCAATGTGCTGATAAAGGAACTACTAAACCAGTCATGTTCATGACCGAGATCTAACATTAATTGCAGCGCACCAATCCAAAGAATCAGTAAGAACAAACCACCTTTATCAATCTTCAAGGCATTGGTTTCAGTTTCAGCTGGCTTTAATAGCTTCAATGCAGCCAGACCACAGAACAGACCCACCGGAATATTGATAAAGAAAATCCAATGCCAAGACAGATTATCACTGATGGTACCACCAAGAATTGGGCCTAGAATTGGACCAACAACAGTAGTCATCGCCCACATCCCCATCGCTTGGGATTGTTTTTCAGGTGGGAAAATTCGTAGCAACAAAGTCTGGCTCAGCGGCATGATTGGACCGCCAAATAGCCCCTGCCCGATCCGGCAAAACACCAGCATTTCCAGACTGGTCGAAATACCACAAAGAATCGAAAAAATAGTAAAGCCGAGTAAGCAGACACCAAACAGGCGTACGCTACCAAAACGACCCGCCAGCCAGCCTGTCAAAGGTACACAGATCGCTTCTGCAACTGCATAAGACGTAATGACCCAGGTGCCTTGCGAGCTGGACACTGCCAGACTACCGGTAATATGCGGCACCGAGACATTGGCAATGGTCATGTCCAGCACGACCATGAAATTGGCCAATGCCAGAACAAAGGCTGCCAGCATCAGCTTGCCGCCAGTCAGATTCCCATATGGAACATATTTATTCATTGGGAATTACTTCTTAAAGTGGATTTCAGCTTCCATCGACAGACCCACACGTAGCGGATGCTCAGCCAGCTCTTTCGGATCCAGCTGAATACGCACTGGCAAACGCTGTACCACTTTGATCCAGTTACCCGTTGCATTCTGAGCCGGAATCAGAGCAAAAGCTGAACCTGTACCGCCAGAGAAGCCAACCACAGTGCCGTGATATTTCACCGATTTACCATACAGATCAGACGTCAGTTCAGCTTTCTGCCCGACACGGACTTTTTCCAGCTGGCTTTCTTTGAAATTGGCATCAACATAGAGCTGATCTACTGGTACGACCATCATCAGCATTGTACCTGGCGCAACACGTTGACCCACCTGAATTGAACGGCGTGAAACCACCCCATCAAAAGGTGCTTTAATTACAGTACGTTCTAAGTCTAGCTCGGCCTGTTTCAGTTTGGCTTCAGCCACAAGTACATCAGGAGTCGAATTTTCATTCGCGCCTTGAATCAAGGCTTCATTCGCCGCTAAATTGCTTTGTGCGGCTTTCTGGCTGGATCTTGCTTGTGCCAGACCCGCTTCAGCAGAAGCTACGCCAGCTTTGGCCGTATCCAATGCAGATTGTGCTGTACTGAGTTCTTCTTTAGACACTGCACCGCTCGCACTGAGTTTTTCACGACGCGTATATTCATCTTGTGCTTTATGTAAGGCTGCCTGAGCCTGAGCCAGCTGGGCTTCGGCACTGCGAATTGCATCATCACTAACCCCAATCTGTGAGCTTAAAGCCCCGCTATTGGCCGCAGTCTGTTTGTACTGGCGCTTGGCTTTGGTCAGTTCTGCACGTGCCTGAGCCACTGCAATTTTGGCATCACGGTCATCGATTTTGGCCAGGATATCGCCCTGTTTGACCGCTTGGGTATCATGAACCAATACTTCAGCAACCTGGCCACTCACCATAGACGTGATAGAAGCCGTTTCAGCACCGACATAAGCATTTTCAGTACTGACTGAATTGTTCAGAAAGAATTTCCACACCAGAAACAGCACCAGTGCAATCACCATAAGGAGGGCAACAATACTCAGGGCTTTTTTACGTTTATTTTTTAAAGCTTGATCCGAAGTTGTATCTGATGCGTTTTCTGGCAGGGTGTCTTGTACATCTGTCATTGATTTTTTCCTAAATCCAACAGACTTGGTCACGCAGCCACACTGACCAGCACTGACATGAATGTATAGATTCATATCCCGTTTATTGATCAATGGGTAAAATGAGAAAGCCGTATTAATTTAATTTTCATGCATTCTAATAATAAAAATTAGAAAATATGCAAAAAAATATTACTCGGAAGTTTAAAAAACTAAGCCCCTATTCCAGGAATAAGGGCTTAGTTCGGGCCCGAAGTGAGCCAGGATTGAGGAGATAAACTTAATTAATAGGCATATGAAGCAATCGCTGTAGCAATTGGCTTGTCATCATCATTGACCATGGTCATACGCATGGTACAACCCTTACGCCCCAAACGTAAGGTTTCTGCACGGGCAATAAAATATTTGCCACGACCGGGCGCCAGATAATCCACGCGCATATCTACCGTCGCCAGACGTGATACCTTTTTAATCGTATCGGCAATAGTTTCCGGTTCAGCTTTCTTGTACAGCTCACCCATCGCCACAATTCCGCCAATACTGTCGAGTATGGTCGCTGCAAGACCACCATGCAGAATCTGAAATGCCACATTGCCAATCATGAAATCCTGCATTTCAACATATGCTTCGATCTGACCATCGACCACCCGCATGGTCATGCCATTATGCTTAAAAAAAGGAGAGGTATTAAAAGCGTGTACCAACTGGTTTAAGACCACTTCAATATCCACTTTTGCACCTAAATGTATATTACCTGTCCAATTTCTTTCTGTCTTAGTCATAAGTCTGCCCGAAGCTACAACAATAAAAAACCGCTAATTTATGCCCAAAAAATTCAGATAGGGTTACAATAGGGGCCTAGTTTAATACTGATTACTGAGATTTTTATGACCTATACGTTCAATCGTCCCGCGTTTCCTGCAACTCGCATGCGTCGTATTCGTAAAAATGAGCATTTACGTTCTATGGTACGTGAAACCCATCTCAGTGCTGATCACTTGATTTATCCAGTATTTGTGCTTTCGGGACAAAATCAGACCCAAGACATTCCAAGTATGCCAAATGTGCAGCGTTTGTCTGCTGACTTGTTGTTAAAAAAATCAGAACGTTTGCTCGAACTAGGTGTCAATAAGCTGGCGCTGTTCCCGGTTACACCCCAAGAAGATAAAAGCCTGACTGCAGAAGCCGCTTGGCATGAAGATGGCTTGGTACAGAAGACCGTTCGCCTGCTGAAAAAAGAATTACCGGAAATGGTACTGATCACTGATGGCGCGCTAGACCCTTATACCACGCATGGCCAGGATGGCATCATTGATGAAACCGGTTACGTGCTGAATGATGAAACGGTTGAAGCACTGATCAAGCAGACTTTAAGCCATGCCGAAGCCGGTGCTGATATTGTCGCGCCAAGTGACATGATGGATGGCCGCATCGGCGCAATTCGTCAGGCCTTTGAACAGAATGGCCATATCTATACCTCTATTATGGCTTATTCAGCCAAATATGCGTCTAGTTTCTACGGTCCATTCCGTGATGCGGTTGGTTCTGCCAGCAACCTGAAAGGCGGCAATAAATACAATTACCAAATGGATTTCGCTAACCGTGCCGAAGCATTGCATGAAATTGCACTGGATATCCAAGAAGGTGCAGATATGGTGATTGTTAAACCGGGAATGCCGTATCTGGATGTGGTTCGTGAAGTCAAAGATACCTTCGGTATACCCACCTTTATTTATCAGGTTAGTGGTGAATATGCCATGCTGGCTGCTGCAATTCAGAATGGCTGGTTATCTGATAGTGTAATTCTAGAGTCCCTGATGTGCTGCCGTCGTGCCGGCGCAGATGGTATCTGGACTTACTTCGCGGAAGAAGCGGCGCTCAAACTGAAAGACATGAAATAAAATAGAAGGACCTTGGCGCAATGCATATCGCCATTATCGGAGCGGGCATCACCGGTTTGATGTCAGCTCTGGAATTGCTTGAACAGGGATGTTCCATTACGATTTTTGATCAACAAGCGGCTGGACAGGCAGCCTCTTGGGCCGGAGGTGGTATCCTCTCCCCGATGTATCCCTGGCGTTATCCCGATGCCGTCAATGCCCTCGCCCGCCATGCCAAACCGCTGTATCAAGCCTGGAACCAGAAACTGCAACCGATCACCGGGATTGATTTCCAGATTCATGAAACCGGTATGCTGATTTTTGATGAAACGGATTTTGAAATTGGACTGCGCTATGCCGAGCAATATCAGGATCCACAGCAACATGCCGAATATCTGAATCAGCCTCAAATCCAGCAAATCAATTCCAAAGTAGATCCGAAATTTAAACAGGCGATCTATTTTCCAGAACTTTCCAATATCCGCAATCCGCGACTGTTACAGTCCATTATTGCTTACCTTAAACAGCATCCGCGTGTCACTTGGCAAGAGCATTGCAATATTAGTCAGCTAAATATCCAGCAAGATCATGTACACAGTGTTTCCACTAAAAATGGCCTGAGCTTTAAAGCAGATCAGTTCGTCATTGCCACCGGTGCATGGTCTGCACGCTGGTCTGAACAGCTCGGTCTGGACATTCCAGTTCATCCGGTTCAAGGCCAGATGTTGCTCTTTAAAACACCAGAAAACTGGCTACCAACCATGTGCATGAACAAGGTCATGTATCTGATTCCACGTCGTGATGGTCATGTACTGTGTGGTTCCAGCATGCGTCAGGTCGGTTTTGATACTTCGCCTTCTGCTGAAATCCGTCAGGATATTTTGGAAGCCTGCCTGGAAATGGTACCGGAGCTGGCTGATTTCCCAATTGTGAAACAGTGGGCTGGTCTACGACCAAGCTCCCCGGATGGCATTCCCTATATCGGCAAAATTCCGCATCTGAACAATCTCTGGACCAATTTTGGCCAGTTCCGTAATGGCTTATGTATGGGTGCTGCTTCTGGAAAATTGCTGTCTCAGTTAATCCTGGAACAACCGACCATCGTAGATCCACAGCCTTATAGTCCGGTACAGCGTTTACAGCCGCACTCTTTAACGGTTTAAAATTTCAATCAAGGCTTCTTTCAGGGTCGGATAGCTAAATTCAAATCCGGCTTCCTGCAAAGCTTTGGGCTGGACATATTGACCATTCAGAATCAGTTGTGACTGTTCACCTAGCATCATTTTCATACTGCAAGCTGGTAACGGTAATAAAGGTTTACGCTTCAGCACCTGTGCTGCGATCCGGACAAATTGCGCCTGACTGACTTTTTCCGGAGCAACCACATTAAATACCTGTTGCTGGGTCGGCTGCTGCATCAGAAATTCGATCGCCCGCATGACATCCTGTAGATGTACCCAGGTCACCGGCTGACGCCCATGACCAATCCGGCCAAATATATTCAGCTTAATTGGCAATAACATCTGCGGAAGAATCCCGCCTCCTTGACCAAACACCACAGCAAAGCGAACAATTTTGGTGTCCTGCCCGGTATAGGACAAGGCCAGTTTTTCCCATTTCTCACACAGTTCTGACATAAAAATGGATTGTGGTGGACTTTGTTCAGTACACACCGTCTCCCAGTGTTCTTGCGGATCGATTCCATAGTAGCCGACCGCTGAAGTCGAAATAATACGTTTGGGCTTAATCTGATTTTTCTCTAGATAGTCATATAACTGCCTGGTGGTATTTAGCCGACTGTCCAGCAATTTCTTTTTGCGTGCGACTGTCCAGCGGCCCTGACCAATGCTCTCACCGGCCAGATTAATTACATAGTCAATTTGATGGTTTTTCAGTTCTTCCAGATCATTAATCCAGTGAAAATCAGGATGTTCTTCTCGCAATTTTTTCTGTCGGGTCAGGCCGATCACGGCATAATCACGAGCCAGTAAAAATTTCACCAGATGGCTGCCAATAAAACCGCTGGCGCCTGTCATGAGGACTATAGGTTTATACATGGTTATTCTGTGCCATTATTATTGTATTGCTCAAATTATACGTCACTTATGAATCAGAATATTCGGGAAAGTGATATGGGTCGATGAATGCAAAATTGTCTCATCATGCCATACAGAAAACTTCTAATTTTCTATATAGCCTGATTTAGCATCTTGAATTTAATCTCAACGATTTTGATATAAAGAGTTGAAATCCTAGCCAAACATTTTTGCTGCCATACGCTGTGCCTGTTTGCCATAAAACCAGTAGGTCAGCAGATAGAGCGGAATCGCGATGAGCAGGAACATGATCACGACGATGCTCATAAATTGTGGCTGTTGCAGATATAGTAAAAAGTCCTGCCAGGCATTCGGATTGGAACGCGTCGCAATGGCAATCCCTAAAATTAAAAATGCCAGGTTATAGCCCCAATAAATCAGGCTAAATCCCAAGGTGAATTTTTTACGCTCCGCTTGGGTTGGCGCCCGTTGTTCCTTTTTTAAAAATTTAAACAGTACCCAGATCATCGCTACCAGATAAGGCACAATGGTTAATACTGCACCCATGCCAGTCGGCATTAATGCCGCCACAACCCCGCAAATGCAGGTAAAAATAAAGCATAGGAAGAAAAACCAGAGAAAATAGCGAGTTAGAGACACCATTAGCAGGACTCAAGGACGATTAATCAACTAGTATAAAAAAAATTAATTTTTTTTTCATTTTATTGTCAACCTAAAGTGAGATGCTGACGTTATATAGGGTACAAGGTTCGGAAATTTGGACTGGCATCCACAAATTTTCGTTCTCTTTGCTAAAGCAATAAGTCCAGTGTTTTAGAAAATTTTGAATAGCAGCCAAAATTTTCACTATACACAAATCTTTGACCGACGATTTCATCATCACTCGAATCGTCGGTTTTTATTTTTTGGACGAACCGTTTTTAGCAATTCGCCTGCAAATTTTTATCAGCTTCTTATGCAGCATAAAATAATGATCGGCTGCATTTTTTCAAGTCTGTTTTTAGCAATTTTTATAAAAAATATTGGTTCTGCTACCCAGATGCTATGAAAAATGCCTGAAGTAAAATTTAAAATAAAAACGCTGTATTCAATACTTTATATATAAACATCATATTTTATTGATTTCATAGATATTATTCTAATATTCAAAACTACGCTGAAAATAGTTTTAATGATGTGTAGCAATGAAATAGATCAAAATATTTTTTTCAAGTAGATTTTTAGCTGGGCTTTTTTCTATAGTAGGAAGGCAAAAATAAAGGTGAGTATACATGGCAGTTCATTTTCTACATACTTCTGATTGGCATTTGGGACAGTTTTTCCATAACCATGACCGTGAATTTGAACATGCACAATTCCTGAATTGGCTCCTTGAACAAATCAAGGAAAAACAACCACATGCCCTACTGATTGCCGGTGATATTTTTGATGTCATCAATCCCGCTTCCAGTGCCCAAAGACAGCTTTATCAATTCCTTGCCGATGCTCATGAGCTGGCACCGCATATGCAAACCCTGATGATTGCCGGCAACCATGATTCAGGTTACCGGATTGAACAGGTTCAGCCTTTACTCACTAAATTCAATGCCAAAGCGGTGGGTATTGTCGGCCGGACTGCGGACAATGGTCTTGATCTGGATCGTTTGCTGGTTCCGATTTATGACCAGCAGCAAGAGATTATTGCCTGGTGCCTAACTCTACCTTATTTGCGCAGTGCCGAAATTACCGGTATTAATGAACATACCCATAATAGCCAGAATGCCATCAGCTATCTGCACCAACAGTTGATTGCCGAAGCCAAAGCACGTAAGCAGCCACATCAGGCACTGATTCTTATGTCACATGCACATATGCAAGGCGGTGAAACTTCCGATTCGGAACGTCCAATTATCGTCGGCAATGAAGAGGCTCTCTCAACGGCGCTATTTGATGAAGTTATTGACTATGTCGCTCTGGGACATCTGCATAAACCGCAGAAAGTCGGTCAGCCGCATATTCGCTATAGTGGCTCCCCGATTCCCCTATCCTTTAGTGAGATCAACTATTCGCATCAGGTTGTTGAAGTCAGAATCGATCCTGAACAAAATGCTGAACAGCGTTTTCAGTTTGAAGCGCTGAAAGTTCCTCGTACTGTCGAGCTGTTTAGAATTCGGGAAAATCTGGAAAATCTGCTCAGCAAAGTAAAAGCACTGCCGACTGGGGAAATTGAGCATCTGGCAGCACGACATTTTCTGGAAATTGAATACACTACCGATGCACCGCCACCGGTAGATTTACGTCAGCAGATTGAACAGGCACTGCCACCAGATCGTTATCGTCTGCTACGCATCAGCCGGATTTATCAACGTCAGGCAGAAGATCAGGCTGATAGCTCTAAAATTGACTTGGCACCTCCAACACCTGAATCACTGTTTTTCAATATCTGGGAAAAAATGGGCTATAGCCAGGATCATTCGGTGCAGCAGGATTTTCAGCAGTTATTGGTCGAAGCCCAACATGAACTTACACAAAAACAACAAGCTTAGGATCAGCCATGAAAATTATCCGTCTGAGCCTAAATAACCTCGCCTCTCTCGCTGGTACGCATCATATTGATTTTGAATCAAATCCTCTGGCACATGCCGGACTGATTGCGATTACCGGAAAAACCGGTGCTGGTAAATCTACTCTGCTCGATGCCATGTGTCTGGCGCTGTATAACGAAATTCCACGTTTAAAAGGTGCCACAGGTAGTCTGAAAGATGCAGGTGGACAGGATGTCTCGATCAAGGATTCCAAAAATATTCTGCGCCGTGGTTGCGTACAGGGTTTTGCCGAGCTTGAGTTTATTGCCTTAGACCAGAAACGCTATACGGCACGCTGGGAAATTCGTCGTGCCCGGCAGAAAGTGGATGGTAATTTAAAGGTCGATCGTGCCATTACCTGTCTGGATGATCAACGGGTGCTGAACCAGAAAATTTCTGAATGCACGCCGCTGATTGAAAAACTGGTCGGCTTGAGTTTCGAGCAGTTTACCCGTGCGGTTCTATTAGCACAGTCTGAGGTTGGTGCCTTTTTAAAAGCCAAAGATAATGAACGTGCCGATTTACTCGAATATCTGACCAATTCTCAGATTTTCAGTCTGGTCAGCCAGAAAGCATTTGAAAAACACAGTGAAGTGAAGCAGAAACGTGCTGACCTGGAAAAATTAATCGGTCATCTGGAACTGTTATCTGAAGAAGATATTGCTGCTCTGCAGCAGCAACACACGACTTTAAAACAGGTGGTTGAACATCTAAACCAGAGCGAAAAGGTACTGGAGAATGACCTGAAATGGCATCGCCAGCAGCATTATCTCTATACTGAAATTCAGGCCAAAAAAGAAATCTATACGGTTCAGCTGGATGCTGAACAGAAAATGACACCGCAAAAACAGTTATTAGATCAACTGGACCAGTTTCAGCAGATTCGGGAACAGTTTGTCCAGCAACATCAGTTTCAAAAGCAGCGTAGCCATTTACTGACTGAGCAGCAAAACTTTGTTGCCGAATTCATGTCAGTTCAGCAGCAGCGTGATAGCGAACAGCACAAGTTGCAGCATATTCAGCAACAGCAACAACAGCAGGAACAAGAGTTCCAGAAGATCAAACCTTATCTGAATCAGGGACTCAAGCTGGATCATGAAATGCTGTCGATTGGCGATCAGTACAGACAGCTTGCAGCTGAACAGCAGACCTATAGAACCCAGAAGATTCAGCCTGTTCAGAATCAACTGGTGCAGACTGAGCAACGGTTACAACAGGTTCAGGCTCAGTACCAGCAGATTCAAAAGCAACTAGAACAACAGAGCTTTTTAGCGGTTTTTGATGACGAACCGCAGGCGACTCTGCAACGCCTGCGGGACTATCAGGAACTTCACCAGAAATTCATGCGGCAGCACCCGGCACTTTTCCAATCTAGCCGGACTGAACTGGAACAGCAGCAACAGGCTTTATCTGCCAGCTTGCAGGAACTCACTCAGCGCTATACTCATCTGGACCAGCTTGAACAGCAAATCCAACAGTTCCAGACCCAACAACAGCAACTCAGTACCCAGCATTCGAAGCTTGAAGCTTTAATGCGAACCGTACAGCAAATGGCTGGCTTAGAAGCTGAAAACCTACAATTGAACCGGGATTTAAAAAACCATCATGATCGTTTAAAGCAACTAGAAACTGAGCTGGTTCAATTACAGCAACAACGTCAGGAAGCAGAACAGGCCTTCGAACAATTGCAACAAGTACTGGCTCAGCAACGTTTATTACAGGCACAAAGTGTTCAGGAATTACGTGCACAGCTGAAACCAAATGAGCCTTGTATGGTCTGTGGCAGTCATGAGCATCCTTTTGTACAGCATCAGGAACTGCTAGAAAATGCTTTGCAACAGCTACATGACCAGCAGCTTAAGGAAGCTCAGAAAAAACTACAGCAACTGACTCAGACATGGCAGCAAGCACAAATCCAGCAATCTCAACTACAAACCTTAATTGAGCAACATCAGCAACGCAGCAGTCAGCTCAATACGACACTACAACAGCAGAAGGTTCAGTTAAATCAGGATTTGCAGCAATTTGATTTGCTGTTTGATTTAAACCAGAGTACAGATCATTTGCAGCAACAGCTTGGCCAGCATGTGCTTCAACTTCAACAAGAGCAACAGCAGCTAGCACAGACCCTGCAAAATCAGCAAAGTGACTGGAAACAATGGCGTCAGCAACAGCAACAGCTGGATCAACTACGTTTTAGCATGCAGCAGCATTCACAGCTAGAACAAATGATTCAGCCAGTTCTTCATCTACTGCCTGAGTCCTTGCAGAAATCCTGGATTACTGATGCCTCATCAAGCTGTCAGCAGCTATCTCACCAACTGCAACAACGTCAGAAACAGACTCAGGAATTCAAAACCTTAGAGACTCACATGCAAAGCTTAAATCAGCAGATTGAAAAGGCACGTGATCAGCTCAGCCTGCATCAGCAATATGATGCACAGTTACAGCAAAAGATGAATACGGCGCTGAATATGGGTAAAGCGCTACGTGAACAGCTCAACCACCTGACCCTTACCCATGCCGGACAGATTTATCCTAAGGCACAGGAATGGCGTGACCGTTTGGAGCAACAACAACAGGCGTTGGATGAACAGTTACGGGCACAGAGTCTGATGACCCAGCAGCATGATCAGCGTTTACAACAGGCTGAACTGAAAAAACAGAGTTTCATCACCCAGATTCAGCAACTAGAACAGCAGATCAAGCAATGCCAGCAATCTATTCAGGACTGGCAAAATACATATCCTGCGTTTGATGCCGAGCATATCCAGCATTGCCTGAATATTGACTTGCAACAGCATCAGCAAATTCGCCAGCAATTACAGGCACAACATCAGGCGGTTGAAAATGCCAAAACGGCTTGGGATATTCTGGAGGAACAATATCAGCATCATTTGAAATCCAAGCCTGAACTTAGCTTTGAAGAAGTTGAACTGCGCTTAAGTAGTCTGGCACAGGAAAAAGCTGAACAGGAAAATGCCTGTAATGAGGTTGCCACCAAATTAAGAATACATGCCAATAACCAATCGACCTTACAACGCTACCAGCATCAGATTGAACAGGTCAAAGCTGAAGAATATCGTTGGGGTCGGATCTATGACCTGATCGGCCATAAGGAAGGCACCAAATTCCAGAAAATCGCGCAGGAACATCACCTGGATATTCTGGTCGAATATGCCAATCAGCAATTACAGCCCCTGGCTCCGCGTTATCAGCTGTACCGGATTCCAGACAGTTTAAGTCTGGCGATTATCGATCTGGATATGAACAGCGAAGTGCGTCCTGTCCTGTCACTCTCTGGCGGTGAAACCTTCCTGGTCTCTCTGGCTCTGGCCTTGGCGATTGCCAATATGGCTTCCGGCTCAATGAAACTAGAATCGCTATTTATTGATGAAGGTTTTGGTACTTTAGACCCGGCTTCCTTACATATGGTCATGAATGCACTGGATCATTTGCAGAGTCAGGGCCGTAAAGTGGTGCTAATTTCACATGTACAGGAGATGCATGAACGGATTCCGGTTCAGATTCAGGTTAAACCGGTCGGTGCCGGTGCTAGTACCATTCAGATTATAGGTTAAAGCATGAACTCTATCCCGAACAAGCTCTCGCCCTATTTCAGCTTACAACTTGAGAGCTTACGGGGTATCAGTGCCATTGTGGTGCTATTCAGTCATAGTTTTCAGGCTTTTATCGCGCCTTTTGATCTGAGCCTATATTCCTGGGTACGTCTATTAGGCCAGGCTGCTGTGATGATCTTTTTTGTGCTCAGTGGCTATTTAATCGGGACTTCGATCCAGAACAACATCCAACAACATGAAAATTTTAATCTGCGGCAGTATGTACGGCAGCGTTATCGGCGCATTTTACCGCCCTTTCTGTTTGCATCCGCTTTCAGTCTGATTCTATATGCGCTAGCACCTACATTTTTTGCTTCACATAGCCATGAGTTCCAGAACAGTTTTGGCATGATGATTCGGACTGCCTATAACATTGATACTCAGGATTTTTTAGGTTCTTTATTCTTTCTAAACGGCTTTATTACACCGACGGTATCTGCCAATGCGCCGCTCTGGAGCCTGAGCTTTGAAGTCTGGTTTTATGTACTGGCCGGATTTCTGCCTTTTTTAAAAGATTCTGGAATCGCTAAAATCGGCTTTTTTATCTTGCTTCTAGGGCTTTCTCTACTGAACTATCAGTTTCTGTTTTATTTCCTGCTCTGGCTAGTTGCCTTTGCCAATTCATTCCGGCAGATCCAGCTGCGTTTTTTAAGTCGACTACAACCCATTAAATTGGGCCTATTTGGTCTGGCATTTATGATTGCCTGTGCGGATGCTTACCAGTTTCATGTCATTGAACAGGCTGACTTATATCGTGTAAATTATTTTGTGCCATTTAACCTGTGTATGGGGCTCGCCTTTGTCTGCTGGATTGTGCAGCTGCAACATCAACAAAGCCAATATCAACCAGTTTGGCCTCAGTCTGCAAATTTCTCCTATACACTTTATGTCACTCATTTCCCTTTACTGCTTTTTATTCTGGGCTGCTTTCCTGCAACGCTTGATCATGGTCTTGAGGGTGCCGTTTTATCCTTATTTATGAGCATGTGCAGCTTAATTTCCTTTGCCTGGCTCATGGCCCAATGGCTGGAACCCCAAAGAAAAAAAGCGTTATCAACTACTCTGCAATAACGCTTTCCCAAAACTCAATTGTCAGTACAAATCAGTCCGTTTTTTTAGGACGTGCGCCAAACAAGGCAGTTCCCACACGTACCATGGTAGAACCTGCTGCAATCGCCTCAGTCATGTCGGCAGACATTCCCATACTTAAAGTATCCCAGTCTTCAGGTTTTGCATGTTGGCTTTTGACCTCTTCGAACAAGGCTTTGGTATCTGCGAAAGCCTGAGTATTTTCTGGCGCAGGAATGACCATCAAACCACGTAAGCGCAAATTCGGTAATTGACTGATCTGTGCTACTAGATCGGCCACTTCCTCAGGCTGACAACCGTCCTTGCTATCCTGCCCATCAATATTGACTTGCAGACAGATATTAAGCGCAGCTTGAGAATCATTACGCTGATTAGATAAACGTTCAGCAATAATCAGACGATCCACCCCATGCACCCAGGCAAAGTTTTCTGCCAGATGTTTGGTCTTGTTGCGCTGCACATGACCGATAAAATGCCACTCAATATCCAGGTCTTTGAGTGCCGTGATTTTTTCCAGCGCTTCCTGTAAATAGTTTTCACCAAAAGCACGCTGACCAGCCTGATACATTTCTGCCAGCACAGGGCTAGGCTGGGTTTTGGAGACGGCCAGAAGTTGCACCGAATCCGGCTCACGCCCGGCCAGAGCGCAGGCGGACTGGATCTGAGCTAAAACCTGATTTCGTGACTGTTGCAGCATATTCATTGATGGGGTTCTCATTTCGTGCGGATTTTTTTCCCTTGCTCATCAACTAAGTGTTGGTTAAGCTGTGGGAAAGCCTTATTATTCTAGCAAAATAAATAACATTTTAATGAACTCGGGGACCTTATGGATATTACAGAACTGTTAGCCTTTTCTGCTAAAAATGGTGCGTCGGATTTACACTTATCAGCAGGTTTACCACCCATGATTCGTGTGGACGGGGAAGTACGTCGCATCAACCTGCCTGCACTAGAACACAAAGAAGTACACAAACTGGTGTACGACATCATGAACGACAAGCAACGCCGTGATTATGAAGAAAATCTGGAAACTGACTTCTCTTTTGAAGTTCCAGGCGTAGCCCGTTTCCGTGTGAACGCATTTAACCAGAACCGCGGTGCAGGCGCAGTATTCCGTACCATTCCATCTAAAGTACTGACTATTGAAGATCTAGGCATGGGTCAGATCTTTAAAGATATCTGTGAATATCCACGTGGTATTGTACTGGTGACAGGACCAACCGGTTCGGGTAAATCAACGACGCTGGCGGCAATGCTGGACTATATCAATGACAACCGCTATGACCATATCCTGACAGTCGAAGATCCAATCGAATTTGTACACCAATCAAAAAAATGTCTGATCAACCAGCGTGAAGTACATCGTGATACGCATGGATTTAATGAAGCATTACGTTCTGCATTACGTGAAGACCCGGATATTATTCTGGTCGGTGAGATGCGTGACCTTGAAACCATCCGTCTGGCACTCACTGCTGCGGAAACCGGTCACTTGGTCTTCGGTACCCTGCATACCACCTCAGCGGCAAAAACCATTGACCGTGTGATTGACGTGTTCCCTGCTGAAGAAAAAGACATGGTGCGTGCCATGTTGTCAGAATCGCTGCAAGCTGTTATTTCGCAAACCCTGTTGAAGAAAAATGGGGGGGGGCGTGTGGCTGCACATGAAATCATGATCGGTATTCCAGCCATCCGTAACCTGATCCGTGAAAACAAAGTGGCACAGATGTACTCTGCGATTCAAACCGGTGCCAACTATGGCATGACCACACTGGATCAAAGCCTGAAAACGCTGGTATCGAAAGGCATTATCAGTCCGCAAGTCGCCCGTACTGCAGCAAAACAGCCTGAATCATTCTTATAAAAATAATTAATTTTTTGGGGTTTTATCATGGACTTTAACGGCTTACTCAACTACATGGTAGAGAAAAAGGCCTCGGATCTGTTCATTACAGCCGATGTTGAACCCTCTATCAAAATTAATGGTCAGATTGTACCGATTGGCTCGGTAAAATTACCGGGTGCAGCTGTGGGACAGCTACTTAACTCAATCATGACCGAGAAGCAGCGCAAGGAATTTGCGGACACACGCGAGTGTAACTTCGCCATCAGCAACCCGGACAAATCGGCACGTTTCCGTGTCAGCGCATTCCAGCAACGCGATCAGCCAGGTATGGTACTGCGTCGTATTGAAACCGTCATTCCGACTATGGATGAGCTGAAATTACCGCCTATTCTAAAAGAATTGGCAATGACTAAACGCGGTATCATTATTTTTGTGGGTGCAACCGGTACCGGTAAATCAACTTCCCTCGCCTCTTTGATTGGCTACCGTAATGAAAATTCCAAAGGTCATATCATTACCATTGAAGACCCGATCGAATTTGTGCACCAGCATAAGAGTTGTATCATTACCCAACGCGAAGTCGGCATTGATACTGACTCCTTTGAAGTCGCATTGAAAAATACCCTGCGTCAAGCACCAGACGTGATTCTGATCGGTGAAATCCGTTCTCGTGAAACCATGGACTATGCAATTGCCTTTGCGGAAACCGGTCACCTGGTTTTTGCGACCCTGCACGCCAACAACGCCAACCAGGCCATCGACCGTATCATTCACTTCTTCGAAGCCGACCGTCACAGCCAGCTGTTTATGGATCTGTCCCTAAACATGAAAGCCATTGTGGCACAGCAGCTAATTCCCACCATTGATGGCAATGGCCGCCGTGCAGCGATTGAAATCCTAATCAATTCACCATTGATTGCGGATCTGATCCGTAAAGGCGATGTGCATGAAATCAAGGATTTGATGAAACGTTCACGCGAACTGGGCATGCAAACCTTCGACCAGGCATTATATGACCTGTATAAGGCCAAGCAGATTAGCTATAAAGATGCACTAAAACACGCCGACTCACCAAACGACCTGCGTCTGCAAATCAAACTGTCAGAAGAAGGTGGCGAGCATTTATTACGTGCGCATTCCAATATTACTTTTGATGGTCAAACCTGATCATTTTCAAAGCATAAAAAAAACAGGCTTTTAATAAAGCCTGTTTTTATTTCAGCCTAAAGCTAAATTATTTCTTACGGTAAGCTTCCTGACATTCAGGCGCGTCACAATAACCGTAAAGATTAAGTGAATGTCCAGTCAATGCAAAACCAAATTTCTTCGCAACTTCGTGCTGTTCATGTTCAATCACATCATTTGTAAATTCAACGACTTTGTTGCAATTTTGACAAACCAAGTGATCATGGTGATCTTCCTGCATAATTTCAAAAACTGAATGATTATTTTCAAAATTATGACGCTCGATAATCCCTGCTGCCTCAAATTGTGTTAACACACGATACACAGTTGCAAGACCCACATCTTCCCCTTGTTCGAGTAAAGTCTTATAAATGTCTTCAGCGCTAAGGTGATGCCGTCTAGAGTTTTCTAATAGTTCTAATATTTTAATTCGTGGAAGGGTAACTTTCAGTCCAGCTTTTCGTAAATCTTGGTTTGAAATAGGCATGTAAAAAGGTCTCTCAACAAAATCAAAGTTGGAATAGGCAACAAAGTTTAGATGCAGTATGATCTATCCTTGGATCAAATGCATCATAATTAATTTGGGATAGTGTAGCAAAATGCAAAAAATCATGCTGACGTTATTCGTCACTTCATTGCTTGTCGGCTGTTCGACATTAGGTGTGTACAAAGTTGATATTCCTCAAGGAACACCTTTAACTCAAGCACAAGCCTCTAAAATTCAGGTAGGAATGAGCCACCAACAGGTGCGTTTCCTGCTCGGTAGTCCAACAGTATCTGATCCGCTCAATCCGCTACGCTGGGACTACATCTACAACTATACCCCAGGAACCTATGCTAAAAAAGCCAAGATCCCAGCAGCCCAAGGCCAGCATCTAAAAATTTACTTTAATCAGTCTGGTATCGTAGAGCGTATTGAAGGTCTGGAAACCATTCCAGAATCTCAACCAGGTCTACCAGGTTCCAAAGAAGCGATCTTAAATGCCCCACCACTATAATCGGTTTTGCATAAAAAAACCCCTGTATGATCAGGGGTTTTTTTAATTAAATAGATTGATTTATCAAATAATCAGACCATCTGTTCAATAAAGCCACATTCCACTAATCAGAACGTTTATTTTGCTTGAAACGGTTACCTTTGGCATAACGTCCTACCGGATTCTTCTCAGCGCGTTTACGGCGGATATCCTTGGGATTAATGGTTAAAGCACGATAAATCTCTACCCGGTCCCCTGCTGCCAATGGCTGGGTATGATCCTGTAGCTTAGCGCCAAAAATACCCAGATTCAGAGGTTCAGGCAATTCCACCTGTGCACGGATTCCGCTTTGCTCGATTGCATCCAATGCGGTCATGCCGGGCTGGAAAGGTACGGCAATATGAAACTGTTGTTCCGGGGTAGCATAGGCCACCCAGATCACTGCCTCAGTCATCAGAAAAATTGTCCTAGTACAGCAACAATCGCCAGAATAATTGAAACTGGCAAGACGATACGCACTGCGATACGCCAGATGTTATACACCGCTTCTGAACTGAAGTTCATCGATTTACGCAAATGACTGATTTTCATGATCCAGCCAGCAAACAAGGCATAAATCAGACTGATCACCAGTCCCCAAAGAATCAGCAGATTATTGAAAATTGGAGCAACATTTGGAATTAACCAGACCAAGGTGGCAGCGATCACAATCGCCCACTGAATGATAATATTCATTTGACGTTGCTGTAATTGCTCACGTGCCATTTGCATAAGCAAAGCAGCGGCTGCGACAATGGCTGCGATTAAAGCAAATGCAGGGATTTCAGCTTTTACTGCAAAGAAACCAAAGGCGATGATCGCTAATAGCTGCGCCACCCAAATCGGTAAGGCTGTTTTAGTCGCAACATCCTGCTGTTTTACGACAGCCAGACTTGATTGCCAATACAGCCCCATACCTAGACCACTCGCCACCAAAGCCAATACAGTGGCATTGCCCCACTCTACGAATTGGACGGGTGTTACCTGCCAAGCCGGTAATTCAGTTCCCATCACATTCGCCATGATCAAAGATGCAAGTACGCCGATCGTGGTAATCCCAACCAGAATTAAACGTGGCACCAGCGATAAGACAAATGCAGCAATTGCCAGCACCGCAAAAATCACTGGCTGCTGAACATCGAGATTGGCCACTGCAATCACATTAGAAGCATGATTGAGCATCGCACCCGCAAGGAATGGGATAAATACAACCGCCAGCCAGCCGACGATCCGCCAGCGCTGAGAACTATCAGCTTCACGGGTAAGGCTCGACAATGCCTGTAATGCAGTGGTTTTTGAGCGTTTCGCCAGAGCAATTTCCAGATAACAGACTGGAAGAGCTAGTATTAGCATGGTCGCTAACCACAACATCCAGAAATCAAGCTGACGGTCAATCTGAATACCTGTTATCGGTGCGAGTGTCGCAATAATAAGAAAGGATAAACAGAAAGCCATCAGAGGCGATAACCATTTTGACATAGCATTGTCCTGCATGATGTATTCCTATAAAAATCTAGCGCTATTTTGCCTTGTGAGGCGATGAAAATCAAAAACAAAAAAGCAAACCACCATGCTCGTGATTTGCTGCGCAAATTTATTATTAAGCTTTATTTTTTATTTTCCCGATTTGTTTTTATTTTAAGAACAATCGAGTTATGAGAAGAAACGGGCAAACCAGTTTTTACCCTTTTTCTTTTCTTTATCTTTAATGATTCCCATCATATTTTCTTTTACCGCACCGACATAATCTGCATCATCGTGCTGAATATGATTGATCAGCCATTTAGATAATACTTCATGTAATTCCGCTTCAATAGATTGGCCCAATTCAAAACGGTCACGATAAGATTCAATCTTTTTAATAAACAGGTCATGCACACGTTTATGCGGCACACGATATTTATAACCCGCTTCTTCCTGAAGTGATTCTTCAAAGGTAAAATGCGACTGAGTATAATCAATAATATTTTCTAGAATCTGTTTAATACGAGCACGATCGGTATTGGCATCAATTCCATCAATCTCATTGATATAATCGAGAATTCGTTTGTGCTGATCGTCAATCACATCGATACCAGTATTATAATCTGGAACCCATTTCATTTTCATTACGACCACCTATTGATATTAATGATTTATCGCTTGAAAAAGATCATATATCTAATTAATTTAAATAAAAATGAAGTAAATCGGTTGGTTTTCAGTTTATTTTCTACTTAATTAATGTAAATCATTGTTTATCCAATCAATTATATTTTAAACCCGACTACAAGAATAAAGTATTTTTTGATCGATTTTATATTTCATGGTTTATTTATTTTAATGATTTCACTATAAAATAAATATCAAATTCAAAAAAACAGGAGCGATGTCCTGTTTTTTAATATCGAATTTTAACCAGATTTAATATAAATCTGCTTTAGTCACTCTTTTAAGCGAAGGATCCAAACGTTCTCTTTCCAGACGGGCGACATGTGTCAATTGGGAACGATATTTGGCTCCATCTCTGAACAAAATCATTTCACCTTCCTGAAATGCTGTCCATTCTTCATTCTGCGTTAGCGGCTCTGTGGTAATCACAGCGACCCGATCTTCAGGCGTGGTGACTTGGCTAAAATCAACTTCAACTTCGATATCAATGAGTTGGGCTGGCTTAAATGGATATTCACGAACCAGCCAATGCAGTTTAGTCGTTGCATAGGTAAATAAAGCCTGACCATTGGACAGACAGAAATTAAAAGTGCCATGCTCTGCAATGGATGGAGAAATCTCGGCCAACAAATCAAAAACCTGATCCAGCTTCGGTTCATCATAACCAAAATGTTTCACCAGCTGATCCAGCAAATAACAGAAAGCACGCTCACTGTCAGTATTGCCAACTGGCGTAAAACGTCCAGAAAGCTCAGGTAAAAAATCTTTTAAATCACCATTATGAGCAAAGATCCATTGTCGTCCCCATAATTCACGGCTAAACGGATGCGAATTTTCCAGATTAATTTTGCCTTGTGTCGCTTTACGGATATGTGCAATTACATTACGGGATTTGATTGGATAATTGCGCACTAGTTCTGCAATGGGTGACTCAACAGCAGACTGATTATCAACGAATAATCGGCAGGCCTTATCCTCAAAGAAAGCAATCCCAAAACCATCAGAATGATCTGAGGTAATCCCCGCCCGCTGAGAAAAACCTCGAAATGAAAAGGTAATATCTGTTGGTGTCGCACAATTCATTCCCAGTAGCTGGCACATAATCTTCATTCAGGTCACAGAGTGTTCTTAAGGTTATTGTGCATCACAGGCTGAACCTTTTCAAATCTCGATCATTGCAATGCTATGCGCTAAAAATGCTAATAAACTATTTTTTTATATTTAATTTAGCAAAAGGAGTTTAAGCTTCAAAACTTAGCTTAAAAATAAATACTTTAGATTTAACTTTCATATTTCTAGTGATCAAAATCTTAAAATAAAAGAAATAAAAAAGAGCCTCAAGTGAGACTCTTTGATATTCAATTTATCTTTATGGACGATGTGGATTAGAACGATTGGTAATTAAAGTTCCTACACCATGATCAGTAAAGATTTCTAACAAGCTCGCATGTGGTACACGACCATCCACGATATGTGCACTGATCACGCCGCCTTTTACTGCGTCAAGCGCACAGCCGACTTTAGGAATCATGCCGCCATAGATCACACCTGTTTCGATCAGACGATCAACTTCCTGAGTCGTTAAACCGGTCAGCAGATTTTTATTTTCGTCGAGCACACCGGTAATATTGGTCAGAAGAATCAGCTTTTCTGCCCCTAATGCTTCTGCCACTTTACCCGCGACTAGATCGGCATTGATATTATAGGTATTGCCTTCTTCATCGACACCGAGTGGTGCAATCACTGGAATGAAATCACTGTTGGTAAACATTTCCAGTACATCAGTTTTCACCCCAACGACTTCGCCGACCATACCCAGGTCTACTTTTTGGATTGAACCGTCTTCAGCCGTCTTTTCCATTAACAGCTTTTTGGCGCGTAACAGGTTGCCATCTTTACCGGTTAAACCAATTGCACGGCCACCATGTTTGTTGATCAGGTTCACAATTGATTTGTTTACGCTACCGCCCAGAACCATCTCGACCACTTCCATGGTTGCCGGATCTGTCACGCGCATACCATCAATACGGTCAGATTCACGACCTAGCTGTTTCAGCATAGAATCGACTTGTGGACCACCGCCGTGTACCACAATCGGATTTAAACCGACTGTTTTTAATAAAACGATGTCACGTGCAAAAGAGCTTTCTAGCTCAGGATCCGTCATCGCGTTGCCACCGTATTTTACCACCAGGGTTTTACCCGCAAAGCGTTGGATATACGGCAAAGCTTCAGTCAAAATTTGTGCTTTGTCGATGCCTGTATGCTGATTTGGCATTCGCCTCTCCTTATTGAGCATCTAAAATGTCTTGAGCGATCTGTGGATAACGGTCACGCAACATGGATACAAACAGATGTCGAATTTCATTCAGGCCTTGTGCATCATTGGCATCAAAGCGCACCGTGAAATATTCACCCGTATTGGATGCTCGAATGATGCCAAAACCATCATCAAAATCAAGACGTATCCCGTCAATTTTACTGATTTGTGCATTTAATTGCGTAGATTGCTGCTCAACAAAGTTTAAAAGCTCAACAGGCTGCACCTGATGAGTGGAAATATATAAATCTTCAGTCCCATGACGTTTTGGATAAGCGCGCAAGGCCTTACTTAAAGTCATACTTTTCTGATCCAGATATTCCATGACCCGAAGCGCTGCATAAAGACCGTCATCATAGCCCCAGCCACGTCCGTCATTAAAAACATAATGCCCGGCATATTCACCACCAAAAATGGCCTGATGCTGGGACTGCGCCAGATATTTTCGCAGGAATGAGCTACCAGTACGAATCATCACCGGTTTTCCGCCCAGGCGTTGAACTGTATCGCGAATCAGGGTTGAACATTTAACGTCATAAACAAACTGACATGCTTTTGTGCCAGTCATACAAATTTCTGCGAATAAACAGAGAAGCTGATCAGCACTAATAATGACACCCTGCTCATCCACCAGTACCAACCGGTCCCCATCACCATCTAGGGCAATACCCAGATCCGCCTGCTGTTGCATGACGACCTGACGTAAGGTTTGTAAATGTGCTTCCTGAGAAGGATCAGGCGCATGATCAGGAAAATGCCCATTGGCTTCACAACGTAAGGCGGTAACTTCACAACCTAGTTTTTGCAGCACCAAGTTGGCACAACGTCCTGCTGAACCGTTCAGACCGTCCAGCACTACTTTAAATGGGCGCTTCAACTGAATATCTTCAAGCATTTCCTGCTGATATTGCAGACAAAATTCGGGAATAATTTGGTGAGGCAAATCATTCAAACACGATAAAGAACTATTTACATGAAGTTTTGCTTTTTGTGCGACCTGCTGAATCATCTCGGGACAAGGCGGCTCCCCTACAATAATCCATTTAATTCCATTATCTTCTTTAGGATTATGGCTGGCCGTGACCATCACACCATTACCATCAAACTGACGCGCTGTGTAATACAACATCGGACTGGAACAACAGCCGATAATGGCAGCTTCAATAGCATAGTCCTGAAAAATACGGCGAATGGTTTCAGCAAAAGCCGGACTGCTGATGCGGGCATCATAGCCAATCGCAACCCGAGTCTGCCCCGCAGCTTGATATTGCTGAGCCAGACCATGCGCAATAGCATCAATCACACCTGTACTGAGTAAACTGACTTTACCCCGGATATCGTAGGCACGAAAAATGTGAGCCGGAAAGGGTTGATTCATGGATCCCATAAACTGTTCTTTTCACTATTGAATATAAGGAGATAAAATAATGATTAAGCAATCATCATGACTTTAAACATTTGTTTTTGTTTTAAGACTCTGTATTTTTATATGAATTGAATGTGACAATCAATTATAAAAGTATAATTATTAATCTTTTATGTATTTAATTTGTATAACTAGTAAAATAAATAAACCTGACTAAAAATGACTTCTTGCATTATTTATCATCTATTTTCTTAAATTCTGAATGATTTTATTTTTCTATTTAAATGATACTAAAAATTTATTTAAATATTTTTCATTGAAATAAAATTCAAGAATAAAGTTTATTAAATAGCTCTGTCATTTTTTTATTGTTTTTATGATTAAAACTCTAAAAAAAGATGACTTAACCCAGAACATCCAAGTTAAGTCATCCTTTAATTTTAGTTTTTACCAGTATGACCGAAACCACCTGCGCCACGCTCGGTTGCTTCAAACTCATTCACCAGATCAAACTCAGCCTGTACCACAGGGACTAATACATATTGGGCTAAACGCTCACCAGGTTCCAGGCTAAATGCAGTTTGACTACGGTTCCATACAGAGACCATCAGCTCGCCTTGGTAATCTGAATCGATCAAGCCAACCAGGTTACCTAAAACAATCCCGTGTTTATGACCTAAACCAGAACGTGGCAAGATCAAACCAGCAAATGCTGGATCTTCAATATAAATCGCCAAACCAGTTTTTACTAAAACTGTTTGACCTGGTTCAATTACAGTCGTTTCGTTGACACATGCACGAAGATCGAGTCCTGCTGAGCCAGTTGTTGCATAAGTCGGCAATGGCCATTCCTGCCCCAGACGCGAATCAAGGACTTTCACCTGAACTTTCATGTATTTATTCCTGTTGTTTAATATCAAAAAATTTAAAGAATCAAAATTGTAGCGTTCTGTTACTTTTACCGTTTAATCAAGGCACGCAAATTATCCAGATAGTGCTGAGCCTGCTGTTTTGGATCAATATTGCCTGCAAGTTTTTTCTTGCGACCTAACCACTCCAGTTCATCTTCTGGAAGCTCATCCAGGAAGCGGCTTGGGGTCATCTGTTTCATCTGTCCACCCGCCTTACGTTGCTCAGCCAAGGTAATAGTCAAGCCCTGACGCGCACGAGTAATCCCCACGTACATTAGACGGCGTTCTTCCTCGACTGTTTCGGCAGCAATCGAGTTCTTATGTGGCAGAATTTCTTCTTCCAGTCCGATTAAGTAGACATAAGGGAATTCCAGACCTTTGGATGCATGCAAGGTCAGAAGGTTAACCTTATCGGTATCTTCTTCTTCCTGCTGCTGTTCCAGCATATCGAGAAGCACCATCTTACGGATGACACTTTCGATATTTTTCTCATCGACATCTTCTGCACGATTGATCAGACTCTGAATACTGCTATACAGCACTTCAATATTATCGAGTTTGGTTTTTTCCTGTGCCGGCGTCGCTGCGGATTCCTTGATATAGTCAATATAGCCGGCTTCCACCATCATCTGACGGATGATTGGTACAGGTTCATCGTCTTCCAGCAAGTTGCGGGTAAAGTTATTAATGAAATCTGAAAATTCTGCTAGTTGTGTGGTCGCTTTCTTTGGAATGACCATAGTTAAACGCTGATCGCCTGCTGCTGACAGTAGAGACAGATTATTTTCCTGGGCAAACAGACCGAGTTTTTCCAGCGTCACCGGGCCAATGGCACGTTTCGGTGTGTTAATAATCCGCAGGAAAGCGCTGTCATCTTCCGGGTTAATGATCAGACGCAGGTAACTCATAATGTCCTTGATCTCTGCACGCGCAAAGAAAGACTGACCGCCAGAGAGCTTGTAAGGAATCTGCATCTGGCGCAGCTGAGTTTCCAGAATACGTGCCTGGAAATTACCACGATACAGAATCGCGTAATCTTTCCAGTTTTTACCATTCATCAGCTTATGCGTGATCAGGTCTTTCACTACGCGTTCTGCTTCATCATCATCATTACGACAAGTGATGACCCGAATCACTTCACCGTGACCTTTATCTGACCAGAGCTTTTTATCAAAGATATGCGGGTTGTTGCCAATTACGGTATTGGCAGCTTTTAGAATACGGCTAGTGGAACGATAGTTCTGTTCCAGCTTGATCACTTTCAGATTCGGGAAATCCTGTTGTAACAGCGCCATATTTTCAGGTTTAGCACCACGCCAGGCGTAAATTGACTGATCATCATCCCCTACCGCAGTGAACTGGCCCATAACCCCAACCAGTAATTTCACCAGAATATACTGTGCCGTATTGGTATCCTGATATTCATCGACCAGCAAATAGCGTACACGGTTCTGCCATTTATCCCGAACTTCGGCATTTTCCTGTAACAGACGCGTTGGCATGACAATCAGGTCATCAAAGTCGACAGCGTTATAGGCACGCAGATTTCGCTCATAAAGTTGGTATAAATGCGCGAACTGAACATCTTCTGGTGTTTCACAGGTGGTATGCGCCTGCTCTGGCGGAATCAGATCGTTTTTCCAGTCCGAAATCATCTTCATGGCTTTGGCGATCAATTCTTTGCTTTCAGCACCTGAAAGATTATCGCGATGCATCAGATCCATCAGAATCCGCTTACAGTCATCGGCATCCAGAATCGAAAAATTATTTTTTAGCGGTGTGTGTTTGAGCTCTAAACGTAATAAATTTAGACCAAAAGTATGGAAGGTCGAGACTGAAAGGCCCTTGGCTTCTTCTCGGGTCAGCAATTTGGTGACACGCTCTTTCATTTCACGTGCTGCCTTGTTGGTAAAGGTCATTGCCGTGATCCGGTGGGCCGGAATCCCGCAATGCTTGACCAAATATGCGATTTTTCTTGTAATTACCGAGGTCTTGCCTGAACCCGCTCCGGCAAGTACTAACAAGGGTCCTTGAGTATATTTCATGGCTTCAAGTTGCTTGTCATTTAACTGACTGGCGAGTGACATATGGCTTCCTCTTCTAGATTCGGCTCCGATTATAGTCATCTCATGCCCAGATGCCTAATTGAAAATTCATTTTCCTGCGTCATCTTTCAGACATAAAAAAACCACCCGAAGGTGGTTTTTCTGCAAAATCAGTGATTACTGAACGGCATATACTGCGATTTCAACACGACGGTTTTGTTCTTTACCAGCCGCAGTTGAGTTGTCTGCGATCGGGTTCGCTGAACCAAGACCTTGTGCATTAATACGAGTACGTGCTACGCCTTGACCAGCAAGGTAGTTCGCAACAGATTGTGCACGTGCTTGAGACAATGGAATGTTGATTGAGTCATTACCAGTGCTGTCTGTATAACCAGTTACCAAGATACCGCTTTGGCTGTCTTCAGTCAGAACTTGGGCAACTTTATTCAATGTTGCATAGAAGTTTGGTTTGATGTTTGACTTGTTAGTGTCAAATGTAATCGCACCAGGCATTACCAAGTTGATTGAACCGTCTGGATTACGGTTTACATCTACACCAGTACCCGCAGTCGCTTGACGTAATTTTTTCTCTTTATTGTCAAGGTAAACACCCGCTGCACCACCAAGTACTGCACCAATTGCAGCTGCACGGTTGTTTTGACGGCTAGTATTGGCATTACTTTTAGAAATACCATAACCTGCAGCAGCACCAATTACTGTACCCAAAGCTGTTTTGTCGTACTCAACACCACCCAGGTTATTGCCAGTAGTTTGACAACCTGTAAGTGCTACTGCCCCTGCTACAGCTGCTGAAATTAATAGTGCACGCATTGCATGCCTCCTTTGTAGTGTAATTTGTATCTTAGGTCAGATAATGATTTAAAAATAATGGGATAACCATTGAATTTTTGTTAATAATAAATCTTTTAGTAATATTTTATAATGTTTATGTGTAACCAATTTCCTGAATTTCATCATAGTTTCTTCATAGTTTAACGATCGGACTTTTCTATTCGCTCAACTCCCTCTATATTGTTCAAAATGTGATGAAATTTAGACGATTATTCTCTGGGACTGTTTTTATATGTCATCTAAAAGCAAGCAACAAACGACTTTAAAAAAACTTACCCGTGGCCTCACGGTGACATCTGTCATGACTGGCAGTACTTTTTTTCATGGACCACCCGTACTGGCTTTGGGGCTGACCAAACTTTTTAAGAAATCTTCTAAGATTGATGCAACCAATATCAAGATTACCAATAGCTGGTTGGGCGTAAATAACTGGCTGATTGACAATGTCCTGAAAAATACCGAATGGCAAATCAGTATTGACGAATCTCTGGATCTGAACATGCAGGGGCGTTATTTAATGACCTGTAATCATCAGAGCTGGGTGGATACCACGGTAAACCAGTATTTCGGTTTAACGCGTATGCCTCTCACCCGCTTTTTTACAAAATGGGAACTAATTTTTATTCCATTTGTAGGTCAAGCCTTTAAAATTCTGGGCTTCCCGATGATGAAAAGGCATAGCAAGGAACAGATTGCCAAAAACCCTTCCCTGAAATATCGGGATATGGAAGAAGCACGTAAGGCATGTGAACAACTGGTTAGCCAGCCATTTACCTTGCTGAATTATCTGGAAGGTACACGTTTTACCCCAGAAAAGCATGAACAGCAAAAATCGCCTTATAAGCATTTGTTGAAGCCTAAGGCGGGCGGTCTCGCGCTGGCACTGAACATTCTGGGGGACAAAATTGATGCACTGGTGGATATGACTATTGTTTATCCTGACGGTGTGCCAGGTTATGGGGAATTCTGGTTAGGCGAAGTCCCGCGTATTGCCGTGAACTTGAGAAAAATTGACATTCCAGACTGGGTACTCGGCGGCAATTATGAAGATGATGCAGATTACCGTGCGCGTTTCCAGCAATGGGTAGACCAAATCTGGACTGAAAAAGACCAATTAATTGAGCAAATGCAGCAGAACCTGATTTCCGCTTCTGCCTGACATTTGCCAGAGAGACTATGAAGAACGACAACCCGGACCTCGTGTCCAGCTCATTTAAGTTTATTCGCAAAGGCACCTGGGGCTGGAAAATTGCACTGATTTATGACATTTTCATGATGGTTGTCATCATCATCAATTTGTTCTGTCTCTGTGCCAATGCCATTCTGATGAGCGATTTTGGGCACTGGTTGTTTGACTTCATTCGCTTGCCTGATGTCTTGCAGTTTTATAAAAGTGAATTACGTCCCTGGGTAATGATTACCGAGGGATGGTTTACCACCTTCCTGATTATTGAACTCATCGTTCGCTGGTTCATTGCCATTGTTATACGCCACCATGCCCGCTGGTGGTTCTTTCCCTTTGTGCACTGGTATGAAATTTTATCCATCATCCCACAGCTACGTTTTCTGCGTTTGTTACGTGCAGTCGCGATTGGCTACAACCTGCATAGCCATGGATACAAAGTCATACCGGCAAGCTGGTATAGACGGGGTAATTTCTACTATAACCTGCTGATGGAAGAACTTTCGAGCCGTGTAGTATTGACGTTACTGGATGGCATTAAACGTGAACTCAGCACCAGCACATCACATAAACAATTAATTGATGATTTGGTGGAACATCACCGTAAATTACTGGCTGTTGCTTTGACAGATATCTTGCAAGAGTCTTTGGGCAAGGAATTACAGGCACAGCGCTTCATGATTTCAAAAAATGTCGGGCAAGTCGTCAATCAGGCCATTGAAGATACACCTGAGCTCACCCAGCTTCTGCGTCTGATTCCCATTGTGGGTGGACGGCTGGAACGCCAGATCCAGAGTATTGGTCAACGTCTGGGAGAAAATATCACTCAAGGCCTGATCGATCCTTTTACACATAGCGGATCACAAGAAAACCCGACTTTTGCCATGATTTCAGATAAGATTAGCCAGATTCAGATTGAACATAATCCACATATTGATAAATTAGTCGAATCGGCTGTTTTTGAAACACTTGAAGCCATTCAAAAACAGGTCAAAGTAAAACAGTGGCAACAGATTTTAGAAGAACACGAACAAAATCAGGGCTCAATAGATAGATGAGTTTTCATTTGTGGAATCGGCTAAGATAAGTGGATTCTATTCGTATAAAAAAATAACTTGGATCGCTAGAGAATTAACGAAATTTGTTCTAGGATTTGCACTATTTACAACATTGCTTCGACATAAAACAGCAAGTCAGAAGTATTAAGGAAAAATTATGGCTGACATACGGATAAAAGGCAGAATGGTCAATGCGCTACGCATTAGCCTCGATACCAATGATCATGATGCAATCCGCCAGCAACTGAAACCAAAATTACAAGCGGCTTTTCCGCCAGGCACATTGGCGGTAATTGAAAGTTCAGTCGACCAGGAACTGATTGCCCTGATCCAGTTACTGATTGATCTCGAAGTTCAGCCTATGGCGGTGACTGAAGGGATTCTGGGTGATCAGGCTCGTGCGATTCAGTTCCCTGTTCTGCCACCAGACCGTCAGTTACAGGAAATTAAGGCGACCAAAGAACAGGTCATGGAAGTCAAATCCGAATCTGCTGCTGACGATGAAAAAGCTGATGCAGCACCGATCGTCGCGCATGTGACTTCTTATCACGATGAAATTCTGCGCACCGGCCAATGCATTGTGCAGAATCAGGGTGACATTATTATTACGGCCGGAATAAACAGTGGTTCAGAAGTGATTGCTTCAGGCAATATCCATATTTATGGCAGCGCGCGTGGCCGTGTGATTGCAGGTGCGGGTGGCAATACTGCAGCGCGTATTTTCTGCCATGCGCTGGAGGCCGAACTGATTTCTATTGCAGGTACTTACTGTGTGGCCGACGACATTCCACCGAATGTTGTGAAAAAACCCGTGCATATTTACTTGAATGATCAACAAGAGCTTGTATTTGAAGCTCTACAATTTTAATGTATAAATAAACACCAAAAACCCCATTTTATAGGGGATTTGAACCATAACAGGAGTGGATTCGGTGGCGAAAATTGTTGTCGTAACATCAGGCAAAGGTGGCGTAGGTAAGACTACAACAAGTGCATCTTTTGCAACAGGTTTAGCCCTACGTGGCCACAAAACTGTGGTAATTGATTTTGATGTAGGCTTGCGTAACCTTGATTTGATTATGGGCTGTGAACGCCGTGTAGTATATGATTTTGTAAATGTTCTCAATAACGAAGCACGATTACAACAAGCACTGATTCGCGATAAAGATATTGAAAATTTATATATTTTACCTGCTTCACAAACACGTGATAAAGATGCTTTAACTGATGAAGGCGTAGAACGTGTAATGGATGAGCTTTCACAGGAATTTGATTATATCGTGTGTGACTCACCTGCAGGTATTGAACGTGGTGCCATTTTAGCCATGTACCATGCAGATGAAGCTATCATTGTGACTAACCCTGAAATTTCTTCAGTACGTGACTCTGACCGCATCATTGGCATGCTAGACAGTAAAACTAAAAAAGTAGAACAAAACGAAGGTCGCATCCGTAAACACCTGTGTATTACCCGTTTCAATCCGGAACGTGCCGATAAACAGGAAATGTTAACGATTGACGATATTTCTAAAGATATTTTACGTGTTCCAACCTTAGGTGTTATTCCTGAGTGTCCAAGCGTTCTACAGGCATCGAATGAAGGTAAACCAGTGATTCACTTTACCGAATCTGCCGCAGGTCAGGCTTATGATGACCTTGTAGCACGTTTCCTGGGTGAAGAGCGTCCTTACCGTCATATTGAAGTAAAACCTAAGGGCTGGTTAGCACGATTATTTGGAGCGTAAACATGGCTGGATTCTGGAGTAAACTTTTTAGTAGCGAGGATAAACCATCAAGCGCACAAACCGCGAAAGACCGTTTGAAAGTCATTGTTGCTTCTGAACAGGGTTTGGGGCGCCGTTTGAGTCAGGATAAAATTGACCAGATGAAGACAGAGATCATGCAAGTGGTCAATCGCTACGTCCGCGGGGTTGATGAACAGCACATTCAGATGCAGGTACGTTCTGAAGCAAACATTGAAATGCTTGAAATGAATATCAATTTACCTGAAGAGCGATAATCTGAATTTTGATTAGTCAAGTAAATTGATTCAAGGCAAAATATGAGCCTCAACAAAGCGCCGCTTTGTTGAGACGCAAGACCAGAAGCTTGGCTTCGCGTAGACTTGATAGTAATTAGTATTTTTTTACCTCATCTCAAAACGTGAAGTGATACTTCGAATAGACAAAGTGCATGATAAGACTTTGCCTCTTGCGAACTCATATTTTGCCTTTTTTCATGCCGAAGAATTACATCAAGGAGATTGCGATGGCATTATCTCAACCAGCGACCTTTAACGAAGAATGGTCAGATGAGCGTGTATATGCCTACCTGAATCAGCTTCCTCCTGCAGGCGTCAATGCAGATTTTCATGTACTTTATCATGCATTCAAGCATATGCGCCCTTTTGATTATGAACGCCTACTAACCAAATTTGTCGCAGACGGTCGCGATCTTAACGCCACCAATCCGGAAGGACAGCGCATTCATGACGTGATTGCCACTTATCCGCGTCAAAGTGCCGAGTTCCTCGCAGTATTAGAAAAATTTGCATAAGTTGTAATGCATAAAAAAGCCTGCTTAAAGCAGGCTTTTTTAATCGCTAGAGATTCTGGATTTAAACCAAGATCTCACGCTTCCCATTGGCACCCATTGAGCTGACAATGCCATTTTCTTCCATCTGGTCAATGATCCGTGCAGCACGGTTATAACCCAGACTGAACTTACGCTGCAAAGATGAAGTTGATGCTTTGCGGGTTTCCAAAACAAAAGCCACACACTGATCATACAGCGCATCTCGATCAGATCCACCATCTCCACCATCCTCAAAGCCGCGACTAGACGGTTCTTCATCAAATGGAGTCAGGATCTCATCCACATAGTTAGGCGCCCCACGTTCACGCCATGCATCACAGATCCGGTTCACTTCATCATCGGCAATAAAGGCACCGTGTACGCGCTCCGGCTCAATTTTACCCGGGCCAAGGAACAGCATATCACCATGACCGAGCAGATCTTCTGCACCACCTGCATCGAGAATGGTACGTGAGTCGATTTTCGAGTTCACACGAAGTGCGACACGTGTCGGAATATTCGCCTTGATCAGACCAGTGATCACATCTACTGAGGGACGCTGAGTTGCCAGTAACAGGTGAATACCGGCAGCACGGGATTTTTGTGCCAGACGGGTAATCATCTCTTCAGCTTTCTTACCGACCTGCATGATCATATCCGCGAACTCATCGGCAACAATCACAATCGATGGCAATGGCGTTAAGCGCGGTGCACGTTCCCCTGCGACTGATTCACTCGCTTTCCAGGTTGGATCAAATAGCTCTTCACCATTGGCAAGCGCCTCTTCTACCTTACGGTTATAGTCGCTGAGCTTACGAATTTTCAGGAAAGACATCAGTTTGTAACGACGTTCCATTTCATTCACACACCAGTTCAAGGCACTGACTGCATCTTTCATATCGGTCACAACTGGGGTTAACAGGTGTGGAATATCGTTATAGTTGGCCAATTCAAGCTGTTTCGGATCGATCAGGATCAGGCGTAACTGGTCTGGTGTGTACTTCAATAGCATCGATAGAATCATCGAGTTAACCGCCACCGACTTACCAGAACCCGTAGTCCCTGCTACCAGCATATGCGGTGCTTTACCCAGTTCAGTAATCACCGGATTGCCCGAAATATCCTTACCCATGGCCATCGACAAAATGCCATCTGGATCATTGAATTTTGGAATCTGTACCAGTTCAATCAAACGCACCATTTCACGGCTACTGTTCGGAACTTCAATGCCGATATAAGGCTTACCTGGAATAACTTCGACTACACGTACTGAAGCCATTGACATCGAACGGGCCAAGTCACGTGAAATATTAGTGACTTTGGAAGCTTTCACACCAGGCGCAAGGTCCAGTTCAAAACGGGTCACGACTGGGCCTGGCTGAGCCTCGACCACTTTAGCTTTAACGTTAAATTCCTGAAGCTTGATTTCCAGAAGTTCTGATAAACGGGATAATTGCTCTTCAGTGAAATTCACTTTTTTGTTCGGATCGACTTTATCCAGCAATTCCAGACCCGGCAATGGTGACAGGTCTTTACGGCGCTCAGCGACCTGCATGGCACGTGACATTGGACGACCAGCGGCATCGGTCAGTGGCGCATCGAAGTCAAACTCGTCTTCATCCTGAGGCTTACCGGCAGTTTCATGCCAAGCTTCAATAAATTCTTCTTTGGACAATGCTTCCCGAACTGCTGCATTGGTCGCTGCGGTTTGAGCTGCTGTCTCTACACGCTGAATCGGTGCCTGAACAAAAGCAGAAGATTGGGCATAACTTGATGCACGTACAGGTGCAGGTTTTGGTTCATCAGCTTCAACCAGTAAATCGTCCAGATCCTCAAAGTCCGCTTCCAGGCTGGTATTTTTAATCGCATGTGCAGCCATAAGTGGAGCAGCCGCAGTTGAGCTGATTGTTCCAGCATCTTCTACAATTCTGAGGGATTTTTCAGCTGCTGCTGAATTGAACGGGCTATGCACATCCGTTGCGGTTTTACCTTGCGGGACTGCGGCCAATAACTCATCAAAAATTTCATCATCATCCCAGTCCAGATTATTCTTGGCGGTAGATGATGATGTCACTTCATGAGCATTGTGATTCGTTGACGCAGCTGCAAATGCATCAGGAGAAAAATCAGCTTGCTCTTCTTCTGCAGCTTTAAGCAAAGCATCGATATCCTGCTTGTGACGCTGGTCTTCATTGGAATGTAACGCACGCCACACCTCCCCTGTTGCCACCACACGATCCGGCTCTACTGTTCGCGGTGCTTGTTCCTGAACAGGTTCTGAAGCTGATGTCTGTACAGGTTCAGAAATATCTTCTTCATAGTGGTGAGGCTGGTGCGATTCTTTATCTGCAAAATCCTCAAACAGGCGTTCAGCGACATGATCGCGAACTACAGGGTCGACTTCTACCAGATCATGCTCAGGTGCGGCAGTGACTGGTACTGTCACTTTTTTGGCAGCTGCTTTTACCGCTTCTTTTTTAATTACAGGTGCGGTACGGTCAAAATCAGACATACCTTCTGGCACATTACGGTAGAACAGGTCTTGCAGATAAGCAGGTGTTGCCTTGAGACTGCTCCAGGTCTTGTTCCATTTCACACCAAATGCCAAGGTAAACAGAACCACCCAAAGCACCAGCAAGAAAAAAGCTGCGCCATAGACAGTTAGTAATTGTTCAAGACTTTGGCCCAGTTCATAGCCAATGATCCCGCCTGAAGAATTATCCAGCGTATCGGCTGGAACTTGCCAGAACAGGAACAGCAACGCCGATGTAGTCAATAACAGGAAGAATTGGGCAGCATAACGGAATGGACGGTTCAGGAAGCTGCGCGGCCACCAGACCTGGATTGCTTCCATAAACAGATACACAGGGATCAGCAGGCTTGCCCAACCGAGAAAACCAAATAACAGGTCTGAAATCCAGGCCCCTGCAACCCCACTGGCATTTGAAACTGTCTGCGTATCACTAGAGATATGCATCCACCCCGGATCAAATGGTGTATAGGTCACTGTTGCAAGAAACAGATAAATCCCAAATGAGACTAAAAATAATGTCATTACTAAGCGCTGTGCATAGGCACTCGACACCGCTGTCATATACTGTCCTGTAACCAATTCTTCATGAATATTCTTTTGCTGGTATGCTTCAAAAAAAGCGTCGCAATAAAATGCATATTATGCACCTGTTGCATCAAAAAAGATGCATTATTGTGTACTTCTTCTATATAGCCCAAATCGATTTCGATGATCAATAATATCGACTTTAATCTCACACCACTGTTATACAGTTTCACGTATAATTCAATAAATTTCTAAATAAAAAAGGATACAGCGAATGAGCGCACGTCACTCACGACTGATTATTTTAGGTTCTGGCCCTGCTGGCTATAGCGCAGCAGTCTATGCAGCGCGTGCAAACTTAAAACCGACCCTGATTGCAGGTCTGCAACTGGGTGGTCAATTAACCACAACGACTGAAGTAGATAACTGGCCTGGCGATCCTGAAGGTCTGACTGGTCCAGCTTTAATGGAACGTATGCAGGCTCATGCAGAACGTTTTGGTACTGAAATTGTTTATGATCATATCAATGAAGTTGACCTTAACGTTCGTCCATTCGTCCTGAAAGGCGATATGGAAGAGTTTACTTGTGATGCCCTGATCATTTGTACTGGTGCAACTGCGCAATACCTGGGTCTGGAATCAGAAGCTGCATTTATGGGTCAAGGCGTGAGCGCGTGTGCAACCTGTGACGGTTTCTTCTATAAAGAGCAAAAAGTGATGGTTGTGGGCGGTGGTAATACCGCTGTTGAAGAAGCATTATATCTTTCTAACATCGCTTCTCACGTGACTCTAGTTCACCGTCGTGATACGTTACGTTCTGAAAAAATCCTGCAAGACCATCTTTTTGAAAAAGAAAAAGAAGGAAAAATCAGCATTATCTGGAATCATCAGGTAGAAGAAGTGTTGGGTGATACCACTGGCGTCACTGCGGTACGTTTAAAATCAACTCAAGATGATTCAACTCAGGACGTTGAAGTATCAGGTCTATTTGTTGCTATTGGTCATAAACCAAATAGCACTATGTTCGAAGGCCAGCTAGAACTGCGTGATGGTTATATTCAGGTTCAAAGTGGTACCGCGGGCAATGCCACTCAAACCTCTATCCCGGGTGTATTTGCTGCAGGCGATATCGCAGACAGTATCTACCGTCAAGCAATTACCTCTGCAGGTTCAGGCTGTATGGCGGCACTGGATGCAGAAAAATATCTCGATGCCATGGGCAAATTAGACTAAGCAGCGAAAATAAAAAGACCGTCCATCATGGGCGGTTTTTTTATGTATGATAAAAACAGTCTATTTCAAGATCAGGGTTCTGCATGCATCTTCTTCCTCCTTCACAGTACATTTTCCCCAATCCTGAAGAAGCAGATCTTGAGGGTGAAGGCCTGATTTGTATCGGTGCAGACCTCTCCCCTTCTACTTTGTATGAGGCCTATACCCATGGTCTCTTCCCCTGGTTTTCTGAAGGTGATCCGATCTGCTGGTGGAGTCCGGAACCACGCTGTATTATTCGGCCAGAAGATTATCATCCAAGTAAATCCCTGCTTCGAAGCATGAAAAAACAGGATTATAAAATTACGGTGAATCATGCTTTTGAAAGAGTCATCCGTTCCTGCTCATTGCCTCGCGCTTATGCAGATGAGACCTGGATTAGTGAAGAGATCATTCAAGGTTATTGCGACCTGTTTAATGCGGGTTATGGTTATAGTATTGAGGTTTGGGATGAAGATCGCCTAGTAGGTGGACTCTATGGGGTGACTATCGGCAAGGGCTGTTTCGGTGAATCCATGTTTAGTACCCAAACCGATGTTTCTAAAATGGCTTTCTATGCCCTGATGCTGATTGGCAGAGAAAATCAGCTGCCCTGGATTGACTGTCAATTGGTGAATGATCACTTGATGAGTCTAGGTGCCTGTACAATTTCTCGCCATACATATCTTAAATCGTTACAAGATGTGATAAAACAGCCTGCGATCAATTGGAAAAAGTATCAAGACGGTGTATTTTCAAGTAAAACAATAGCGCAGTCTGCGCGATTAAGTGAATGAAAATAACAGAGGGCACTTGTTATGAACTCTTATCAACCACAGTCCCTACTGAACGATTTACAGTATTATATTACGCCGCCGCATGACTGTAGCTATCTGCCCAACAAGTCCGCGCGCATGGTTTTTCTTGATCCAGCGCACCGTATTGATGTAGTGACGCTGTCCGAGCTTTCTCGTACCGGTTTCCGTCGTAGTGGTGATTTTGTCTATCGGCCTGAATGCCACCTGTGCCGTCAATGTTTATCTTCACGTATTCCTGTTCATGAATTCCAAATGAACAGCTCGCAAAAAAAAGCCTGGAAACGTAATCAGGATTTGACGGTTAAAATTACCCATCCTGAACAGGCCACAGATATACATTACGCCCTCTATGAACGTTATATTAATGAACGTCATGCAGATGGTGATATGTATCCACCTAGCCGTGACCAGTTCGAAAAGTTTTTACTGCAAAGCTGTACCGATAGTTTCTTTCTGGAATTATGGAAAGATGACCGTCTCATCAGTGTATCGACTTGTGACCTGCTCGATGATGGCGTTTCAGCGGTGTATACTTTCTTTGATCCTGATGAGAACCGCCGTTCCCTTGGTGCCTTTGCGATTCTGAAACAGATTGAGCACACTCAAAAACTTGGCTTACAGTTTGTTTATCTGGGCTACTGGGTGCCACATTCAGCCAAAATGAACTACAAGTCTCAATACCTGCCACTTGAATTATTGATTGACGGGCAATGGCGCCGATTAAACCGCACCCTTACCCCTGTGGAGATTGAACATCTGGGAAACTCCTTGATGACGACCTTGCCTAGCGGATGGAATAATCCCATTATCAAGTAATTTAGTCGTCAAATAAGAGCTGGAATATTATTTAAACAGGCTGGCAAAATCATCAGTACAGGACTTCACCATAATAATGGCATGTTCCCGAGTGCCATTCGAATTCGGATAATAGTTCTTGCGCAGATCAATCTGATGAAAACCGGTTTTTTCATACAGTTTAATTGCAGCAGTATTGCTTTCCCGTACTTCCAGAAAGATTTGTACTGGACTATTTTTCAATAATGCAATTGAGGCATCTAGCAACTGATAACCTAAACCTTTGCCCTGTTGCGCAGGATCAATTGCCATCAGTAATAAATTGGCTTCATCCAACACCGGCTGTAAAATGCAGAACCCTACGACTTGCCCTGCTTGTTCAATCACAGTGCTTTGATAGGCAGTAACAGCATCTTCAAATTGTTTAAAGGTCCAGGGATGGGATTGTACTTTGATTTCAATCTTGGCAACAGCTGGCACATCCGCAGCTTGCATCAAACGAATCATCTTCGTTCATCTTATCTAGAATTAACCTCCGCATTATAGAAACTTTATTTAAAAAATCGAGCAAAAAAAAGAGCAACTTAGGTTGCTCTTCAGTCTTTTAATCTAGTTTTAAATTAAAGGCCCAGTTTTTGTTTCCAGCTTTGTAATAAGCTATGGGTGTCATGATCATTTGGATGAAAACCAGGTTTAAAGTACATCAGCATTTCTTTACCCATACCGGTAATAATTCCTTTAGATGGGCTATAACCATAAGTATAGATTTCTTTTAAAGCTCCAAGACTTAACTGACGGTCTTCTTTCAATAAACGCAATACGAAGTAGCTTTGTACAAAGAATAGCGTGACCATCGCTTCAACCAGTGAAGTGGTACGCAGTAGATAAGATTTTAAACCTTTACCGAAAACACCTTCGAATACATCATAGGCCACGGCCTTATGTTCATTCTCTTCAATTGCATGCCAGAGCCACATGGTTTTCATGGTGTCATCTTTCATCAGTTCCTGAATATGCTGATTGGTCAGTAACTGAGATGCAATGGTCGCAGTAAAATGTTCTAGTGCAGTCGTCGCAGTGAGGTCGACCATTTCCTGGGTAATACCAACTGGCTTACCGACTGCCGCAAAGATTTTGCGTGCAGTTTGAATGACTCGGTCAGTATAATGATCTAGCGTATCAACATCATGGCCATGGCGTTGCGCTGAGGCATTAAAGCCAACATGTTCCTGGGTATGCATGGCTTCCTGACCAATAAAGGCAGAAATTTCTTTTTGCAATGCTTCATTGTCTTTAATTGCTGGGTGCTGACGTACAGCGCGAACAGAATCAATAAAGAATTTTTCGCCTGCCGGGAATAATGCAGAGAGTGCAGTCATAAAGTGAGTCAGTCCTGCTGAACCATTCATCCAGTATTCTGGCACTTGATCAAAATCAAAACTCATACGACGTACCGGAAAACTTGCGCCTGCACGATTGGTAATTTTCACTTGAGCATTCATACACTTACTCCCATCAGTTCTATATAGAGCTGAAATCTAATTATTAAAATTCTTATAGTTATATTACTGCGTTGAATTTTTCACATAAGGGTAGATAAGGTCAGTGAAATATCACTTAAGGACAGCTTGTAAATATATTGTTAGACAATTTAAATATGCTTGAAAATGAGTAGGTTGAATTTACAGATATAAAAAAAGCGTCCCAAAGGGACGCTTTTTTCACACAATCAGCGATTATGCAGTTACTTTAGCAACTACACCAGCACCAACTGTACGACCACCCTCACGGATCGCAAAACGTAGACCTGGGTCCATTGCGATTGGGTGAATTAGTTCTACTGACATTTCTACGTTGTCACCAGGCATAACCATTTCAACGCCTTCTTTCAAAGAAATCGCGCCAGTTACGTCAGTTGTACGGAAGTAGAACTGTGGACGGTAACCGTTAAGGAATGGAGTGTGACGACCACCTTCGTCTTTAGAAAGTACGTATACTTCTGCATCGAATTTAGTGTGCGGTTTGATAGAACCTGGTTTAGCAAGTACTTGACCACGTTGTACGTCTTCACGTTTAGTACCACGAAGCAAGATACCACAGTTCTCACCAGCACGGCCTTCGTCAAGAAGTTTACGGAACATTTCAACGCCAGTTACAGTAGTCTTAACTGTGTCTTTGATACCCACGATTTCAACTTCTTCACCAACTTTGATGATACCAGTTTCAACACGGCCAGTTACAACTGTACCACGGCCAGAAATTGAGAATACATCTTCGATTGGCATCAAGAATGCTTGGTCGATTGCACGTTCTGGTTCTGGGATGTAAGAGTCAAGCGCTTCAACAAGAGCTACAACTGCATCTTCACCGTATTGACCAGCTTCACCGTTAAGTGCAGCAAGTGCTGAACCACGGATTACAGGAGTGTCATCACCTGGGAAGTCGTAAGTAGAAAGAAGTTCACGAACTTCCATTTCAACCAGTTCAAGAAGCTCTTCGTCGTCTACAAGGTCGCATTTGTTCAAGAATACAACGATGTAAGGTACACCTACCTGACGAGAAAGCAGGATGTGTTCACGAGTTTGTGGCATTGGACCGTCAGTCGCAGCACATACAAGGATCGCGCCGTCCATCTGAGCAGCACCAGTAATCATGTTTTTAACATAATCGGCGTGGCCCGGGCAGTCTACGTGAGCGTAGTGACGAGTTGGAGAATCGTATTCTACGTGTGAAGTATTAATTGTAATACCACGTGCTTTTTCTTCTGGTGCAGAGTCGATTGCAGCGTAGTCTTTCGCTTCACCACCGAATTTTTTAGCACATACAGTTGCAATCGCAGCTGTTAAAGTTGTTTTACCATGGTCAACGTGACCGATTGTGCCCACGTTAACGTGTGGCTTATTACGTTCAAACTTAGCCTTAGCCATGTTCATCTTCCTTTGTAGATTACTCATGCAGTAAACCTGCATGAGTATTAGATTTTAACTATAAATTTAGTTAGGCAATATAGTAATCGAAAGATTACTCGTCGTCACCTTTTTTGCCGCCAGCTTGGAACTTAGCAATGATGCCTTCAGCCACGTTACGTGGAGTTTCAGCATATTTAGCAAATTCCATAGAGTAAGTCGCACGACCTTGAGACATAGAACGCATGTGAGTTGCGTAACCAAACATCTCAGAAAGTGGAACTTCAGCACGGATTGCTTTAGTACCGCCAGGAAGATCGTCCATACCTTGAACCATACCACGACGACGGTTTAAGTCACCCATGATATCGCCCATGTAGTCTTCTGGAGTTTCTACTTCAACTTTCATGATTGGTTCAAGAAGAACAGGATCTGCTTTCATGAAACCATCACGGAATGCGTAAGAACCCGCCATTTTGAACGATAATTCGTCAGAGTCGACATCATGGTAAGAACCGTCGAACAATGTCGCTTTGATGCCAACTACTGGGTAACCAGCAAGGACACCATTCTTCATACGTTCTTGGATACCTTTGTCAACCGCACCGAAGAATTCTTTCGGTACTACACCGCCGACAACTTCTTCAGCGAACTCGTAGTCTTTACCAGATTCAGGGTCCATTGGCTCAAGACGTACGTATACGTGACCAAATTTACCTTTACCACCTGTTTGACGAACGAATTTACCTTCTTGTTCAACAGATTTTTTGATCGTTTCACGGTAAGCAACCATTGGTTTACCAATGTTCGCTTCAACGTTGAATTCACGTTTCATACGGTCAACAATGATGTCAAGGTGAAGCTCACCCATACCAGCAATAATTGTTTGACCAGATTCTTCGTCAGTACGTACGCGGAACGATGGATCTTCTTTCGCCAAACGACCTAAAGCAACTGACATTTTTTCTTGGTCAGCTTTAGTTTTAGGCTCAACTGCAAGTGCAATTACTGGCTCTGGGAATTCCATACGCTCTAGTGTAATTACGTGGTTTTCATCACATAATGTATCACCAGTTGTTGTATCTTTAAGACCTACACATGCCGCGATGTCGCCCGCACGAATTTCTTCGATGTCGTGACGGTCATTTGCGTGCATCTGTACGATACGGCCGATACGCTCACGTTTCATTTTCACTGGGTTATAAACCGGGCTACCCGCTTTAAGAACACCAGAGTAAACACGTACGAACGTTAAGTTACCAACGAATTTGTCGTTCATGATTTTGAACGCTAACGCAGCAAACGGTGCATCGTCAGACGCTTCACGAGAACCTTCAGTTTCGTCTTTGTCGTCTAAGATACCTTTGATTGCTTCAACGTCAGTCGGCGCTGGAAGGAATTCAATTACTGCGTCCAACATACGTTGAACACCTTTGTTTTTGAACGCCGAACCACACATCATCGGTTGAATTTCGTTTGCAAGCGTACGCGTACGTAAACCAGCTACGATTTCTTCTTTCGTCAAATCACCTTCTTCAAGGTATTTGTCCATAAGCTCTTCAGATGCTTCCGCAGCTGCTTCAACCATGTTTGTACGCCATTCATTAGCAGTATCAACTAGGTCAGCTGGGATGTCGCCATATTCAAACTTCATACCTTGAGATGCTTCATCCCAGATAATCGCTTTCATTTCGATAAGGTCAACAACACCTTGGAAGTTTTCTTCAGCACCGATTGGAACAACGATTGGCACTGGGTTAGCACCCAAGCGAGTTTTCATTTGTTCAACCGCACGGAAGAAGTTCGCACCAGTACGGTCCATTTTGTTAACGAACGCAATACGTGGAACTTTATATTTGTTCGCTTGACGCCATACAGTTTCAGACTGAGGTTGTACACCACCTACAGCACAGTAAACCATACACGCACCGTCAAGAACACGCATAGAACGCTCAACTTCGATTGTGAAGTCAACGTGTCCTGGGGTGTCAATAACGTTAATACGGTGTTGTTCGAACTGGTTGCCCATACCTTTCCAGAAGCATGTTACAGCTGCTGAAGTAATGGTAATACCACGTTCTTGCTCTTGTTCCATCCAGTCCGTAGTTGCCGAACCTTCGTGAGTTTCACCTAGTTTGTGGCTCTCACCTGTGTAGAACAAAATACGTTCAGAAGTCGTTGTTTTACCAGCGTCAATGTGCGCTGAGATACCAATGTTACGGTAACGAGAAATTGGGGTTTGACGAGCCATGATTTCTTGCATTCCTAAATTTTGTTGTTTAAAACAGGACGCTTTAAGCTGCTGGGCAGCTTAAAGCGATTCGATGACAAAACAGCGAAAACTGGCTCATCATCCTCCTGAATAGGGGCTGTTTTAACCGCTTAGAAGCGATAGTGAGAGAAGGCTTTGTTGGCTTCAGCCATACGGTGCACATCTTCACGTTTTTTAACCGCTGCGCCTTTACCTTCAGCTGCATCAAGCAACTCGCCAGCAAGACGTAAAGCCATAGTTTTTTCAGAACGCTTAGCAGCAGCATCTACTAACCAACGCATAGCCAAGGCAGTACGACGGGATGGGCGCACTTCCATAGGTACCTGGTATGTAGCACCACCAACACGGCGTGCTTTTACTTCGACCATAGGACGAACTTTTTCAAGAGTAGTCTCGAAAAATTCAACTGGATCTACTTTAGATTTTTCTTGAACGCGGTCTAAAGCACCGTAAACGATACTTTCAGCAATAGATTTTTTACCATCTTGCATTACGTGGTTCATGAATTTAGCGATTGTTTGGCTGCTGAACTTAGGATCCGGAAGGATTTCACGAGCAGCGACTACGCGACGTCTTGGCATTTTAAAACTACCTATAAATATGACACTTCAGGTTAATCCAGCAGTAGCACAAAGTGTCGTGTGCATTCGCTGGCCTTACTACACGTCGCTTGAATTTTCACAAAATTAAATGCAGAAATCAGACAAGCGAGACGATAAAGGATTGCAGTTCTAGCGAACTAAGAGCTTAATCTCGAAAGATTATTTCTTAGGACGTTTAGTACCGTATTTAGAACGAGCTTGGTTACGATCTTTAACACCAGCACAGTCTAAAGAACCACGAACGGTATGGTAACGTACACCTGGTAAGTCTTTAACACGACCACCACGGATAAGAACAACACTGTGCTCTTGCAGGTTATGGCCTTCACCACCGATGTAGCTAGAAACTTCGAAACCTGAAGTTAAGCGAACACGGCAAACTTTACGCATTGCTGAGTTAGGTTTTTTAGGTGTAGTTGTGTAAACACGTGTACAAACACCACGGCGCTGTGGACAAGCCTTCAACGCAGGAACTTTAGATTTTTCAACTAAAGTCGTACGACCCTTACGGATCAACTGATTTGTTGTTGCCATGTGGCAATTCTCCCGTTAATAAAAAGCCCCAAAAAAATACTACTTTTTGAGGGCATGCAATTGTATGTCAAGATGCAAAATCGGTCAATATGCCGGAGTCAGGCAAAACACGATCGCATCTCGACTTTAAGCGTTTATTTTATGGTGAAAATCATTCATTTTTTCGATTTCGTGGCAGCATTTTTTGTAACATCTTCCGTAGTTTCCTTAGCTTGCGTTTGTTTGTCTGCAGTCTCGGAGTTTTCTGGATTGTTTGTATCCGTCTCTTCTTCAGCGGCTGCCTGTAACATTTCTGTGTCATTTTCCTGCAAGCCGAGCTCTTCTTCTAGGGCTGCATCTGCATCAAAAGAATCTTTTGGAATAGCCGGTTTTTGTTCCTGTCTAGCGTCGGCATGTTCAACCAGTTTATCGGTCAATTCATCCAGACCTTCACTGACCTTTTCATCTTTTTTCACTTCAGCTTCTTCCGGGCTCAAGCTTTCCTGCTCTTTCTTAACCAGTTTGACTTGCTTGATGGTTTGATTGCCTTCAATTGGGATTTCTTTATCTAGAATTGGCTTATCTTTATCAGCGGCTGAATGATCAAGATTTTCCATCAGCTTCGGGGTCGCCTGCTGGAGCAGGTCAACGGCTTTTTCATAGGCAGCATATGGCGACAAACCTAGATCCTGATGCTGCTGCAAATACTGACGAGCATGCGAGAATACTTCTTGAGCTTTCTGGTTCACATCATTCACAAAGCGATGGCTATAGACTGCACCAATCCCTGCACTTGCCAATGGAGTCAGTTTGGTTAGCTGCTCTAATAAAGACAGTTTCGGAAAATGGTTCATCCATTCCCACTTCATGCTGCCATCCTGATTACTGAGCCATTTTTTCAGTGTTTCTATATCATTGCTTGACCCGAGCATGGTCTGTAGCTGGGACAGGTCATGTGTCTTTAAGGTACTGCTCAGCGCTTTAAGCCCCATTAAGAGTGCTTGTTTTTCTGCAATCAGACTGAGATCAATCTGTCTAAAGATATGCTGTACGATTTCCTGATCATCTTCCTTGCTCAAATCAAAACCATAAGAACGTCCCACTTGATAGATGGTACGCAGTGCCATCAGTAAAGAAGCTGGAATATCAATCGCAGTTCCCAATACCCCAGTGACACCACTTACCGCACCTTGTACTGTCGCCATCCATTTATTTTGTTCAGCAAATGCCTGAGAAATGCGTTGAGAACGCGTAGTATCCTGAGTCAGTTCTTCCAGATCCTTCGCCCCTGCTTCATTCAGAATGGCATCAACCGAACTCATCTGATTGCTGAACTGATTCAGGTGATTATAAAAGTAATCAGATACTTTGTCGGCCAGCTGGGGAGAAACAAAATGCGCGACATTATTCACGGTATTAAAACGACGGCCCAGCAGCTGACGGGAAACATTTGGAAGATGTTCGCGTAGCATGTCTTTAGGATTTTCATATTTTTTTGAAGCAAAAGGGCTTTTGACTTTTGCCGAGCCATCAACAGCATGATCGGTATTGAAGGTTTTAGTCACAGAATCTGGTGCAACATGATTTAACAGTTCCAAACCTGTTGAACTGAACTTTTTCGCCACTCCAAAGGCATTCGAAATCAGACCATTAGATTGTTTATTATTAGCATTTACCATTTTTTACCTCAGCATGCACGTGCTTGTATTTGGTATAAATACTAGGTGTAGTCAGCATTTATCTCAACCTTATTCTGTTTCATTTAGTAAAAGCTCTACACAGTACTTTATAAACTCAACCTACTGTCACACGGCATAACATTTGCCATAAGATTTCAAAAATCTTTCTGCTATGATGTTCTGCATTGTGAAATAGGGGTCAGCGCTATATTTTGCTGTCTTATCAACGCCAGATATCTCCCGCTGCCCCAGAGATAAACTATAAGGATCTGTAGATGAAACGTGTTGTCATCACTGGTATGGGTATTAACTCGTGCATTGGTAATACATTAGAGGATGTGAATCACTCTTTACAAAACGGGATTTCAGGAACACGTTTTAATCCGACTTATGCTGAACTGAATTTCAAGAGTCATGTTAGCGCTGCTGCTGAACAGGATTTTGATGGTATTGACCGTAAGCTGAAACGCTTTATGGGCGTGTGCGCGATGTATGCCTATAATGCTGCTGTGGCTGCTGTTGAGCATGCGGGTTTAAAGCAGGAAGATCTGGCGAATAATCCACGTTATGGTATTGCGGGTGGTTCAGGTGGCAACTCGACAGCTTCTGTAGTAGAAATGACAAAATTGCTGGAAGAAAAAGGCGCACGCAAAGTTGGTCCATTCTTCGTACCACGTAACATGTCGAATACCATTACAGCAAACGTCGGTGTGGCATTCAAATTACAAGGGATTGCCCACTCGATTACCAGCGCCTGCGCAACTTCTGCCGATGCCATTGGTTATGCTTATAACCTGATTCAATTAGGCAAACAGGATCTAATGCTTGCCGGTGGTGGCGAAGAAGATCACTGGTCTCAAAGCCTGCTGTTTGATGCGATGGGTGCACTGTGCTCTAAATACAACGACACACCTGAAACAGCTTCTCGTCCATATTCAGCAGACCGTGACGGTTTCGTGATTGCTGGTGGTGGCGGTTTTGTGGTGCTTGAGTCACTGGAACATGCTCAGGCACGTGGCGCGAATATTCTGGCTGAGGTTGTGGCTTATGCAGCTAACTCTGATGGTGCTGACATGGTTGCTCCATCTGGCGAAGGTGCAACACGTTGTATCCTGATGGCTCTAGAAGAAGCCAAACAGCATGGTGTAGATAAAATTGACTATGTGAATACACATGGTACTTCTACCCCAGCAGGTGATGTTACTGAACTTAAAGCTATGGCACGTGCCTTCGGTGAAGGTCAGGTTCCTCCACTCAGCTCGACTAAATCTATGACAGGTCACAGCCTGGGTGCTGCAGGTGTACAGGAAGCGATCTACTCTATCCTGATGATGCAAAATGACTTTATTGCACCAAACATCAATGTGACTGAACTGGATGAAGGCGCAAAACCATTTGATATCGTACTTGAAAAACGTGACGCAAAATTGAATACTGTGATGAGTAACAGTTTCGGTTTCGGCGGCGTAAATGCTTGTCTCGTTTTCAAAAAATGGGAAGGCTAAGCCGCCCATTTTAGGGTGACTTGATGGATGCTCCTTCTGATGCTTTCTTGTGGGTAAAAGCATTACATATTATTGCTGTGGTTTGCTGGTTTGCTGCATTGTTCTATCTGCCACGGCTTTATGTCTACCATGCCATGAGCGAAGATGTCGTAAGTCATCAACGCTTTGAAATTATGGAACGCAAGCTGTATCGCGGGATTATGTGGCCAGCTATGGTCGCCACGCTGATCACAGCACACTTTCTAGTCGATTGGGGTGATGCAACGCGTCATTACCATGAAGCCTTATGGTTCTATCTGAAAGTCGGCTTGGTTGGCTTGCTAGTCATTTACCATTTGGTATGTGGTTATTATCGTAAGAAACTGATGGAAAATGCCCATTACAAGTCACACAAGTTCTGGCGCTTCTTTAATGAAATGCCAACCTTGATCCTGTTTGCAGTAGTGATTTTAGTGGTGGTAAAACCTACTTTCTAAAATTCCCTAAAATAAAAAATCCCCGATTGATCGGGGATTTTTTATGTCTGCACTTTATTCTCCGGAGAGAAGTTGCTGACGTTTACGAAGACGTGGTTTATACAAAGTATGATAGGTGGCGAACAAAATCACCAACCACAGCGGGCTAATCATCAGTGCTTTCATGGTATCTGCTTCCAGACTTAAAATAACTAAGGCAAAGAACAAGAAGATTAGCACCAGATAGGACATCCAGATTCCGCCCGGCATCTTGAAGGTCGAAGTGGCATGTTTTTCAGGTTGCTGTTTACGGTAACGGATATAACACACCATAATCAGCCCCCAGATACTGATAAACAGAATCACACAGAGTGAGCTGGCCAGCGTAAAGGCTTCCATCGTGTTCGGTACAAAGTACTGGAAAGTCGCACCTGCCATAATAAAGGCACAAGAAAATAACAGACCTTTAGCCGGAACTGCGCGACTTGAAAGCTCAGCCAAAGCCTGAGGTGCCTGACCATCACGTGCCAGACCAAACAGCATCCGGCTGGTAGAGAACACGCCACTATTCATGGAGGACATCACAGAAGACAGCACCACCAGATTCATGATAATGGCTGACACTGGAATACCCGCATGCAGGAAAAGGGTCACGAAAGGGCTTTGATCAGCAGGAATTTCTACCCACGGCGTTACAGACATAATCACCAGCAGAGACAATACATAGAACAGGATGATTCGCGTAGGAATCGCATTCACTGCTTTAGGCAAGTTCTTTTCCGGATCCTTGGTTTCAGCCGCCATCGTACCCAGCAGCTCTACACCTACGAAAGCAAACATCGCAATCTGGAAGCCAGCCAGAAAGCCCATTGTGCCCTTAGGGAACATACCATCATAGGCCCAGACATTGGTCAGGCTGGCAGCCGATCCACTTGGTGCCTGGAAGTCGCTGAAGATCATATATCCGCCAATCACAATCAGGCCCAGAATCGCCAGAATTTTAATCAGGGCGAACCAAAACTCGATTTCACCAAACAGCTTCACGGTCAGCAGGTTAATTCCCAGTACCAGCAATACACAGCCCGCACTGATCATGGCCTGTCCCATGGGTGTAAAAGCCATATCGGGTGGCAGCCAGAAATTCAGATAATTGATAATTGCCGCTAAGTCGGCAATACCGACCAGAATCCAGCCCAGCCAGTACGACCAGCCAATATAATAGCCAGCCCCCGGACCAATCAGGTCATGCGCCATATCAATGAAGGATTTATAGTGCAAATTGGATAACAGGATTTCCCCTAATGCACGCATCAGGAAAAAGAACATGGCTCCAATAATCATGTAGATAAACAAGATTGAAGGCCCTGCCAGTGCAATCGTTTTACCAGAACCCATAAACAGGCCTGTACCAATGGCACCACCAATGGCAATTAACTGCAAATGGCGGTTAGAGAGCTTACGTTGTAATTCATGGGGAGATGATGATGCATCATCTTTAGAAGAGGCTGTATTCATATTCGGTTCCTTTTTCACATCAAGCCTTCGCTTATCTGATCGGATTTCTTCCTGAAATCCTGATTGCAGATGCAGTTTCATTTAATGGATTAAATGATCAGGCCTGATGTGCTTACAAAATCAAGTTGGGAGATATAAAAATCTGAAGCAACTTAAGGGAGTGCTGCAATCACTGCAATTTCAATTAACCAGGCGGGATTTACCAGATCCGCCTGAATGGTTGCGCGTGCTGGTGTGCCACATCCCTCGAGCCATTCAATCCAGAGTGCATTGACGGTTTGAAAGTCTTCCAGGTTTTTAACAAAGAGCTGTGCAGATAACAGACGGCTTTTGTCTGTACCTGCCAGTTTAAGGAGTTGATCAATCTTCATGAGCACTTCACGCGTTTGACCACGAATATCTAGACTGGTGCTGTCCGGCACCTGCCCTGATAAATACACCGTTTTATTGTGAATGGTGACAGCACTCATCACCTGATTGCTGTTCAAACGCTGAATATCTGCATGTTCCGTCATAATTTTATCCTCTCTTATTTCTAATATTTGTTTAATCTTTAGCTTTCAATCTGCACGGGCACACGTTGAGTAATGGCACACATCAGCTCATAGCCAACCGTACCCGAACCCGCGGCCACTTCATCAATCGGCAATACTGTGCCGTGTATGGATTGTCCCCACAGCACAACTTCGCTACCAATCTGCGCATCAGGTACAGAACCTAGATCAACCGCCAGCATATCCATACTGACGCGACCGACCGTTTGGGTTCGAATCCCATCTACCAAAACTGGTGTTCCAGTTTGTGTGATTCGCTGATAACCATCCGCATAACCACAGGCCACAATTCCAATCTGCATATCTTGCTCAACTATAAAAGTAGAGCCATAACCAATGCTGTCTCCTGCCCGAACCTGCTGAATCGCGATCAGTTCGCTACGCAGACTCATGGTCGGCTTTAAGTTCCAGTGATCAATCGTATGGGCGGGATAGTCAGGTGAGCTGCCGTAAAGCATGATGCCGCTACGTACAATGTCTGACTGTATATGCTGATGATGACGCAGAATGGCAGCACTATTACTGAGTGAAGTTTTGCCCGGCAGATTTTGAATGGTTTCGGTAAAGACCAGTTGTTGATGTTCAATACCTTCCTGTCCAAATCGCATGCCATCCGCATCGGAGAAATGGGTCATATGACTGATGGAGCGTACTTGCTCAATGCTCTTTAATTCCTGAAAAGCCACAGGATACTGCTCAGGTACAAAACCGAGCCGGTTCATTCCGCTATTCATTTTTAAAAAGACATCAAACTGTACGTCTGGTTGTAAGTCGACAAAGGTTTTTAACCATTCCAGTTGATGCTGGGCATGAATTGCAAAACTTATCCCGTACTTGGCGCAGTCGAATAAATCTTCAAGGCCAAAAATGCCTTCCAGTAACAATAAGGGTTTGTCACAGCCTAAGGCACGCAAACGCTTTCCTTCAGTAAGATCCAGAAAGGCAAAACCATCAGCACTTTTTAATGCGGGATAAACCCGCTCAATACCGTGCCCATAGGCATCAGCTTTAACCACTGCAAAGACCTGGCTTTGAGGTGCGCAGGAACGTGCAACTTGCAGGTTATGTTGCAATGCCTGTTGATGAATCACCGCGTGTATTGGACGTGGCATAAATTTCTTCCCTGAAACTGATAATCCTTAAAAGCTTAAGCAACCTGCTGATAACGATTCAGCGACAAGCCTTCAGTACTAATCTCAGGTGCTTGACCCAGTACCAGATCACTGATCAGCTTTCCTGAGCCACAGGCCATGGTCCAGCCAAGCGTACCGTGCCCAGTATTCAGGAACAGATTGTTAAAGCGTGTCGGTCCAATAATTGGTGTACTATCCGGCGTCATTGGACGTAAGCCGGTCCAGAAACTGGCCTGCGCCATATCGCCGCCCGGGAACAGGTCACGAGTGACCATTTCCAAGGTTGCGCGACGATCTTCATTCAGACCCAAATTAAAGCCTGTCAGCTCTGCCATACCACCGACACGGATGCGCTGATCAAAACGAGTCAATGCAATCTTGTAAGTTTCATCCAGCACAGTCGATTGCGGTGCATGAGTCTGATCCACAATTGGAATGGTCAATGAATAACCTTTAACCGGATACACCGGCAGATCCAGGTGTAACGGCTTCAGGAAATCACGGGAATAGCTACCGAAAGCCAGCACATATTTATCTGCGGTCAATACCTGACCGTTGACCAGCACACCTTTAATCTGGTCACCTTCAAACAGCAGTTTTTCAACATGCTGGTTAAACTTGAACTGTACGCCCATGCCTTTGGCATAATTGGCCAGCGCATTGGTGAACAGGTAGCAGTCTCCAGTTTCATCATTTGGCAGATGCAAACCACCTACCAGTTTATCTTTAGCTTCTGCCAGTGCCGGTTCAACTTTTGCTAGCTGTTCACGATCCAGCAATTCAAAATCCACGCCGGTTTCTTTCAGCACTTCGATATCACGTTGCACTGCATCGAGCTGTGCTTCCTTACGAAAAATCTGCAAGGTTCCTTTAGAACGGTTTTCATAAGAAATGCCGATATCACGACGTAGATTACGTAAACAGTCACGGCTATATTCAGCGACCCGCACCATACGTTCTTTATTCACTGCATAATGCTGGGCATTACAGTTTTTCAGCATCTGAGCCATCCACTGTAACTGCCACAGACTACCATCGACATTAATCGCCAATGGTGCATGATGCTGGAACATCCATTTCACTGCTTTAAATGGAATGCCAGGTGCTGCCCACGGTGTCGAATAACCAGGAGAAATCTGGCCTGCATTACCAAAACTGGTTTCTTCAGCTGGACCTGCCTGACGGTCAAGGACAGTCACTTCTGCTCCCTGCTGCGCAAGATAGTAGGCACTTGTTACACCAATGACACCACCACCTAATACAATTACGCGCATGACATTACCCTCAATGACATTTATAGTTTATTTCACCAGTATATTTTTGGATCAATAGTGAATTTCACTGTTTTAAACTAATATATTCAGCAAATTCACTAGATTTTTCGCGTCATTTTTAAAAATTAAGGGAATAATAGATGCGTAAATTAGACCGCATTGATCGCATGATTTTAGATATCTTGCAGCGCGATGGACGCATTGCCATTAGTGAACTTGCCTCCCGAGTCAACCTCTCCACCACACCTTGTTCCGAGCGGGTCAAGCGACTGGAACGGGATGGGATCATCATGGGTTACCATGCCCGGCTCAATCCGGAAAAGCTGGAAAAGAACCTGTTAGTGTTTCTGGAAATCAAACTTTCTGCCAAATCCGGTGATGTATTTGAACAGGTCGCGCGTGACTTAAGTGAAATTCCTGAAGTGCTGGAATGTCATCTGATCTCGGGAGATTTTGATTATCTGGTGAAAGCACGCCTAAAGGAAATGAGTGCTTACCGGCGTCTGCTTGGGGATTTATTAAAAAAGCTCCCATCTTCTGCTTCCTCACATAGTTATGTGGTGATGGAAGAAGTAAAGGAAAGTTCATATCTGGATGTAGGAATCTAATTCTGACAAGGGTTCAAGTGGTAGATACAACAAAACCCCATAAGGGGCTTTGTTGTGAACCGTTTATCTGAATTAGATAAGTTTAAAATAAAATTTTATTAATTTATATTGATGATTATCTAAAACTAGGCAGGAATACGTAGTACCTGACCCGGGAAAATATCATCCGCATTTTTCAGTAAAGGGCGATTTGCCTCGAAAATCTTGTTGTAATGGTTGGCATCACCATAAAATTCTTTCGAAATTTTAGATAAGGTATCACCCGATTTAACCGTATAGAACTTACTTTCAGGTTCCGGATTCGCTACAGTCAGCTGGTCATCCACTTTAGCGACATGATCAACATTTCCTACCGCTAAAATAATCTTTTCACGATCCGCCTGACTTTGTACCTGTCCGCGTACGGTTGCCAGATCTGAGGTTGAGTTATAGCTGATCGACAATCCTGTAATTGGCAGTCCTAGGCTTTTGACATGCCCTAACAACTTATTTGCTATTTCCTGTGCAGAAGGTTCAGCCGGTGCTGCCTTAGGTGCAGCTGCAGGTGCCTGTTGAGTTGCTGCCGGTGTCTGTTGTGGTTCCGCAGCTGCAGTGTTCTTTTTACCAATGCCTTTTACAAAATCAAAAAGACCCATAGTGGACTCCATTCTTGTTATTCATCAGATCATTCTTATTTGTACAAGGAAAGCAGCAGATACAAAGTTAGTCATTGGTAAGCAAAAGGTTATCGATTGTAAAATCACCCTATTTCTATTCTACAGGCACAAAAAAACCACCTTGCGGTGGTCTTTAGGTTCAGCAAAGCTGAAAATCAGTATTAACCAAGTTTTTTAGTAACATAGTCAATAGCAGATTGAACAGTTGTGATTTCGTTAGAATCTTCATCAGGAATAGTGATGTCGAAGTCATTTTCGAAAGACATAACAAGTTCAACTAGGTCTAGAGAGTCAGCACCTAAGTCATCCATGAAAGATGCTTCGTTTTTAATCTCTTCGACTTTAATACCAAGTTGTTCTGCAACCGCTTGTTTAACGCGTTGTTCGATATCGCTCACAGGAATTCTCCTCATTGCTTGTGGCGTTTTTAATGCCGTTAGTTTAATTGAATCTATAAAATTTGGAAAGTTAATACATGTGCCGTTTAGCTCATGTATAAACCACCATTAACGTGAATGACTGTACCTGTAATGTAACTGGCTTTGTCCGATGCCAGGAAACTTACGGCATTCGCGATATCTTGTGGATCACCTAAACGGTTTAAAGCCACTTGATCACTCATTTTCTTGCGAATTTCTTCACTTAACTGTTCAGTCATTTCAGTCGCGATAAAGCCTGGTGCAACAGCATTGACAGTAATCTGACGACTACCCATTTCTTTAGCCAGACTGCGACCAAACGCCTCAATACCTGCTTTGGCAGCTGAATAGTTCGCCTGACCTGGGTTAGCAAAATGCGCCACCACAGAACTGATATTAATGATACGGCCGAAACGTGCCTTAGTCATACCTTTCAGCACACGTTTAGATAAACGATAAACAGCTTTCAGATGAATGTTTAAAATATCATCCCAGTCGTCTTCCGACATACGCAATAACAGATTGTCTTTGGTAATACCGGCATTATTCACCAGTACCAGCACAGGACCATAGTTTTGCTCAATATCGCTGACCAGTGCATCAATCGCAGCACCATCACGTACATCTAAAACTTTACCGGCACCATGTTCAGCAAATTGTACGTTAAGTTTCTCTGCACCCGCTTCAGAAGTTGCAGTACCTACGACAAAATAACCGTCTTGAATTAATTGTTGTGCAATTGCAGCACCAATGCCGCGGCTTGCACCTGTCACCAAGGCAACTTTACGTTCCTGTGTCATGCAATTTTCCCTTCTGCCACCAATACGGTGTTAAGCGCATCTTCCAGACGAGATTGAGTATCTAATGGAAGTGCTTTTTCGATATTTGGTAAACGTTTTGCCATATTGGCCAGTACATTACCTGGGCCACATTCTACAATGTACTCAACGCCTTCATCTTGAAGGAATTGTAGTGTTTTAGTCCATTGTACTGACTCATACAGCTGCTCAGTCAAAGCCTGACGAAGCTCACTCACGTCCGCAGCTGCTTTTGCGCCTACATTTTGTAATACAGGTATGCGTGGCATCTCAATGGCAGTTTGTTCCAAAGCTGTTGCGAACTGCTCAGCGGCAGGTTTCATCAGTGAACAATGTGAAGGAACTGAAACTGGCAGTGCAATCGCTTTACCGCCATTTTCTTTCGCTAGTGCCATCACGGCTTCTACACGTTCTTTATTACCGGCAACTACGACTTGCCCCTGAGCATTATAGTTGGCTGCTTCAACTGAACCTTCGCCTGCTGCTGTTGCTTGTGCACAAAGCTCGATCACTTTGGCATCATCCAGACCCAGAATCGCTGCCATTGCACCTACGCCTTGAGGTACAGCAGTTTGCATCAACTTACCACGCAGGTTCACCAGCTTGACTGCATCACCCAGACTTAAAGCACCCGCTGCAACTAACGCGCTATATTCACCGAGTGAATGGCCCGCCATATATTTTGGTGCTACCCCACCCAACTCTAACCATACACGCCATAAAGCAATGGATGCTGTTAATAGTACCGGTTGAGTAAATTCGGTTTGATCCAGACCTTCACCCGTCTGTGCAATCTGCCACAGATCAAAACCCACCGCTTCAGATGCTTCAGCAAATGTATTGCGGATACCACTAAACTGTTCTGCAAGTTCAGCGAGCATGCCGACTTTTTGTGAACCCTGGCCTGGGAACACAAATGCAGTTTTAGTTGCTTGAGCTGCTTGTTCGAGTTGTTTAGCAGACATAAATAAAATCCTTTCATTCAAGAGGTGCGAATCTTTTCTTAGACCTAAAAATTGGCCGATCAGATCACCTTACCCATTGTGGAGCGCAATTTAACACGTAATTTTGGCTTGGGTAATTGCCAAATACAACAAAAACCGCGACTTCACAGGATGACCGCAAAACCTGTGCATAAAATCAGGCATAAAAAAAGGGAGCTTAACGCTCCCATTTTTTCTACTAAGCTTTAACGCTTAATACATCATCAATTATTCAGCAGATGCTTTAGCGAATAATTGACGACCACGGTAGATACCATCTTTAGATACGTGGTGACGACGATGAGTTTCACCAGTAGTTTGGTCTACAGTTAATGCATTCTCAGTTAAAGCGTCATGTGAACGGCGCATGTCACGGCGAGAGCGACTTTTACGGTTTTGCTGAACGGCCATGATGGCTCCTTACAAATATCGAAAAAATGGATCAGAACAAATTCGATTGTCTTATACGCATGAGTATAACACAAAAATTAGTTAAGTTTACCCTTCAAAGCTGCCAAAACTTCAAACGGATTATCCCGTTTTTCTTCAACAACTTCTTCTGCGGCAGGTTGATGCTTATGCTCACAAACGTCATGCTTAGGAGACAGCGGCATCAACAATAACAATTCATCTTCTATCAGTGCGAGTAAGTCAGCGGTGGCAGGTGCATCATATGAACCCTTCGTCGTTGCTTCACTTTCACCTAAGACGATGAAATCAGCATCCTCATCCAAGCGCTCTATCAGTGACTCATCATCCACAAGAGCTAGATGAAAATCTGAAACGAGTTCGATTTCAACGGTCTCCAGACAACGCTGGCATTCCATTGGAACTTTCGTTTCAACATGACCATCCAACCATGCAATGCGATGATAGGCATCCATTGATAGCTTACAGTCTATGTTAATCAATTGATCATCAATTGATCCAACAGCTTCACGAGCAATACGAACAAAGCGGGATAAAGGCAGTTGACCTGACCATTTAAAGCCCTGTTCAGCCCATTTAAACGGCTCAATCTGTGCCGGAAAGGTATTTGCTGACATAATTAAGGCGGCAATTCTACAAATTCATCAGAACTCTGTCAAAGATTAAGATACAATTTTGTACTTATTTAGACAGACCAATTGGGTAATTTCAGTCATGCATCTGTTGCAGCCGCAAACAGAAGTGAATGTTTCATCACTTGTTAGCACACTTTCAAGCTCTAATTCTGACAGCTCACGTCCACAAGTGCAACTCTCGCCATGGGCCAATTTACAAACAGAATCAGAACAGGTTGATTGGCTCATCTTACACTTTAATCATTGGTTTTCCCATCTGAATGTGACCTTGGTTAAAGGCGATTTTGAACCTGAATATTTCCCTGCCACAGACAATATGCCTGCCCGAATTCAATTCGCTCATGGCTTCTTTAATAGTGCCCTACATGAAATTAGTCATTGGACGATTGCAGGTGAAAAACGTCGCTTATTACCAGATCTGGGCTATTGGTATGCACCCGATGGGCGCACTGCCGAGCAGCAAGCTTTGTTTGAACAGGTGGAAATTAAGCCACAGGCAATTGAATGGCTATTCTCTAAAGCCTTCGGACGTAAGTTTCGTGTATCGCTCGACAATCTAACGGGTGAAGGTGGCGATGGCAGCAGTTTTAAAGACGATGTCTATGCTCAAGTACAACGCTATTTTTCAGGTGAAGCTAAATTACCACGTGATGCAGCCCGCTTCATTAGCTATATTTGTGCCTGTACCCGCGGTGGCAAAAATTTACAATCCGACGAATTTATTCGTGAAATGCTTGATTAAATTTATACAAATTTAGCGTGATTGATTGCATGTTCTATGCGGTCTATCTCACCATAAACTCAGCACAGGATCTGAGGTAGGCATTTATAATGCATATGCATGTACACCTAGATAATCTGTAGCCGCGTTTCATCTCACAGCTATGAAATGTATGCGTACTGGCGATGCAATTGTTAAACTAACTGATGCAGCCTATACAATGGGCTGCCAGATCAAGTATAAAAATACGATGAATAGATTGTCCAGACTGGTAGCTTAAGCCCTAAGCACCAAGATGCCCTTCTTCACTATCAGTTATCTACTATTGCGACTTATGAAAAAGTTAATCATGCCGCATATTATTTGCTGAAAAATAATACATCTGCCATGAGCACTTTTATTCTTCTAGTAACTAACGAAGTGCCTCGTTGTTTGATGCGCTCCAAGAAAAAACCATTGGCTTACTTATTCCGAGCAATCCTGTTTGCCAAATGTTATTACAGGAACCTGGCGAACCGCTGTTAACCTCAACCTTGATCTTACCCAGTCAGACAGATCCGCTTGATGATCTTTACGATATTAAAAGGCAACTTGGTAAACGCATGGATGTATTTATAGTGGTCTACGTACATTGAGCACAAGCTCTATTATGGATCTATCAGGTGATCAATCTGAAGTCATTCACCGCCTTATCAGTGAGTAACTACGTTTGAATCATGTGCTCACTGTTTTGAGTGCAGATATCGCACATTCTTGTCAAATTGTATATAATTCTATCAAACAATAATTTTAATTAAAAATTTACAATGGTTTTTTTATGCTCAATTTTAAAATAAAAACGATATGCCTTAAGCTTTTGATATTTACTCTGCCCTGTTCCATGGCATTTTCACAAACTGTTTTTTTACCTGTACAACAACAGCAATATCAATCAGAGGCAAATCGAGATACATGCATCAGCCATTTATATAATGATCAAAAACAGACGATTGCAGTAGCAGTAGATGGACATAAAATTTTTATTCATCCATCTCAATTGGGAAGCTTTTATTTATCTAACTTAAAATATGGTGTTTCAACAGAACCGTTAGAATTTTTTACAACCTATCCTCAGTATTACATTCTGCATCTTGATAAAGCAGAACACCTAAAAAATAAGTCTAAATTTCACTTAAAACTTTATCGTTATCATATAGGGGAAGAAAAAAAATTAATTGTGTCTGATACAGTGACACTTCATGAAACCTGTAAAAATAGCAAATTGGGTTCGATATTTTATCAACGCTCATCAGCATCTAAATTATTACAGTTTTTGTTTTATAGACATTGATGCAAATCGATTTTATCAAAATATGCATCATAAAAATTAATACAAATAACAACTTTTTTTTTATCAACACTACCATAACAAGAGAAAACTATGAACTTCTATAAAAATAGAATATTAATCACGCTCGTCACGGGGTTCTTGTTGAACACAGCTAGCCATGCTTATCAAATCAGTGACCATTCTTTAAAAGGATCAAAGATTAAGACATATCACGTCAAATGTAATACGAATACTATTGCACTTATTCGAATAAATAAAAAAGAAAATTCGGTTTGCATCGATCATCAAAATAATAACAAGCCAAAGCAATGTCTAAAAATGAGCACCCAAAGCATTCAACATGCGATTGATCAACTCGCTCAGCAAGTGTGCAAATAATTAAAATAAGGTCTTAGAAAAATGAAAATCAAATATCTCGTTGTCGCACTCTCTATGGCAGGTGCATTAACCACGACTATCTCATTACAAGCGTTTAAACCCACAGAAACCGCTCATGGTCATAAAAAGATCACCTTAGGCATTTTAGATGAAAACTACCACTATGCGGGTTTCTCCATCGATAAATTCTCAACACAACTCAATGATGGTAAAACTGTTTCTTTCACGCCTGAAGCTGCTGAACACGTTTATCAAGGAAACCGTTCTACTGACCAAGCTTGGGCAAGCTTTAAAGTCAAAGGGGAAAAAATTGACCTAGAAGGAGAACTTACTAATCCAGTTGCCCACTGCGATGATGAATTAATTGACGAATGTCGTAGCCGTATTGAGGCCCTGAAAATTAAGGTAATTTATCTACTTTCCGAATATATTAAAACTGAAAATCCACAAAGCTTAGGGCATGCACGTGGAAACTTAGGTAAAGCGCTCCATACAATTCAAGATTTCTATGCCCATAGCAATTTTGCAGACTTAAACACTCACGTCACTACTTATCAACCACTTACAAAAACCTCACCGATTTCAGCATGGGCAAAAGACATCACTGTCTGCCAATCACGATCTTGGTCTGTTAGCAAACCTATTGGTGGTTTCTCAACCAATGGTGGTAATTTCAAACTTATCGAAAAAGGCTTAGACAAAACAAAATATACCACTGGCTATTTCACTAAACGTTCTTTTTTAGGCACATCTACTGCAAGTGATATCGGCGGTGTGAAATGCGATCATGGTGTGGAAATGTCTGGCTTATGGTTATCAGGCATATCCAAAGACGTACCATATGCTCCTTTAGATGACGTAGAAACACTAAAAGATCGGACAACACCCACAGAGATCCATAGTCGAGCATCGAATCAAGCAGCTCAACACACAAAAGTATTTCTAAGTCAATTAATCTCAGATATCAAGCGCTTTGGTACCGCAGAAGATCAAGACAAAATGATCAAAGCACTACTCGGCATTGAAGATGAACCATTATATGGATTCATTATCGACGATACGGGCAGTATGAGTGACATTATTAATGGTGTAAAAAATCAAATTCAAAATTTGATTGACCGTGTCCTTAACGAAGCAGGCAGTGATGACTCAAGTATATTAACGCGCCAATTTTTAATGGTTTCATTTAACGATCCTCATGTCGGTGAGGTTAAAATTGCTGATGCAGAAACAATTAAAAATGCTGTAGCCAACCTGTATGCACATGCCGGTGGTGATTGTCCTGAAAAGGCCAATACTGGTATTTTAAAAGCCGTTCAAGCAGCACCTTCACAAAGTAAATTATTTGTATTCACCGATGCTTCATCAAATGATCGACACTTAGCTGGTCAAATTAGTGCAATTGCAAAAGAAAAGAATATCACCATCAATTACGCAGTTTCAGGTTCTTGCTCCCCTATTGACCCAAGCTATTATGAAGTTGCACATGCCTCAGGTGGTCAAGTGATTCTTGTTGACCACACTAGTGAGGCTGTTAGTGCCGCATTTACTTCGATTGCAATCGACAATATGGCAACCAATACACAACCTGCATTGATCAGCACAGGACAGCTTAAAGAAGAGCGCATTTTTGAAGTCAATGTTGAACCAAATGCTAAACGTTTATCGATTTTAACCAACTTGAGCAATGGCGATATCCGCTTTATTGCTCCAAATGGTGTAGAGATCTCACCTTCAACTGATATTCAAGTCAATGAATTCATTGGTGGTAAAGGTTTGAAAGTCACCAATCCAAGTCCAGGTAAATGGCGCATTCGCTTAAGTCCAGATTCAACAGCAGACTATAGTATTCGCTCAGATATTTCGAGTGAAACATACATTAAAGCGGTACGTTTTCTTGATCCGACACCGACAGGTAAATTTGGTCATGAAGGTTATCAAAATTACGGCAATGAGCCCGTTGTTGGTCAAAATCGTATCGAATTGGTACTCTCTCAAGGCATGATTGAGGCATCTGCATTCTTACTTGATCGTGAAGGTGCTGTACTTAAAGAAGTCCAGCTTTCTAGGGAAAATGATACTAATTTTTCGGGTGTCACTGACGTGACTGCAGAAACTGCACGTGTTGTCATCAAAGCTAAAAATGCGTCCAATCAACTTTTTGAACGTATCTATGCAATTCAAATTTCACCACGCAGCTTCCTGTTAGAATTAGCCAATGCTTCCGAGTTAATGCCTAACGCAACAGGACAACTTCGCTTTAAGCTGAAGAATTTTGATTTAAAAGACACCTATACCATTACAACCCAATCTGATGCCGCGAACGTTCAGGCAATTTCAAATCAAGAAGTGACTTTAGATCGCAACACAGAAGCACAGATCTCTATTGATGTTACAACTGGTGAAGCACAACTCAATGCACAGCATCTGATATTGGTCACAGCGACCAATAGTAAGGGTGAGCAGCAGACCTTTAATTACGTGTTTGAGTTAGATAAAGATACTGATAACGATGGAATTTCAGATCGTATTGAACAAGGTGGTTATGGTTTAAATCCTGATTTTGATGGCAATGATGATGGAATCGCAGATTGGCAACAAGCCAATGTAGTCTCAATGTTTTCACGCCAAAAACGAGGCTATTTAACTTACGCTGCACCTCAGGATGTCCAATTCAGTCAAACTTCTTCCATTTCATTAGATCATACTGAATCAGATGATTATGATTATGACTTGAGTAAATTCTCTTTAACCGGCAATGTTAAGATGGGGGCGAAATTAAATCTATATCTACATAACAATGTGATTGCTAAAGATTATTTTAGTTTCAATCAAGCATTATCTTCAAGTCAGGCAATCCCATTCTCTAAACATACCAATCACTTCACACTAGAGTTAAAAAATAATGATGATTATGATTTAGCACCTGAGGCAGATAAAATCACACATATTGGTGGCGTGAAGTCGATCCAATTCAGCATTTACCGAGAACAAGAGAGCGAAGCGAAGAAAAAAACCAAATCAGGCAGTATGTCTTTGTTCTTCATTGGTGGAATCGTGAGTTTGCTTCTCCTACGAAGAAAGCTGAAGTAGTTTAAAAAGTCTTATGAGATGTCCTGAGATTTTTCAATGTATGTAATCCTAAGCTAATGATGTCACTAAATGCATCATTAGCTTAGTCTCTAAACGAAACAATTAAAAAGAGACTCTATAAAACACGCGAGATAGCGGATGTGTATGTGTGTGATGATATAGAGATATTTGAGGAATTAGGCACCATTAACATCTTGATGGGATGTGTCCAGCAGCATTTAATGCGTCGTAAGTTAGATGTAAAGTTTCTAATGACTAGGTGTACCCTCAATACAATGTTATTCACCTTTTGAAATAGTCATATTGGGTTGGATGATTCAACCTGTTTTTCAGTCCAATTGAAGAGTTGATTTTTATTTAGCATTTTTCATTGAATATTCAAAAAATAACAAATAAAGATATTTTCATTGCATTAATTTCAATATCATAGCCTTATCAATCATTCAGGAGCAGAATGATGCTGCATTTACGTGTACATCCAGACAATCCGCAACCACGTTTGATTAACCAAGCCGTTGAACGTATTCGTGCAGGCGATGTTGTGATCTACCCAACGGATGCCGCTTATGCCATTGGTTGTCAGATTGGAAATAAGTCAGCCATGGAGCGCATTGCACAAATTCGTCGTTTAGATGCCAAACATCAGTACGCTATTTTATGCTGTGACTTATCCGATCTTGCGACTTATGCCAAAGTCGACAATGCCGTCTATCGTTTGCTGAAAAATAATACACCTGCTGTGACCACGTTTATTCTTCCGGCAACCAGCGAAGTGCCTAAACGTTTAATGCATCCAAAGAAAAAAACCATTGGTTTGCGTATCCCTACCAATCCTGTGTGTCAGATGCTGCTTCAAGAACTGGGCGAACCGCTGCTAACTTCAACACTCATCCTGCCAGACCACACTGATCCTCTTGATGATCCTTATGACATTGAAATGCAGCTTGGTAAGCGTATTGATGTGTTTATCGACAGTGGACTAGGCACATTAAGTACGACTTCTATTGTGGATTTATCAGGAGATCAGCCTGAAGTGATTCGTCGTGGTGTTGGTGATGTCAGTGCTTTTGAATAAATAAAGCTGCTTCTAATGAAGTCTCAGAAGAAAATAAAATGGATTTGTTTTATATCCTCCTGAACCTGAATGAATTTCCTGCCGATCATCTGATCTATGCTGAATTGCCTTGGACACTGGAATCCAAGGCAATATCTATCGATAAAAATTCCAAGCCAGAATTAAATCTGAATATCAACAATATTGAATACTCATACTTTCTTGATGTCGCGATGGCAAGAAAGCTTTTACAAGTTTATTCAACGAACAATATTTGTCTGGCAGCTACCTGCCAACGTATCATCGAATATGTATTGCGAGAGCAGAATTAAAATAACCTTATCACGCATGCCAAGATTTAATAGCTCGCTGCACGATCCTGAGTAGATGTACTGACCGCTGGTGCAACCGAAGGAACCTGATTATTCAAACTTGGCATTGGGGGTAACGGATCACCTTCTTTATAATGTTTTAACTGCAAGAAGTTGGGACATTCCGACAGTTTTTGCTGATGAGTTGCAAGTTCAGCACCAAACCTGTTTTTGACTGAAACATGAAAAGTGATTTGATCCTCTTCAAGCACATTCAATAACGCAGTCCGGGCTGTGGATTCCATAGTCCTAAAAGAATCAATAGAATTACAGCTCATGGTTTTGACCATTGCAGTAACACCGTCGGGTAAATCTTTGCCCGTATAAAGCGTATTACGCATATAGAAACGAATATGAGGATACTGGTCCAGTACGCTAAAATCCAGTTTCATGGCCTGCATCACTGGTTTGGCCTGCTCGACAAAGCTGGAAAAGCCGCCAGACTTCAGATTGGTACGCATTTCATTTTCAAGCTGCATGAGCTGATATTGAGGATAGCCCCAGAATACCCCTAAGCCGATGACGCCGATTAACACAAGTATGATTGGCATTTTTATAATTAACCTGATCTATGATTGTTATTTATCAATATTTTTTTGGCTATATTAGTTTATTTTTTAGGCGATAGATAACTGTTTTTTCTTATTTTTATCACATATTTCCTGATGAGCTTTAACTCAGTCACTATTTAATAGGTGTTGAGAATCTTTTAAAAATTTTCTATATGAAGTTACAGTTTCTTAAGCCACCCAGACTATATTGTATTTAATTTTAGCTAATATGCTGTTTAATATCAGACTTGTGCATTTTACCAAATTAAAAAAATAAAATTTCTCCTAAAATAAATATGGTTTTTTTGCTTTTGAATGCATATCTATTTTATTTAACGACAATTTTCCAGTACAATGCCAACTACTAAATTATGTGCTTTTTCTCCTGACAAGAGCTCGGGGAATAAGCCATTTCATGCCTTTGAAAATTCGCGTGGCTTATAATTGTAATGACTCAAATGCCTCATAACGCTATGGAATCTGCTCCAAACATCCGGGTTCTGGATGAATGGCAAAATACGATTCCAGAGGATCTGTATATTCCTCCAGCAGCGTTTGAAATTCTGTTAGAACATTTTGAAGGCCCCCTCGACTTTTTAATCTACCTGATCCAGAAAAATGGTTTTGACCTGTTGCAGGTTGATATCGCGCCGATTGCCTCCCAATATCTGTCCTATATGGATGCGATGAAATCCCTGAATATTGAGCTAACTGCGGATTATATGGTGATGGCTGCTTTACTGGCCGATCTCAAATCCCGTTTATTACTGCCTAAACCGAAAAGCGTGGCTGCAGTTGAACAGGATCCAAAACAGGACCTGATTGAGCGTCTGGAAAATTATTTACGGATCAAACAAGCTGCAGAACGTCTGGGTCAGATGACGATTCTGGAACGTGATACCTTTCAGACCAATGTTCACTTAGGCGAGTTTATCCAGCCCAATGAAGGTCATAGTGCCGATCTGCTGCGTGATGCCTTGCTTTGTGTCTTTAACCGTCCTGAACCGGTCATTCATCAGGTACAACAGGAGCCTGTTTTACTCGAAGAACGGATTGCCTATATTGAAAGCTGTCTGGAATCCGGTGAAGTCTTGTCTTTTGATAACTTACTCAAGCCAAGTCAGGGACGCATGGGTGTAGTCGTGACCTTTATGGCCGTGCTAGAACTCACCCGCCAGCAAAAAATTCAAATTATTGCCTCAGGTGTTGAGGCACCGCTCGCAATTCAAGGAGCACACGCATGAACACAGAACATAATATCTCCTTGTCTGCGGAAGATAATCTGCATGAAATTCTGATGCAGCTGGAAGCCATTATTTTTGCCAGTGACTCCCCGGTTTCCTTAGCTCGACTGAAAGAAGCATTTCAGGATCGCTATAGCAAGCAGGAGCTGCGCCAGTATTTACAACAGCTTTCCATGCTGATGCATGGCCGTTCTATTGAACTGGTTGAAACTGTGCAAGGTTACCGTTTTCAAGTGCGTGTAAAATATCGTAATATTATTGCACAGACCTGGCCTGAGCGACCGACACGCCTGTCCCCTTCATTACTGGAGATGCTTGCGGTGATTGCTTATCATCAGCCAGTGACCCGAGCTGATATTGAACAAATTCGTGGTGTCACGAATAACAGTCAGATTTTGCGTACGCTGTTTGACTGGAACTGGATTAAAGAATCCGGCTTTCGTGAACTCCCTGGAAGACCTGCGTTGTTAGTGACAACGCCACAATTTTTAAATGCGTTTGGCTTAAATTCTTTAGGCCAATTGCCTCCCCTGCAGGATGCCAAGGAAGCTTTTATGGCGCTCGATGCGAATGCACCGAAGTCATAAATAGGTGAACTGTTGAATAATTATTTCTAAGGTTATGCTGTCATGAGTGAAAAGTTGCAAAAGGTGCTTGCACGTGTTGGTTTGGGTTCTCGCCGTTATATGGAAGAAGTCATTGCCGCAGGTCGTGTGAGTGTGAATGGGCAGATTGCCCAAGTGGGTGAACGAATCGAACCAGGTGATGAGCTTCGCATCGATGGTCGTAAAGTGCAGTTCCAGATCGAAGACGAAATCCGTCGTCGTGTTCTGATTTATTACAAGCCAGAAGGCGAAATCTGTTCACGTAATGATCCTGAACAGCGTCCAACAGTATTTGACAACCTGCCATCAATTCAAGGCGATCGCTGGGTCATGGTCGGCCGTCTGGATATTAACTCGACCGGTCTGTTACTGTTCACAAATGACGGTGAACTGGCAAATCGTTTAATGCACCCATCCAATGAAATCGAACGTGAATATGCGGTTCGTGTCATGGGTGAAGTGACTCCACAACTGAAAAACAACATGCTGAAAGGCGTGGTGCTAGATGATGGTCCTGCGAAGTTTGAATCATTCTCTGAACTGGGTGGTGACGGGATCAACCGTTGGTATCAAGTTGTCGTGAAAGAAGGTCGTAACCGTGAGGTTCGTCGTATCTTTGAATCACAAGGTCTGAAAGTCAGCCGCTTGCTACGTACCCGTTATGGTACCGTGATTCTGCCACGTGAACTTCGTACAGGTCGCTGGATTGAACTGGATAAACAGGATATCGACAACCTGACCAAATCAGTTGAGCTGAAACCGCGTCAAGGTACCGGCTTATTCGGTATGGCGAAACGTCGTAATGAGCGTATGCAGGAAAAACCAATGGCAGCGCGCCGTGGTGGTTACCTGCGTCAGCAACGCCGTGATACCGATGAGCAGCAGCCGCAATACAACAACCGTGAACGTCGCGATGATCAAGGCTTTGGTCGTCGTGAAAACCAGAATGGCACCCAGTTTGCACGTCGTGACAACCGTGAAGAGAACCAGTTTGGCCGCCGCGAAAACCGTGAAGGTAATGCACCACGCGGTTTATATGGTGCGAATAAAGGCTTTAAAAAGTTCTAGGCTTTGAATAAGATAGAGTCACTTCGGTGGCTCTTTTTTTTTGCAAGAACAATAATAATGACCTAATTTTATCTATCCCTAGTCTTCTCAATAGAACCCGATATAAAAGGCGAATATCTCCCTCCTATTTCCTGAAAGTGAATTCCCATCATAAAAAATGCCCAGCAATGTGGACATTTTTTTATTTCGTGTTTTAGCAAGTTACTGCGGAATACCCTGGGGAATCGCACTTAGCAGACGCTTGGTATAGTCGTGTTGCGGAGACTGATACAGGTCATCTGAGTTGGCAATTTCCACCAGATCACCATGATTTAGCACCATGATCTGATCAGCAATATATTTCACTACTGATAAATCATGCGAAATAAAGATATAACTCAGACCAAACTCATCCTGTAAATCCTGCAATAAGTTCAGCACCTGTGCCTGTACCGATACATCCAGTGCGGACACGGATTCATCACAGATCAGGATTTCAGGCTTTAAGGTCAGACAGCGTGCAATTGCAATCCGCTGACGCTGACCACCTGAGAACTCATGCGGATAGCGATAGAAAGCTTGAGCCGGCAAGCTGACCCGTTCCAGCAGATCCAGTGCCATCTGTTTACGTTCTGCATCATCCTTGCCGATATGATGAATCTGCATCGGCTCCATCAGGATTTGTCCCACGGTAAAACGCGGATTCAGCGAAGCATACGGATTCTGGAAAATGATCTGAATTTTACGTTGATAGGCCGTAAACTCTTTTTCCGTCATCGACAAGATATCTTTACCCTGAAACAACGCCTTGCCGCCTGTGGCCTGCTGTAAACGCATCAATAGCAAACCGATTGTAGTTTTGCCAGAGCCTGATTCACCAACCAGTCCTAAGGTTTTACCTTTAGCCAGCTGAAAAGACACCCCTTTCACGGCCTGAAATTCATCTTTGCCAAATAGGCCTTTACGGCTATAGAAAGATTTTTTCAGATCGCGCACATCCAGAATAATCTCTTCATTACCTTTTAAACCACGAGAACGCTCCTGTTGTAGCGGAGCGTTCGCATGCAGGTCATGCGCCAGACTATCCTGTTTCATAAAGTCGCTAATCACCGGCAAACGCAAAGGACGGTGCGACAGCTGTGGACGGCAATGCAACAAGGCTTGGGTATAAATATCCTGAGGATTGTTCAGGACTTCTGTCACCGAACCTTGCTCACGAATCTCGCCATAACGCATTACAATGACCTGATCCGCAATTTCACCAACTACCGCTAGGTCATGACTGATGAATAACATCGACATTTGACGGCGCTGACGCAAGGATTCAAGCAGGTCCAGAATCTGTTTCTGGATAGTCACATCTAATGCCGTCGTTGGTTCATCAGCAATCAAGAGTTTCGGTTCACAGGCAATGGCCATGGCAATCATGACCCGTTGCTGCTGTCCACCAGATAACTGACTCGGATAAGCATCAATCTTGGTTTCCGGTGAAGGAATACCGACTTCCTGCAAAAGTTCCAGTGTTCTTTGACGGGCCTGCTTTTTATTCATGCCCAAATGCAGGCGTAGAATTTCAGAAATCTGCATGCCTACGGTAAACACCGGATTTAATGAGGACATCGGTTCCTGGAAGATCATGGCAATTTCCTTGCCACAGATCTGACGCATTTCACTCGACTTAAGTTTCAATAAGTCCCGACCTTCAAACAGGATCTGACTGTCTTCAGCGACCTTAGAATTTTCTGGCGCCAAAAGTCCCATCACTGCTAATGAAGTCACAGATTTACCACTTCCGGATTCACCGACTAACGCCACTGTGGTATTGGCCGGAATTTCAAATGAAATTCCTTTGACCGTTTCCACATATTGTTTATTTTCACCTTTAAAACTGACACGTAAGTTATCTACGCGAAGTAACGCGGGTGCTGTGCTTGGATTCATTTCAGACATCGCTGCGCTCCTATTTCAGTTTTGGATCTAATGCATCACGTAATGCATCAGTAAACATTGAGAAAGCTGTCACCAGTACCGCCATCGCCACCGATGCCGCAGTCAACTGCCACCATTTGCCTAAAATCAGCTCGCTTTGCGCTTCATTCAGCATACTACCCCATGACACCACACCAATCGGTACGCCAAAGCCTAAGAAGCTGAGAATGACTTCGGACTTGATAAAGGCCACTGCAAGAATGGACATTTGAACCAAAGCGATATGACTGACATTCGGAAAAATATGCACGAAGATACGGCGCATATTGCTTACCCCAATGGCTTTCGCTGCCAGTACATATTCACGTGCAGTATGCTTCATATATTCCGCACGAACCAGGCGGAATACCCCGGTCCAGCCGGTCAGACCCAAAATCAGGATAATCGATAAGATCCCTTTTTGTTGCAGTACTGCTGCAATCGCTAACACCAGCAACAGATAAGGAATAGAAGTAAAGATATTGTAGAACCAGTTCAACACATCATCGACCCAACCACCGAAATAGCCAGCAATCGCACCAAGTACTGTACCAATCACCACCGCAACCAGCGCAGCAATCAGGCCAACCAAGATTGAAGTTTCTGCACCTTTAATGGTTTTCAGTAGTACATCCTGACCCCATTTATCTGCGCCAAAGAACAGGCTCTGTTTAAGCTCACTACTCTGATCCAGTAACTGCCCCCCTAATTCCTGATCAATGGCTTTCATATCTTCAGCCAGTGGATCGACTACACCATAATAATCAATCACACCTGCGCCCTGTTCAGCAGCAATTTCTGCTTCCAGTTCTGCAATCACATCTTTTAAAGGATCAACTGGATTAACTGGTACTACGGCAGATTCAGTACTTTGATCTTCACCTGCCGCTCCAGGCATAGACGGTGTATAGATAAAGCTTGGGGGTGCATAACTCACCGCTACTTCTTTATTCCAGTCCTTGGCAATCACACCTGTCATGGAAAGCAGCAACATCAGCAGATAAAACAGCACCACAAATAGGGAGAACATCGCAATACGGTCACGTTTCAGACGACGCAACGCCAGCTGCCATAATCCGGTTGAAGCAGACTCAGGCACTGCTGAAGCATGTTGCTCTTTTTTAAATATCGCACTCAGCATAATTCACCTACTTCAACTGTACACGTGGATCGACCCATTTATAGATCAGATCGGCAATCAGGTTAAATAACATGGTCGCAGCCGCAACATAGACCGTAATCGCTTTAATTACCGGAAAGTCAGAACGTTCAACTGCGATAATCACTTCACGGCCAATGCCAGGAATACCGAAGAAACGTTCAATCAGGAAAGCACCGATCAGTAAAGCCGGAAGTCCCGCCATGACATCAGTAATGATTGGAATCGAAGCATTGCGCAGTACGTGCACGCCCAGAATGCGGCTTTCGCCCAGACCTTTGGCACGTGCGGTACGGACATAATCCTGATTGACTTCATCCAGAACAAAACTGCGGTAGAGACGTAAAGTCGGTGCAATACTCACCACCAGCATGATTAATACTGGCAATAGTGCATATTTGAATAAATTTTCAGTAAAGTTATCGCTCCAGCCCTGTACCGGGAACCAGCTCAGTTCATAAGCCAAGACGTACTGGAATACGATGATATAGACCAGAATACTGATCGACATACCGATGGTACACAGCATCATGATCATGCGGTCAGTCAGCGAACCACGCACTGAAGCCACCCCGAGCGCCAGAATGATTGAAACAATCGTTTGCAGAATCGTGAGTGGAATCAAAATGGTCAGTGATGGCCCCAAACGCGTGGTAATAATCTGGGATACCGACTCACCGGTACTCCAGCTCACACCATAATCAAAGGTCAAAATCTGCTGGATGAAAATCCACAGTTGTACGTAATAAGGTTGATCGACCCCGAGCTGCTGGCGGATATTTTCAATCTGCTCAGCATTGGCCATTTTACCGGCCAAGATATAGGCCGGATCTCCTCCGACCCAGTTAAATAACAGGAATATCAGCAGAATCACCCCCAGCATGGTGGGGATCATTTGCCAAATCCTTCGAATAATATATGCCAGCATCGCTTTCCTTCCTTGACTTAATGTCCTGAAATTTCATTAAAGAAAGCTTTGCTGTCCGGATCACGGCCCAGAAAATCCTTAACCATCTGATCGCCCGGCTTTTGTCCGCCTTGTGCTAGTACAGTCTCGCGATAGTGCATGCCGACTTTTGGATCCATCAGATGGTCACCATAAGCAGACAACATATCGAGTGCCAGCACTTCAGACCACATATAGCTGTAATAACCCGCCTGATAGCCACCCATCAAATGTCCGAACTGACCCGGGAATTGCTGACCTGGAACAGAGCCCAACGCAGTTTTACTTTCCATATCCTGCCAGAGTTTTAATGGATCAATACTTTTCGCATCTTTACCGTGCAGGGCCATGTCGTACTGAGCATATAAAGTCTGACGGGCATAATGCAGGCCGCGACCATAATTTTTCACATTCTTTAAGCGCTCGGTCATGGCTTCATCGACACGAGGACAAGCAGGTTCACAGTAATCCGCTACTTTAGATAAAGTCTCGAAACGGCGCGCCCACTCTTCATACATTTGCGAAGGTGCTTCAACAAAGTCACGCTCTACCGATGTACCTGACTGCTCGGTATAACGGGTCTTCGATAATATTCCGTGTAGCGCATGACCCATTTCATGTACAAAAGTCTCCAGCTCATTACTGTTCAGACCTTTACGGTTGAAGTTGGTCACCAAAACAGAGACCGGACGGCGATGATTTAAACGGCTGCCACCATAAACGCCCCAGACTGCAGCATGGCCATATTTGCCTTCACGCGGGTATTTATCGACATAAAGTCCGCCCATAAACTCACCAGTGGCTTTGTCATGCACGGCATAGTATTCAACTTCATCGTGCCAGGCTTTGACTTTTACCGGCTTGAATTCAATCCCATATAATTCGGAGGATACGGCAAATAACCATTTTTGCGCCGCTTCAGTCGGGAAATAATCACGCAGTTTTTCCTGATCTACCTTGTATTTGGCCTGACGCAGTTTTTCACTCCAGTAGCCTTGGCTCCAGCGCTCAATCTCTGCTTTTTCCAGCGGAATTTTTAAGGTTTCTGCCTTGAACTGACGTAATTCTTCAACATCCTGCTTTTCTAATGGCGCAACTTTGGCATAGACCTCATCCAGAAAACTATTGACTGCTTCTGGAGTTTTGGCCATGCGATCTTTTAGGGCAACATACGCATAGCTGTCTTTATCGAATAGCTGGGCCAGTTCATAACGCAGATCAATGGCCTTTTTCATGTATTCGAGGTTTTTCTCAGTCCCTCGGCGGGTATAGGCAGTCTGATAGCGTTTACGTGCTTCATCACTCTCTGCCAGCTCCATAAATGGCTGATATTCCGGATAGTCGAAGCCGAGCAGATAATTGCCCTTTTCATTTTTCTTTAAACCGGCGATATAGCTCGCAGGTAAACCTTTCAGTTCTGCAGCAGTGAATTCAACTTTTTCAGGATTATCACGTACATTCTTGGAATAGTCCTGCCCCAGTTTGGTACTTTCTTCAATAATTTCCTTCAGACGCTTCTGCTTCTCTGCGCTGAGTTGTACCCCGGTTTTTTCAAATTGATTCAGAATATCTTTCAGGAATTTCTCATCGACCGGATCTGTGGCTTTCAGTTTCTTGAACTGGGCATAGAGTTTTGGACTCTGATACATGGAAGTCAGGTATTTACTGATTTTCAGCTCACAGTCATCTGCTGCCTGACGCAAGGCCGGATCAGGATCGACATTACTATATAAACCGATAGGTGAAACAAAATCACCAATTGATGCCTGCAATGTATCCCAAGCTGCCAGATAAGGACGGGCTTCAGCCTTATTTTTGATTTTCTGGCTTTCAAATTTCTGGATATCTTTTTGCATTTTATCCAGATTGGCATCGCACAATGCCGGAATTTCTGCAGCCTTGAATAAAGGCAAAAGCTGGGTTTGGGTCTCTGCCATGACGGTTTGAGATCCCCCGATCATCGCCAGACAGAGTGTGGTAAATTTCAAGTGTTTTAATGTCATCATCATCTCCAGCTTTTTCTTACTTTTTAGTATCAATATCGATATACATCCATTCTGTGGACAGAATCGGATGGGACTTGTGTCCAATAACATGAGGTTGCGCTAGTGCATTACGGTAAGTGCTATACAGCATCATGGTTGGCATATTGACCTCTAGAATACGGGTCATTTTGCGATAAACCAGATCCCGTTCAGGACCCGGTGGCATGCTTTGACTTTGTTCATATAAACGGTCATATTCCGCATGCTTGAAGCAGGCATTATTGGTGACATTGACGTTTTTGCCATAGAACAACTGCATGAAGTTGTCAGCATCCGGATAGTCGGCAATCCATGCAGAGCTTTTAAACATGGTTTTACATTGCTTTTCCAGCTTAATGCCTTCAGCAAATGGCATGGCCTTACTGGTCAGTTTGATATGAATATTATCTAGGGTCTTTTTCCAGAATTCGCCCTGTTGCTGACCACGACTGGTATTGGCTGTAATCAGTTCAATCACCAGAGGTTTGCCTTCAGGAGTTCTCCGCCAGCCATCCGCACCGATCTTATAGTTATAGCGATCCAGCAACATGTTGGCTGCCTTGACCGAATATGGCGTACTGGTTTTATAAGCGGGTGAATAGCCTGCAACTCCTGGCGGAATAGGCATGTGTAGTTTTGCACCATCTCCTTTTAGTAATACGCTAATCATATTTTCAACAGAAAAAGCCATTGCCATCGCACGACGTAAGGCTATTTTTTCTGGCGTAAAGCCACCTACTACCGGATCTTGCATATTCCAATAATGGTAGTTAATCGATGGCTCCAACATGCGCGACAGCTTGATGCCTTGCTTGACCAGTTCAGGTTTTAACTTGTCACCATCCAATGCCTGCACGACCAGATCGCCGTCGATTTCAACCAGATCCAATTCATTTTTCTTGAATGACAACATCCGTGATTGGGCTTCTTCAATGACACGCACATCAATGGTGCCGATTTGAGGCATTTTTTTGCCCTGCATCGCACTGACAATCGCCTGGTCTGCTGCACTATTGGCTTTATAATTCCAGACAAAACCACGGTAAGCCGGATTCGGCTTTAAGATAATGCGTGATCCCGGTGTCCAGCGGCTAAGCACATAAGGCCCTGTACCGACCGGCTTACTCATTACCCAGCCAGCTTTGTCTTTATACTTTTCAATGACTTCGCGTGCAACTGCGGCAGCTGGACCGTGGGCCAGCAACATCGGAAAGTTCTGATCCGGATTATTCAGCTTGAGTACCAAGGTATAGCGATCTGGAGTCTGAATACCTTCAAATGGATTTTCATAGACTTTGCCATTTTTTTTCGCCATGGCTGTCCATGCTTCCAGCCCTTTGATCCGACCATCCAGCAACCAGCTATTTGGTGAATTAAGTTTTGGATCTAAGAGACGCTTTAGAGAATAGGCATAGTCATAGGCGGTCAGTTCACGTTTTTTACCGCCAAAGACCGGATCATCTGCAAAGTAAATGCCCTTTTTAACTTTAATGGTATAAGTCAAACCGTCTGCACTGACTTGAGGCATATCTACCGCAGTCAATGGCACCAGTTTCGCTGGTGAGGCCAGATAATCATAGGTATATAAGGTTTCGAAAATTGCCGAGTTAATCTTGGCCGAATAACGGTCATGGATATAACCGGGATCGAAACCGGTTTCAGCCGCAGGAAAGACCGTTTTTAAGACTTTATTCGGATTGGCAGGATTGGCAGCCCATGTGGGTGCAGCACCTGCCATCATTAAACTGGCCATTAAAACCCCACTGGCCAGCTTTTTTAAAGTGTTTGTATTCACATTCATACTGGTTCTTAATCTTCTCAAGTTATTTTTTAACAGGTTCAATATCCAGATATTGCCAAACTGCCCTGGTCACCGGATGTGCCTTAAAGCCCTGTACCTGTGGGTGAATCAGCCAGTTGCGTACCCGGGTATTGTGCAAAATCCACGGATTATCTGCCTCCATCTGGCGGTTCATCTGCTCATAATATGGAGTACGTTGCTGAGGCGGCAGTTTCATCGCAGTTTGATACAGCGCGTCATAGGCTTTAGAGGTATAGCAGCTCAGGTTACCTTGCTGGGCATTTGGGCCATACAGCAATTGGGCAAAGTTTTCCCCTTCCGGATAATCTGCAATCCAGGCGCCACCCCACATCATATGTTTGCACTGGGTGGCTTCTTTTAAATTGTCGGCAAAGTTACTGACTTTAAATTCAACTTTTACTCCGATTGCATCCAGGTTCTTTTTCCATAGTTCCGCAGAAATGACGGAAGAACTTGAGCTGGTCGAGTTCATTTTCAGAACCAATGGTTTGCCATCAGGCAAGGTACGATAACCATCGGCGCCTTTCTTGTAGCCAAAACGATCGAGCAGTTTATTGGCGAGTAATGGGTTATAGGCAATACTGCTTCTATAATTCGGGTTATATCCGCCCACGCCTTCAGGAAGAATCATTTCAGCTTTAACAGCATGCCCCTTATATAGCTGCTGGATGGCTTCTTTCTGGTTATAGGACAAGGCAATGGCACGGCGTAGTGCAATTTTTTCCAGTGAGTTCCCACCAATCACCGGATCACGCATATTCATGATGGTATAGGTGATTTCCGGTTCTTTATTCGGATAATGCAGAATGCCTTTTTTCTTGTATTCACTTTTCAGCTGTTTATTTTCCAGTGCCTGTTCAGCGCCGCTTGCAGTCAGTTTGTCATAGTCTAATTGTCCAGATTTTAAGGCCAGCCAACGTGATTGTTCTTCTTCAATGATACTGATCTTGACCTTGCCGATTTGCGGCATCTGCTTGCCTTGCATGGCTTTAACAATCCGTTGATCCCACTCTGAACCATCCCCCTTAAAGTTCCAGACAAAACCGCGATAATTTGGATTAGCGGTTAATTCAATACGGCTACGCGGCACATATTTATGTAACTGGTATGCCCCTGTTCCGACTGGATGCTGACCTACCCGATCGCCATAATGTTCGATGACTTCACGTGCAGTACCAGCAAAAGCGACATAGGCCAGAATGTAAGGAAAGTTCAGGTCTGAACGGGTCAGGGTAATTTGTAAAGTATATTTATCTAGAGCTTTTAAACCGGCAATCGGAGCATCATAGTTAAATTTGCCCGTTTTTTTGGCTTGTTGGATAACTTGATCCGCGCCAAGAATTTTGCCTTCGATAAAGGAAAAAGAAGGCGAATGATTTTTCGGATCCATCACCCTTTGCATGGAATAAATATAATCCCGAGCAACCAGTTCACGCTTCTTGCCCTGAAAGGCCGGATCCGGACTGAAATAAATTCCTGGCTTGATTTTAAAAGTATAAACTTTGCCATCCTGTTTAACCACGGGTAAAGACTCGGCGGTATTCGGAGCCAAAATTGCAGGCCGGGCCAGATAGTCATAACGCAACAAAGGCTCGAAAATGGCCTCAGCTACGCTACCACTATAAAAATTATAGGTTTTGACCATATCAAAACCATCATCAGGTGCTTCGAAAGCCAGGTTTAAAATTTTATCCGGATGTGCAGATGATTTTGCCCAGGCAGTTTGCCCCGAGCTCATAGCCAAGGCCAAAATCGTCATACTAAAAAGTGCTGATTTCAAATTTGTACCTATTCTTTATCTTGAAGTTTTATTGCTATAGGAAGTTTTAAATACATCATCCCATATTTGCTTCAATGGATGGGTCAAAGCTGGACAGATGGAATAAACTGAACAAAGCGAATTTCATGCCATCCTTGCAAAAAATAGGGATTTCTTCCTGTTTTTAACTGAAAAAAGTTTATTTTTATTAATTATTTAAAACATTATGAATAACATAATATTTTCCATGAATCATTAATTAAATTTTTATCCTTAAAATTCTCACTAAAGTTCATTTCGCACAAAAATAACTCAACCCTGTTTCATCTTATTGCACTATTGTATACCTTTAGGTAAACAATAAATAAACACAAGTACTTGTATTATAAATAATTTATTTTAAAAAAATATTGTATATTTTATGTAAAAATTATGCACCATGATTAAACTTTATTCAATTTCCCTCTCATTTTTGGACTACTTTCTTATTCATTAAATATTTATTTATTGCTTTGACAGGGGTCTCACTTCCTTCTTTCTTTAGATTCGATACACAGACTTCTTAATTTTTCTTCAGTATAACTCGACTAAATCAAACCAAATTCAATTAAATTAATATTTTTCAATTACTTAAAAATATAAAAATATAAAATTTTATAAGTTGGCATCCGCCTTGCTTAGATCAACCCAGCACTACTTCACATAACAAAAGGGTGAAATTTACGATGAAAAAAAATAAATTGGTCGGATCTATGGGGGCTCCAACCGTCAGCAAAAGACTACTCAAGTTAAGCGCACTCAGCTTAAGTATGATGTGTCTGCCGCTGGCCCATGCCGAAGAAGCTGCATCTGCTGAACAGCCAACTAAAGTTCAGAAAGTGACAGTGACGGGTTCATCAATCAAGGGGGTTGCTGCACAAAGTTCTTCACCAATCACCGTCATCAAAGGTGAAGATCTTGCGAACCAGGGTGTAACTACTGTTGAAGAAGCTTTAGTAAAAGTCAGCGCCAACCAGGCTGGTTTCTCTACTGCTCAAAATGTAGGTGCAAGTAATACTTCAGGTTCTACAGCCAACTTACGTGGTCTAGGCTCAGACAAAACGCTTGTGCTTTTAAATGGCCGCCGTCTTGCCTATAGTGCATTCAGTACAGATAGTACCAACTTAAACATCATCCCTATGGCGATGATTGACCGTATTGAGATTTTACGTGATGGTGCTTCTGCAGTTTATGGTGCAGATGCGATTGCGGGGGTAATCAACTTCATCACCAAATCTGAATACAATGGCTTAGGCGTTACCGGAGCCTTACATGAAACCGAACATTCAGGTGGTGAGAAACAACAGGCTGCGATCTTCGGTGGTTTCGGTGATCTGGATGAAAATGGCTTTAACGTCATGGGTGTCTTGGACTACCGTAAATCTAACCAGATCCATGCTCAACAGCGTAAAGTCAGCCGCCGTGGTGGTGTAATTCCTGAATTAGGTATTGATGCCGGCTCTGCAAGTGGCTTCCCGGCAAACATCTATGATCCAACCACTGGTTATTTAGGTAACCCATATCCAGATGACTGTAATAATGTTCCATGGTCTTCTCCAGATGACGGCTTCTGCTACCTGAATACGCAGGCTTTAATTGCGATCAAACCACAGGTTGAAACACTGTCTGCATTAGGTAAAGGTACATTCAAGCTTAATGATTCATTAAATGCGGTTGGTGAATACGTGTTTACACGTTCTGAAGTATCCACTTCAATTGCACCAGACGTTTATGGCCGTACCGTGACTTTACCTTCAAGCAGCCAATATTATCCAGGTAATGGTATTACTCCGGCTATTACAGATGGTGAGTTAAGCGGTGACCCACTTCAACTTTACCTCCGTTCTCAGGCAGGTAACCGTCAAAGTATGTCAACCAATGACTCACACCGCTTCTTTGCCGGTATTGAAGGTGAGGCATTAGGCTGGGATATCAACGCAGGCGTGTCATACGCGAAAAGCGAAGCAACTGATGAATTTACAGGTGGTTACTTACACCGTAGCAACCTGCAAACTGCATTGAATGAAGGTCGTATCAACCCATTCGGTCCAGCACGTCCAGGCGATACCCCTTGGGAATCATTTGTGATTAATGGCGAAACTAACATCGCCTCTTTAGAGTCTACAACTGCAGACTTTACGATTAGTCGTCCAATTTTTGAATTACCTGCAGGTGATGTTGGCTTTGCCTTCGGTGGCAGCTTCACGACTCAGGACTGGGAAGCGAAAGTAAACTCTGAAATCGTGGCTCAAGTACCAGGTTCTGGTATTGATCCGAGCAAACCAATCAGTAAGGGTGATCGTGACATCACAGCATTCTTCACTGAATTCCAGATTCCAATCTTGCCAAGTCTGGAAGCTCAAATTGCTGCCCGTTATGATGACTACAGCGACTTCGGTGATACCTTCAACCCGAAAGTTGGTCTTCGTTGGGAACCAATGAAGGAAGTCATGTTCCGTGCATCATATAGCACCGGTTTCCGTGCACCAAGCTTGTACGAAATCAACGCGCCAATCAGTGAAACCTGGACAGGTGCAAAATACAATGACCCTGTGTTATGTCCAGGTGGCACGCCAGTCGAACCTAAATACCAGGTTGAATGTAATACCCAGTTCAAGCGTACCCAAGGTGGTTCACCTGATCTGCAACCAGAAGAATCTACATCGTTCACTGCTGGTTTAGTATTTGAACCAATCAAAAATCTGGTTTTCACTGCTGACTACTTCAATATCGAGATCGATGGTCTGGTAGGTACAGTGGGTGAATCATCAATCTTTGATGATCCAGACCTTTATGCTGACCGTTTCGTACGTGATAGCGAAGGCCGTATCCAGCACATCCGTACTACCCTGATGAACTCTGGCGGTTTAAAAACTTCAGGTGTAGACCTGAGCCTGAACTACCTGACACCTAAAACATCTACTGGTCGTTTCGGTTTCGGTATTGATGGTACTTACGTGATCAATCTGGACTACCAAAGTGAACCAGGCGGTGAATGGTCTGGTCTGGTAGGCAAATATGAAGACCCGGCAGTAGTTCGCTGGAAACATGTTGCCAACCTGAACTGGTCTTATGAAGACTGGAAAATGATCTTTGAACAACAGTTCACTCGTGGTTATGAAGACTACTCTGGCGAACGTGATGTGGGTGACTACACACTTTATAACTTCGCAACAACTTATAAAGGCTTCAAAAACCTGGAGTTGACTGGCGGTATCCTCAACATCTTTGATGAAGAGCCTGCTGCATCTGATGTTCTGGATAACTTCCAATACGGTTATGACCCTCGTTACTCAGATCCTACAGGTCGTACTTACTACATCCGTGGTACTTACAAATTCTAAGACAAGCTTTCTGCAAATACAGCGCCATGCTGTATTTGCAGTATTCATATCATTTTAGCCAAACAAAAAATAATGCAGCTACATCAGCTTTGAAATAAACCGTTATTTCTTGTTTGTCTTAAATTCCAGGAGTCATGATGAGCACAACGTTTGAAGACATAGAAAAAAGCTCCGCCAAAAAGTTGACTGGAATTGGTGTCGTGATTTTCTTGCATATCCTGGTGGGCCTGGTGCTAATGGCAGGTATGGCAAAAGACATCATCAAACCGTCAGAAGAACCGGTTGAATTGATGATTATTCAGGATATTAAACCACCAGAACCAGAGCCACCTAAAGAAACCCCACCTGAGCCACCTAAAATTGTAGAAAAAGTGGCACAGGTTCCTGAGGTTAAACCGGTAGAAAAAGTGGTTCCGGTACAGAAAACACAGCCTACACCAACAGTCACTCAACCGGTTGCAGAACCAACGCCTGTAGCTGCAGCAACACCATCCCCAAGTCCGGTGGCTGCACCAGCTCCAGTTGTTGCAGCGGCACCTGCTGCTCCACCGCAACCAACTGGCGTTACACGCGGCGTATCTCAAGGTGAAGCTGGCTGTAAGCGTCCAGATTATCCACGTGATGCATTAATGAATGAAGAGCAAGGTAATGTGCTGATCTCTGTCTTTGTGAATACCGACGGCAAAGTGAAAGATGCCAAAGTAAAAAAATCCAGTGGCAGCCGTTCACTTGACCGTGCAGCGTCCAAGGCTTTCAGCTTATGTACCTTTAAACCTGCAATGAAAAATGGTGAACCACAAGAATCTTGGTACGACATTCCCTACGAATTTATCTTGGACTGATCCAGACAACAGATTAAAAACAAAATGAGGAGATTCATTATGAAAAACGCACGACACACTTTAAAAAATATCACTGCTGCAAGTGTCATTGCGGCAAGTACTTTACTACCTTTGCAAACCGTATTTGCTGAAGAATCCCCTACACCTGCAACGACAGTCACTGAAACGGCAACCCCAACTCCTGCGACTGTCGCTGAGCCTACACCGCCAGCACCTGCTGCAGCTGAAAAACCTGCCAGCAACCCTTATGGTCTGGAAGCCATGTGGAAAGAAGGTGACATGGTGTCTAAAGTGACCCTGTTCATTCTGGTGATCATGTCAATCGGTACCTGGTACATCATGATCACCAAGTGCTTGCAACAAGGCAAGATTCGCAAACAAGCCAAAGAAGCAGAGCATCAGTTCTGGGAATCTTCTTCATTGGACAATGCAGCGCAAAATCTGGATGAAGCCAGCGTATATCGTTTTATCGCTGAAAAAGGCATCAAGTCAACCAAAAACCATGGCGGTACTTTACTTGAGCGTATCGACTTTAATACCTGGGTTACGATTTCTATTTCACGCGCAGTCGACAAGATTCAAAGCCATCTGAGTGGCGGTCTGGCCTTCCTTGCTACAGTCGGTTCTACAGCACCTTTCGTAGGTCTGTTTGGTACCGTTTGGGGCATTTACCATGCCTTGACTGCAATTGGTATTTCAGGACAGGCATCAATCGATAAAGTTGCTGGTCCGGTCGGTGAAGCACTGATCATGACTGCAATCGGTCTGGCTGTGGCAGTTCCGGCAGTACTTGGTTACAACTGGTTAACTCGCCGTAATAAAGCTGTAATGGAAGAAGTTCGTACCTTCGGTTCTGACCTGCATGCTGTACTACTGAGCGGCGAAATCAGCTCAAACAATCCTGTTCACCGCGACACAAAATAAAAATGGGGGTCAACCATGGGAATGATGGTCAATTCAAACGACAGCGATGATGAGGTCATTGGTACCATTAATACCACGCCTCTGGTTGATGTGATGCTGGTACTGCTGATTATTTTTCTGATTACAGTACCGGTTGCAATTCATACCGTACCGGTCGATCTGCCTGAAGAACGTAATGTCCCGTATGAAACCAAGCCGGAAAATATCCAGCTGGCAGTCAATAAAAATGGCGATATTTTCTGGAATGAATCCTATATTCCGGACAAGGCAATTTTACTGACCCGTTTACAGGCAGAAGCCCAGAAACGTCCTCAGCCTGAGGTGCATATTCGCGGTGATCAAAGAACAGCTTTTGAAGCGATTGATCAGGTCATCAGTACTACCCAGCAAGCAGGTATTGGCAAGATTGCATTTGTCACGACCCCGCCCACTTCACCTTAAGATTGAGGGAGAATCCAGTTATGGGAATGAATGTTGGCTCAAATCAGGATGATGATGTAATGCTGGACGTCAACATGACACCATTGATTGATGTCATGCTGGTCTTGCTGATTATGTTTATTATCACTATTCCATTGCCGAATAATTTGATTAATATCAACCTGCCGAATGGTACACCACCACCGACTGAGGAAAAACCGCCAGAGATTGTGAATTTGCGTCTCGATGCTCAAGGCCAGATCTTCTGGAATGATCAGCCGGTGGCCAATGCTCAAGCGCTGGAAGCCTTATTCAAGACCGTGGCGCAAAAAGCCGATCAGGATCAGATTAAAATCAAGGCTGATCGTGCAACTGAATACAAGCATATCGCGATGGTGATGGCTGCGGCTCAGCGTCTGGAAGTGAAAAAAATCGGGATTGTCAGCAATAACAATTCTTAAATCTACAGAATCAAAAAACCCAGCATGTGCTGGGTTTTTTATTATTCAATATCTTACATTTGCGACTGGATATAGTTTTGCAGACCAATCAGCTCGATTAAACGTAACTGTTTTTCTAACCAGTAAGTATGGTCTTCTTCCGTATCTGACATTTGCTGGCGCAGCATGTCACGGGTCACATAATCACCCTTCTCTTCACAAAGTTTTACCCCTTGAGCCAGCTTTTCACGGACATGATACTCAAGCTTCAGGTCAGCTTTCAGGCAGGTCACCACATCTTCACCAACTTCAATATCGTCACGCTGCATATTTGGCGTACCTTCAAGGAACAGGACACGACGAATCAGGGCATCTGCATGCTGTGCTTCTTCCTGCATTTCATGGTCGATGCGTTCAAAGATTTTCGTCAGACCCCAATCTTCATACATACGAGAGTGAATCAGGTATTGATCACGAGCAGCCAGTTCGCCACCGATCAGCATATTTAAATAATCTACGACTTCTGGATTACCGCGCATTTGAATTACTCCCTGCTTTTATCATCTTATTATGGAGAAAAGATTTTTGATTTGCAAAAGTAAAATTATGGTAAATGTCTGATTTTTATATAATTAAAATGAGAAGCACTTGCATTTACGCTCTCTGTTCGGCCAAATCCCATTTATAAAACAATATCTTGCATTTTTCGTTCCGTTTTTATTCAATCCAGCAAGCTGGAATATTCAAACGTTAATTTTTGTAAATATTAATAAGCACTTATCTTGTTGCTTATTTTTATCTTGGACTCACCTGTTTGGCCTGGTTCATGCATAATTGTGCCTACGATGAAAGAAGTCAAAACAACAACGGTTTAAATATGACATTACAACATAGCACAGCACCTGTCCTGGTCACCGGCGCATCTGGCTATATCGCCAGTTGGGTGATCCAGAAACTTTTAAAACAAGGTTATACCGTACACGCCACTGTACGTGACCTGAATAAAACCCAGAGTTATACGCACCTTGAACAAATTGCAGACAGCAGCCCGGGGACCTTAAAGCTGTTTGAAGCTAACCTGCTCAAGCCCGGTTCTTTTGATGCGGCCATGGAAGGTTGTGAAATTGTCTTTCATATGGCCTCGCCTTTTGTGGTCACCAATTATAAAGATGCGCTCAAAGACATTATTGAACCGGCAATTCTGGGTACGCAAAATGTGCTGAATAGCGTCAATAAAACTGAATCTGTCAAACGTGTGATTGTCACCTCAAGTATTGCCTCAACGTATGGCGATGCGATTGATATTTTGCAAACCGAGCATACCAGTTTTGATGAATCTCACTGGAATACCACCAGTTCAGAAACCCATCAGCCTTATCCATATTCCAAAGTCATGGCAGAACGCAAAGCTTGGGAAATGGCGGAAGCACAGGATCGCTGGGACCTGATCTGTATCAATCCGGCACTGGTCTTTGGGGAATCCTTAACGCCTAATACTCAATCAGGCAGTGTGGAAGTTCTGCAACAGTTTGCCAATGGCATGACCTTGCTGGGTGTTCCACCAATGTGGAATGGTGTGGTGGATGTTCAAGATGTTGCGGAAGCCCATATCCGTGCTGCATTTAATCCGGAAGCGCATGGCCGTTATATTATCTGTAGTGAGACTTTGAGCCTGCTAGAAATGGGTAAAATCCTGCGTGAAGCGTTTGGTCCTAAATTCCCGTTTCCACGCAACCAGTTGCCAAAAACGGCCTTCAAGATTTTTGGTCCTCTGGCCGGCTTTAGCCGTAAATTTGTTGAACTCAATATGGGTTATCCAATTTTCTTTAATGCACAAAAAAGTAAGGATGAACTCGGTCTGGAATATCGTCCAGTAAAAGAAAGCTTGGTCGAACATTTCCAGCAATTGCTGGATGATGGTGTGGTGAAGAAATATATTCCTTAATTATACGAGCTCAAACCTGATCTGACAGTGACCGATTTTTTATGGTGTCTGTCAGATTAAATTTGAGCTACTACACCGACTTATGCGCCCACAAGCTCACTATTCCTGCATAAAAACAAGCTAAGCAGAAGTCCAACGCGCATTTTTCCACGCTTGCTGTTGCTTTGTATCTAGAAAAGTCCAAGCCACAAAACGACTCTCTTTTTGCCCCTGCGTCATTTTAATAGTTTTTACATCCACTGCACCGCACTTACGCAAGGTATTTAACAGCATAGGCAATGTGGTTTTCTTAGAAACCAGTGTACTAAACCAAAGACATTGCTCAGCAAACTGTGTGCTCTCTTGTACCATCTGGCAAACAAAGCGTTCTTCTCCACCGTCACACCACAGCTCGTTCTTTTGTCCGCCAAAGTTTAACACCACCTTAGAGCGATCAACCGGTTTGCCAAGTTTGCGTAATTTTTGCGTTGCTGTGGCATTTGCCTCATCTTGCGAAGCATGAAATGGTGGGTTACACAGGGTCAAATCAAAACGATCTGAAGGTTTAATCACACCTTTGAAGATATTGCTGGGTGTCTTCTGCAATCGAATCTGAATCCCCTTCCTGAGATTCGGATTTGCCTCCACGATAAATTGAGCGCTTTTAACCGATGCCGAATGAATGTCTGAGCCGACAAATTTCCAACCATAACTACGATGCCCAATGATCGGATAAATACAGTTCGCCCCTACCCCAATATCTAATACGTGAACGGCGTGTCCTGTTGGAATCTGACCGTTATTATTGAGACTTAACAGGTCAGCCAAATAGTGAATATAGTCGGCTCTACCCGGAATCGGTGGGCAAAGATAATCTTGAGGAATATCCCAATATTGAATGCCGTAAAAATGCTTGAGCAATGCTTTATTGAGCATTTTCACAGCCAGTGGATCAGAAAAATTGACTGAAAGATCGTTATATTGATTCGGGCTGACAAAAGGCGCAAGTTCCGGACAAGTCTTGATCAGCTGAGGAAAATCATAACGACTGCGATGCAGATTTCGTGCATGTAATTGCGATTTTTGTTGCGGAAAAGATTTCTTTGCTTGCGCCATGTGTATGCCAATCATCAAAGGGAGAACAGAATCAATCAGGCAGGATCTATACCTGCAAATGAATCTATTGTACGTGAATTCAACTTACATTACCGAACCCGTCCTTGTATTTGTCTATCCTCCCCTCTCATTCACCTATAGTTTTGAACTAGCAATAAAAAAGACACCTTAAGATTCATCATCCTGGGTGTCTTTTTTATTTGAGTCATTGTTTAGAGCTAATTATTCTTCGATTTGCCCATGCTCCTTCATCAAAGCAATAAATTGCGCTTCATTGATCACGGGCACACCGAGTTTTTCTGCTTTATCGAGCTTAGAACCGGCTTTTTCACCCGCCACCACGCATTTGGTCTTGCTAGAGACACTGCCACTGACCCGTGCACCTAAGGCTTGCAGTAATTGCGTCGCTTCATCACGTCCCATAGAGCTTAAAGTTCCAGTCACTACCCAGCTTTCACCATTCAGTGGTTGACGCGTTGGTGCAATTGGCGCATCCCAATGAATACCGGCAGCCAACAAGCGATCCAATACTTCCAAGTTATGCGGTGCCTGGAAGAAATCAACAATCCATTCTGCGGTAATATCACCCACATCCGGTGTTTTCTTTAAAGCGTCTACATCAGCACTACGTAAAGCGTCGAGAGTCTGGAAAGTATTGGCCAGCATACGTGCTGTCGTTTCACCTACGCCACGAATCCCGAGCGCATAAATAAACGCTGCCAATGTAGTTTTCTTGCTGTTCTCAATCGAATCAATGAGATTTTGAACGGACTTTTCACCCATTTTTTCGATTTGCAGTAATTGCTCACGATGCTCATGCAAGTGATAAATATCCGAGACATCTTTTAAAAGATTGAGATGTAACAGTGACTCCACCCAGCGATCGCCCAGACCTTCGATATCCATGGCCTTACGTGAAACAAAGTGGCGGATGGTTTCAATGCGTTGTGCCGCACAATACAGCTCACCAGAACAACGAGCCAAAGCTTCGCCTTCCGGCATCACGACTGGAGAATCACAGACCGGGCAATTTTCTGGCAAATGGACTTCGACTGCATCGGCAGGACGGAATTCTGGCCAGACTTTTTCAACCTTAGGAATCACGTCACCACTACGATAAACGCTGACGGTATCCCCGATTCTTACATCCAGACGGTGAATTTCACCAATATTATGCAGGGTCACATTGGAAACCGTCACGCCGCCCACAGCAACCGGATTCAATCGTGCCACAGGCGTTAGAGTCCCGGTACGGCCCACTTGCCAGTCAATATTTTCGACGGTGGTCAATGCAGCCACTGCAGGGAATTTATAAGCTGTCGCCCAGCGTGGTGCTCTACTAATAAATCCTAATTTTTTTTGTTGCTCTAAGCTATTTACTTTTACAACCATTCCATCAATTTCAACACTTAAATTAGGTCTCTCGATAATTAGTTGTTCATATTTAGCTTGTACTTCCTCAATACTGTTTACTACCCAATGGTTATAATTTTCAAATCCAAATTGCTCTAACCAATCTAAATTTTCTGCAATCGTTTCTATATTATTTCCAGGTTGACACTGAGCAATTCCATAAGCATAAAAAGCTAAGGGACGTGTTTTTGTTATTTGACAATCTAATTGTCTTAAACTACCTGCAGCAGCATTACGTGGATTTGCAAATTCTTTTTCACCATGCTTTTTTAAATGTTTATTTAATTTTTTAAAACCTGCTTTCGGCATTAAAACTTCACCACGTACTTCTAGTAGTTCTGGAGGTTTACAATTCCCTTCGCATAAAATTTTTGGCAGGTTACGGATAGTTTTGACATTCTGGGTAATATCTTCGCCAGTTTCCCCATCACCCCGGGTGACACCACGAACCAGTACGCCATGTTCATACCAGAGTGAAATCGCCAGACCGTCAAATTTCAGTTCAACATCGTATTCGATCTTTTGATTGGGTAAACGCTCTTCAATACGACGCGCAAAAGCAAATAGTTCTTCTTTGTTAAATACGTTACCTAAAGACAGCATTGGCACCGCATGCGTTACGGTCACGAATTTAGAAAGGGCTTGTCCACCTACTTTGACTGTCGGTGTGTCCGGCTGCTGTAAATGTGGATATTGTTCTTCTAAAGCTTTGAGCTGGTGAAAGAGCTGATCATATTCACTGTCTTCAATCGTAGGTTGATCCATCACATAATAAGCATGATTATGTTTGGCAATCAGTTGAATCAATTGACGCATTTGCGCAATGACAGTGGCATCTTGGGTCATAATTTCACCATAAAAAAGGGCGGAAAAGCCCGCCCTGTATATTCTTCAGTTTTGGCTATTAAAAAATCTTAATATCTAGTTTCAAGAAGCTTAAACTTCTGCAGTCTGCCCAGCACGATAATCAATCGCCTGATGACGCCAGAATTCACGTAATTGCGGGGTCATTTCCTGCTGGTTCTGATCATAAACCAGACCATCCACTTCACGCGCAATCAGACGAGAAATGCTGTCCATGGTATCGAAAGCATTCTGTACATCGCTATGCGGTAAAGCCAAGAAGAATGCCAGACCTTTGACTTCTTCAGTCGACAGGGTTTCTAGGTCAAAACCTTCCATACCGGTATCCGCCATACGCAACACCGAAAATAGCAATTTTGAGCCATCTTCACTATAGCGATGGAAACATGCCAACTCACCATAACGCAGGCCATATTTCAGTAAAACTTTTAAGGTTTTTTCACCTGACAGTGCACGGCCTTGTGGATAAACATGCAATGACATAATCGTTTCAGCATTGGCTAGCGAACATTCTTCATCCACAATTTTTTGCTCATGGAGATGTGCATCCAGAATACTGCTTTCATCATTAAAGTCAGAAATTTCAGCTTTTTCAATATTACTATTCAGGCTAAATTCAGCGGCTTTAGGCTCTTTTTCTTCTTCTGCTACTTCTACTGTTTCAGGCTTGTTTTCTTGTTCAGCTGACGTAGTGTTTTCTTCTGTTTTGGCTGCTTCCTCTGCAACCACCTGTGTATCGAGCGGACTTGCTGCTTTGGTTTCTGGCTGGGCGGTTTCAGTCAAAGTTGGCTCTACTTTGACTGCTTCTTTTTGTTCTGTCTCAGGTGCAATGTTGTCTACCACTTCTTCATTCAGACTCGGTTCAACACGTGCAGCTGCCGGACTTTCGGTTTTAGACAGTTGAGAACGTACATGCCTCGGAATAACCGGAGTCTGGCTGTCAGGATCAATATGAAGATCCGCATCCAGTGACGGTACAGCCTCCGCAGGTTTTTTCAAGATCAGTCTTATGCCGAATAGCATAATCACAATTGCAATAACAATCCCGATAATTGTGGTGATTTCCATGTTATACCTCCGCAGCTAAGCCGTATTCTTTTGCCTGTTCCAAATTTACTGTCACTAATTTTGAGGTTCCCGGTTCAGGCATGGTTACACCTAAAAGATCAGTCGCCATCATCATTGCAAGTTTGTTATGGGTAATATAAATAAATTGCACTTGTTCAGAAAGCTCTTTGACTAAATTACAAAAACGTCCCACATTGGCATCGTCCAGCGGTGCATCCACTTCGTCCAATACACAGAATGGTGCCGGATTTAAGCGGAAAATTGCAAAGACCAGTGCTAATGCAGTTAAAGCCTTTTCACCACCAGAAAGCAGTGCCAGTGAGCTATTGCGCTTGCCTGGTGGGCGTGCCATCAGTTTTACACCCGATTGCCATCCATCTTCAAGACTTAAACTCGCCTCACCACCCTCAAATACTTTCGGGAACAGGTTTTGCAGCTCGGCATTGACCTGATCGAAAGTATTCATAAACAGCTTACGGGTTTCCTGATCAATACTTTTCATTGCTGCCTGCAGCTGTTCAACGGTATTTTCCAGGTCCTGAATCTGATGGCTGAGTTCGCCATAGCGTTTCGAAACTTCTTCATACTCTTCAGAAGCTGCCAGATTCACCGCACCCAGTTTATCGAATTGAGCCTGTGCTTTTTCCAGTTTAGCCTGATGTACTTTTACATCAATATTTAGCCCTGAAATTACTTCACTATTCAACTCTTTCAGCTGCTCTGAATAATGCTGTAAATCGGATTTTGCTGCCTGCCAGGCCAGACGTTTGGCTTCAAGTTCAGTACGCAATTGTTCATCTTGCTGCTGGAAAGTATGGCGCTGCTCATTCAGGTGCTGCTGCTTGCTCTGGATCTGATTCAGCTCGATCTGCCAGTCTGCCCAGGTTTTTTGCAGTTTTTCCGTGATCAGTGCCTGTTCATTGAACTGGCTCTGTAAAGCAGGTAATTCCAGCTGTACCGGATCGACAAACTTTTTGGCCTGTTCTATTTGCGCAATAATCTGCTGATATTGTTCTTTTAAAAACAGCTGGTCTTTTTCTAGCAGTTCAGCCTGCTGCTGGCTTTGTACTGTTTGACGGCGCAGTACTTCTAATTCCTGCTGCGCCTGCTGAGTGACTAGCTGTGAGTCTTCAAGTTGAGCATTGAGTTCTTCCAACTGAAATTGCAAGGTCTTGTAGTTGGGCAGTGCCTGTTCCAGTTTCAGATTCAGTGCATGCAGATCAATTTCCAGATCATCTTTCTGCATCGCATCTTCTTCCAGCTGCTCATCCAGTTGCTGTAACTGGTTCTGCAATTGCTGTTTCTGTACCGCAAAGGCCTGCGTCGCACTCTGAACTTTGGCAATGTTCAGATCAAGCTGTTGTAACTGCTTTTGTGCCTGCTTCTGCTGCTCATTGATGCTTTGAATCTGGCTTTGCAAAGCTTTTACTTGAGCAGTGAGTTCAGGAAGCTGTTGCTCTAGATCTGCGAATTTCGGTTCAAGCTGAGCCAGTTGCTGCTCGATTTCATCCAGACGGATACGATGACTCAGTGCCCCTTGTCCCGCCTGACTGGCTTCATCATAATCCAGTGCAATCATCCAGTCGGGACCGACATGATAGCCATCCAGACTTAAGATCGACTGGCCTGTATGCAACTGCGTTTGTAAACCAAGCGCCTGTTTAAAGTTCTCAGCTACGGCCACCTGTTGCCAGAGCGAATATTGAGGTGCTTCAATCCAGTCTGCTAAACAAGGGAGTCCATCAAGCTGAATATTATCCTGTGTCGTCTGAGCTTTGAGCTGGCGTGCACTATTTTCCAGAAAATGCTCAGTTTCTTCTAATACTTGTGCAGAAAGCCATTTCGCCAGGAACTTTTCAATCAAACTGGCATAAGCTTTGGCCTGTGGATTCAGCTTCAGCACTTGCATTAACTGCACCGCATCCGCTTTGGCGTTTGGATTGGCTTTGGTCAGTAACTGGCTCAGGTTTTTGCGTTCTGATTGCAGCACCTGAATTTCTGATTTCAGCTGCATGAGCAATTGCTGCTGGCTTGCCTGTTCTGCCTGTAGCTGCTCAAGCTCAGTTTTCAGTGTTTTGAGCTGAGCCTCAAAGCCAGTGATTTGCTGTTCAGTTTCAGCTCTATCAGTCTGATACTGTTCCAGCTCATCTTGCTGCGCCTGCTGCTGAATTTGTGCTGCCTGCTGTTGCAAGGTTTCTTTTTGCTGTTCAATCCGGACAATATTTTTAGCCAGCTGTTCACTTTGCGCCAGCATTTGCTGTTTACGTTGTTGCTGTTGCTCAACCTGGGTTTTAATTTGAGCAAACTGGGCAGCAATTGTGCCTTGCTGGGATTTCAGATCAGTCAGACCCTGGTTTTGTTCCTGACTTTGACCTTCCTGCTTCTGCAATTGTGCAGTCTGATCTTCGAGTTGTTGATGCAGGGTGTCCAGTTGCAATTCAATCAGCTGTAAACGTTCTTTGGTTTGTGCTTTTTGTTCTTCCAGCTTCACCAGACTGCTTGAGTTCTGCTGCAATAAGGACTGCTTTTGCTGCAGGGTCATTTCCAGTTCGCTGAGCTTTTTCTCAGCCTGTTGCCATTCAGTTTGTAGCGGTGTGGACTGTTGAATCAAGCGCTGGAACAGTTCACTGGTCGCTCCCAGATCATGCTCAACAGTAGTCAATTCAGAACGTACCAGCTTAAAATTCTCGCCCAGCGTATTCATCTGCACAGTATATTCTTCTTGCAGACGCTGGCTCTGCTCACACTGGAACGACAGGATTTCAATCTTGATGGTACGGATCTGGCCTTCCAGTTCCTTATATTGAATGGCAGTTTCTGACTGGCGTTTCAAGGTTTTAAGCTGAGACTTGAGTTCAGAGGCAATATCTTCCAGACGCGACAGGTTCTGCGTCGTGTGATCCAGATGCAGCATGGTCTCGCGGCGACGTGCCTGATAACGGGAAACCCCGGCAGCTTCTTCAATAAAAACCCGCATTTCTTCCGGCTTGGCATCTACCAGACGGTTAATCATGCCCTGTTCAATAATTGCATAAGAACGCGGCCCCAGACCGGTTCCCAAGAAAATATCGGTAATATCACGACGTCGGCATTTAGTGCCATTCAGGAAATATTCAGACTTGCCATCACGGTTGACCTGACGACGCACTGCCAGCTCATTATAGGCATTATACGCACCGCCCAGCTTGCCATAAGTATTATCAAAACGCAGTTCTACACTGGCGATGCCCACCGGTTTGCGCTTGGCTGTTCCGGTAAAAATCACATCCTGCATGCTGCCACCACGTAGTTGGCGCGCACTGGACTCACCCATCACCCAGCGTATGGCATCAATCACATTTGATTTACCACAACCATTGGGTCCCACCACTGCAGTCCGGTTATCCTTGAAGTGTAAGGTGGTACTGTCAGCAAAAGATTTGAAGCCTGAAAGTTTTAAACTGCTTAAACGCATAGTGTCCTGATTTAACGTCGTGAGCGTCTGGCCCACGCGAGTTCAATTTGTTTCATCCGTGTCAGAGATTCCAACACAAGGTTGCGCAAGTGTCGACAAAAATCTTCCATAAATAACGTCGCCTGATGGGATTTACGAATTAAAATCGCTTCCGTCACCAGTTTAAATAATTCAAAAGATTCCTGTAGCTCACGTCTTGAAATATTCAGGGTCAGAAAATAGCTACGGCGTAAAGATGGTAATAGTTCCTGATAGTAGCGCATCAGGTAAAGATTACCGACCATCTCCTGTTGCTGGGCCATTCCCTGAAAGATCAAATCATAAAACTTTTCGGTATGGCCTTGGCGGGTTTCGGCTTCCAATTGTTCTAATAGTAGCTGAATGCGCTCTGCCTCATGACTGCGCCAGGTCTCTGCCATGCGATGTACCATCTGCCCCAGCAATAAAGAGGTCAGGTCAAACAGGGCACGAACCTGCATGGCCGACATTTCCGAAACAATGGCGCCACGACGCGGGAAGATTTCAATCAGCTGGGTACGTTCAAGCAAGAGCAAGGCTTCACGGACTGATCCCCGACTGACGTCAAGTTCCGATGCAATTCTGAGTTCCTGGATGCGTTCGCCTTCAACCAGTTCACCCCGGATAATCTGTTCACTGATATGCTTGGCAATCTGTTCAGACAAACTGTGTGCTTCTTGTTGTTGCATACTGTTCCTGTCTTATTTTTATTGATGCAAGTGCAGTCATTCTGGATGACTTTTCAGTTATTAAACGGCTTTTTTGCAGAAAATACTTTGACATTGTCAGACAATCTTGTGTCTATACAGCCAACCCAGTCAAAGAAAAAGGAGAATAGTGACCCATTCTCCTCAAAAAATTTAGCTGATAAAAAATGAGTAGTTCAGGCAGTAAAGCCTTGATAGATAAAATACAGACCAACTGTAGTCAATAAGGCCGCAAAACATTTTTTTAATAGAACTGGTGATAATAAATGCGCCACTTTTGCACCAAATTTTGCAGTGATAAAACTCATCACACTAATACCAATAAACGCATAAATATGAATATAACCAATCGTATTTGGTACTTCGACTTCAGCTTTCTGACCAAACCAGATAAAACCTAAGGCACCAGCCACTGCGATCGGCAAACCGCAGGCAGCAGAAGTGGCTACTGCTTTCTGGATGACGACACCACAACGATTCAGGAAAGGCACAGTCAAACTGCCGCCACCAATCCCGAATATGGCCGATGCCACGCCAATGCCACCACCCGCTGCCAACTGTAATGCGGCTGAAGGCAATTTCTGATTCGGATCAACCTGATAATGCACGCCTCTAAACATTCTGAATGCAATCCAGACTGCAAAGAAGCCAATCAGCAATTGCAGACCTTGGCCCGATAAATAATCTGCAATACCAGCTCCCAAGAATGAGCCAATGACCAGGCCAGGTGCCAGATTACGCACTACATCCCATAACACTGCTCCTCTTTGGTGATGTGCCATCACCGAACTGATTGAGGTCACAATAATTGTGGCCAGAGAAGTTCCGACTGCCATATGCATAATCACGCTTGGATCGTACTGGAGCTGGGTAAAAACAATGTACAGAATTGGCACGATAATCAGGCCACCACCAACGCCAAACAGGCCTGCGGCAAATCCTGCAATTGCACCAATCAATAAATATATGATTAACTCCATAACGACATTTACCACGTTTAGATTCAAATGGATGTAGAAACTCGCGAACTGCAGCAACGTTTAAGTCAAGCAGGCCAGCTTCCTGAAGTGTTGCTGATCAAGCCCATTACCACATCGACCAATGACGATGTCCGGGAACTGGCAACCAAAGGGGTACAACAGGTACTGGTGTGTAGCCGCGTGCAAACCCAAGGACGTGGACAGCGTCAACGTCAGTGGATTTCTCCTGAGGGGAACATCTATTTAAGCACATTGCTGCATACACAAAAAGCAATCGATGGTCGTCTGGCGCTGGAAATTGCGTTAAATATCCTGCAAATGCCAAGTCTAAAAGGACTGGACTTGCAAGTGAAATGGCCCAATGACCTGTACAGCCTGCAGGGGAAATGGGGCGGCATTCTGATTGAACCGATTTCGACCCAACAGGTGGTAGTTGGTGTCGGGATCAATGTCAGTCCACTCACGGAAAGCATTCCAGACCAGCAGGTGACTTCTCTGACTGAATTGGGACTACCGCATGCTTCACGTGTAGATCTGATTGCCGAGTTGTATCTGGCTATTCAACAAGCGGGTGAATGGTTTAATTATGGTAGTCAGAATCTGCCAGCACGGTTTAACCAATATGCTGCATTTTTCCAGCAAACAGTTGAATTTACCGATATTCAAGGCCAATATTCCGGAACTTTCCTCGGCATTCAAGACGATGGTGCGGTCATTATCGAAACGGATGCAGGTACGCAGACATTTTATCAGGGGCAACTCCGTCTTAAAAACGGTGGCTGAACAGGCATCATTCAATGAAAAAACTATGGCTGGATATCGGCAATACACGACTCAAGTACTGGATTACGGAGCAGAACCAGATCATTGAACATGCTGCGGAAATGCATTTGCAATCCCCTGCCGACTTACTTCTCGGTCTGATTCAGCATTTTAAGAGTTTGGGCTTGCATCAGGTCGGAATTTCTTCAGTACTAGACAAAGCAAATAATGTCCGAATTCAATCGATTTTGACCTGCCTGAACATTCCTGTAGTTTTTGCCACGGTACAGGCACGCTATGCCGGTTTGATCTGTGGCTATGATGATCCTTCCCAGCTTGGGATTGACCGCTGGTTGCAGGTGCTGGCCGTTGCCAAGTCAGCTGAGAAAAATTATTGTGTAATTAGCTGCGGGACTGCCCTGACCATTGATCTAGCCCAAGGTCAGAAACATCTCGGCGGTTATATCCTGCCGAATCTGTATTTACAACGCGATTCCCTGATCCAGAATACCAAAGGCATTAAAATCCCGGATGCAGCTTTCGAGGAACTCAGTCCTGGGCGCAATACCATTGATGCCGTGCATCATGGCATTTTATTCGGTCTGCTCAGCACCATTGAAAAAGTACTGCAAGATTTTCCGGCACAGTTGATCCTGACTGGTGGAGATGCTGCGCTGTTTGCCCAGCATCTCGAACGGTTTCAGCCTATTATTGAACCAGACTTATTACTTAAAGGCCTGCAGCATTTTGCAGATCATTTGCCAGACACAGTTTGAGCAGCTCGAGCAACTTTGAAAAATCGGCATAGCCATCCAGCTTGTTAAAATGCCCTGCATTTTTGATTTCAAAAATCTGTGCATTCAGGCTATGGCCCAAACGCAGTGAAATCGGTGCAGGTACATAAGGATCATTGCTGGAAAGCAGCATTACAAAGCGTTTGGCACCATGTGATAGATTGTTCAGATCTAGCTTTACTGCCTGCACCATTTTATTCAGTTCCGACCAGGCCACCAGGGGTGTATCAAAAGCTGCGACTAATATGAGCCCGCCAATTTTCAATTGTGTACGGCTATAGTGTTCTTCAAGAAACTTTAGAGCACTCAAGCCACCCAGGCCATGCGCAACAATAAAACTATGCTCATCTAGGTGCGGAATCTGCAGTTTCAGGTTGTGCTGCCATTCTTCCAGATCAGGTTGAAAGGGATTAGCCAGCATGATCCGTTTGGCCTCGAATCCCGCGTCTTTGATCTGCCGGCTCAACCACGGATACCAGTGGTCATTTGAGGTCGCCTGATAGTCAGGCACGATATAGACTTTCTTCGTTATATTTTTCATAGCATTGTACTTATTATATTGAGAGCAAAATGCTCCGACAAAAGTTAAGTTTTTAATTATTTATTAGCGGATGAAATTCAATATTCCTTATTCAACTTCATCCTGTCATCATTGAACCAATCTGTTCATCATCCTCCCTATTCAGTGGAAGATTGGATCAGATAAGGCTGAATCACTCGCCAGACTTCTGGCAGTTCAATACAGCCTTGAGAATTAATGAAATGCCCTTGATGTTCGGCACAGACTACGATTGCATCCAGACTTTCCGCCTGTTCCAAACTAAAGTCAGGCTGAACCCGATCATCACCTTCCGAATAAATCACTACACGTTCATCAATCTGGCGTTTTAGTAAATCAAAATCCACTTCAGCCACGTCAATGAACGGATTAACTTCTTCCAGACGTCCCAGTCTGCCATTGAAACCGGCCACTAATACCAGTTGTTTAATTCTCTGATTTTTTAATTCGCGACTTAAATAATGTAATGCAGCCAGACATCCCAAGCTATGTGCAATAAAAATACTGTTTTCGTCAATCCCGTCAATCTGTTCACGCATTTGCTGTTCCCAGACCTCTAATTTTGGCGTAGTTGACGGGTCAAGTCTGAGTACTTTCAAGCTGACATGTTCCTGCTGGGCTTTTTCCTGAATCCATGGAAACCAGTTTTCTTCAGGACTTGCGGTATAGCCATGCACCACAATCACTTGAGTCATTAGATACATCCTTCTATATTATTTTATTTCGAATGTTTTCGAGTCTGCCTGATTTTTCTAGAAATTTGGGTAAGCAAATGTTGTTTTGTTTAAACTGGATATAAAAGAAAATACAGACAATAAAAAAGGCGCTATACGCGCCTTTCTTACTTAAAACATTTATTTTTTGTCGTTCCCGCCGAACAGTGGACCCATGCCACCGCCACCACCAAACTGTTTTTGCAGACCGCTCAGTGATTTCATCATTTTTGCCATACCCGACGGATTAGCAAATTTCTTCATCATCTTCGCCATTTGCGCATGCTGTTTGATCAGCTTGTTGACTTCTGACACTTCCATACCGCAACCTGCCGCAATACGCTTTTTACGGCTTGGATTCATCAGGTCAGGGTTACGACGTTCCTTAATGGTCATCGACTGGATAATCGCTTCCATTTTCTTCACTTGCTTTTCAGGATTCGCCTGCGCAATCGCATCTTGAATACCAGAATTGCTCATGCCTGGAAGTTTGTCCAGGAAGCCCATCATGCCGCCCATCTTGTTCATCTGCTCGAATTGCATCAGCATATCTTCAAAGTTGAAGCTACCACCTTTCTGCAATTTCTTCGCCATTTTCTCGGCTTTTTCTTTGTCGATTTTGCGTTCAACTTCTTCGACCAAAGAAAGCACGTCACCCATGCCCAGAATACGCTGTGCCACACGTTCCGGATGGAATGGCTCAAGCGCATCCAGTTTTTCGCCCATACCGAGGAACTTGATTGGCTTGCCAGTAATCGCACGAACAGACAGTGCTGCACCACCACGCGCATCACCATCGGTTTTGGTCAGGATCACACCCGTCAAAGGAAGCGCATCGTTAAATGCTTTGGCCGTATTTGCCGCATCCTGACCGGTCATGGCATCAACCACGAATAGGGTTTCAGTCGGATTAATCGCTGCATGCAGCTCTTTAATCTCTTCCATCATATCGTCATCGATATGCAGACGACCTGCGGTATCGACAATCAACACATCGGCAAACTGGATTTTTGCCTGTTCAATTGCACGATTAACGATGCTGATTGGTTTTTCAGTAGCACTCGATTCAAGGAAAATCGCGCCAACTTCACCAGCCACTGTCTGTAACTGCTTGATCGCAGCCGGACGATAAACGTCGGCAGACACCATAGCTACTTTTTTCTTTTGACGCTCTTGCAGGAAGCGCGCAAGTTTGGCTGCAGTCGTGGTTTTACCCGCACCCTGCAAACCGGCAAGCAGTACCACCACCGGTGGTTTTGCTGCAAGGTCAAGGCTTTCATTAGCCTCGCCCATCATTTTGGTCAATTCGTCATAGACGATTTTGACGAAGGCTTGCCCTGGTGATAACTGAGTCATCACTTCCTGGCCTAATGCTTCTTCCTTAACTTTCGCGATAAATTCACGAGTTACAGGTAACGCAACGTCGGCTTCAAGAAGTGCCATACGTACTTCACGTAACGTATCTTTAATATTGTCTTCGGTTAGCTGCCCTGAGCCAGTAACATTTCTTAAACTCTGCGTGAGTCGTTCTGTTAAGGTATCAAACATTGCAAAATCCGCTTAAAATAGCCAGTAGCAAAAAATTGTTTCTTAAAATAGAAAATTTATGCATAGAATGCTATAGGATACTGTAGTTCGCACTGAATTTATATAAATGAATATTCATCACCCTTAAAAAGGTTTGACATGCTTAGCCTACCCTTGGTTTACACGATCTTAGCATTAATCGCTTATACCTCCTCTTTTTGGTATCTGTTCATTCATTTAATGACTAAACGTACTCCAAATCAATGGTTTGTCGGCTTAACAGCTTTAGTCGGACTGGTACTGCATGCTTTGGTTTTATCAGGTGACATGTATACCCCGATGGGGATGAATTATGATGTATTCGCCTTACTTTCCTTTACTTCAGGGCTAATGCTACTGCTAAGTATCATTTACAGTACCTATCGGCCGATTATTGCGCTAAACCTGATTGGTATTCCCGTCGCTGCGACCGGCCTGATTCTCGGTTTCAGTTTTACCCAGCCAGCGAAAGTCATTGCACAGAATTCCCTAGGTCTTGATATTCATATTATCTTGTCCCTATCCGCTTATGCTGTGTTATTGATGGCGACGATTCAGGCCGTCATTTTGCGGTTTCAGGATCGTGAACTGAAGAAAAAACAGAAACGTCGGGTTTGGGTGAATCTGTTGCCCTCCTATCAGGATATGGAATCTTTATTGTTCGATATGCTGATGACCGGTTTCATTTTACTGACACTGGCATTGGGTTTCGGCTTCTTTACCATCGATAATTTCTTTGCCCAGCATCTGGCCCATAAGACTGCCTTTAGTATTGTGTCCTGGCTGGTTTATGGTGCATTACTGATCGGCCACTGGAAATTTGGCTGGCGTGGTCAGAAAGCAGTGCGCTTTACCCTGCTTGGGTTTGGCCTGCTGGCGCTCGGCTTTATCGGTTCCAAATTTGTGCTAGAAATGCTGTTAAATAAATAAGCTGATTGATCTTCGATCGGTATTATAAAAGCCCAGCTAAGACTGGGCTTTTTATTTAATTATCCATTCCTTTATCTGGATTTATCCTTCCCACTCGTAGCGATAGCGGCCAACTCACCACCCGGGGCAATTCTGGATCTTCCCATTCTGGCAATAAGGCATCTGCCAGTACATTCAGCGGATTATGTCCGAGTGCCTGGGTGGCTGCTTTTACGGCTGACCAGGTACTCATATAGCCTATCAGTTGGTAAAAGTTCCACTCGACTTGTAATACCGGCGGCTGCACAGAAATTTCCTGAAATGGAAATGGCAGATTTTTGTATCCTTCATCGACATGGCGACGTTCAGGTGCCCAATAGGGCGCAATGGTCACTTCATAAAAATGTCTGAAATAATGATTCAGATGTTCTTCATCGATGCTGAATACCCCATAACTAATAAGAGCCAGAATGGCATTGGGTTTTGCAATACGGCGAACCTCCGCATAGAACTTGTCCAGATCCAGCCAATGTGCAGCCTGTGCAACTGAAATCAGATCCACACTCTGGTCAACACATGGGATTTCTTCGGCTAAGGCCTGATGATATTGAATTTTCGGATGAGGTTGGGCCTGTGCGATTTGTTCACTACTCGCATCAATGGCAATCACCTGATCAAAATAATGTGCCAAAACCCCTGAAAACTGTCCTGAGCCACAGCCAACATCTAAAGCTACTTTCGTACTCGGTGCCAACTCTGCCAATATCTTTCCCAAAACATCCGGATAATGCGGGCGAAACAAGGCATAATCTTGGGACTGCTGGGAGAAATGGTCTTTAAATTCCTGACTTTCCATCTGCACTTTCCTGACCTGTTTTCTCACAGCTTAACTCGATCCAGAAAGGCGGCAATAGTAATTTAGTTTCATTTCCAATAATTTTTAAAACTAAAAAATTAGCGTATTTTAATTATTTATAGTTTTGAAAAATCAGCGAGTTTAACTATTTTGCTTGATCTGATAATCCGCTTTAAAGTTCTGATAATCACGTCGCTCTGCGGAATCTTCAGTTAAAGCTTCTACTTCCTGCAAGGTATTCAAACAACGTGCAGTGAGCTGGATATATTGCTCGGTGCCATGGCTTTTCCAGACAATTTCTTTTTCTTCTAAAGGACGAACTACTTTCGCCGGACTGCCAAGTACCAGATTATTTGCTGGTACTTTGAATTTAGCCTTGACTGTACTGTTGGCCCCAACAATGACATTCTCCCCGATTTCGGCCTCATCCAGAATCACACTATTCATACCGATCAGGGCATTTTTTCGTACCACGCAGCCATGCAGAATGGCACCATGACCGACATGGCCATATTCTTCAACCAAGGTCACACTGTCCGGAAATCCATGGATGGTACAGGAGTCTTGGACATTGGCATTTTTCTGGATATGAATCCGGCCAAAATCGGCACGCAGCGAAGCGAACGGACCAATATAAACTCCGGCTTCAATGATCACATCACCGATCAGCACAGCCGTAGGATGGATATAAGCTTCAGGGCTGACGACAGGAATCACCCCATCAATCGCATAACATGGCATAGACTCCTCCTTGAGCTATTACATTCATGATTTTTTTAAATATTAAAAGGTCAATTCCGGCTGCTTTAAACCACCAAAACGTTTATAAAATTGTGGATGCGCAGGTGGCATAAGACCTTCCGCTGTCCGGGCAGTCTCCAGAAAAAACTCATCTCCTGCTGCAAATACCGCCTGATATAGATTGGTACTTAAGTTACGTGCAATCAGTGACAACCAGTCTGTTGGCAATAGTTCAAATGGCAGATTCGGGTCTTTCAATAAAATACGGCGATACTGGTGGATCAGCAGGATACGGATCTGAAAGGCTTGTACCGGATCCAGTTCCTCTTCATTTTCCACCAGATAGAAAAATTCACGGAAATCGCTAATAAATTTTTCATAACGCTGATGCAGTTCCGGGATTGGCCAGTTAGTCTCAACCATGCGTTTAATGGTTGGATAAGATTCCTGCCAAAGCTGCAGGGTTTCTGCACGGAATACTACCACCTGATCAGTCATCTTGTTATTCAGTAAGAGGTTTTGCAGTTTCTGCTGATCACACCCCGGATAGGCCATGACATTGGTCGCGATATTGGCAAAGCCTAACCATTCCAGTTCTTTTTTCAGTGTCTGTTTATTTTCCAGTTCAACTGAACTGAGCAGAACCAGATCCCATTTCTGATCCCATTCATTATGCTGGAAGCTATAAATTTTCTGGTCTGCGGTAATAAAACGCTGACGGCTGCTTTCGGTAATACGGTAATAACTGGTGCGGCCAATCTTTTCTGAACTCAGCCAGCCATTTTGTACCAGACGGAATACAGCGGTACGCACAGAACGCTCATTGAAGCCGAATACATCCATCAGTTGAATCAGGCTGGCAAGACTAATGACTCCCCCGCGGTGATAAATACTGTCACCAAAAATCGTCATTACCAATGAGGTTCCACTAAGGGTCTCATTCTGAATGAAATCATCAATTACTTGTTTTAATTTCGGATTCATTACGTTCAATTTACCTTGTTAAAGCCGGATGACAGACCTGAGCCTGTCATCCAGACGTATTTAAGCGGACTTTCGGATATCAAACACCCGCTGAGCCTTACCTTCAGAGCGTGGCAAGCTACCTTCCGGTAAAACTTCCACACTGACACTAATCCCGACCATGGTCTTGATTTGTACTTTCAGCTGATTTGCCAATTGGTGTGTCATATTTATAGCATTATCTTTACGCATTTCGGTACGAATATGCAATGTATCCAGGTGACCCTGTTTACAAATCTGAATCTGATAATTTGGAATAAGCTGCGGAATATGCAGGATTTGCTCTTCAATTTGTGATGGGAACACATTCACACCACGAATAATCATCATGTCATCACTGCGACCGACAATCTTGTCCATACGACGCATGGTACGTGCTGTACCTGGCAATAAGCGTGTCAGATCACGGGTACGGTAACGAATCACTGGCATACCTTCTTTGGTAATAGTGGTAAATACCAGTTCACCTAATTCACCATCAGATAATACTTCACCAGTTTCCGGATGGATAATTTCAGGATAGAAGTGGTCTTCCCAGATGGTAGGTCCATCTTTGGATTCCAGACATTCCATCGCCACACCTGGCCCCATCACTTCAGACAGGCCATAAATATCCAGTGCATCAATACCCAGACGTTCTTCGATTTCACGGCGCATTTCATTGGTCCAAGGTTCCGCACCAAAGATCCCGGTCTTGATGGAACAGTCCTTGGCAGTCCCGAATTTTTTCTCCAGACACTCAATAATGTTCAGACAATAAGATGGCGTGACCATTAAAGCTGTTGGCTTGAAATCATGAATCAGCTGTGCCTGCTTGTCGGTCTGGCCACCTGACATTGGAATTACGGTGGCACCCAGACGTTCTACGCCATAATGTGCACCTAGGCCACCAGTAAACAAGCCGTAACCATAAGATACCTGAATCGTATCTTTACTGCTGAGTCCGGCTGCACGTAACGAGCGTGCCACCACATCTGACCAAGTATTAATGTCATTCTGGGTATAACCGACTACAGTAGGCTGACCTGTGGTTCCTGAAGAAGCATGTACACGGACAATCTGCTCCTGAGGCACAGCAAACATGCCAAATGGATAGTTTTCGCGCAGATCCTGCTTGGTGGTAAAGGGGAATTTTGCCAGGTCTTCCAGTGATTTCAGATCATCCGGATGCACACCGGCTTCATCAAACTTTTTCTTGTAAACCGTACTGTTCTGATAGGCATGCTGCAGCATTTTTTTCATACGTTCCAATTGCAGGCTACGTAATTCATCTACTGAAGCGGTTTCAATCTGTTCCATTGCATTGTTATTCATATTCTTGCTCCTGCTGCAGTCATCCTGACTGCTGATGATTTCTCTTTTGATTCAGTCCTTAAGCCACATTTTCCAGAATCAGTGCGACACCCTGTCCAACACCGACACACATGGTACAAAGGGCATATTTTCCTTGCTTGCGCTGTAATTCTTTCATGGCAGTAATCACGAGTCGTGTACCGCTCATTCCGAGTGGATGGCCAAGGGCAATAGCACCCCCGTTTGGATTGACTCGTGGATCATCATCCTGAAGGCCTAGCTCACGTAGCACTGCAAGTGCCTGTGCGGCAAAGGCTTCATTCAGTTCGATCACATCCATCTGTTCCAGACTTAAGTTTGTCTGTTTTAATACTTTCTGTATCGCTGGTACTGGTCCAATCCCCATATAGCGTGGCTCTACACCTGCACTGGCAATTCCTACCACCCGTACTAGCGGTTTCAGTCCATATTGTTCTGCGAAATATTTATTACCCAGTAGCACACAGGCTGCACCGTCATTGACACCAGACGCATTACCCGCAGTTACCGAACCACCTTCCTTTCGAAATGGTGCTTTTAAAGAAGATAACTTTTCTAAAGTAGTATCGGCACGTGGATGCTCATCTTCAGTAATCACCTGAGTAGAACCTTTAGCACCTTTGATTTCTACTGGCAGGATTTCTGCCTGAAAAATGCCATTCTGCTGTGCCTGTGCAGTTTTTTGCTGACTGTGATAAGCAAACAGATCCTGATCTTCACGATTAATCTGATATTTTTCAGCTACGTTTTCTGCCGTTTCCGGCATGCTATCTACGCCGAAACCTGCCTTGAATTTTGGATTGATAAAACGCCAGCCAATGGTGGTGTCATAAATTTCCGGAGTACGGCTAAATGCTGTGGTTGGCTTGGATTGTACAAATGGCGCACGGCTCATGGATTCTACCCCACCGGCCACTACAAATTGCGCTTCACCCGATTTAATTGCACGTGCTGCCAGGCCGACCGCATCCAGACCGGAAGCACAGAGACGATTTACAGTAATAGCAGGTACGCTTTCCGGCAGGCCCGCTAAAAGTGCTGCCATACGCGCGACATTACGATTATCTTCACCGGCCTGATTGGCACAGCCTAAAATCACTTCATCAACTTCTGCCCATGGCAGGTTAGGATGCTGCTGTTTTAAATACTGGATCGGTAAAGCAGCAAGGTCATCGGCGCGAATACTGCTCAAACCACCTGCGTAACGACCAATTGGGGTACGAATACCGTCAAAAATATAAACATGTTCCATCATTTTTATTCCTTAGCCCGCCACACGTAACTGTGTTGGCGATACTTGTTGCGCCTGTCCTAGCGCTGTCTGCTTAGTTCAATATATACCAGGTTGTATCACTCTTCACCAAAAATACGATACATATTTTTTAAGATTTGTAAATTTGTGTCATATTAAATTCTATTTACTCACCCGAATCATTTATCTGAATAAATAAAATAAAAAACAAATTACATATCAATAGCTTGATTAGAAAAATATTACGTAAACCCATGTTTTCAGATTTCATTTACTATCAGAGTAATACAACATATAACATAGGACCTAGCTAACCATCAGATCAAATAGGTATCATATTCATACCTGTCAGGAATAATTCAACTCGACCAAGTGGCTAAGCGACAACTGAAAGGAAAAAATCGCACAACTTTGAGCCGAGTCAAATCCATCTCCGGCAGATTTAGCAGCCCTTATATTGTGGTGTGCGTTTTTGCATAAAGGCCTGAACGCCCTCACGATAATCATTAGAACGGCCTGCCAGACGTTGCAGATCCCGCTCCAGAATCAGTTGCTCATCCAGATTATTGTCTGCAGCGGCATGTATCGCTTTCTTGATCAGGGATAGACCATAAGTCGGCTGAGTCGCCAGATGTTCAGCCATTTTTTCAGCTTCTGCTTTTAACTGATCATCTTCAACTACCTGCCAGATCATGCCGAGTTGTAGCGCATGTTCAGCCGAGATTTTGTCACCCAGCATCGCCAGACCCATCGCTTGGGCACGGCCAACCAGGCGTGGTAGGAACCAGGTACCCCCTGAATCTGGCACCAGACCGAGACGGCAGAAGGCCTGAATAAATGAAGCAGATTTCGCTGCTACCACGATGTCACAAGCCAGAGCAATATTGGCACCTGCACCCGCTGCTACACCATTTACGGCACAGATCACCGGTTTTGGCATTTCAGTAATCAGTTTAATCAGCGGGTTGTAGTATTTTTCAATGGATAAACCTAAATCTGGAGCATCAGCATTTGGATCTACTACACGGTCGTTCAGGTCCTGACCAGCGCAGAAACCACGACCTTCTGCAGAAATCACCACTGCGCGAATTGCTGAATCTTGCGCCCAGCGTTTTACGACAGAAGATACTTCCTGATGCATGGTTTCATTAAAACTGTTGAGCTGTTTAGGACGATTAAAAGTCAGGTAGCCCACTGCATTTTTTTCTTCAACAATAATTGTTTGGTAATCCATTACACACCTTTTAAGTTTCTATTTCGTTCATGCATTTATCTGCATGGTGCTTAATTTAAAATCTTTACTCGTCGAAACTGAGACGAACATTTCGAGTGGTTGGACGCGCCTGACAGCTCAGCACATAACCTTTCTGGATTTCTTCTTCTTCCAGGCTATAGTTGATTGCCATTTCCACTT